>JAQDWB010000005.1 GCA_027673765.1 Coriobacteriaceae bacterium AM113-163
GGCCGCCTCGATCAATTTGCGAAAGAATCTTGACGGTACCCGTCTGTGATTCGCTGCTTAGCCGCCAGAGACCACATGACAGAGCGCGGACCGTGCTCCGTCATGTGGTTGTCAATTTCCAAAAAACTTGACGTTACCAGTGATGCGGTTTCAAACCGGTTAAAAAGGGGTATCGACCCAAGCCGATACCCCTAATGCAAGCACGCTTTAATCCAATTAAGCCATTATCAATACTGCTTTATCGGATCAGCGTACATCGTGAATTGAAAGCCAATCCAGCAACCTATCGAAGCTCTCTGTAAACTAGATCCCGTTTTTCGTGAAATAGCATATTCGCGGGTACATCTTTAGAAACAACGCTATTCGCAGCGATGACCGCATTATCGCCAATGGCTACACCTTTAAGCACCACGACATTCGCGCCAAGCCAGACGTTGTCGCCAATATGCACGGGCGCTGTCGTAGTCGGCTGGTCCCGATACATGATCCCATCCTGCGACATACCGTGGTCGAAGTCATACACATGGACGTTTGGACCAAATAGGCAGCCTCTACCAATCTCAATTCGTTCATGAGCAATCAGGACGCAACCGTAATTGAAAGACGTTCGTTCACCGACGCTAATAACGCCTTTATCCGATACGCGACAATAAAACGGTCGCCTGAAAGCCTTCGTCATGGTTATCTGGCCAGGGAATCTCCCTGCAAGAAACGCCAACTTACCCCGGACATAAATCCAGGTCGCCACATGCTCAACAAAGTCCATTAAATTCAAGAGAAACGCCCCTAGTAACTATTTCCTTTTAATAAGCTGTTTCACAAGAGTCTTGAGAGATTTCACGAAGCCGTAGGCGCCAACAAACCGAGCAGTGCCCTCGAACCCCTTATGCTCATAAGCCTTCCAGAAACCATCAACGTTACCCTGCGGAGAGGACGACCTCTCCAGCATCGGATTACCGGGCAGCACCTCTTCAAGAGATATATCTGTTACGCCGGGCTCAAATACACCAGATGCGACAATACGCTCGGCTAGCTCACTATTAACCATAACAACAGAAAGTCCCTTATGATCATTAAAACCTTTGCGAACTCGATCGACGCCAAGAAAATCAGCAAGAGTAAAGTCGGAAACCCTGTTGACGTCGGTATAGGCGCAGTTATAACAGCTGGAATTTAAAGCGTTATTGCTATAGAACACATCTCGCCAAGTATTAGATTCAATCGTGTCATAGAGAGCAGTGCCGTCGTCCAAGAGAGCCTTCTCGACATGGACTCCCCAACCTCTGTCCTTGGGGCGATGAAAATATTCGATGACCTTCTTTCCGGACTTTTTTTCCAAAAAGGAAATGTATTCGCGGAACATACGATTACTAGGTGTGCCATGGCAGATTAAATCGCAGGTAACCAACTGTCCGGAATAGTTTTTCTTAGACAGAAAACTCCTAAGACCCGCAATTTGGCATGGGGTTCCGCTGTAGAGCACGTCAAGACCTTGTTTCAAGTCGTTATATGCTTCGACATATGAAGAGCCAACGAAGCCCTGTGAGTATTTTGAGCCTCGACAAGATTGCGCGTCGTCAACAGAGGCACAACGCCGCTGAACAACGCGGAAATCTTCATCGAAGCAAGCGCCGTAAACGACGCCGCCATTATTTAGGACGTAAGTAGCCAAGGCCCAAAACGCGGCACCCGAGGAACTTTTTGCGCGTTCGGCGTCGTCAGCCTGATAAGCCAATACCCGACGAGAGTTCATCTTCAGATCGTCGCTCGTCAAACCATTAGCCGGACATACCCTCTGGCACAAACCGCACTCAACACATTTTGATTCGTCAATCTTCGGACGGTAAAACCCATGAGAGTCTTCTACAATCTGAATCGCCGATCGAGGACACACAGACAGACACGCAGAGCACCCGGTACAGCGTTGACTATCTTTGCAGATATCCATGGAATCCCTCCCTATCGTTAAGAATCATCTTGTCTGAGCCGCAAATAGCAAACGCCGCCACACATGAAATGAAATACGGTATGTAGCACTGCGGATCGTATAAAGGGTTGCCTGAAAAGCAATAAATTAGAAAGAAAATCTGAACACCCAAACAGGCCCACAAGCAAAAGGAGTCCCCATAAGGACCTTCCTCTAAAAGAGATTCAGATCGATGCATGGCTGCAAGGATGGAGAGAAACGCAGGCACAACAAAAGCCGCAAGGCCAATCACACCCGTCTCGGCGAGCAACTGAAGGTATACGTTGTGAGCACTCATCGACGAAAAGCCAAGATTGCTGTACATTGCACCAAGGGAGGTAGTGGCAACATACTTGGAATAAGTCCCCCAACCACAACCAAGTAAGGGTTTTGCATAAAACATACTCCAAGCGCAATCGTACAAATAGCTTCTGCCATTGCCCGTTTCATCATCTGAAAGCTCAATAAACCTCTCAAGAGTCGCCTGAACAGCGGGAACAAACGTAGCAAGAACGCCGACAGCTATTACAGCGATTGCAGCAACAACCAAGGTCTTGAGCATCGTCCCGGTAAGCTTCTTTCTATTTACGAACAGACACGAGATGACGATAGCAGCAACGGATGCAACCAAAGGACCCCGCTTAGT
Organism: Coriobacteriaceae bacterium AM113-163; assembly: GCA_027673765.1. GTDB lineage: Bacteria > Actinomycetota > Coriobacteriia > Coriobacteriales > Coriobacteriaceae > Collinsella. The sequence continues at coordinate 2,613 of JAQDWB010000005.1, forward strand.
AGTCAGAAAAAGCGCAAGCAAGAGCATCAGGCTCAGCATCAAATCTTTAATCCGAACCTTTTCCCTGCTACCAGCAAGACCACAGGCCCAAGAGACGAGACCCAAACTCAAATAAATCGAATTAGTGCTGTAGTGCGCCGTGAAGCCAGAGCGATAGTCCCTAGCCATATAGCTACCTGAAAAGAAGGCAGATTTAACTGGCAGATAAAGTGCGGGGACTAGCCAGAAGACGATGGTGCAGAACGCATGAAATGCTGCAAAGGCGACAAGAACCCTAAGGCATGAAGTGACCCAGGATCGCTCGCCTGCCGCAACATACATGCACAGAAATAGAAGCGTATAAACTACGAGCAGGGTTAAATTAGCCACACCGTATATCAAACTATGAATAAAGAACAGCACAAAGAAAGGTGCCCAAGCCAGCTCAAGGCCAAATCTTTTGCAAGCAAATCTTCTGTTAGTCACAAAATGCAGGAGAAACGCCGTAGCAGATAGCAGGAGGCAGACATCGAGTGCAAGCGCAGAAGCAGCGAGCGATTGGCAGAAAAAGGCGTAAAAGAGCAGTGGAATGAACACCATGGACCCATCATTTAGGGAAAAGCGTCGCTCTAACTCAGAGCAAGACTCAACACCGGCCCTAGACGCGCTGAAATAATTCATCCTATTTAATCCTCATAAAACGACCAATAATCGAACTATAGCTAGGCCTGTCGAAGAAATAGAGCGTCGCGCATGCGGCGACTGCGCCCCAAATGACAAGACCGATGGCGACCGCAATCCATCCTGTCCAACTTCCAGCGAAGCAAGACAGTAGATAGCCAGGCATGGCCACGAGAACGGTCTGTAATACATACACGCCAAACGACCAAAACGAACTCGAAAGAGAGTCCTTCGAGATTTTACGAGGCTCGTAGAGCAAAAGGTCAATCACGCGGTATAGATTGGATACGCAGGACGCAGCAATTGTGCCGACGACCCCAAAACGCATTGTGAGTGGGATACCCAAGACGATAATGAGTGCAGCCTGCAAGCAGGTCTGCGCCCTAGTCTCACGGTACATGCCAGCAGCAATTACAAGTAGGCCCTGGGACGACTTGCCATGATAGAGAAAAACATTTAGGACGACGAGGAAACCGAGCAGGACATTGTGGTAATTTGCATCGTGAAACCCGCCTGCATACAAATCAACAAACGGCATAATCAATGAAAAAGCACATCCGCATGCCACAGCGGAGACTGCGTACACAAGCGCTCGATATGGCTTATAGGAAGACCGAAGACCCTCGTAGTCTCCCTCAGCAATCTGTCGACCAAAGAGCGCCTGAAGCCCTGTACCAAGGACATTCGGAATCATCTGTAGCCCCGTAGATACGAGCATGTAAACAGCAAGAACGCTAACTTCACTCATGCTCCTACAGAGGAAGGTCGCCAAAATAACGGGCGCGCCCGACTGAACGGCTCCCAAGATTTGGAGAAACAACGCATCCCATCTCTGGGGTAGCTGATAGTCACCGTAATCAACCTTGCAATTGAGCTTCGGATAATGGCGGCGTGTATACAGAGCGAGAATCAGGCTGCGCGCAAAAACCGCAGAGAGAGCCAACGCATAGACAGCGACAACAGGAGCATGGAGATAGGCAAACAAGAAAATGACGGCCGTGTTAACCAGCGTGAAGACCGTCGATGCGAGTTGAATGAGCCAGTTCTTTTGATCGGCGGTAAGGAAAACTTGGTACTTGGCGAGGGAAAAGAAATCCACGACGATCTTGGCACCCAACAGGAAGGTAAGCACCATGATCTCCCAAGGCGCAAGCGAACCTACCGAGACAAATATGGGATAAACGACCGAAAGGCCAACCAGCAAGACAAGAAACAACATGCCCGACTTCTGATAAAAGACCTTCGAGGCCGAAGCCACGACGTTAATCCCATCCCAGTCGCCCTTAGCAATAGGCTTATATAGAGCGAAGGTCGCCGCACCAGAAATACCAGCTTCGACAAGTGCGAAATAACCAATAAACTGAGTTAGAGAGGTCACCAGACCGTTAACCTCGGATCCATATACGCCAATAATCGCCCTTGGGACGAGGAAGCCGGCAACGATAGCGGTCAACTGGTAGACCAAGTTCCAAAAAGTATTCTTTGCAAACATAAGCCAGAAACGACACCTACAATCCAATGCAGCGAGCGATAAAGGCACGCGCTGTATCACGGTCATGTGAGAGGGTCTGGTTTGCATGACCATAGTCAACAGCCGAAGTAACGACCTCGTCTCGATACAGACAACCCTCAATTCCATAACGTGCGAGCAGGTCTGTAATCCTGACGTTACTCTGAACGGCGGAGTCCGACGTTTTAACGACAAACGACTTATTGAAATTCATGGAGAAGCAGGCGCCGTGGAAGGAGTCCGTGCAAACAAACGACGCCTCACTAACAAGCTTCAAGAAAGCAGCCGGACCGATACCCCTCACGTTAATCATGCCGGGGAATTTCTTCGTGTTGTAATGAATGCAGACGACAGGAACGCCGAGCTCGCTGGCGATCTTCCTAGCTCGATCCACGAGTTTTTGCTCAGAGTTAAGCGTATAAAGCAGAACATAGGATTGAGGTATCGTATCCAAGCCGTCATCTGAGGCTAACGCCGACCAGTCATCGCCCGTAAGAAGCAGGGTCGGATCAGGCATAAATACAGATTCGAGCCCCATCTCGCTAAGGACCTCCATAGAGCTCGGTTCCCTAACGGAAAGACCAGTGAACTTTGCCAGCCTGTCGGCCGCGCCTTCATCGCATGCCAAAATGGATTCCGCCGTCGCATCTCCCAGACTGGCAGCATAAGACGCGACCTTTGTAACTTCAGCGATGCCTTCACCCAAGAAGACTGGGTCATGCCCATTAACCCGAGGATTGAAAACCTGATCGCTGCCAATGAGGACGCAGTCGAGGCTCTTGGCTCTATCAATAAGAGCTTGCTTATCCAGCTTTCCCGTAGGGCTTAGATTGCGCTTAGCAAATCGACTGAACGAATTAAGCCTCTGGCGCTCAAAACCCCTGCGAAGGAAATAGCGAACGGCATCCGAAGGATTGAACGAGAAGCACGTACCCAACTCTCGATCATCGAGTTCCTTATTGCTGTAATTGAGCACTTCGCAGTCGCAGCCCAACGACATCACGGTCCTGCGCAGAGCACATGCTTGTAGCGAAGCACCATAATTTACGGTATTCGAAAATGTGAGGATGCCTATGCGTTTCAATATCTTACCGCCTAACTATTCGCAAGCTCGTTAAACCAAATTGATGATGTAACCTTCAGTAGCGTTATCGGTTTCGATAATCTTGCACGGGTTGCCAATGACTATCGAATGATCGGGAATATCCTGGTTAACAAAGGTATTGGAGGCAATAAAGACATCGTTTCCAATGGTCACATTACCTGCAACCGTCGAGTTAATTCCGAGATATACGCGGTCACCAATCGTAGGGACGCCCTTTCTATGGCCACGGTTTTCTTGGCCGATGGTGCATCCCTTATGGATGTTCACGTTACGGCCGAACTTCGCGCCGGCGTTTACAGTAATGCCGTAAGGGTGACCAATGTAGAAGCCTTCACCAATTTGAGTTGATGGCGAAATCTCGAGTCCACACTTCCTGGAAAGATGTTTCCTCGGAAGCGTGAAGAGGAGTTTTCGCAAACCCCCTGCCTGACACATCCTTAGATAGAAAACATAGCGGTAGCCAAAATCACCTAATAACCGGCCGAGCTTTACGCCTTGCGTACCGAAATAGTGATAAGTATCTTTAGCGAATACGTCCACTCTAACTTCTCTCTCCTCTAGCAATCTTTTCGCGAACAACGCCAAAGATTCTCTTAGTTCCTACAACCAAGCCACCGTCACTAAGCTCCATGAGAATTCGACCCAAAATCTGCGAAAGCCTTCGCCCAATGAAAGGGGAACACTTACGCACAACCTTCCGCTTGATGCGATATTTGGGCTCAACCCAGCTTCCCGAAGAGCGATGGATGCTGTACGTTTCACGCTTGATGTGATAACCGCCGAAACCGTAAACGGGGTTGAACGCTTTGGAGTCCAAGGCAAGCCAGCCACCGAAATGCTGCTCTTTATTCACGCGTTCAAAGCCGATTTTTTGAAGCTCAGCAGTGAATACCTCATTCACCGTGATCTTGTCGAGAAAATCAGGATCACAGGAGAACTCCATCGACTCATATCGTTCCACGCATGCGCGAATTACAGGGTCATGAGGCTCAACAGCAACAATCAAGCCGGTGGTGGCAGTCAACGAGGATTCTTCGATTGCAGTGAAAGGAATGCTTTCCATGAGAGGCGATATGTCTCGTATGAGCTCGCTGCCGATATCCATATAGATGCCGCCGTACTCATACAAGACCTTAAAGCGAGCGTAGTCCGACACAAATGCCCAGAGGCCCGCCGCATACGCGCCCCTTGACCAAGAGCATGATGCGAAGTCGAAGTTATCCTCATTCCACTGCTTGACCTCAAACCCAGGCGCAAACTTCTCCCACGAAGCCAAGGACCTCACAGCAGTCTCAGAGAGCGGATTGCCTCCGAACCAGCAGTAATGAATAGTCTTATCCATCGTCACGCTCCTAAATGTGCAACTTGGAAATAAGAAACGGAGTCTGACGGGTCTCCAATATCGCCCAAGAAAGCGAGTCTCACCGGCAAATATCTTCGTAAACCATGCCAAGCCGGTTCATAAACGCCGTAAGGGAAAAGGCATCTTTTATGCGAGCTCGTCCCTGAATTCCAATCATTTCCTTGTAAGAGATATCGCTCATGAGATTCTCGAGCTTAGTGGCCAACGCATCAACATCATCAACTGGAAACATAATTCCGTCTACGCCGTCAGTAATGACTTGTGGAATACCCCCGACAGGAGTCGCAATGGTAGCAAGTCCGTACGACATTGCCTCAAGCACACTCATAGGCATGCCCTCATTCTTCGAAGGAAGGCAGAACATGCTACTGTTGCGAAAGGCTTCGTCTTTTTTTTCACCTTTAGCCCAGCCTATAAAGCTGCACCTGTCACCAATTCCAAGTTCATCCGCCAGTTGTTCATATGCTGGCACATCCCCGTCTCCGCCAAAGACAAAACGCGCATCGGGATGAGTCTTAAGAACGCGCTTAGCAGCGCGCAAAAGTAAATCCGGACTCTTGCGCGCATCAAGACGCCCCATGAACAAAACCGTATTGCACGAATAATCAATAGCGTTAACCTCAGGAACGTCAACGGCGTTATGCACCACCACGATACGATCCAAGGAACAGATGTGCCTTTTTAGAAGGAATTCCTTCCACTCCTCCGACAGAACGACCACCTTTGAGCAACATTCAAAGGAATGCGAGATATCGCGTCTCTCAGCCTCGCTACATTCTTCGTCAAACCAAACACCGAACTCGCTACCATGCAGATGGAGAAGAACGGGTTTGTTTCGAAAGAAGGCCGCCCTCATGAAGATCTTTTTTCGGCGATAGCTGCCACGAGACGCCATATGCACATGTACGAGATCGCACGCGTTGAGCCTGCTGAGATATTTCATATAAGCCACAAGGGCAATGGAGAGCTTCTTGAACTTCCCGCCCTCAGCAGTTGTCGAAATGAATTCTATTGAACCTTCGTTACGATTCGACCACTTCATAATGTTGTTTTCAACCGTGGAGATGCCACCCATAGCATCAAGACTCGGGCCAATCATCAACACTTTAGGCATTATCAGCACCTAAAGATCTTTTAGAAGAAGGGCAAGACCAATCGCAGTACTTTTCTAAATGGGAAACAGTTGGCAAAACAAACAAATCGCCAAGCTCTCGGTCAAGTCTATCGGGTTGCTCCTCTAGTGCATAGAAGGGATCGTATCCGCCTCCGGTATAGAAAGTCATCTCGCCAAAGTAAGGTTTACCGCTAATGTTGTACCAGTCAACCCGCACGTGAGGGAAACCATCAGAGAGTTTCTCGGAAAGCTCAAGCATAAGTTCGTAGTTCTCGGGCTTTACAGTAGGCTCATGCTCAGATACCTCATGGTCGATATCGCCACGCTGCTCCCATTCAGTAGAAAAGTACTGCATTTCATGATTAGTGAAACGATCGGCGTCCGTCTGAACAAGAGCTGCCTTACCGTCAAAACAATAGAATTTGTAATCAGTCGGAGTCGCTCTTCCAGGTTCATCAAGAAATGCTTCCGCCACAATGCGAGGCGTGATACCGAGATAAGCCCACTCCCTGCCCTGCCAATACCAGTTTCTATGCAAGGCAACATTCAGACGTTTCTTGGCCTCAACAAAATCAAAATTCGACTTATCCGTGCAAACAAATGTGCTCTGCGAGTCGTGAGTACATTTAAGCACAAACTTCTCCGGCAATTTATCGAGATCGATCTCTTCAGCTGCATTGAAAACACCGAAAAGTGGCACAAGATACTCGGACCCAATACGTTGTTCGACGAAAGAGCGCACGCCATATTTATCTGCGAGCTGAGTCAAAACTGGATTATGGTAGTTAAGCTTGTACCACTGCAGCTTCTCATTGAATGTCTTAGGACACTCGAAATCAGGCTCGTAATGAAGTTTGGCTTTGAAGTAGAGACGCATATATGCCTCATCAGGAATGAAGCGCAGGTTGTTTTTAAGAGAAAGAGTAAACCTCTTTTTTAGCTTCACTATTTACCTCCAATAACGTCAGCAATTCGCTCGCTCGCATGCCCGTCACCGTAGGGGTTCGAGGCATGACTCATGGCCTCGTACTCGGTCTGATCAGAGAGCAGGCGGCTGAACTCGCGGTAGATGACGTCCTCCTCGGTGCCGACGAGCTTCAGCGTGCCGGCGGCCACGCCCTCGGGGCGCTCGGTGGTGTCGCGCATGACGAGCACCGGCTTGCCCAGGCTCGGGGCCTCCTCCTGGATACCGCCGGAGTCGGTGAGGATGAGGTGGCTCGCCGCCATGAAGTTGTGGAAGTCGAGCACCTCGAGCGGGTCGATGATGTGGAGCCTGTCGAAGCCGTCCAGTTCCTCGTGTGCCGCCTTGCGGACGAGCGGGTTCATGTGGATGGGGTAGATCGCCTTGGTGTCGGGGTGCTCCTCCATCACGCGGCGGATGGCGCGGAACATGCGGTGCATGGGCTCGCCCAGGTTCTCGCGGCGATGCGCCGTGATGAGGATGAGGCGGGAGCCCTCGGCCCAATCGAGCTCGGGGTGGGAGTAGCCCTCGCGCACGGTGGTGCGCAGTGCGTCGATGCCGGTGTTGCCGGTGACCCAGATCCCGGACTCGGGCTTGCCCTCGCCGAGCAGGTTCTGCTTGCTCGCCTCCGTGGGCGCGAAGTAGTACTCGCTCACGATGTCGACCGCCTGGCGGTTGAACTCCTCCGGCCAGGGGCTGTAGATGTCGTGCGTGCGCAGGCCGGCCTCCACATGCCCCACGGGGATCTGCAGGTAGAAGCACGCGAGCGCCGCGGCGAAGCTGGTCGTGGTGTCACCGTGGACCAGGACCACGTCGGGCCTCTCGTCCTCGAGGACAGCTTTGAGCTTGACCAGCACGTCACACGTCACGTCGAACAGCGTCTGGCCCGGCTTCATGATCGCCAGGTCGTGGTCGGGAGTCACGTCGAAGACGCGCAGAACCTGGTCCAGCATCTCGCGGTGCTGGCCGGTCACGGTCACGACGGTCTTAAACTCATCCGTACGCGCCTTGAGCTCGTTGACGAGCGGGCACATCTTGATTGCCTCCGGGCGGGTGCCGAAGACGAGCATTACCTTCTTCAAAACGATTTCTCCTGAAGAGTCACATGGACTTACAGCTTGTAGACGTTCTCTCCGTCGCCGCAGACGTTGCGCGGGTCGATGAGGACGCGCTCTCCGAAGATGCCGGGGTTGTCCGTGACCTGGGAGTGGCCGACCATCACGATCACCATCTCCAGACCGTCCAGGAACTCCTCCATGGAATGGACCTGGCCGGGAACCTCGTCGCGCTCGACCCACGGGTCGTAGACCTTGACGGAGCCCGCGCAGAGGTGCTCGGACATGGACTCGAGCATCTGCAGCGTCGGGGACTCGCGGACGTCGTCGACGTTCTCCTTGTAGGTGAGGCCGTAGATGCCGACCTTGGAGGCGTCAGCGATGCCGCGCTCCGCCATGACCTCATGGGCCCGGTGCATGACGTACTCGGGCATGGAGGCGTTGGTCTGAAGGGCGAGGCGGATAAAGTTGGCCGTCTCGGGGTAGTCGCCGACCAGGAACCACGGGTCGACCGGGATGCAGTGGCCGCCGACGCCCGGGCCGGGGTTGAGGATGTTCACGCGCGGGTGCTTGTTGGCGATGCGGATGACCTCGGCGACGTCCATGCCGCCGATGCGGCAGATCTTGGCGAGCTCGTTGGAGAAGGCGATGTTCACCGCGCGGAAGGTGTTCTCGACGACCTTGGTCATCTCGGCGGTGCGGATGTCGGTGACGGAGATCTCGCCCTGGCAGAAGCTGGCGTAGACCTTCGCCACGGCCTCGCCCACCTCGGGGTCGTCGGCGCCGATGGTGCGGTTGTTGTGCAGCAGCTCGTAGACCATGTTGCCCGGGATGATGCGCTCGGGGGCGTGGACGAGCCTGACGTCCTCGCGGCCGGCCTCTATGAGTAGCGGGCGAACGAAGCGGTCGATGGTGTTGGGCGAGACGGTGGACTCGACTACGAGCACGGCGCCCTCGGGCGCGACCTCGAGGACGGTCTTGCAGGCCGCCACGACGTAGCAGGGGTCGATCTTCTTGTCTAGCTTGTCGTAGGGAGTGGGGACCGAGACGATGTAGGTGTCGCAGACCTGGTAGTCGGTGGAGAACTTGATTCCGGACTTCAGGGCGTCGGCGAACAGCTCGTCCAGGCCCTCCTCCTTGAAGGTAGTCTTGCCGGCGTTGAGCGTGGCGACGAGCTCCTCGTTGTAATCCGTGCCCACGACCTCCACGCCGTGGGATGCCATCATGAGGGCGGTGGGCAGGCCGATGTAGCCGAGACCGATAACGTTAACCATTGCTATTCACCTTTCTTAGCGAACTTGTATTTATACGTGAGGGCGACGAATTTTAGGTTGCCGATGATGTAGCGTTTCCACAGCCTTCCGGGCTCCTGGATGAAGCGGTAGAGCCACTCCAGGCCGTGCTTCTGCATCCACGTCGGAGCTCGGTCGGTTACGCCGGCAACAACATCGAAGCTGCCGCCGACGCCCATGACGAAGGGGATTCCGATCTGGTCGATGTACTTGTGGACCCAGTACTCTTTCTTGGGAGAGGAGAAAGCGACGAACATCATGTCGGCTCCCGAGGCGGCCATATCGGATACGATCTGGGGCTCGTCCGCCTCGGTGAAGTAGCCGTTGCGATACCCTGCGATCTGGATGCCCGGGTACCTGTCCTCGAAAATCGCTTTGACCTTGGTGACCACCTCTTCCTTCGCCCCGAAGAGGTAGATGCGGTAGCCCTTCTCGGACGCCAGCCCGACAAGCCTCTGGAACAGGTCGATGCCCGTGACGCGTTCCCCGAGAGGAACCCCCAGCTTTTTCGCCGCCCAGACGATCGAGGCGCCGTCGGCGTTGATCAGGGGGCATTCGTTGACGATTGACGCGAGCTCGGGATCCGCCTCCATCAGGTTGACCTTGGAGGCGTTGATTACGACATGCTGGGTCGGAACGCCCCTCGCGATGATCTTATCGATTTCATCCACCGTCTCGTCAAGCGAGATGGCGTTTACATACGTGTTCAGAATTGGATAACGATTGCCGGCTGACACTAGCACGCCCCGCTTCCCGTAATTACCTCGACGACAGTGAGTAGAACGATCTTGAGATCCGTGATGACGCCGCGCTTGGCTATGTACTCAAGGTCGCGCTGGACCATTCCGTCGAAACCCGTTGAATTGCGGTCGGTCACCTGCCACCAGCCGGTGATGCCGGGCTTGACGGCCAGACGCTGCAGGTCGAATTCTGTGTACTCGGCCACCTCGTTAGGCAGCGGCGGGCGCGGGCCCACGACGGACATCTGCCCCAGGAACACGTTGACGAACTGCGGAAACTCGTCGATGGAATGCTTGCGGATGAACCTGCCGATCTTGGTGACGCGGGGGTCCTCCCTCATCTTGAACATGGCGCCGGCGATCTCGTTCTGCCCCTTGAGCTCGGCGAGGCGCTCGTCGGCGTCCCTGTACATGCTGCGGAACTTCCACATGCGGAAGGTGGACAGGCTGCCGTCGCGGTGGGTCTGGCCCACGCGAATTTGACTGTAGAACGGGTTGCCCTCGCTCTCCAGGCGGATTGCCGCGGCAAGCACCAGACTCGGCACGGCAATGACGGCCAGCACGCAGCCGCTGAACACGATGTCGAACGCGCGCTTGACGGCACGGTAGGCCAGGCGCGAGTTGTCCCAGTCCATGATGGATTGCACAGCCTTATATCGACCGGTGCATTCACGCTGGTCCATAGCCTGAGCAATCAGCGCTGCCCCCGCGGGCGCATTGCTCTCTGTCACTTCTTTATTAGCAGCCACAATAAAACTTACGTTCCTGTCCCCAGGAACCCCCCCCCCCCCCATCTATGAATCCAAAATCAAGTAATTTGCTAGTGCAACGTCTCCCTTACGTTTTGCTGGGCACGTCGAGCGGCAGCAGCTCCCTAAATGTGGAGTCGCCTTCGCCCACGTCTACCAGGCACCAGCGCTTATGACGGTCGATCTTCTTTACACGGGCTTCTTGCCCCACCAAGGGCCCCTGCTCTATGTGCAACACGCCGTCATCTATGCGCGCTACGCTGTTGCGCACCACGCCGTCAGCATCCAGCACGCTGCGGTACCAATCCTGCGCATCATCCGGCATGGACATATACGCCCGCTCCCTACTGCCGGCGATGCGACAGCCAAAACTCAACTGAGCCAGGGCCCTATCGAGCGCGGCGGCATCGTGCGTGGCGACGAAGAAATATTCCTTGTACATGGGTTTGGTTTGGAGCGACCAGGCGCCGTCCCGCTTAAACCAGAACTCCTTTTGCATCACAAAAGCGTCCTGCATAAGGTTGTGCGGGATAATGCAGCGAACCTTTTCACAGGTCTCGCGCTCTTTTCCATTGGGGGTGTGGACCAGATACCAGCGGACGCGGCCGTGCTGGCTGTTGGTGGTGACACCGTTAAATGCGCCCGGCAGCTGCTCTTGGCGCCGTGCCGTCTGTTCCATGTTATCGTCCCCCCCTCTTTTTGCTTTGCGATGCACGCAAATGCAGGGGCGTTTAGAACAGGCTTCTCGCTCGCAGCTAGGCGCAGTCGCAAAAGTACAGGTTTTTGTATCTTTCGACAGACGACATTATACGAGCAATTAATCAGCGTTTGCCCAGATTACGCAAAATGTACTGCTAGTAGGTACATCTCCATACCCCTCTACAAAAACCTGTACCTTTTTGTGCAACAAAAAAAGCCGCTTAACCAGCGGCTTTTTTATTCGGGCATGAAAAAAGGCGACCGCCCTGTGTGGACGGTCGCCTTTGTTAATTGTTGTGAAGTTTGCCTTAGGCGCGGGTCTTGATCTCCTCGAGCACCTTGGCCACAAACTCGTCAACGCTCATCTGAACGGTCTCGTTGGAACGATCGCGGACGGAGATGTTGCCGGCCTCGACCTCCTTCTCGCCCAGGATGAGCATGTAGGGCACGCGGTCGATGCTGCGGGCCTCGCGGATCTTGTAGCCGATCTTCTCGTCGCGGTCGTCGCAGACCACGCGGATGCCGGCCTCCTCCAGCTTGGCGCACACCTCGTGAGCGTAGTCGCGGCTCTTCTCGGAAACCGGAAGTGCCTTGACCTGAACGGGAGCCAGCCAGGTGGGGAACTTGCCCGCAAAGTGCTCAATCAGAATACCGATAAAGCGCTCGATGGAACCAAAGCACACGCGATGCAGCATGATGGGACGCTTCTTGGTGCCGTCGGCGTCCACGTACTCCAGGTCAAAGTTGAGCGGCATCTGGAAGTCGAGCTGGACGGTACCGCACTGCCAGGTACGGCCGAGCGAGTCCTCCAGGTGGAAGTCGATCTTGGGGCCGTAAAAGGCGCCGTCGCCCTCGTTGACCTCGTAGTCCATGCCCAGCTTCTCCAGAGCGGTGCGCAGGCCCTCCTCGGCGCGAGCCCAGTCCTCGTCCGAACCCATGGAGTCCTCGGGGCGGGTGGAAAGCTCAACGTGGTACTTAAAGCCAAACTTCTGGTACACGGAGTCGATGAGGTTGACCACGCCCACGATCTCGTCGGTCAGCTGGTCGGGACGCACAAACAGGTGGGCGTCATCCTGGTTAAAGCAGCGCACGCGGAACAGGCCGTGCAGGGCGCCGCGCAGCTCGTGGCGGTGCACCAGGCCAATCTCGCCGGCGCGGATGGGCAGCTCGCGGTAGGAATGCGGCTTGGAGGCGTACACCAGCACGCCGCCCGGGCAGTTCATGGGTTTAATGCAGTACTCTTCGTCGTCGATGACGGTGGAGTACATGTTGTCCTTGTAGTGGTCCCAGTGTCCCGAGGTCTTCCACAGCTGCTTGTTCATGATGAGCGGCGTGGAGATCTCCACGTAGCCGGCCTTGTGGTGGATCTCGCGCCAGTAGTCAAGCAGCGTGTTCTTAAGGATCATGCCGTTGGGCAGGAAGAACGGGAAGCCGGGGGCCTCGTCGCGCATCATAAAGAGGTCCATCTCGCGGCCGATCTTGCGGTGGTCGCGCTTCTTGGCCTCCTCCAGCATGTGCATGTGCTCGTCAAGCTCTTCCTTGGTGGCAAAGGCGACGCCGTTGATGCGGGTGAGCATCTTGTTGTCCTTGTCGCCCTTCCAGTAGGCGCCCGAGACGCCGGTGAGCTTAAAGGCCTTGAGCGCCTTGGTGTAGCAGATGTGGGGGCCGACGCACATATCAATGTAGTCGCCCTGCTGGTAGAAGGTGATGCGGGCGTCGTCGTCCAGGTCGCCAATGTGCTCGACCTTGTACTTCTCGCCGCGCTCCTCCATAAGGGCGATGGCCTCGGCGCGGGGCTTCTCGTACACGGAGAACTTGAGGTTCTCCTTGACGATCTTCTTCATCTCGGCCTCGATCGCGGGGAAGTCGTCCTCGCTGATCTTGACGCCCTCGGGCAGGTCGACGTCGTAGTAGAAGCCGTTGTCGGTCGCAGGACCGTAGGCAAAGTCGGCCTGGGGGTACAGGCGCTTGATGGCCTGCGCCATGATGTGCGCGGCGGAGTGGCGGATGACGTGCGTGACCTCGTCCTGCGGGAGCTCGGCCACCGAACCGTCATTGTAGAGTGCCTTCATGGGTATGTTTTCTCCTCTCGGATGCCTGATGCAAGTGCGTGCGATGCGCTCGGCGTTTTTGACTTGCATCATTATAGGCAGGTTGCCTTGGTATACAAGCGCCCGCCGCACCTTAATGGCACGGCGGGCGATTTTCTACGCATGCTTCATCGTGTGGGGGCGGGGCTGCGGGGCGCGCGTGGCTTGCGGCCGGCCCGGCGATGGATGCGTTACTGGATGCGAGTTCGGCAGTAGGGGCAGACCTTCCAGTGCGCGTCGAGCGGGCGATGGCAGCTGGGGCACACGTTGCGAACCTGGGTGTCGCACACCGGGCACACGACAAAGTCCTTCTCGATAGGCGCGCCGCACTGCGGGCAGGTGCCGTACTGGGCAAGCTGGCGCTCGCGCAGGGCCATGTCCAGCTCCTGCTCCTCGCGGTCGGCAGCGTAGGAGTGCGGGCGAAGGACCAGGTAGGCGATGAGGCCCACAAACGGGATGAGGGCGATGATGCCCCATGCCACGTAGGCGCTGGCGCCGCGGCGGCGAGCGTCGATGAACACATAGACGACCGACAGCACGTACAGGGCGATGATAAAGCCCACGAAGGCATAGACGACGCCCATAAGCTGCGGTGACATGAGCTCGTTGATGTATTTGGACATTGAGGTGTACCTTTCGGAATATTTACAGTCCGGTCAAGTTTACCACGGGGTTTGTTTATATGGGACCACGGCCGGGTACGGGGCTGGCGCGGACACAAACATCTCAATCTGTAACAGGTGGGAGCGGAATCCGGGTCTAGGTGTTACAGATCGAGACGAACGGAAGGGGCGCCAGACTAACGTCTCAATCTGTAACATCTGGAACCCAAATCCTCGTCTAACTGTTACAGATCGAGACGAACGGTTTCCATAGTTGTCGGCAGACGAGGTTGTCGACGTTACCGGGTCTCGCCTCGTCTGCCGTTGGCGGGTGTTGCGGGGCTGTTCGCCGCATTGCCGCCGCACCGGGGGTGTGCAGACCGTAAGATAGTCCTATTGACAGCCTGTCAACTTGTCTGGGAGGCACTGTGACAGAAACGTTTGATATCGCGATTGTCGGCGCGGGCATCACCGGATGCGCCATCGCGCGGCAGCTCGCGCGCTATGACCTGTCCATTTGTGTGGTCGAGGCAGCCAACGATATTGCGCTGGGCGCGTCGAAGGCCAACGGCGGCCTGGTGCACGCTGGCTACGATCCGGCGCCGGGCACCGTAAAGGCGCAGGTCAACGCCCGTGGCTGCGAGTTGTACGGTACGTGGGCGCAGGAGCTAGGCTTTCTGTTCCGCCGCACCGGGTCGATGGTGTTGGGCATTAACGACGAGGACCGCGCGCATCTGGAAAAGCTGCGCCAGAATGGCCTGGCCAACGGGGTGCCCGAGCTGTCAATCGTCGGACCCGACCGCATCCACGAATTAGAACCGCGCGCCAGTACCAAGGCGACATGCGCGCTGTGGTGCCCCTCGACTGGGTTTGTCGACCCGTTTGAGGTTGCCATCGCCGCACTGGAGAACGCCGTGGCCAACGGGGTGACGTTTATGCGCTCCGCACCCGTGAAGGTGATTGAAGTCGCGGGGTCGGGCGGAGACGCGCACTTTACGTTGGCAACCCCCGCTGGCAACGTGCGCTGCCGCTACCTGATCAACGCCGCGGGCAACGGAGCCGCGGACATCTCGCATATGGCGGGCGCCGAGGAGTTCCATATGGTCTGGCGTCAGGGCAACATCGTGGTGCTGGACAAGGAGCCGCGCACGCTCATGCCGCTCTACCCCGTTCCGACGCCGATATCGAAAGGCGTCATCGTGACGGGGACCGTTCATGGCAACACCGTGATTACCGCGACGGCCGCCGTGCGCGAGCCGGGCGACACGCAGACCTATGCGAGCGATGTAAACGCGCTGCTGACCGGCGCGCGCAAGCTGGTGCCCGACCTGGACACGCGCCGCGTGGTGCGCGCGTTTGCCGGCGGGCGCCCGGTCATTCAGGGAACGAACGACTTCTTTATTGGACAGTCGGCCGTGGTGCCGGGGCTGTTCCAGGCGGCAGGTATTCAGTCGCCGGGCGTGGCGAGCGCGCCGGCCATTGCCGAGCGCATGGAGCGCGTGATGCGCGAGGCGGGCGTTGCTTTGCGCGAAAGGGCCGATTGGGACCCGATTCGCCGCGCGCCGGACGACTTTGACCGCGTGCCGCTTGCGCGCAAGGAAGAGCTCATTGAATCCGACCCCGCTTGGGGGCAAATCGTCTGCCGCTGCGAGACGGTGCCCGAAGCCGAGATTGTGGCCGCGATCCGACGCCAGCCGGGCGCGGTTTCGGTCGAGGGCGTCAAGCGCCGCTGCCGTGCCGGCATGGGTCGGTGCCAGAGCGGCTTTTGCCAGAGCCGTGTGGTGGCGATCCTGGCGCGCGAGCTGGGCTGCGACCCCAGCGAAGTGCTGTTGGAAGATGCCGGATCTTGGTTGGTCGAGGGACCGCTGAAGGGGGTGCGCTAGGATGGCGGAATTCGGATCGAGCGCGATTGATAGCGATACCGTTGAGGCAGTCCCCACGCAGGCCTTCGATGTGGTCGTCATCGGAGGCGGCCCCGCCGGCATGGCGGCCGCGCTTGCCGCGCAAAAGGCCGGTGCGCGCGTGGCCATCGTGGAGCGCGAGCAGCATCTGGGCGGCATCCTGCGACAGTGCATTCACCCGGGCTTTGGACTGTCGCACTTTAAGCAGGAACTCACCGGTCCCGAGTACGCGCAGCGCTTTATCGACCAGGTGCGCGCGACCAACATTGCGCTGTTCTTGGACAGCATGGTGATAGGGGTTGATTCGGGCGAGTCCGCGGAAGACGCCGCGGTCCACACCGTCACGCTCATGAGCCCCACCGGTATGCTGCAGCTCATCGGGCGCGCGGTCGTCCTTGCCATGGGTTGCCGCGAGCGCACGCGCAGCGAGATCAAGATCCCCGGCAGCCGACCCGCCGGCGTGTTTACGGCCGGCCTAGCGCAGCGATACATCAATATCGAGAACCTCAAACCCGGCTCGCGCGCCGTCATTTTGGGCTCGGGCGACATCGGGCTGATCATGGCGCGCCGCTGCACGCTCGAGGGGATTTCGGTCGAGGGTGTGTACGAGCTCATGCCGTTCGCCAACGGCCTGCGTCGCAATGTTAAGAACTGCCTGGACGACTTTGGCATTCCGCTGCACCTGTCCACCACCGTCACGCGCGTGATCGGACACGATCGCGTGGAGGCCGTCGAGGTGAGCCAAGTCGACGAGCACCTGGCACCCATTCCGGGAACCGAGCGCGTTGTTCCGTGCGACACGCTGCTGCTTTCGGTGGGTCTGATTCCCGAAAACGAGCTTTCGGTAGGCGCGGGCGTTGAGCTTGACCCACGTACGCGCGGCGCCGTGGTGGACCAGAACCTGCAAACGGGCGTGCCGGGCATCTTTGCCTGCGGCAACGTGCTGCACGTGCACGACCTGGCAGACAATGTAACGACCGAGTCCGAGCGCGCCGGCGCGGCCGCGGCGGCGTACGCGCTGGGTGGCAGCGCGGATGTCGAGACGGGCGCGAATTGCCAGCTCACGGTCTCCCCTGCCGGTATCGCGGGATACGCGCTGCCGGGACGCATTACGGCTGTGGCACTCACCAAGCTCAACTTCCGCGTGCGCCGACCGGTCGACGCCGCCCGCGTGCGCATTCTGGCAGGCGACGAGGAGCTGTTTGCAGGCAAGGTCCGCCCGTTTAAACCGAGCGTAATGGAGAGCTTCCCACTACCGGCAAAGGTAATTCAGCGCGCACTCGACCTGGGTGTTAACGAGATTGTCCTGTCCGTCGACCCCGTTGAGGAGGCGTAGAGTCATGAGCACAAACGCGATTGAAACGCTGCAATTCAACTGCACCACCTGCCCATCCGAGTGCCTCCTGACCGTGGAGGTCGAGCGCAGCGCAGACGGCGCCGTGGTAGAGGTGCGCTCCGTAACCGGCAACAGCTGTCCGCGTGGCGATAAGTTCGCGCATCAGGAGCTCACCTGCCCCATGCGCGTGCTTACCACCACCGTGGCCGTATCCGGCGGCGACGAGGCGCTGCTGCCCGTGCGCACGGCCGAAGCCATCCCGCTGGCACTCCATGCCCAGGCGATGGACCTCATCCGCGGCCTGGTCGTCGACGCCCCCATCCGCATGGGCGACGTCGTGCTGGAAGATCTTCTCGGCACCAACATTGACCTAGTCGCCAGCATGGACATCGACCCAGCCTAAGCAGCAAATTTGGGACGGGGCTCTTTTAGCTGCTTTTGCAAGGAGTGTCCCCAGGTGCCGGCATAAAAGGAACGTCCCTGTGTGCCGGGCTTGGGATACCATGGTGGCACTCTAGCGAAAGGATGTTTCATGGCACATGTCGATGACCAGCGTGTGGCGCGCGTGCTCAATGCGCTCGAGGCTCAGCACCCCGGCGCACAGCTGCTCGTAAACGACCCGTGGTCGATCTATTACCTAACCGGCTTTTATGCCGATATGTTCGAGCGTTTTTGCGGTGTGCTGCTCGCGCGCGATTGCGAACCCGTGATCTTGGTCAACGCCCTGCATCAGCTGCCCGAGTATGACAATGCCCGCGTCGCCTACCACACCGATACCGACGTCGTAACCGACGCCATCGCACGCGAGGTCAATCCTGCCAAGCCCCTCGGCATCGATACCGTTATGCGCTCCGGCTTTTTGATGCCCCTCATGGAGCGCCATGCTGCGAGCGAGTTTTTCCTGGGCGACTTTGCCGTCACCGCCGCGCGTACCCACAAGGATGCCGCCGAGCAGGAGCTCATGCGCGTGTCCTCAGCTGCTAACGACGCCGTAATGGCCGATGCCATCAAACTCGTCCACGAGGGCGTGACGGAGCGCGAAATCGCCGACCAGATGCTCGGCTTGTATCGCAAGCACGGCTGCGAGGGCTTTAGCTTTCCTCCCATCGTAAGCTTTGGCGCCAACGCCGGCGACCCGCACCACGAGCCCGACGGCACCGTGCTCAAGCGCGGCAACGTGGTGCTGTTCGACATTGGCGGACGCCATCGCAACTACTGCTCGGACATGACGCGCACGTTCTTTTGGGGCGAGCCGGACGAGGAAACGGCGCGCATCTACGATATCGCGCGCCGCGCCAACGAGGCGGCCGAGGCGCTCATCGCGCCGGGCGTGCGCATGTGCGACCTGGACCGTGCCGCGCGCGGTGTGATTGAAGACGCGGGCTACGGCAAGTACTTTACGCATCGCCTGGGCCACTCGATCGGCCTGCAGGACCATGAACCGGGCGACGTCTCGCTGGTCAACGAGCAGGTCGTAGAGCCAGGCATGACGTTCTCCATCGAACCGGGCATCTATCTCCCCGGCCGCACCGGCGTCCGCATCGAGGACTTGGCCCTGGTGACCGAGTCCGGCGTCGAGATTCTCAACGCCTACCCCCACGATCCGGTCCGCCTAGACTAGGCAATGCGGCAAAGGGGCTGTCCCTTTGCCGCATCCTGCCAACGATTCACCACGAAAGCGGGCTATCTACTACGTTTAACCCGCATAGGTCGACCATGCGGGTCTTTTTTAAAAATCAGCAAGCCGTCTACCTGCGATTTTGATTTCACGATTTTCCGTGTGGTCGAGAGTAGTCGCCAAAACGTAGTAGATAAGCCCATTTCGTGGCAAGCAAGTCAACTCGAGGAGCAGGGTAGTCAAAATAGCCCCGTCCCAAATTGACTACTTTTAAGTTGCGGTGATATACGGACTGTTTGAGGCTTCTGGCTTGTAAAACAGTCCGTATTTCACCGCAACCGATGAGGGGATGGGTTAACGGAGCAGCCCCGCTACTTCGCCGGCTAGGGTGATGGTGCCGGCTGCTACGAAGGGCTCGCCCGCGGCATCGAAGGCAGCGAGGGCCTCGGACACGCTCGGATACACGCCCGCGAG
The DNA here is from genome assembly GCA_027673765.1 of Coriobacteriaceae bacterium AM113-163. GTDB lineage: Bacteria > Actinomycetota > Coriobacteriia > Coriobacteriales > Coriobacteriaceae > Collinsella. The sequence continues at coordinate 21,882 of JAQDWB010000005.1, forward strand.
CTTGTCGGCGTCCACAAGTGCGGCAAGCTCCTCTGCCGGCAGGGCGCGGTCGGAATCGGTCTGGGTCACAACCACGCGCGGGAAGGCCGGGATCAGTACGTCAACGATGCCTGCCACGTCCTTGTCGGCCAGCGCAGCGCACAGCAGCGTGGGGCGATTCTCCACGCACGAATCGATCTCGTCCAGTGCGCTCACAAAGTTCTCGCAGCTCTGAGGGTTATGACAGGCGTCGATCAGCTTGAGCGGATTGGTTCCCAGCACATCAAAGCGACCCGGCGTGGGGCAGCCCATAAGCGACGCATCGAGCTTGTCATGATCGAGCTCGCGACCCAGATACCCCTCGCAAAGCATAATCGCACACGCGGCATTCTGCGGCTGATACGCCGGCTTAACCATACGCGACGTATAGATGGCACGCGGCGTAGTACAGCTAAACTCCACGGTATCGCCCACGTGCTCCGGCACCTTGGTCGTGGCATGGTTCACCACCAGCGGCACTATGCCGCACTCGCGACAACGCGCGTCCATCACGCGCTGAACGCTCGCCTCGTGCGTGCCCTCGCCCAGTACAACCAAGCGTCCGGGCTTAATGACCGCAGCCTTCTCCCCCGCAATGGCCTCGAGCGTGTCACCCAGGATGCGGGTGTGGTCGAGCCCGATGCCGGTGATGGCAACGGCGACGGGATCGGTCGCACTCGTGGCGTCCCAACGGCCGCCCATGCCAACCTCGAGCACGGCAACATCCACCGCGGCCTCGGCAAACACGACCAGCGCGGCAGCCGTCAGCAGGTCAAACGGCGTGATGGTATAGGCGCGCTCCCCCGCCGCCACACGGCGCGCATTCACGCGATGTCCCGCCTCGACGGCGGCGGAAACACCACGGGCAAACGCCTCATCACTCACGACGCGCCCATCGACCTCCATGCGCTCGGGATAGCGCACCAGCTGCGGCGACGTATACAGCGCGGTCTTGAGCCCCTCGCCCCGAAGGATGGCAGCCGAAAAACGCGTGGTCGAAGTCTTGCCATTGGTACCGGCAACCTGAATGCAATCGAAATGCTCGTCCGGACGTCCCAGCTCATCGAGCATATCGACAACCGTCTCAAGCAGAGGCCCAGCATCCCCAGAAATCCGCCCCGTATCAGCAGCAAGTCCCACAGCCTCATCAAACGAAAGCAAATCAAACTCAAAAGGAACGGTATACAAGCCAGAACGCTTAGGCATTTTCAGAACCGCCATTCATAGAAAAATAAAACAGTATAGGTTGAGGATAGTCAGCGAAAACGCCTCTGATGAGCCAAGGTGCCGTGAAACAAGGGCGCATAGGGCTTATGCCCATGCGCCCGAAGTTGAACGGCAGATTGGCCATCAGAGGCGTTTGCAGCGTCGAGCCAGCCGCCGTTCGTTAGAACGGCGGAATAGGTGTCCGCAGTAGCGAGCAAAGCCCCAAACCGCGTCCCCCAGTACCGCTTACGAGAAGTCAGCAACCTGAGCAGTCAGCGCCGCCAGGATCTCCTTGAGCTCAGCTGCACGGTCCCTCTTCTTCTGGACCACCGCGGGCGCGGCCTTGGCCACAAAGCCCTCGTTGGCGAGCGTCTTCTCGCAGCCAGCGAGCTCCTTCTGAGCCGCGGCGATCTCCTTCTCCAGGCGCGCCTTCTCGGCCGAAAGGTCAACCTTGCCTTCGAGCACCACAAAGACCTCAACGCCGCTGTCGACCACGGCAATGCTCGCAGCCGGCTTCTCAACGTCGGTACCCATAACCAGCGAAGCAGTGTTCGCCAGCGGTTCAATGGTCGAGCGCAGGCTCTCGAGCTTCTCGATGTCCTCGGCGCCGGCGCGCACGACAACGTCGAGCTCCGCCTTGGGGCTCAAGCGATAGCGCGAACGGGTGGCACGGGCGGCAGACACGACGGCACGGCATAGCTCAAACGCGCGCTCGGCGGGCTCGTCGACGTACTTGGCGTAGTCGGCGGGCTCGGGCCACTTGGCGATCATGAGCGCCTCGGCGCGGTTCACGTTGCCCTCGGCGTCCAGATCGAGCACGCTCGCCGGCATGTTGTCCCAAATCTCCTCGGTGACAAACGGCATGAGCGGGTGCATCAGGCGAATGGACGTGTCGAGCACAAAGATCAGGTTGCGCTGGGCCTGCAGACGGCCCTCGCCCTTCAGGCGGGCCTTGGTGACCTCGACGTACCAGTCGCAGACCTCGTTCCAGAAGAACTGTTGCACGCCGCGGGCCATGTCGCCAAAGGTGTAGTTCTCAATGCCCTCGGTGACCATCTTGACGGCCTTGGCCAGGCGGCTGAACATCCAGGCGTCGGCCGGCGTCTCCACGACGGGCTCGCCGGGCGTGTAGCCCTCCATGTTCATGAGCAGGAAGCGGCTTGCGTTCCAGATCTTGGTCACAAACGACTTGGCCTGGTCGGTGCGCGGGCTGTCGATGAGTTTCTTGGTCTTCTTGTCGATGTTCGCGTCAAACTTGACGTCCTGGTTGTTGGTGCACAGCGTCAGCAGGTTGTAACGCATGGCATCGGCGCCGTACATACCGATGAGGTCCATGGGGTCAACGCCGTTGCCCTTGGACTTGGACATGCGGCTGCCGTCCTTGGCAAGAATCGTCGGGTAGATGACGACGTCCTTAAACGGAACCTCGTCCAGGAAGTACAGCGAGCTCATGACCATGCGGGCGACCCACAGCGCGATGATATCGCGTGCGGTGACGAGCGCCGTCGTGGGATGATGGCCCTCGAGCAGCTCGGGCTTTTGCGGCCAGCCCTGCGTGGCGAAGGTCCACAGCTGCGAGCTGAACCAGGTATCCAGCACGTTCTCGTCCTGATGCACGTGATGACCGCCGCACTTGGGGCACACGTCGGTGTCCTCGGTCAGGGCGTCCTCCCAGCCACAGTCCTCGCAGTAGAACACGGGGATGCGGTGGCCCCACCACAGCTGACGCGAGATGCACCAATCCTTGAGGTTCTCCATCCAGGTGGTGTAGGTCTGCGTCCAGCGCGCGGGGTGGAAGGTGACCTTGCCGGAGTTGACGGCGTCGAGCGCCGGCCCCTTGAGCTTGTCGACGGCCACGAACCACTGCTCGGACAGCCACGGCTCCAGGGCGGAGTCGCAACGGTAGCAGTGCATGACGGAGTGGTCGAGCTCTTCGACATGATCGAGCAGACCGTGCTCGTCGAACCACTTGACAACGGCCTCGCGGCACTCGTCGCGGTTCATGCCGGTGAACTCGCCATAGCCCTCGACGACCACCGCGTGCTCGTCGAAGATGTTGATCTGCGGCAGATCGTGGGCCTGACCCATGGCGTAATCGTTGGGGTCGTGGGCCGGGGTAACCTTGACAAAACCGGAACCGAAGTTGGCGTCGACGTGCCAATCCTCAAAGATGGGAATCTCGCGGTCGACGATGGGGAGCTTGACGGTCTTACCCACGAAGGCGGCCTTCTCGGGATCCTTCGGGGAGACGGCGACGCCCGTGTCGCCGAGCATGGTCTCGGGGCGCGTGGTGGCGACGACGATGTAATCCTGGCCGTTAACCGGCTCGGTCAGCGGGTAGCGCAGGTGCCACAGGTGGCCCTTCTCGTCCTTATACTCGGCCTCGTCGTCCGAAATGGCGGTGGTGCAGTTGGGGCACCAGTTGACGATGCGCTTGCCGCGGTAGATCAGACCGTCGTGGTACCAGTCGCAAAAGACCTTGCGCACGGCCTGCGCGTAGTCCTCGTCCATGGTAAAGCGCTCGTTATCGAAGTCGACGGAGCAGCCCATGCGCTTGATCTGCTCGACGATGATGCCGCCGTACTCGTGGGTCCAGTCCCAGCAAGCGTCGACAAACTTGTCGCGACCAATCTCCAGGCGGCTGATGCCCTCACTCTTGAGCTTCTTGTCGACCTTAGTCTGCGTGGCGATACCGGCGTGATCGGTACCGAGCACCCAGCGCGTGGACTTGCCGCGCATGCGGGCCATACGGACGATGGCGTCCTGGATGGAGTCGTCGGTAGCGTGGCCCATGTGGAGCTTGCCGGTCACGTTGGGAGGCGGAATGGTGACGGTGCAGTCGCCCACGCCCTCACGGCGCTTATAGTAACCGCCGTCGAGCCACTTCTGCAGGATCGCCGGCTCGTTGGTCGACGGATCGTAGTTCTTGGGCATCTCTTCCATATATCTCTCCCTTGCCCGTCGGGGAGGAATGTAGGCCCGATTTTCGCTCGGTCAAGTCCTGGGCTCGCTCGAAGACCACATTAGGTGGTCTTCGGCTCGTGCGGAATCTACGAAAATCGGGCCTACATTCCTCCCCTTAGGTATCGATTACTTCAGTCTGATATGACTTCGCTGAGGCTTAAACAAACACACAGAATAGCACAGGTAGTTGGGGTTATTGCGTATATATAAAATAGCCTCCGACCGCGGGTGGTCAGAGGCTATTTGCAAACACGTTTTAGGCTGGTTTAGCCGTAGATGCGTTGGGGCTGTTCTTCGCCCTTAACCGCCGCTTCGGTTACGACGACCTTGGCAACGCCTTCCTCGCTGGGGAGGTCGAACATCGTCTGTTGCAGCACGTCCTCGCAGATGGCGCGCAGGCCGCGGGCGCCGGTCTTGCGGGCAAGCGCCATGCGGGCGATCTCGTGCAGGGCCGCGTCCTCAAACTCAAGATCGACATCCTCGAGCTGGAACATCTTGCGGTACTGTCGCACCACAGCGTTCTTGGGCTCGATCAGGATCGACACCAGGTCGTCCTCGTCAAGCGCCTGCGTCTGGGTGACGACGGGCGTACGGCCCACAAACTCGGGGATCATGCCAAAGGCGTTGAGGTCCTGCGGGAGCACCTGGCGCAGCAGGTCGTTCTCGTCGACCGAGGTGGGGCCGGCGATCTCGGAGTTAAAGCCCACGCCCTTGTTGCCCACGCGATCGGCAATGATCTTATCCAGACCCACAAAAGCACCGCCGCAGATGAACAGGATGTTCGTCGTGTCGATCTGCAGCAGCTCCTGTTGGGGATGCTTGCGGCCGCCGGTGGGCGGAACGCTGGCCACCGTGCCCTCAAGAATCTTAAGCAGTGCCTGCTGAACGCCCTCGCCCGAGACATCGCGGGTGATGGAGAGATTCTCGGCCTTGCGGGCGATCTTATCAATCTCGTCCACGTAGATAATGCCCACCTGAGCGCGCTCAATGTCGCCATCGGCAGCATTGATGAGCTTGAGCAGGATGTTCTCCACGTCCTCGCCAACGTAACCAGCCTCGGTGAGCGCGGTGGCATCGGCGATGGCAAACGGCACCTCGAGGATGCGCGCGAGCGTCTGGGCCAGCAGCGTCTTGCCGGTACCGGTGGGACCGAGCAGCAGGATGTTGGACTTGGCGAGCTCCACCTCGTCCATGTCATCGTCAAACTGGCCGCCCATGCCCGATGCCTCATCAAAGGCGGACACCGCGGCACCGCCCTCGATCACGCGACGGTAGTGGTTGTACACGGCCACCGACATGGCGCGCTTGGCGTCCTCCTGCCCCATAACATAGGCCGAAAGCTCGTCATAGATCTCGTGCGGCGTCGGCACGTGCGTGATGACCTGACGGTCGTCCTCAAGCTCAAAGCCCTCGGCCTCGGGGTCAACGGCGGGCTGGGATGCAGCCTGGCCATGGTCGTTGAGGAAGCCCGGCAGCTTGCCGTTGCGGGCAGCGTCCATAAAGTCCGAAGCCAGTGACTCCTCCAGGATCTCGGAGCAAGCGGCGACGCACTCATCGCAGATAAAGATGTTGGTCGGACCCTTTACGAGACGACGGACCTGGCCCTGCTCTTTTCCGCAGAAGGAGCAGCGGATGGGGTTGCCGTTCTCGTCAAAGTTGTCCTGCATGTTACCGGCCATCCTAGGCGTCCTTCGCGGCGAGATCGCGCGAGGTGACGATACGGTCGATCAGGCCATAGTCGAGGGCCTCGGCAGCGGTCAGGTAGTTGTCGCGCTCGGTATCGGCCTGGACCTTCTCGATGGGCTGGCCGGAGGCGTCGGACAGGATCTGGTTGAGCTCGCGGCGAGTCTTCTTGATCTCCTCGGCCACGATCTCGATCTCGGTCTGCTGACCCTGGGCACCGCCGCTGGGCTGGTGAATCATGACCTTAGAGTGCGGCAGGCAAAAGCGCTTGCCCTTGGCGCCGGCCGAAAGCAGCACGGCGGCCATAGACGCGGCCATACCGACGCAAATGGTGGAAACCTGCGGCTTAATGAAGTTCATGGTGTCCAGAATCGCCAGACCGGAGTAGACCTCGCCGCCGGGCGAATTGATGTAGAGCGAGATATCCTTCTCGGCATCCTGGCTCTCAAGATGCAGCAGCTGGGCAACGACCAGGTTGGCGCTAACGGAGTTGATCTCCTCGCCCAAGAAGATGATGCGGTCGTTGAGCAGGCGCGAATAGATATCGTAGCTGCGCTCGCCGCGCGGCGTCTGCTCGATAACGTATGGCACGAGGGCGGAATCGAACTTGGCGATCATACGCATCTCCATTTCTCTTACGGACCAATATTGGTTCTAGACAAACGTACGGTGCCCGCATGCTATGCATTGGCTGGCACCGTACGAAGCAACCGGATAACCGGTGTATAACTTTACCCCATCACGGACGCGTGCATGCGCTCGTGGGAAAGGTGGCGAGAATTACTCGGCGTCCTGGGCGGTCTCGTCGACCTCGGTCACCTTGGCGTTCTCGACCAGGTGGTCGACGGCCTTGGAGCGACGGATGGACTCGCGGACAGCAGGCATGCGGCCATCGGCGATGAACTCGGCCTTGGAAGCCTCGATGTCCTTGACGCCAGCCTTCTCGAACTCGGCGTTGATGTCGTCCTCGGTGACCTCGATCTTGAGCTCGCGGGCGAGGGCGTCCAGAGCCAGGGACTCACGGGCAACGTCGTTGGCCTGCTTATGCAGGTCGCCGATGAACTGCTCCATGGTCAGACCGGAAGCGGGCAGCCAGGTGTCCAGGGTCATGCCGCGGGCAGCGAGGTTGGACAGGAAGTTCTGGCCAAGCTCCTCAAAGACGGACTGCTCGTAGTCGGCATCCATCTCGTCGAGCTGCAGGCGCTCGGCGAGAGCGGAGACGCAACGGTTCTCCTTCTCGGCCGGGAGGCGGGAAGCCTTGTCCTGCTCGATCTCGATCTTGATGGCGTCGCGCATAGCGTCGATGCTGTCGAAGCCAAAGTCGGACTTGACGAGCTCGTCGGTGAGCTCGGGGGTGTTGCGGACCTTGATGCCCTTGACGGTGACCTCGACGGTGTGGGTCTCGGCCTCCTCGCCCTCCTCGGCCTCGTCGGTCCAGGTGACGGACTTGACGTCGTCAACGTTAGCGCCGATCAGGGCCTCGTTGAACTCCTTGGGGTTGCTGTCGCTACCGGCGATGAGCATGCGGCCCTCGGCAGCGAAGTTGTCGGCGTTCTCGACGGCCTTGAGGTCGACGGTAACGTAGTCCTCGGCCTCGACGGCGCGACCCTCGACGTCCTCGAAGGTGGCACGGTAGTTGAGGAGCATCTCGACCTGGTTGTTGATCTCGGACTCGGTGACCTCCGCAGGGGGCATCTCGATCTCGACGGCGTCGAAGGAAGAGAGCTCGGCAGCAGGACGCAGGGAGAACTCGACGGTGTAGGTGTAGTCCTCGTGATCCTTGGCGAGGTCAAGCTCCTTGTAGTCACCGTTCTTGGTGGGGACGATGTCCAGCTCGTTGAGGACGGAGGGCTCGTTGGCGGCGATCAGGTCGTTGGTGGCCTGAGCGAGGGTTGCCTCGGCGCCAAGAGCGGAGTCGATGACCGGACGGGGAGCCTTGCCGGCGCGGAAGCCCGGGAAGCGGTACTTCTTGGCGGTATCCTTGTAGGCCTTCTTGATCGCGGCGTCGACGTCGGCGGCCGGGATGGTGACCGTAGCGGTGAGCTTGGCGTCCTTGACGTCAGAAGCGGTGATGTTCAACACGTTCCTCCTCATACTGCCCAGCTTATCTGAGGTGCTGGTACCTTTATGCAACAAAGTGTCGCGACGGCCAGGGCCGACGCAGGTGCGATGGTGCGGGCGAAAGGACTCGAACCTTCACGGGAATCCCACCAGAACCTAAATCTGGCGCGTCTACCAATTCCGCCACGCCCGCATGAGCGCACAGACTAGGAATGATAGCAGATACGAGCGGCAAGCGCACGCACACGTTTTACAGGCTCACGACCTCACCACGAGTGCAAAAGGCGGGACGAGTTGTCCCGTGCCGCCAACTACGACTTGTTCGCTAACCCGCTACTCCCCCAGCAGCGCTTTCTCCGGCGTGATCGGAAGCGAGCGTACCTGATGTCCGGTGGCGTGTGCCACGGCTGAGGCCACGGCGGCGAGCGGCGTGTTGATGACGACCTCGCCGATCGACTTGGCGCCAAACGGGCCCGTCGGCTCGTAGCTCGGCTCAAAGGCCACGCGAATGCTGCCGATATCCAAGCGCGTGGGCAGCTTGTAGCTCATAAAGTTGCCGGTGCGCAGACGGCCGCGGTCATCGTGCTCGACGACCTCGTAGAGCGCGTGGCCAATGCCCTGGGCAATGCCGCCCTCGGCCTGGACGCGCGCGAGTGCCTCGTTGATCACGGTGCCGCAGTCCACAGCCGCCGCGTAGTCCACCACGGTCACCTTGCCGGTGGCCTTGTCGACCTCGACCTCGGCAATGCCGGCCATAAACGGCGGAGGCGAAACGGGCAGGCAGGCAGAGGCATGCGAGGTGAGCGCGTCGCCGCCCGCGATGTTCTTGACGCATAGGTTGGCAAAGTCGCGCAGCGTGAGGTAGCGGTTCTGCTCGCGCGCGGCACGCTCGTCGGACAGGCGCACGTACTGGCCATCAAAGACCACGTCGGCGGCGTCCACATCCCACATCTGGGCGGCCTTAGCGCAGATCTTCTCGCGCAGCTCGGTCGCGGCGTTCTTGGCGGCAAGGCCCGTCACGTAGGTACCGGAGCTCGCGTACGAGCCGGCGTCGAACGGCGACACGTCGGTATCCACGCCGCGCACCACAATGAGCGAGCTTTCAACGCCCAACTCCTCGGCGGCAATCTGCGCCAGGATCGTGTCGACGCCCATGCCGTTATCGGTGGCGCCGGTGCCGATGGAAATGAAGCCGTCCTCTTCCAGGCGCATGTCGATGCCGGCGATATCCACGTTGGAAATGCCCGAGCCCTGCATGGTGAGCGCACAGCCCAGAGCACGCACGCGGTCGCCCAGGTCGACGGCCAGCGGCTTGTCGCGCCAACCGATCATGTCCATCGCGCGCAGCAGGCAGCGGTCGAGTGCGCAGGCGTTGAGCTTTTCGTTGTAGTACTGCGGCATGATCTCGCCCTCGCGCACGATGTTCTTAAGGCGCAGGTCGGCGGGGTCCATGTGCAGCATGTCAGCGAGCTCGTTGACGGCACTCTCCACGGCAAACTGGCCCTGGGTGGCACCGTAGCCGCGATACGCGCCGCCGCGGTTGGTATTGGTGTAGACAGCGTCCCAGCTAAAGCGGCTCGCCTTTACATGGTTGTAAATCGGCAGGCTCTTGTGGCCCGAAAGGCCGATCGTCGTGGTGGCGTGCTCGCCGTACGCTCCGGCGTTGGACAGCGTGTGCAGGTCGATGGCCGTGATGGTGCCGTCGTTCATGGCGCCCAACTTGACGGTCATCTGCATCTGGTGGCGCGAGTTGCCCGCAGTGATGGTCTCCTCGCGGGTGTAGCAGCAGTAGCTCGGACGGCCGGTCTGCTGGGTGACGAACGCCACGAAGATCTCGCAGCAGCCCGTCTGCTTGGAGCCAAAGCCGCCGCCGATGCGCGGCTTAATGACCTGCACCTGCGACTGCGGAATGTCGAGCGACTGCGCGACCATGCGGCGCACATGAAAGGGCACCTGCGTAGAGGTGGTCACCGAGATGCGGCCGAACGCGTCGGTCGTCGCGAAGGCGCGGAAGGTCTCCATGGGCGCGGTCTGCGTGGCCTGGCTGGTGTAGGTGCGCTCAAAGACGATGTCGCTCTGGGCGAAGGCCTCGTCCAGATCGCCAAAATCGCTGGTACCGCTGCACACCAGGTTGCGCGGGACGTCGCCGCCCTGCGGGAACATAAAGGTCACGTCGCCCTCGGGGTGGACCACGATGTCGTTATCGAGTGCCTGGGTAAAGTCGAGCAGCGGCTCGAGCACCTCGTAGTCGACCTTGATGAGCTTGAGCGCCTTGTCGGCGGCCTCCTCGGTCTCGGCGGCGACAATCGCCACCTCCTCGTTTTGGTAACGGACGAGGTTCTCGAGGATCAAGCGGTCGTAGGGACTCGGCTGCGGATAGCTCTGACCGGCGATGGTAAAGCGGCGCTTGGGCACATCCTCGTAAGTGTAAACGCCCACCACGCCGGGCACCTTCAGGGCGCGCGACGTATCGATGGAGCGGATCTTGGCGCGGGCATAGGGGCTGCGCTTGAGTTTGACGATGAGCGCGCCGGCGGGCACCATATCGCCCGTGTAGACGGGACGACCCTCGAGCAGCGCCTTCGAGTCCTTCTTGGGCTGCTTGTGGGTAATCTGCTTGTAGACGACACCGTCGGAGCTCGTGTCGTTGACCGGCAGCTTGGGCATCTCAAAGCCCACCTGCACGCCGGACTCGTTGAGGAAGCGGACGATGGCGCGCAGCTGGCTCTCGTAGCCGCTGCAGCGGCAGAGGTTGCCGGCCAGCTGGCGCGAGAGCTCCTCGCGCGTGGCGACGAGGCTCGGGTCCTCCTTGGCGGCGCGGGCGAGCGCCAGCACGTTCATGATGAGGCCGGGGGCGCAAAAACCGCACTGCTCGGCGCCTTCGGCAGCCATCGCACGGGCAAGCGCCTCGGACTCGGCCTTGAGGCCCTCGAGCGTGGTGACGGTGTGGCCCTCTACACGGGCGGCGGGAACCGAGCAGCTCAGCACCGGGTCGCCGTCGAGCCACACCGTGCACAGGCCGCAGTTGGTGGTCTCGCAGGCGCAGCGCACCGACGCGCAGCCCTGCTCGCGCAAAAGCGCAAAGAGCATGGTGTCGGGGGCAATCTGAACCTTGACCTTGCGGCCGTTGAGCGTAAAGGAAAGATCGATGAGTTTGGCAGCCATTAGCGCACCTCGCTAGAATCGACGCCGGGCACGCGGCGGCAGGAATACTCGTCCGTGGCAAACTTAGGCACTTGCACGGTCTCGAGCTCGCGGGCAAGCGCGGCCGAAAGCTCGATGCCGGCGGCGCGGCGAACGGCCTGCACGGCAAGCGGCGCCGAGATGCGGCGGCGGTAGTCGGCCGAGCCCCACATATTGGTGCCGTAGCTCAGCGCGCGCACGGACACGGCCAGGGCGCGCAGCTCGTCCTCGGAAGGCTGCTCGTTGGTGAGACCACACGCCTCGCCCTGCAGCAGGGTTGCGCGCAGCGGGCGGGCGCCCACGGTGACGTGCCAGGTGTTGTCCCACCAGGCGGCGGTGACGTTGAGCGAGGGGAAGTCGGTCGCGGCCTTGCGCACGGCCTCGTAGCTTACGCGGTACTCGTGCTTGACGACCACGACATGCTCGATCACGTCGCGCACGTAGCCCATATCCACGAACTCGGCAAGCGGTACGCGGCCGGCGCCCGTCAGCTCAACATAGGAATCGAGCGCCAGGAAGGCAGAGAGCACGTCCGAGAAGCCAAAGCGGCCGTAGATGCTGCCGCCCACCGTGGCGGTATTGCGCAGCTGCACGCCCACGATATCGTGGACGGCGAACTCGAAGACATTGTTGACAAGCGCGTTGAGCTCGGCATGGCGCTCGAGCTGGCGCAGGGTGCACATGGCACCGATGCGAAACTCGGTCTCGGTCTCCTCGATCTGATCGAGTCCGCAGGCCGAAAGGTCAATCGCCGTCGCCACACGACGCGAACCCAGGCGCATCCAGATGCCGCCGCCCACAATCTTGTTGTTGCGGTTCTTCTGCAAGAGCTCATAGGCTTCGGCCGCGTTTCCAACACGGACGTAGGTACCGAACTTGAGCACGTTCTCCCCCATCTCTTCACTTGTCCAGTACCTTTAAGTGTACCAAACGAGGGGGCATAGCTCGTGTCGGGACAAAATGAACCGTTTTCCTCCGTCGCATGCGGATCAAAAAGGCTCCCAGCCAAGATGACTGGGAGCCTTCTGCGATGCTATATCGAGCGAAGATTTAGCAGACGCCCTGGGCGAGCATGGCGTCGGCGACCTTCAGGAAGCCGGCGATGTTGGCGCCCATGACAAAGTTGCCCTCCTGGCCATACTCCTTGGCGGTGTCGTCAACGTTGTGGAACATGCCGCGCATGAGCTGCTCGAGCTTGCCGTCGACCTCCTCAAAGGTCCAGGACAGGTGCTCGGCGTTCTGGCTCATCTCCAGGCCGGACACGAGCACGCCGCCGGCGTTGGCAGCCTTGCCGGGCATAAAGGCGACGCCGTTCTCCTGGAAGTAGGTCGTGGCCTCGATGGTCGTGGGCATGTTTGCGCCCTCGCCGACCACCTTGCAGCCGTTGGCGACGAGCGCCTGGGCGTCCTCGAGCAGCAGCGTGTTCTCGCGAGCGCAGGGCAGCGCGATGTCGCAGGGCAGCTCCCACACGCCGCGGCCGTCGCCCTCGTGCCACACGGCGTTGGGCTTCTCGTCAACGTACATGGCGAGCGTGACGCCCTTGTCGTGGCCGGAGCGCTTCTGGTTGTAGACGTGCTCGAGCACGGAGTAGTCGATGCCGTCGGGATCCTCGACCCAGCCGTGGGTATCGGAGCAGGCCAGCACCTTGCCGCCGAGCTGGGCGACCTTCTGGACCGCGTAGATGGCGACGTTACCGGAGCCGTGAACGACGACGTTCTTGCCCTCGAAGGACTCACCGCGGCTCTTGAGGTACTCGTCCACAAAGTAGACCAGACCGTAGCCGGTGGCCTCGGTACGGGCGAGCGAGCCGCCAAAGGAGAGGCCCTTGCCGGTGAGGACGCCGGTCCACTCGTTGGTCAGGCGCTTGTACTGACCGAACATGTAGGCAACCTCGCGGCCGCCAACGCCCAGGTCGCCGGCGGGAACGTCGGTGTTGGGGCCGATGTGGCGATAGAGCTCGGTCATGAAGGACTGGCAGAAGTGCATTATCTCGTTGTTGGACTTGCCCTTGGGGTCAAAGTCGGAGCCGCCCTTGCCGCCGCCCATGGGAAGGGTGGTCAGGCTGTTCTTGAGGATCTGCTCCAAGCCCAGGAACTTGAGCATGCCAAGGGTGACCGTCGGGTTAAAGCGCAGGCCGCCCTTGTAGGGTCCAATGGCAGAGTTGAACTCGACGCGGTAGCCGCGGTTGACCTGGACCTTGCCCTGGTCATCGACCCAGGGGACACGGAACATAACGATGCGCTCGGGCTCGACGAGGCGCTCAAGCAGGGCGGCCTCCTCGTACTCGGGATGGGCGTCGAGCGCCGGCTGGATGGTGCCGAGGATCTCGGTCGCGGCCTGGATGAACTCAGGCTGCTCGGGATAGCGGGCCTTGAGCTCGTCGAGAACTTTCTGCGTGTAGCTCATGCTTCCTCCAATTGATGGAAAAGAAAGGTGTCGTTCGCGGCGCCCCATGCGCCGCGAGCTTTATCGAGTATGGATAATATCGCACTGTTGCAGCAAAGTTTCGCATAAGCCGACGAGCAGATGTTTCGTTTTGATTACGATGCAGGTAGAAGCGTTTTTGAGCACCCGACGTACAAATCGCGTGTTTCGAAGCTGTTTCGTCCACATGGTCCATACCACCACAAAGAGGACAGGCACCTTTGTGGTGTGGTAGTTAGAGGACGAGCTGATGGTAGTCGGCGGGGGTTATGCGGCCCTCTGTGGCAGCGCGAAAGGCGGCGAGCGCATCGCCCGAGAACGGCATGGCCCAGCACAGACCGCAGCCTGCGGTAATGGAGCCGGGCAAAGGCATAATGCGCCCGGGCACGCCGGCATCCAGGCACAGCTGCTCGCATTCCATCACATCGAACGTGCTGTCGAACGATACGATGATCTTGCGTTCGTGGTCGAGGGCATCACCGGACGGGCCTTCGCGGTGTGCCTCACGATACGCCGCGGCGGTCGCTTCCTCTTCCGCGGTATGCCCGCAGCCTCCGCAGCCGCAGGTACAGGGTTCGGACCCGTCGCAAGTGCAAGGTTCTCCCGTGTCGGGACAAATATCGTGAGACATGGCAACTCCAATCGTCTAGGCAAGCAGCTCGGCTGCCGCAAACTCTTCGGGTGTATTGACGTTTTCGAAGCAGAGCGTGGAGCCCGCGGCCTTAACGATCTGCGACTCATCCATATAACCGGCCTGAACGCGATTGATCAGGCAGCGAATGCGCTGGCGGTCGCAGGCGAGCAGCTCTTGGGCAACCGGCGCGCACGCGTCACGGCGCCAGACGGCGCAAAGCGGCTCAATTCCCCGCTCCTCGCGCGGCACGCACACGTCAAGCGCCTCGGCCTCAACACGATCGGCAAGCGCGTCGATGAGTTCCGACGAGACAAACGGCATGTCGCAGGCGACGATAGCCACGAGCGGCAATCGGGCCGCGGCCAACGAGCTCGCGATGCCGCGCATGGCGCCGGCGGGACCGTCGACGTCCATGACTACGCGGGGGCGCAGGCCATCAAACATAAGCTTCTCAAGGTAGGCCAGCTCGCTGGGACGCGACGTCGTCACGACCAACTCGCCGGCAACTGGCGCCAGCCGACCCAGCACGCGCTCGATGAGCGGCTCGCCGCAAAACGCCATGCGCGCCTTATCGCAGCCCATGCGCGAGGACAGCCCGCCCGCCTGGACGACACAAGAAAGATCGGCACGTCTTACGGTAGTCATACGGCAAAACACCTCCATCGGCATGCCCGAAACCCGGTGCACGAAGCTAAATACAGCCGCCAAAATAGCGGCGCTACAAAAAGCTCGTGCAAAAACAAAACAGCGCCTTTGCGGCACGCAGCAAGACCGCGAGCACAAAAGCGCTGGTAGCGTATGGCGGGAACGTATGTGAATCGAACACATCCAAGACGTTTTGCACGCCTCGCAACGGTTTTGAGGACCGCGGAGCCCACCGGAGCCCATCCGTTCCCAAGTGCGCCGGTATTTTACCAAACCGAGCAGCCAACCTAGCGCAGGGAGCGCAGGCCGCCGGCTTCCTTGTCGAGCACCGTAAAGCGCACGGCATCCAGGTGCTCCAAGATGCTGATGGCACGCTTGCGCGACACACCCAGGGCTTCGCGCAACACACTCGTGGTGGCAGCGCCACCGGCTGCCTCAATGGCGGCGGCGACGAGCTCGCGCGCATGGGCCTCGGCGGCAGCGGACAGGGCAACGTCGCGCTCGACCTTCACGATGGAACGGTTGAGCGAAAGCTCGCGCAGGGCACGCGTCATGGTGTCGCGATCGAGCTGCAACTGCTCGCCCACCTCGGGCAACGTCGGCGCATCGAGGCCGGCTTCGTCCAGCAAGGAAACGATGCGCTCGCAAGCCTCTCGCACCACGCGTGCCGCCGCGGTGGCCGAATGCGGATCGAATACCTCGGCGCCCTCGGCGGCGCACACGCCGCGCGAGCAGCCCTCGTAAATCAGGGCCGCGGCAACGCCTTCATCAGCGGCAGGCCACGCAGCATGGGCAACGGCGCCGGGCGTAAAGCCTGTCTCCTTGGGAGCCGCCGCGTGCATGGCTGACAGGGTCGCCGCCAGTGCATCCATCGCGGCGTCGAGCACCACGGCGTCCGCCAAGAGGTCCGCATCACCCACGGCAAGCTTGCGAACGGAGCCCTGCGCCACCAACCCGCGCAGTGCGGCATCGACCTCGCCGACACCAAGATCCAAAGCCTCGGCAACATCAATCGCCGTAACCGGCAGCGTCTGCAGCGCCAGCCAAGCGCCCACACCGCCCGCGATATCGCCGGACTCGAGCGCCGCGTACAGCACGCGTTCCCCCTCAGTAAGTTCGCGCGAACGGCGGCATCGCGACAACAGCACGCGCCCTCCACCAATAAGCATGACCGGCGAATAGGACAGCACCACGGCATGGTCGCCGGCGCGCAGCGGCAGCGAGTTTTCCAAGCGCACCTGAACAATACGGGTCTCGCCCACCGCCATGGGGGCCTCGCCCTCCATGAACATGATGCGACCGACAACCTCGGCCGTACCCGCCATCACTTGCACGCGCGCGCCCGACTCGAGCACGCGCGGCTTGGCACCCTCGCGGCCCAGGTAAGTGAACACCATCATAAAGCGCATCGACTGGCCAAAGCGACCCTGCACGCCGAGCATCTCTCCGCGATCGAGCGCGGCGACGGCATCGCCCACCAAGTTGAGCGCCACACGCTGACCGGGCAATGCCCGCGGCGTATCGCCATGCACCTGAATCCCGCGCACGCGACAGACCGTACGCGACGGCAGCGCGACGAGCTCATCGCCCACCGCAACCGGCGCATCGTGCAGCGTTCCCGTCACGACGGTGCCGACGCCCTTGATCGTAAAGCAGCGGTCAATCGGCAGGCGCGGCGCGGCATCGGTGAGCTCGGCACGGGCACGGCAGGCACCCCAGCAAGCGGCAACCTGCTCGTCGAGCGCAGCCAGCAGGTCATCGATTCCCGCACCGGTCTTGGACGACACGGGCACGATCGGCACGCCCGCAAACACGGTGTCCGACAAAAAATCATCGACATCGAGCTCGGCAAGCTCGGTCATCTCGGCGTCAGCCAGGTCGCACATCGTCAGCGCGACCACCATGTGTGTGACGCCCAGCAGCTCCAGCACATGCACGTGCTCGCGGGTCTGCGGCATCACGCCCTCGACGGCCGAAACCACCAGCACGGCCACGTCGATACCCGTGGCGCCCTGCACCATGGCACGCAAGTAATGCGCATGGCCCGGCACGTCGACCAGGCCGACGATCTTGCCACTCGGCAGCGCCAGCTCGCCAAAGCCAAGCTCCACGGTCATACCGCGACGGCGCTCAACCTCCAGACGGTCGGGATTCTTGCCGGTCAGCGCCTCGATCAGTGCCGACTTACCGTGGTCGACGTGGCCCGCCGTGCCAACGATAACGGGACACTCCACCAGCGCCTGAACCTCACTCATCGAACAATCGCCTTCTCAACGCACGCGACGAGCGTCGATGCCGCCGTCTCGATATCGCGATCGCCCACGAGCGTACGGACGTCAAACAAAATGCGATCGTGCGAGGTTCGCGTGACGACCGGCGTGTCGAAGTCCTGGACGAGCGAGCGCTTGAGCGCATCGACGGACAGGCGCCCGTCGACCGGGCAGACGGCCACGCACATCGTGGGCAGCTCCACGGTAGGCAGCGAGCCGCCACCGGGCGTCGACGATTCCTCGACGATCTCCACCTGAACGGCGCACGGGCAACCGGCCTTATCGAGCCCGGCGACCATACGATCGCGAAGCTTGCGGGCACGTCGCTCCAAATGGGCCTGCGGCAGCGTAAGCATGCTGAGCACCGGAATATCGCGATGGGCCACGTCGTCGCCGTCCATGTAGATGCGCAGCGTGGCCTCGAGCGCCGTGAGTGCCAACTTGCCCGGGCGCAGGGCGCGCATAAGCGGATGCGACCCACAGGCCTGGACCAGATCGCGACGACCCATGATAATGCCCGCCTGTGCGGCACCGAGCAGCTTATCGCCCGAGCACGACACCAGATCGAGCCCTGCCGAAACCGAAGCCGGCGTGGTTTCTTCGCCGCCGCGCACCAAGATGTCGTCGGGCAACAGCGCGCCCGAGCCCTGGTCCTCGTAGAACAGCAGACCATGCTTGTGGGCCAGGGCGGCAAGCTCCCGAGAACCCACCTCCTCGTGAAAACCCTCGATGCGATAGTTGGAAGGATGGACCTTGAGGATCATCGCCGTATCGGGCGTGATGGCGCGCTCGTAGTCCGACAGGTGCGTGCGGTTGGTGGCGCCGACCTCGACGAGTTTGGCACCCGAGGCCTCCATAACATCGGGGATACGGAAGCTGCCGCCGATCTCGACAAGCTCGCCGCGGCTGACGATGACCTCCCTGCCTGCGGCATGGGTCGCCAGCACCAGCAGCACAGCGGCGGCGTTGTTGTTGACGACCAGCGCGTCCTCGGCACCGGTGAGCGAGCGGATCAGTTGCGCGGCGTGCTCCTTGCGCGACCCGCGCGAACAGGTGTCGACGCTGTACTCGAGCGTGCTATACCCGCGCGCAACCTCGGCCACGACCTTTGCCGCCGACTCCGCGAGTGGGGCGCGGCCCAGATTGGTATGGATGACCACACCCGTGGCGTTGACGGCGGGGCGCAGGCTCGGCAGTGCGGAGCGATGCGCACGCCACTCGATGGCCGAGGCCAGCTCGCGCTTGGAACGCGGGGCGGCACCGGCACGAATCGCGGCGCGCTCCTCGTCGAGCTCAGCCGTCACGGCGGCATGCACCACCGCGTCGCAGGTCTCCCCCGCAGCCTTCACCACCGGCCACTCGGCAAGCAGCTCGTTGACGGAAGGAATGGCGCGCAGGCGGGCGCGCACCTCATCGGACATGTTCTGGCTATCGCTCATGTGCGGCCTTTCAAAAGAAACGTGGATCAGTCGAATACATCAGCTGAGTCAATTACTCGTCATTATCCCCGCGCGCCGCGATCTTTTCCACGCGAACGGCGTTTTCCTGGGTGAGCGCTGCACCCGTCAACGGGTCCCAACGCAACGGCGTATGGTCGAGCGGGCCCACGCCCAAGCCTTGAGCGCCACCGGCATCGGCGTCAAACGAACGCCCACCGGGGGCGGCCGAGGTGAAGATGCACGCCGGATGCAGATACGGCGTCGTCTCCACACGCGCGCGGTCGCGGCCCATATCGCTCACGAGTTCGACGATCTCGCCGTCGGCGATGCCCATGTGCGCAGCAGCATCGGCATTCATCTGCACGGCATCCAGGTCCGACCCAGCCTCAGCGGCACCTTGGGCTGCAAGCCTTCGCGAGGTATGCGACTCAAAGGGACGGTTGCCGCTAATGAGGCGAAACATCCCCGGGCCAGGCTCCACCATGGGAGCGATCCAGTTGGGCACACGACCCAGACCGGCTCGTTCCCATACGTCGCTTGCCAGCGCAATTTTGCCGCCAACAAGCGGAATCACGGGCTCACCCGTGCGCGGCGGCAGCGGCACGCCCGTATCGGCCCAACCGTGCTCCTTAAGCGCAGCGAGGTCAATTCCAAACGACGCCACCTGGGCCGCCGCAAGGTCGTCCGGCGAAAAGTCGAAGTACTCGCCCACGCCGCAGGCCGCTGCCAACCCGGCAAAGATCTCCCGACCCGGTCTCGTGTCGTCATGCTGCACAGGCAGCACGGCATTGCGGTAGAACACGCGCGCATCGTTGGCGCCTGTCACCGTTCCCACGCCACGGTCGGCCTCCAGATACGTCACATCGGGCAGCACGAAGTCGGAAGCGCGCGCCGTCTCGGACCATCGGATATCAACGGTCACGAGCAAGTCGAGCTGCTGCAAGATGCCCAACCAAGCCTGCGCATTGCCATAGCCCGCACCGGGATTACTGGCATAGACGATGAGCCCACGCAAATCGCCGGCCAGTATCGACTGACCGATGGTCGTGCACAGCCCGCGCTCGGGGTCGACCAGCGGATAGCGTTCGGACCCCAACTTGGGCTCACGCGGCATCGACGGCATCGCGAAGCGCGCAGGGTCCAAGTCGCCCAGCGCAAGCGGCGTGGGCGGATTGAGCGCGCCGCCCGCATGTCCAATACAGCCCAGCAGCACATCGACCAGACAAATCGCGCGCGCAGTCTGGGTGCTGTTGGCATACGCAATGCCAATGCCGCCATGAAAGCCGGCGTCCACCACGGCAGCGGGCGCGGCGGCAGCTAGATCGCGCGCCGTGGCGGCGATCTCTGCGGCCGGCACGTCGCACATCGACTCGGCCCACTCGGTCGTCCAAGCACTAGCCGCCTGCGCCAGCTCGTCAAAGCCCGTGGTATAGCGGGTCACGAACTCGTGGTCATACAGGCCCTCGGCAATCAAGACATGCGCAATGCCCAGCAGCAAGGCCAGGTCGCAGCCCGGGCGCACGCGCAGCCAGCGGTCGGCAAGCGCAGCCGAGCCGCTGCGCCGGGGGTCGACCACGATGATCTTCGCCCCACGGCGACGGGCATCGTTGAGCGCATCAACGGCCCCCATCGTCGACGAATCGACAATGGAACGCCCCAGGTACATGATGCAATCGGTATGCGCCAGGTCGGAGGCGGGGCTGTAGCCCAGGCTGTGCTCCCAACCGGTAAGTCGGCTTACCTCGCAGGCACCGTCGGCACCGTATACGTTGGGCGAGCCCAGCGCATGCATAAAACGATACGCCCAGTAGCGGTCGAACGAGGGCACGCCGAGCGTCATGCCAAGCGCGCGCGGACCATACCCGTCAACAATCCCCCCAACACGCGCAGCGATCTGCGCGAACGCCTCGTCCCACGAAATCGCATCGAACCCCGAGCCATCAGCTCGTCGGCGCATGGGGTGCAAAATCCGGTCGCGCTCGTCAAACGGCATAGACAGGCGATGCCGCCCGCGGGCGCACAGGGCACGCGCCGCGCACGGATGCCCCGGCACTGGCAACTCGGCCACCACGCGACCGTCCTCAACGCGTGCCGCAAAGGCGCAATCGGCATAGCATCCCCCGCATGTGGTCACCACGGCGCGACCGTCACGCTTCGCAGCAGATGCCATCTCGATTACCCCTTTCATCAGCCAAACACAACAGGCCAAAAGCCCGGCAACGAGCCCCAGACCCAAAAAGCCTCCCGCACGGCAACGCCCCGCGGGAGGCCCGACGTCAAACAGACGCTACCTTACGCCTCGGACTTCTTGGCGTAGATAAACCAGTAGCCGAGCGCGACCAGAACCGCGCCGCCCACGATGTTGCCCAGCGTGGCAGCGGACAGGTTAAACGCAATGCCCGCGGCGTTGAGTGCATCGGCGCCGGCGACGTCGGCACCGTAGCCGCACGCGTGCATCACGGCACCCATGGGCAAAAAGTACATATTGGCAACGCAGTGCTCAAAACCGCAGGCCACAAACGCGGCAATGGGCAGCAGAATGCCCACGACCTTATCGACCACGGTCTTGCCGGCGGTACCGATCCACACGGCCAGGCACACAAAGATGTTGCACAGGATGCCACGGAAGAAGATCGTCACCCAGTCGATCGTCACCTTGCCGGCGGCGACGCTCACCATGGAATTGGCGACCGCCTCGCCGTTGAGCTTGTAAATGCCGGCCATGTACACCAAAAAGACGATGAACAGGGCACCGACAAAATTGCCGACCCACACGACGACCCAGGCCTTGAGCATCTGAGCCAGGGTGATCTTTTTGCTCTTGAGCGCGCAGACCATTAGAGAATTGCCGGTGAACAGCTCGGCGCCGCACACCAGCACCAGCACCAGGCCCAGGCAAAAGCACAGGCCGCCCACGACGCGCTGGGCGCCCCAGCCCAGCGTGCTATCGCTCAAGAACACCGTAAAGAACAGACCGCCGAAGGCGATGAACGCGCCGGCGAACATTGCCAACAGAAAGGCCTTTGCGACCGGCAGGTTGGCCTTGGTCACACCGGCGGCCTCGGTCTTGGCCTCGATCGCGGCGGGCGCCAGGCAATCGGGAGCGGGGTACTCCACCTTGGAATCTGCCATGTCAATCACTTCTTTCCTAATCAGCAGGGACAAGCGCTCCTATTGCTCTTACCCCAAGCGGTCAAAGTGGGAAAAGTCGTTGGCGGCCACGGCGTCGTACACGGCGTCGACGGCGTCAAAGACTTCCGGGGACATGGGGTTGTAGAACTCCGTGTCGCCCGGCTGAATCCCGACGAAGACGATATCATCGCACGATTGCTCGATCTCTTCGATCAGGATCGACAAAGGAAGCGAATGCGTGGTGAACATCGACTTGCGGGCCACATCGCGCTTGTCGAGCAAACGGATGGACCCGACGGGCAGCGCCATGTCGGCGGCATCGACCAAGACCAGGCGAGGCGGACGCTCGCGCTTGATCTCGATGATGTCGTCTTCGGGCGTTTGGCCGCCGTCGATGGTGTACCAACCGGCGATGGGTGCGTCCTCCATCTTTTTGGAGAGCACGGGGCCGGCAGCATCGTCGGCACGCAGCACACTTCCCGCCGTGAGCACGATACCCGCAAACGGGGCGCCGTTCACACGTCCATCCACAACGCGACCCATTACTGCAACCTCCCCGTCAGATACACGCCCGACACATCGCGCACGCGCTCAACCAGATCGCGAAACTTCATTAAAAACGCGACCTGCTGGGCATGCAGGCCAAAGTCGTCGTCGAACACCGAGATGCCGGCCTTGGCCGACCCGCGAAAACCGTGCTCGTCGAGCAGCGCATCGCAGGCCTCGAGCAGCGACGGCACCGCCGCCTTGTCGAGCTGGCACTCACCAAAGGAGCGGATGGCCTCGAACTTGGTCTTGGCCTCCCCCTCCGGCAGCGCGTCGACGAGCGAATAGAAGACGTTCACCGGCACCGACAGGCGCGGCTCAAAGCAGTCGAGCACGCCGGTGTGGTGGCCCACGGCGAGCGTGTAGTACAGCACGTCGCAGGCCTCCTGGGGAACGTCTTCCTCGGTCTCCACAAACTTACGCGTGAGCTCGTAAAAGACCACCTGGTCGGGCGCATGGCCCAGGGAGGGGTCGACGACGCCCTCGGCGGCCTCGTCGCTTGCGCGCGAGGCATCGCCAAAGGAGCCGCCGAGCATGCCGGGGCCCGCAAAGTAACCAGAGCGGTCCGTGAGCTCCATCTAGCGACCTCCGGCCAGCACCAGATCCTGCAGCGCCGAGTACACCTCGACGCGGCGCGGATCGTCCTGCTTGTCGATGAGCAGCGCCATGGCACCACGGATATCGCCCTTGGGCGCGCCCTCGAGCGTATCCATAAACTCGTTGGCCAGGTCGCGGCCATAACGGTAGCCGCTCATGGCGCGAGCTTCGCGCTCGATGGCAACACGCAGCTTGTACGGCACGCCGGGGTGCAGGATATCGGCCTGCTCGCCGGCGGCCTCCACCGTGGTCTCGGCATGGAGCTTTTGGTCCAGCAGACCGAGCGCCATGGCAAAGCCGTAGACGGTCTGCGCGGGGCTGGGCGGGCAGCCGGGGATGTAGACATCGACCGGCAGAATCTTGTCCGTGCCGCCCCAGACGCAGTAGTTGTCGTAGAAGATGCCGCCGGTGCAGCCGCACGCGCCATAGGACACCACGATCTTGGGATCGGGTGCGGCCTCAAAGGCGCGCAGCGCCGGCATGCGCATGGCGCGCGTCACGGCGCCGGTGTACAGCAGCACATCGGCGTGACGGGGCGAGGGCACGACCTTGATACCAAAGCGCTCGACGTCGAAGACGGGCGTGATGGAACCGAAGATCTCGATCTCGCAGCCGTTGCAGCCGCCGCAGTCGACACGGTAGACGTACACCGAGCGCTTGATCTTCTTAAGAAGGGTCGCCTTGGCCTTCTCGATGCTCTCGTCGAGCTCGATCTTGGTCGGGCGGTACTGGAGCCGCTCGGGCAAAAGCGTGGGTTCGGCCATGGTTACTCCTCCTTCGTTTCAAAATCCATGATGATGCCCTCGACCGGCGCAGGACCGGCGGGAATCTCGGGCGCATCGGGGTTGAGCTCGCGGTCGATATACTCCGGGTTCACGCCGTGGCCGCCCAGATACTCCATGCCGGGGCCCTGGGGCTCGCCGGACGCGAGCGTCTCGTTGGCAGCCATGCCGCGCGCGTTACCGGTCTTTACGGCCGAGGCGGCGCGCAGGGCGTCGAGCTCGCGCTTGCACTCCTGGTACATACCGACGGTACGGGCAGCCTGGATGGCCTCCATGCCGCCGGCCTTTTGCAGCAGGCGCTTGGCGTAGTCGATCTCCTTGTGCGGGGCAAACGGCTTACCGCAACGCGAGCAGTGCTCGAGCGTATAGACGCTCTTGCTGGTGAGGTCGTCCTTGCTCATGACGGCCAGCTCAAACTCCTCGGTGAGCTTGATGGCCTCCATGGGGCAGGCTTCCTCACAGCGGCCGCAAAAGATGCAGCGGCCGTAGTCAATCGACCAGGTGATGGTATCGGCCGCAAGGTCGGTGTCCATGCGAATGGCATCGGCCGGGCACGCCACGCCGCAGGCACCGCAGGCGATGCAGAGCTCCGCGTTGTGCTCGGGCTTGCCGCGCATGTCCTTGTTGGTGGGGAACGGCGCAAACGGGTACTTGACCGTCGCGTCGCCGGCCTTGGCGTTGACCTTCCAAAGCTTCAGCATATTAGAGCGCCTCCTCATCGAGCGGAGCGGCCATGGTGCCCTCGCCCGCAAGCGGCGACTTGTCGCGCCAGACGTTCTCGAACTGCTCCTTGTCGAGCACGTGGTCGCGCTTGGCGGCGACATCGGTCACCGTCACGCGGTCGGTGCAGGAGTAGCACGGGTCGAGCGAACCGACGATCAGCGCCGCGTCGCCCACGGTGTTGCCGCGGAACATGTAGCGCAGGACCGGCCAGTTGCTGTACGTGGCGGCCTTGGCGCGCCAGCGGTAGCACTTCTGGTTGTTGCCGAGCATGGCCCAGTGCACGTCCTCGCCGCGCGGTGCCTCGGTGGCGCCGATGGCATACTTGTGCGGGGTGTACTCCCAATCCGTGGTGAGGATGGGGCCCGACGGGCAGTTCTCGAGCATGGTCTCGATCATGTCGATCGAATCGTAGACCTCCTGGATGCGAACGGCGGTACGGCCGAAGGCATCGCAGGTGTCGGCCGTGGCGGCGTGCATCTTTTGGATGTCCGGATCGGCGTAGCCGTCGAAGGGATGGTCGAAGCGCACGTCGCGGGCATAGCCCGAGCCACGCATGAGCGGGCCGACCGGCGAGAAGTCGCGTGCGATCTTGCGGTCCAAGATGCCGATGCCGCTCGTACGCTCAATAAAATTGGGCGTGGAGAGCAGCACGTCGACGAGCTCCTGGACCTCGGAGCGCAGCTGGTGGATGGTCGTGAGCGTGGAGAGCTTCTGCTCGGCCAAAATGTCGCGACGCACGCCGCCGATCACGTTGAGGCCGTAGGTCTTGCGGTGGCCGGAGAGCTTCTCGGCCAGGTCCATGGACTTCTCGCGGACGCGGAAGAACTGCTGGAAGCCGGAGTCGAAGCCGGTGTAGTGCGATGCGAGGCCAATATTGAGCAGGTGCGAGTGCAGGCGCTCGACCTCGAGCATGATGGCGCGGATGTACTGGGCGCGCGGCGGGACATGAATGCCCTGGGCGCGCTCGACGGCCTCGGCATAGGCCACCGAGTGGGCGCAGCCGCAGATGCCGCAGATACGGTCGGCGAGGAACGTCACCGCGTCATAGTTCAGGCGCGTCTCGGCGACCTTCTCCATGCCGCGGTGCACGTAGAACAGACGGTAGTCGGCATCGACGATCGTCTCGCCCTCAACGAACAGGCGGAAGTGGCCGGGCTCGTCGGAGGTGATGTGCAGCGGGCCCATGGGGACGAGCGTGGTCTCCTTGCCCTTGGTATCGGCCAAGAACTCGTAGTTTTCCATGTCGCTCGCGGGAGCGGGACGGAAGCGGTAGTCCATGGAGTCCTTGCGCAGCGGGTACAGGCCGCTGGGCCAATCGTCGGGCAGCACCAGGCGGCGACGGTCGGGCAGGCCCTCGGGAATCAGGCCGAACATGTCGCGAAGCTCGCGCTCGCCCCACACGCAGGCGGGGACGAACGGCGTCACGGACGGGAACGTCATCTTGGCGGGGTCGACCTCGGCACGCACGGTAACCCAGCCGGGGTCCTCCCCCTCCATGGAGATGACGTAGTACACGGCGTAGCGGCCGCACAGGCTTCGCTCGTCGTTGCCGACGATCACGGGGATCCAGCCGTAGCGCTCGTAATACAGGTAGTGGACGGCCTCGGGCAGACGGTCCAGCTTGACGGTGATCGTCAGCTGGTCCTCGCACTGCCATTCGACCTTCTCGATAGCGCCCGGCACTGCAGCACGCAGGGCCTCGACGTGGCTTTCGCAGCGACGAGCGTAGTCCTTCTTTTCAGGTTCTGCCATGGTGCTAATTCACCTCACTTGTCTTGGTCTGGGAACTGAACACCATGCGGTAGAGAGGGGCCTCGTGGAGCTCTTCGACGCTCTGGTTCAAAACGACGGACGTTGCATCCTCGACGCCGCTCGTGATGGCGACCGGGGTGGCGATACCGAACCACATGACCACGATCGCGAGGGCGATCTCGGGGATGATCATGAGGGCGGGCACCTCGTGGCGCTTCATGCCCTCGGGCGCCTTGCCGAAGATGGACTTGAGCGCGATGCCGGTAAGGGCGAAGTACACGCCGGTGAGGCCGATGGCCACGAGCACGACCACCCAGATGGGACCGGACTGAACGCCGGCCACGAAGGTGAGGAACTCGGAGATGAACAGGGCGAACGGCGGGAAGGCGGCGAGCGCGAGCAGGGCGATGATGGTGAGCGCTGCCGTGACGGGAGCGATCTCGACGACGCCCTTGATCTTGTTCAGGTCGCGGGTGTGGTAGATGTGCTGGATGTTACCGGCCATGCAGAAGGCGAGCGCCTTCGTGAAGCCGTGGAAGATGCAGTGCAGCAGGCAGGCGGCGATACCGAGCGGGCCACCGATACCCAGGCACAGCGCGACCACGCCGACGTTGTCGACGGAGGAGTACGCGAAGCGGCGCTTGATATCGTCCTGCTTGAAGATGCACAGGGCAGCCACCAGGATAGACAGCGTGCCCAGGATGAGCAGGAGCGTTCGCGGATAGGTGTCGCCCACCGTGATGATGGACAGGGAGTAGAAGCGGATGATCACCAGCATGGCGCACTTGAGCAGCACGCCCGAGAGCAGCGCGGAGACCGGGCTCGGAGCCTGGGAGTGCGCGTCGGGCAGCCAGGTGTGCATGGGGAACAGGCCCGCCTTGGTGCCGAAGCCGATGACGATGAACGCGAACGCGAGGCGCACGAGCATCGGGTCGAACTGGTCGGCGTAGGGCATGATGGAGGTGAGGAAGGCGGCCTCATGCGCGTTGGGCATGATATCGGCGGCGTTCGCATAGATGAGCAGCGTGCCGAACAGGCCGAAGGCCACACCGGCGGTGCAGACCATCGCGTACTTCCAAGACGCCTCGAGCGCCTGCTTGTTCTTGTAGATGCCCACGAGGAACACGGTCGACAGTGTAGTGGCCTCGACCGCCGCCCAGGTGAGGATGATGTTGTTGGACAGGCAGGCGAGCAGCATCGTGAAGACGAACAGGCTGAACAGCGCGTAGTACTGCTTGGTGCGCTCGGCCGGCATGGTCTTCTCCTCGATATCGATCTTGATATAGGAGATGGAGTACACGCCGGTGATGAACCCGATGATGCCTACCAGAAGGACGAAGATCGACGAGAGCGAATCGAGATGGAGCCACAGGCCCAAAGCGTCGATATTCTGCCCGCTCGAGAGCATGGTTCCCGCGGTGACGACCGAAAGGACAAGGGTCGCCGCGACGGAGATGGTGTTGAGCCCCGCGAAGACGTTGTAGGACGTCGTCTTGGGGAGCGCAGCCATAATCAGGGAGAACACGAGAGGACAAGCGAGCAGGGCGACCGTCAGCATTGAAACATCCATGGCCTACCCCTTCAATTCGGTCAGGTCGTGGGAGTCGAGCGACTTGGTGTCGTTCCAAATCCTCACGACGACGGCGGACATGATGATGACGGCGAAGATGGCGTCGGTGGCGATGCCGATCTCGATGATCTCGGGGGCCGTGGGCGCGAGCAGAGCGAGCGTCACGTGGCTACCGTTCTCCATAAGGCAGTACCCGAAGATCTGCTTGAGGATGTTGCGCTGGGAGATGATGCACGTGAGGCCGACGAAGAAGTGCGCGAAGCTGATGGCGAGGGCCGGAGTGGCCACCTCGGCGGTGGGCAGGCTCAGGCGCGTGACCACCGCGAAGCAGACGGCCACCTCCAGACCGGTGAGGATGATGGTCCAGGCCGGCTTGATGGAGGAGGTCAGCGTGCTATCGGCAGGCGAACCCATCTTCTTGTAGGCACGGTTGAGAATGAACGGAACGAGGATCACCTTGGTGACGAAGGCCGACGCGGCCCACATGAGAAGCTCGGTGGCACCGGTGGTGAGACCCAGGGTGAGCAGCACGCCCACCAGGACAACCGACTGGATCGCGTACCACTTGATGGCGGACGGGATGGTCTTCGAGACGACCACCATGGTGGAGGTCACGATCAGAAGACCGCCCAGGATATTGACTAACGAATAACCCATGTCCTACCTCCTAACCCATCCAACTAGAGGACAGAGGACCGGCGACGACGACCATGATCATGAGGACGACGAACACGAACGCCATGGCGCGCGGAAGGGGCTGGCCGGCGGCCACGGTCTCGCTCGGCTCACCGGGCAGGACCTTACCCATCCAACGCAGGAACCATGCGAAGGTGGCGACGGTCTCGACGACCATGACGCACACGAGGACAAAGATGACCGTGTTGGTAGCACCAACCGCGAAGCCACCGGAAATGATCTGGAACTTGGAAAAGAACGTGCTCATGGGGGGCACGCCGGCGATAGCGGTCGCGGCGACCGCAAAGCCCACGCCCGTGACCGGGTACTTCTTCATGAGGCCCTGGATCTTGGGCAGCATACGGGTTCCCAGCGTGAAGCTGAGAGAGCCAGCGATGAGGAAGAACAGGGTCTTGGTGAACGCGTGGTTGAAGATGTGCTCGACGGCGCCGTTAAACGCCATCTGGCTTCCGAACACGGAGAGGCCCAGGCCAAAGAACACGTAGGCGAGCTGCGCGATCGTCGAGAAGGCGAGCAGGCGCTTCATATCCTTCTGGGGCAGGTACATGAGGAAGCCGAAGAGCATGGTCACGACGGCGTCGATGATAGCGACCCAACCGACGATCTCGGGGATATCGCCGGCGCTCGCAAGAGCGCGGGCGAACACGCACACGCCGACCTTAACCATGGACGCGCCATGAAGGTAGGCGGAAACGGGCGTGGGGGCCTCCATTGCGGAGGGCAGCCACATGTAGAGCGGGAACTGGGCGGACTTGGCCCAAGCAGCGAACAGGATGAGCAGCAGCACGACGGTCTTCATACCGGAATCGAGCTGGGAGATCGCGCTCAGCGCGAACGTGCCGGTTCCGGCGAACAGGAAGGCCGCGCCGATGTAGAGTCCCAGAGCGCCGATATGGGTGATGATGAGCGCCTTCATACCGGCCTTCTTGGCCGTGGGCGTCATGTAGTAGCTGATGAGGCCCCAGGAGCACACACCGGTGATCTCGAAGAAAACGAGCTGGCCGACGATGGTGGAGCTGTAGGCGAGACCGGCCATGGCGCCGATGAACGTGGAGAAGTACACGTAGAAGCGACGACGGGGCGCGTCGGGATGCTCCTTATTCTTATCGCTCATGTACGGGAACGAATAGATGACGACGAGCAGGCCGATAGCGACGAACGCGGGTGCGAGCAGCGTGCTCATCCGGTCGAATATGAAGCCCATGACCAAGGTCTGGCCCATACTCGCCCAGGTTACATCGACCGCGTTCATGCCGTTTCCGGCAAACGTCGCGGCCAAGCCAACGGAAGCGACCGTGGCGATGCCGCCGGCAAAGGCGCAGATCCATTTAGCGTAGGGACGCGGCAGCATGACGATGAGCAGGGAGCCCAGCATGGGGACGGCGATCGCCACCATGGCAAAGAGGGACAAGCTCGATTCGATTGACATAGTTTCTCCCTTCTCCCTACACGCCTACGACGACGAAGACGAACGCGAGGACCGCGATGCCGACGACGGCCCAGGTCTGGTTACCGAGCACCTTGAAGCGCGAACGGGAAACGGAGTTCTCGAGCACGCCGCAGACGACGAAATCGACCAGGCACTTGACGAGGAAGACGACGGCGCCCACGAGAGCGGTGACGCCGATGGTCGCGGGCTCTCCCCAGGGGATGAAGATGGAGGTGAACCAAGCGACGACCACGACCTGCTTCATGCCCATGGCGAGCTTCATCATGGCCAGGGACGGGCCGGAGAGCTCGGCGAGCGGGCCCTCCTGGAGCTCCTGCTCGGCTTCGGCCTGATCGAACGGAAGCTTGCCGAGCTCCATGTAACAGGCGGCCGCGAAGGCGACGCCGGCGAGGATAACGGCGACGACGCTCGAGACGTTGCCCGTAACGATGTGCTGACCCATGGTCGCAATGTCCGTGGAGCCGCACACGATGGCGACGGTGAACAGCGCGATGAGCATGGACGGCTCGATGAGCACGCTCATGAGGAGCTCGCGGATACCGCCGAAGCCCGCGTAGGCGTTGGAGGAATCCACGCCGGACAGCGCGAAGAAGAAGCGGGACAGCGCGAGCGCGTACATGATGGTGATGGCGTCACCAAAGACGGGCATGGGGCTCTGGAGCGTGAACATGGGCAGGCCCATGGCGAGCATAAACGACACCGCGAGGAACAGCGGCGGCATGATGCGCAGCACGAAGCTCGAGTCGGAACTCACGGACTCGGGACGCGCCATGAGCTTCGCGAGGTCCCGGTAATCCTGAAGGATGGACGGACCGCGGCGATTGTGCATCTTCGCGCGAATCACACGGGCGAGGCCGGAGAAGAAGGGCGCGACCAGCATGACCACGAGGCCCTGCGCCATCGCAAGAACGATGTTCATAATATCCTCTCCCCTCTCTAGACCATGACCACGGCGAGCACGAGGAAGACCACGAGCGCCGCGACGATGTAGCAGATGTATACGGAGTAGTTGCCGCCCTCGATCTTGGAGGCGAGGCCGGCCAGCTTGTCGGCACCCTCGCTCGGTGCATCGACCAGGAAACGGTCGGGCAGGGGCTCGACGCCCTGGGCGACACCGGTGAGCTTCTGGAACACGTGCGCGATGGACCAGCAGATCTTGGTGCATACCTCGCGCAGGGTGTAGAGCGGGCCCATGAAGAGTTCGACGTCGGACGCGAAGCTCGTGGCGACGACGGGCATGTGCTCGTTGGGCTCGTAGCCGCACGCCCAAGGGTCGGTCTTCTTAGCGGGGGCCTTGGCGCCGAGGCAGGACCCCAACGCGAACGCGAGGCCGGTGAGGACCACGAGCGCGATGGCGATCGCGGGGGTGGAGGTGGCGGCACCGGAAATCTCGTTCACGAGAGACACGCCCGAGGTGGCTGTGACGGCGGAGCCGGCAAGCACGCTCTGGGCGACGTCGCCCAGAACCGGGGCGATGACCGGGGAGCCGATTCCCAGTACCACGCAGATGGCCGCGAGGAGCATCTGCGAGAACAACATCGGAGCCGGGGACTCCTTGGCGTTCGCGGCCTCCTGGGAACGAGGGCTGCTCGCGAACGAGACGCCGTAGGCCTTCACGAAGCACGTGACGGCCAGGGCACCGGTGATGGCGAGGGCGGCCGCGGAGGCGACGGCGAACACCATGACGACCGGGTCGGAGAGCGTCGAGATGTTGAACAGGGACTGGTAGGTGAACCACTCGGAAACGAAGCCGTTGAGCGGCGGGATGGCCGAGATGGCAAGGGCACCGATGAGGAAGCAGACGGCCGTGACCGGCATGCGGCGGAACAGACCGCCCATCTTCTCCATGTTGCGCGTACCCGTGGCATAGAGCAGGGAGCCCGCGCCGAGGAACAGCTCGCCCTTGAACATGGCGTGGTTGAGCGTGTGGTAGAGGGCGGCCATGAGCGCGATCGTCGCGATGACGTCGTTGCCCAGGGCGTGCGCCGTCATGGACGCGCCGACACCGAGCAAGATGATGCCGATGTTCTCGACGGAGTGATAGGCAAGCAGGCGCTTGATGTCGTGCTCGTGGAGGGCGTAGACGACACCCAGGACCGACGAGATGGATCCGAAGACCAGGACCATGAGGCCCCACCAGAGCTGGACGCCCGAACCCGCGAGCAGGTCGAGACCGACCTTGAGGATTCCCAGGATGCCGATCTTGATCATGCCGCCGGACATGAGGGCGGACACGTTGGACGGCGCCTCGGGGTGCGCCTGGGGCAGCCAGGAGTGCAGCGGAATGATACCGGCCTTCGCGCCAAATCCGAAGAACGCGAGGACGAAGCACGCGGAGGAGACGGCGGGTCCAAAGTCATGCGTACGGAAATCACTGAAGCTGAAGGAACCGCCCACGCCGTTGGTCATGAGCAGGAAGCTCGCCATGATGAGAACGAAGCCGACGTGCGCGATGACGAAGTAGAGCCAACCGCCCCTAATGGAGTTCTTGTTCTCCTCGATAACGACAAGGAAGTAGCTCGTAAGGGACATGAGCTCAAAGGCGACCAGGAACCAGAACACGTTGTCGGCGGTGATGACGAGCATCATCGAGGCGACGAAGGTGTTCATAAAGAAGCCGGCGCGCCCGACCTTGCCCGGGTACTCGTCGAAGTAGGACAGACCGTAGATGAAGCCCGCAAAGGCGAGAATCGAGATGAGGACCACGATCAGGCCCGCAAGGCCGTTGAGCAAGAGCTCGAGACGGGCGAACGGGAAGAAGAAGACCGTGTTGAGGGACGAAACGTCGCCAAGCACGGCCTCGAGGCCCGCGATGAACGACAGCACGGCCGCGACGGCGCCGATCAGGCAGCCGGCGGTCTTGGCGGCGTTGTCGGCCTTAATCAGCAGAACCGAGGCGAGCGCACCGATGCACGAGACGGCAAGCGATGCGATAAACAGCGTCATGCTATCCATTGTTTACGCTCCCTTCTGCTTTCTCGGACAGGCCCTGGGCCACAGCGGTAACGTCGACGGCCGGACCGTTTTCGATCGAGCGCAGGCGCTTGGCCTCGTCGAGCTCGCGATCGGCCGCGCCGCCCATGACGGTCAGCGCCTTGGTGGGGCACGCCGCCACACAATGCGGGCCGTCCGGATCGAAGGCGCACAGGTCGCACTTGACAGCGCAGGTGTACTGGCCGGGAGCCCACGTAAGCAGGCTGCTCAGGGACTTAGGATACGAAGGCGTCGGGTCGCACATGCCTGCGACACCGGCGATAGACGTGCCATCGGGATGGATGGCTCCGAAGGGGCACGCAATGGCGCACAGCCTGCACCCGATGCACTCCTGCTCCTTGACGTGGATGCGATCGCCATCGTGCTCGATGGCATTCACCGGGCAAACCTCGGCGCAGGGGGCACCCTCGCAATGGTGGCAGACAAGGGCGGCCGAAATACCGCCGGTCTTCACGAGCGCCAGGCGCGGCGTATCCTGAAGACCCTGCATCCGGTGGGCGTCGGCACAGGCGGACTGGCATGTTCCGCAGCCGATGCACCTCTCCGGGTTGATGTCGATGAAGCGGTTCATCCCCACTTCCTTTCAAAATAACGGGCCGGGCTCCCGAACGTACGGGACGCCCGGCCCAAAAAGCCAACGAGAACGGGACTACACGATTTGGTTCACGTGCGTCTCATCGTCGAACTTGGCGGCGCCGGGCTCAACGTCCTGGGGAGCGGCGGCGTCCACCAGAGCCTGCTTGAGCTCGGTGTACTGACGCTCGACCTCGCCCTCGGCCCAGACCTGGTCGGCGATAGCGTCGACCTGGCAGGCGGAGAACTTGTCCTCGGGCGTATGCGAGACCGGGTCGACCTTGTGAATGGTCAGCTCGTTGCACTTGCCGATCCACCACTGGTAGGTCATATAGACCGTGCCCTTGTTGATGCGATCGCTCACGTCGGCGCGGCTGTATACCTGGCCGCGGCGGCTGTGAATCGAGACGATGTCGCCGTTCTTGATGCCGCGCGCCTCGGCGTCCGCGGGATTCATGCGGACAAAGCCGGGCTCGTCGGCAAGCAGCGCCAGCGTCTTGCAGTTGCCGGTCATCGAGCGGCAGCTGTAGTGGCCGACCTCGCGGACGGTGCACAGGATGAGCGGGTACTCATCGTCGGGAAGCTCGGAGGGCGCCTCCCAGTCGTGCGCCATCAGGTTGGCGCGGCCGTCCTTGGTGGTGAACTTGCCACCAGCGAACATGTCGGGCGTACCGTGGTCGTTCACATCGGTGCTCTTGACGGGCCACTGGGCGTAGCCGCCCTCGGGAGCCATCTTCTCGTAGGTCGCGCCCACAAAGTTGGGGCACAGGCTAATGCACTCGTTCCAGATCTGCTCGGTGTTGTCGTAGTGCATGGGATAGCCCATGCGCGTGGACAGGTCCGCGAAGATCTCCCAGTCGTGGCGGCACTCGCCCTTGGGCGGAACGGCCGCGTCAAAGTGTTGGAAGCTACGGTCGGATGCGGTAAAGACACCCTCGTGCTCGCCCCAAGAGGTGGCAGGCAGGATGACGTCGGCGAGCATGGTCGTCTGCGTCATAAAGATGTCCTGGCAAATGAACAGATCCAGCTCGGAGAGCGTCTTGCGCATACCGGCCGAATCGGGCTCGGTCTGCACCGGGTCCTCGCCGTAGTTGTAGAAGCAGTGCACCTTGCCCTCGTCGACCAGGTGGCCCAGGTCGGTGAGCTTGTAGCCCTCCTCGAGCGGGAGCTTTTCCTCGGGCACGCCCCAAGCCTTGGCAAACTTGGCACGCACTGCCGGGTCGGTGACCTTCTGGTAGCCAGGGTACAGGTTGGGCAGCATGCCCATATCGCAGGAGCCCTGGACGTTGTTCTGGCCACGCACGGGCGCGAGGCCGGAATTGGGTTTGCCGATCTGGCCGGCGACGCAGGCGATGGAGGCGATGGTGTGCACCGTCTTCAGGTTCTGCTTCTGCTGGCATACGCCCATACCCCAGCCAATGATGGCAGAGGGCTTCGCCGTGGCGTACATCTCGGCAGCTTGGTGGATCAACGCGGGCTCGACACCCGTGATGTCCTGTACGGATTCGGGAGTGTAGTTCTTGATGGTCTCCCACCATTCGTCAAAGCCGTTCGTGTGCTCGGCGACGAATTCCTTGTCGTAGAGGCCATCGTTGACCAAGCAGTTAGCAAAGGCGTTGAGGAACGCAACGTTGCAACCGTTCTTGATCGGAAGGTAGAGATCGGCGATACGCGCGGTTTCGATATGGCGCGGGTCGGCGACGATGATCTTGCAACCCTTTTCTTTGGCTCGCACGATACGCCTTGCGACGATGGGGTGCGAATCGGCAGGGTTATAGCCGAAGAGGAAAATGCAGCCCGCATCCTCCATACCGGGGATGGAGCATGACATGCAACCTGAACCAACCGTGTCCATCAGACCGAGGACAGTAGGGCCGTGTCAAGTACGGGCGCAGTTGTCCACGCTGTGGGTGCCGATGCACGCACGCGTAAACTTCTGCATGACGTAGTTCGCCTCATTGCCGCCGCCTCGCGAAGAGCCGGTGGTCATGACAGCGTTAGGACCATATTCGTCAATTATGGCCTGCATCTTAGATGCGGTGAAATCCAGTGCCTCGTCCCAGCTTACGCGCTCAAGATCCGCGCCCTTAGTGCGGCGGATCATCGGGTGCAGTACGCGAGGAGTCAAGATCTTGGTGTCGTTGATGAAGTCGTAGCCGCTCATGCCCTTAAGGCACAGCTCGCTCTGGTTGGTGATGCCGTTGAGCGGTTCGGTACCCACGACCTGGCCGTTTTGGACCAAGAGGTTAAACTGGCAACCGGCGCCGCAATACGGGCAGATCACTTTATGCTTCTCCATGACACCCTCCTTCCTTTCTCTGCTACCGAATACTCGGTACTTATTTGACAATCATTGGGCCTGTCGCCCCAACACTTACGCCTCGTTTTCGATGGTGGCGCGGGCACGCTCGGCAGTCAGCTCTGCCAGACGCTCCTCGTCTACCAGGGTGAGGCCCTTGGTCGGGCACGCCTCGGCACACGCCGGACCGCCGGGACGGTCCACGCACAGGTCGCACTTGAGCACGAAACTCTTAGTCTGCGAACCCACGCGAACGTCACCCATCAAGACGGGGACCTGCGTGGTCGCCACGCTCACGGCGCCAAAGGGGCATGCCATAACGCAGCTCTTGCAGCCGATGCAGTTGTCCTCGTTGACGCCGATACGATGGTTCTTTGGATCAAAGAACAAGGCGCCCGTAGGACAGGCCTTCGCGCACGGAGCGTCCTCGCAGTGGTGACATGCCACCGGCGCGGAGATCTCGTAGGTGCGCGTTACGCGCAAGCGAGGTGCGGCGATGTTGCCGGGAATATCGTGTGCCTCGATGCACGCCGCCATACAGGTTTGGCACCCAATGCAGCGTGAAGAATCAGCCACGACTCGTTTATTGCCCATGTTGTTCACTCCCTCCTGAATCCCATGCCGGAGAGACCCTGCCGACGTTGCCCCGGACCGCCCGTGGTCCGGCATCGGCGTATCGAGTGCATGCGGCGAAACAGGCACTTCGATAGAATTCCTCCAACGATATACAGGTTAAATATACGCAGTTGCAGGGGGCAAACTTGAGCATAGGCCCTGCAATACGGGTGTATTGCAGGGGTTTTGGCAGGTTGGAATTATTCTCTAGAAGCTATAAAGGTGAGTGTATTACATGCGTACATCCAGGGGAGATTTCACGCTCATTTCTGAAGGATGTAGTACGTTTGTAATATCGTTTACACTCAATTACTCTAGTGCAATAAAGTAGTGGTTGTAAGATTGGCTATTATTAGCCGATGCTGTATTTGACTATTCAAATTGCACGCTCATTAAGGGAGGCCAGTGATGTCATCGACTCAAAAACGAGCCATCCTGCAGGTGCGCATTCGCGAGGAAGATAAGCAGCATGCCGAGCGTCTCTACGACGCCATGGGCACATCGCTCGCCGAGGCCGTGCGCCTTTTTGTCGCGCAGAGCATTTTGATGCGCAAGCTCCCCTTTCAGCCGGTCGCCGTGCGCTCAAAGGACGGCACCGCCGCCTATGGATCGCTCAAAGCATATGGAGATCCCAATCGCCGCTCCGAGGAGCGCAATGCCTGGATTGAATACCTTGCCACAGAAAGCGACGATTCGATTTTGGGTCCCGAGGAAGTAGATATCCATGAGTAGCACCATCATCGACGAGACCGTCATCCTACGCTACCTGCTTGACGACGACGAAGTTCTGTCACCGCGCGCCGCCAAGGTCATCGCCACGCGCACTGCTCGCGTCTACCCCGAAATCATCACGCGCGTCGTGGTCACGCTGCGCGACGTCTATAAGGTTCCCCGCGTTGAGATTGCTGCGGCCATGAAAAGGCTGCTCGATGACGTCATGGTCGACGAGCCCACCGTTGTCGCCCTTGCCGTCAAACTCTTTGGCAAGACCCATATGGACTTTTCCGACTGCCTCCTCGCAGCCCGAACCGCCATCTACAACGATGATGTCGTGAGCTTTGGCAAGCCCATCATCCAAGGCATGATCGATTACCGCCGCAAGCGCCAAACCGCTGCCGACGCCCGCGGCCACAGCACCGACGCCACTATCGACAAGCTCCGCCACCACCCCCGCAGCTAACCCCATCCCCTCCTAAGTTGCGGTGCGGGATCGATTTCCGTCACCCGGCACACTTATGAAAATGGCTCTGTTCCCAAAAGGAAGCAGAGCCATTCATCTATCTTGTGGAGCGGGCGACGGGAATCGAACCCGCGTCATCAGCTTGGAAGGCTGGGGTTCTACCATTGAACTACGCCCGCAAGATATGGTCGGGACGACAGGATTTGAACCTGCGACATCCTGCTCCCAAAGCAGGCGCGCTACCAAACTGCGCCACGTCCCGAAGGTGTTGAGCAGCTAAGGTCTAAACCTTGCGTGTCCCAAAGCGAAGGAAATTATAGGGGAGACTCCCCGCCTGTGCAAGCGCAGAAACCCTAGCTCCTCGAATGTGCGACAAACTTGCTGTGGAGCAGACCGATCACAAAGGCAACTACGGCGACCGGCGCCCACGCGGCACCGATGTCTGCCAGCGGCAGCACATCAAACGGTAGCCACGCTCCCGCAAAGAACGCATCGCGGACCGAGGTGATCACGCTCTGCACAGCGACTACGCCGCCGACCCAGACCCACACCTGCGGATGAGCGTCGCAAAAGCCGTGCACCAGGCCCATAAGCACCAGCACGATGGCAACGGGGTACAAAGCGTTGAGCATGGGCACCGAGAACATAAGGATCACGTCGAGGCCCACGTTGGAGAGCACGCACGAAAACGCTGCGAACACAAAGGCGAGAACCGCAAAGGGACGGCGCATGGCCTCCTCAGAGGCCTCCGCTCCCCCTTCGACCACATACGTCTCGCAGAAGTAACGCGAGCAACAGCTGATGAGGCCGATGCACACGTTCATGCAGGCAAGGAAGAAGATGGCGAAGACCACGACCGTGCCGGCAAGCCCAAAATGCATGGAGGCCGAACGGGCGAGGATGGCGGCGCCGTTGGTAGCGTCGGGCATCACGGTGCCGAGCTGCATACCGGCAAGACCCAAGCCGCAGTAGATGATAGCCATGAGCACGCCGGCGATCACACCGGAACGCGAAATCTCAAAGGCCACGCGCTTGTCATCGGTAACACCCAACTCGTGGATGGTCTCGGCGATGATGATGCCAAAGGCGAGCGACGCGAGCAGGTCCATGGTCTGATAGCCAGTCAGAAAGCCCTGCACGGCAGCACCGGCATTGTAGGGGGCCTGCGGCGCGGCAGCCGGTCCCAGCGGCGAGATCACGGCAGCACCCACGACCAGCACGATGAGCGCAATGAGCGCAGGGCCCGTAATGCGGCCGAGCACGCGCGTGATGACGCCTGGACGCAGCGTGAGCGCAAACGCGACGACGAAGAACCCGATGGCAAACACCAGACGTGCCGTGCCGAGCGAGACGCCCTCGGGCAACAGCGGCACCAGCATCTCGAAGGCCGTGGAACTCGTACGCGGAATGGCCAGGCACGGGCCAATGGCCAGATACACCGCCGCGACAAAGAACTCGCCAAACTTGGGGTGCACGCGGCCAGCAAGCTCGCGCGCCGTTCCGGCAAGCGCCACGGCGATAAAGCCCATGACGGGCAGGCCGATGGCGGCAATCAGAAAGCCGAACATGGCGACCGGCGTGGCGGAACCTGCCTGCAGCGCCAGCAGCGGCGGAATAATGAGGTTGCCGGCGCCAAAGAGCATCGAGAACAGAGCGATGCCGACGGTGACGACATGGTCGGAGCGCAGACCGCGCGGAGCGGATGAAGCCATGGGACCACCTTTCGAGTCAAAACAAAAACGGGACGGGCAAAAGACCCGTCCCGCAAGTATATACGCTTTAGCAGACTAAATCGCGCAAAGCTTCAATCTAGCCGCCCCTTTTGAGCCGTTACGCGTCCGAGCGACGGCGACGCAGCAGCTCGAGTCCCAGCGCGACAAGCGCAACGGCGCCTGCAGCGACGGCAACGGCCAATGGCGCACGATCGCCCGTGTCGGCGAGCTGCTGAGCGCTCGACTTGGAAGATTCCTTCTTGCCGGAGTTTTCCGCGCCCGATGCCTTTGCCTTATCAGCTGCGGAGTCATCCGAACTACCGGGTTTTGTCGGATCCTTTGAATCCGGCTGGTCGGAATCGGGCGTTCCGGGCTTTTCCGGCTCTGGCTTGCTCGGGTTGTCAGGCTCAGGCTTATCCGGGTTATCCGGGTCCGGCTTGTCCGGCTGATCAGGCTCCGGTTTGTCGGGCCCAGGCTTGCCCGGATCAGGCTGGTCAGGCTCGGGCTGGTCCGGGTCAGGCTTGTCCGGATCGGGAACCACCGGGTCCGGGTCGACAGGCTCCTGCTTCTTCTTCACCGTCAGCGTACCGGGCTCAACCGTGACATCGAAGTTCGGGTCGGTGACCGTCGCCTCGATCTGGTACTCGCCCGCCGGGGAACTCTCATCGGCGACGCAGGAGTACTCGACCTTCACGCCCGAGGTATCAGCCGAGCTCTTTAGGCTCGAGGTAAAGGCGGGATTCATCTCTCCCTCGAAGCGTTCAACATCGTCGACCTTCACCTTAAGCTTCGCCGGCGCAATCTTGAACTTGCGCGAGGCGGCGCCGATATACCCGTTGCTTCGCAGCGTGGCAACGGCGCGATACGTGCCGGCATCGGTCGGGGCCTCACTCGACGAATAGTGCGTGCCGCCCGTCCCGTAATACCCGACCCTCAGGTCACCTTCGCAGGCCTTGGGAACCCCCGTGATCTTAGGCGATTGAGCATCACCGCTATGGACGAAGTTGCCGCCCTCAAATGCAAGCTCGACCCGCTTCGCCTGAACGACCAGAATGAAGCGCGCGGTCACGGTCTTGCCATGAGCGTCCTTGCACGTGATGTCAAAGGTAGTCACCCCGGCCTTGGACGGGGTGCCCAAGAGCGTCAGACCGCCCGCTATGCGGGTGAGCTTAAACCCTTCGGGAAGCTTAGCATCGTCCCACGTGTACTCATACGGAGCTTCGCCACCCGCGGCGCCCGCAATCGTTGCGCGATACGCACCGTGCGCACACGCCGATGGAAGCAGACCGCCGTTGAACACAAGGGCATCCCGGGGCACAACGGAAACGACAGCGTGATCGCTGTCCGCCTGCGCCTCGGTGCCGAGATAGCGCTGAGTGACGCGGCAGAAATACTCGCCAGCGCAATCGTCATCGAGACACTCGATGAGGAGCGACTCCCCCGTCTCGCCCTCGAGCGCCACGGCCTCGCCGCCCACCATGTGGAACCATTGATAGGAAAGTTCGACATCGGCGGCGGAACCCGTGGACGAGGGCGCGTGGTCGAGGACGCCCTTGCCCGCCTCGGCAACAACCGAGAGCACGGCAGCATCGCCCTCGTGGGCGCTCGCATCCTGCGGCTGGGCGATCATCTTCGGAGCGTCCGCCTTCACGAACTCGAATGTGACCTCCTGCGACGCGGTGACGCCACTCAGCGTGACCTCGTACGCTCCACCCTCATAGTCGGAGATATCGAGATTGACGGCCTTGTCCGAGCCGGCTTCCGTGACCGTCACTCGCTCGAGGTAGCATCCCTCGTCGGGCGTCGCCGAGAGCGTCACATCTCCGCCCGCATCAACGGTGACGGAAGCGTTGTCAACCGAACCGTTGACCGCCTCTGCCGTCACCTCAAAGCGCTCTGGCTTGTCCGGGTTATCGGGCTCGGGGTTATCCGGATTGTCCGGGTCCGGAACCACCGGGTTGGGATTGACGGGCTCCTGCTTCTTTTTCACCGTCAGCGTTCCGGGCACGACCTCGACATCGAAGTTCGGGTCGGCGACCGTCGCGCCGATCTGGTACTCGCCAGCAGGAGAGCTCTCATCGGCATCGCAGGAGTACTCGGCCTTCACACGCGAAGTGTCAACCGCACTCTCCAGGCTCGAGGTAAACGCTGGGTTCGCCTCTCCCTCGAAGCGCTCGGCGTCGTCAACCTTCACCTTGAGCTTTGCCGGAGCGATCTCGAACTGGCAGGTAGCGGCACCGATGTAGCCGTGGCTGCGCAGCGTGGCGACAGCGCGGTACGTGCCGGCATCGGTCGGGGCCTCCGTCGAGGAATATTGCGTGCTTCCGGTACCGAAGTACCAGACCCTAAGGTCGCCCTTGCAGACCTTAGGGGCACCGGAAACTTCAGGCGTCTGCGGTGCGCCATTAAAGGTATAGTCGCCATCCGTAAACGTAAGTATTACGTGCTTTGCCTGGACAACGAGCGCAAAGCGGGCGGTCGTGGCCTCGCCACGAGCATCCGTGCACGTGATATCAAAGGCGGAAACGCCCGTCTTGGACGGGATGCCCGAGAGCGTCAGACCGCCCGGTGTACGAGAAAGCTTGAGCCCGTCGGGGAGCTTCGTCTTATCCCATGCGTACTCGTACGGAGCCTTGCTGCCCGCGGCCCCGGCAATCGTTGCGAGGTACGTGCCGTGCGCGCTCGCTGCCGGTAGCAGGTCGCCGTTGAACACAAGGGTGTCCCAGGCAACGACGGAGACGGAAGCACAATCACTGTCCGTCTGCTTCTCAGTGCCAAGGTAGCGTTGAGTGATGCGGCAGAAGTACTCGCCGGCTTTCTCGTCATCGAGATCAGCGAGCGAGAGCGTCTCCCCCGTCTCGCCATCGAGCGCCACGGCCTTGCCATTCGCCATGCGGAACCACTGGTAGGAAAGCTCAACCTCGGCAGCGCAACCCGTGGACGAGGCCGCGTGGTCGGCGACGTTCTTGCCTGCCTCGGCCGCAACCGAGAGCACAGCCGAATCGCCCCCATGGACGCTCACGTCCTGCGGCTGCGCGACCACACGCGGAGCGTCCGCCTTCGCAAACTCGAACGTGACCTCCTGCGATGCGGTAACATCGCTCAGCGTGACCTCGTACGCCCCGCCCTTGTAATCAGAAATGTCGAGGTCAACGGTCGCATCCGAGCCTGCCTGCGCAACCGTCACGCGCTCGAGGTAGCAGCCCTCGTCGGGCGTCGCCAAGAGGATCGCGTCCCCGCCCTCAACAACCGAAACCGAAGCATTGTCGACCGAACCGTTGACTGCCTTCGCCGTCACCTTGTAGTGCTCGGGCTTCTTCTTCACCGTCAGCGTGCCGGGCTTGACCGCGACATCAAAGTTCGGATCGGCGACCGCCGCGTCGATCTGGTACTCACCCGCCGGCGATTTCTTATTCGCCGAGCAGAAGTACGTAACCTTAACGTCCGAGGTGTCGCAACGGCTCACCAAGCTGGAGGTAAACTCGGGATTTTCCTGGCCCTCAAAGCGCTCGGCATCGTCGACCTTCACCAGCAGCTGAGCCGGCGCAACAGCAACCGTCAGTTCAACGTCTTCGGCAGCAAGATAGTTACGCGAGGCAGCGGCATGGGCGACAACACGTGCCGTACCGGCAGCCTTCACCGTCGCGCAGCGTCCCTTAATCGAAACCGGGCTCGCATCGTCATCGGAATCGACCAGCTCAAAGCTCACGGGAGTCTGGGCAACGTTGTTAAACACAATGGGGTCTCCACCGTATACACCCGAATAGCTCGTCGTTCCCGTAATAACCTGGCTTGCCTTTGCAATCGAGAACTCGGCGGACTTTTTACCCTGATAGTTGGGGTCAGTCACCGTAACCGTGACGCGGTAGTTGCCACTGTCGCACGGCTCCAGCGCCGTCGGACCATAGGACGTTCCATCTATACCGCGATAGGCAACAGAATAGGCAGACGCATCAAGGCCGGCAACCGCAACCGCCGCACCGTGTCGTGCGCCATCGTATGTCACATCAGACGTCTCGATCGAAATATCGACCGGGGCCTTCTCGATCGTGAAGTCACAGGAGGCATTACCGACATATCCCTTGGCGTCGAGCGTCGCCACCGCACGATACGTGCCGGCATCCACCGGCGCCTGATCCGACGAGTAATGTGTGTCGCCCGTGCCAACATAGGTCAGTTTGACATCGTCCTCGCAGCCCTCGGGCACGCCCAAAAGTTCCGGGGCCTGCGCCGTCGCGTTGTAGGTAAAGGTCTGGCCCTCAAATGCAAGCGGGGCTTTCTTCGCCTTCACGAGCAGCGCGAAGTGTGCATCGCACTTGTCGCCCAGGTCATCGGTGCACGAAATCTTAAAGCGACAAACACCCGTAGCCGCAGGCACGCCCGAGAGCACCAAGGCGCCCGATCCGTCATCTGCCAGCGTCAGCTGCATGCCCTCAGGAACCTCAACATCATCCAAGTTGTACGCATACGGTGCCTTGCCGCCCGTAGCGCCGGCAATCTCTGCACGGTACTCATCGTGAGCGGTCGCCACCGGCAGCACACGCCCATTAAACACAAGTGCTTCTCGGGGCACGATGGATACCTTCGCATGTTCGGTATCCGTCTTTGTCACCGTGCCCAGGTAGTTCTGCGTAATGCGGCAGAAGTACTCGCCTTCGCCGTCGCTGTCGAGCCGGGCGATCGAAAGAGTCTCCCCCGTCTCGTCCTTCAGCGCCACCGCCTTGCCGCCATCGTCAGACACTCGATACCACTGGTAGCTCAGCTTGGCGTCTGCAGCGGATCCAGAAGACACGGCCGCATGGACGCGAACGTTGCGCCCCGCCTCGGCGGCGACAGAAAGCTCAACCGGATCACCCTCGTAAGCACTCGCATCCTGCGGCTGAGCGAGCACCTCCGGAGCCGCAGCCTTCGCGAATTCAAACGTGACCTGCTGCGGAGCGCTCACGCCACTCAGTGTGACCTCGTACGCCCCGCCCTTATAGTCAGAAATATC
This sequence comes from Coriobacteriaceae bacterium AM113-163, assembly GCA_027673765.1. Taxonomy (GTDB): domain Bacteria; phylum Actinomycetota; class Coriobacteriia; order Coriobacteriales; family Coriobacteriaceae; genus Collinsella. The sequence continues at coordinate 66,023 of JAQDWB010000005.1, forward strand.
AAGGTCATAGGCATTACCGGCCGAACCATCATCACCTGCCCCTTCGGCAACGGTCACGCGCGTCAGGTAACAGCCCTCATCGGGCGTCGCCGAAAGCGTCACCTTGCCATCCGTAGCGACCAAAGCAGACTCCGGATCAACCGATCCGTTGACCGCTCGGGCCGTCACCTGGTACTTAGGCGCCTCCGCAAAGCGCGCCTCGACAGTCATATTGTCCTCGGGGACAAACGTCCAGGTAGCATCCGTGCTCAGCGGCTCATCGCCCAACGACCCGTCATCATTGCGCGCATACCACCCATCGAACACATACCCCGCATCGGGAACGGCAGTCAGGGTCGTGGACTCACCGTTCTCGACTTCGTTGGTCACGGCATAGCCCAGAGATTCGTCCTCAGAGGAACCCTCGACGTGTCCGCCCTGACGCGGATCCACCGCCGTAACCGTCATCGACGCCCGCTCATAAACGGCCGTAAAAGTACGGTTGCCAAACACTACACGGTTGATCACCGGCGTGGCGCCCACAGGCATGCCGTTCTCGTCGACCCAGTATTTAAACTTCCAACCCTCGTGCGGCACGGTAAACATAATCGCCGCGGAGTGGTAGGAGCCGCCGGTACCAAGCGCAACCATGCTAAAGCCCGCGCCCTTGGGATACGTAGCGACCTGAACATCGCAGCCCGTCTCATAGAACACGGCCGTAAGCTGCCTATTCTCCTTTGCGGTACCGATATAGAACGCGCTGTAGCTCACCGTGACACCCGCATCGTCGACCCAATGCGAGAAGTGGTACTTCTTCCACGGAATCGCAATCGCCATAAACATGTCGCCCCTGTCGTAGGACCTGCTGCCGGCAGGAATGCCGTCGACCAGAAGGGCCGTACCGCGGAAGATGGACGAGCCAGTGACGGTAATGGTCACCTGTCCATCGGATTCGAACTGCGCGTAGTACGTTATGTCTTGCGCGGCGGTCACATCGAGGGTCGTCGCGTTCTCGACAATCGAGGTGCCCTCCTTATCGGTGCTCCAGCCCACAAAGCGATAGCCCATACCGGCAACAGCGGTCAGCTCCACATGATCGCCCACGGCAAAGCTACCGCTGCCCGTAACACGGCAGCCCCTGCTCGAGGCCTTGTTCTTCACCACGACCTCGCCCGTAACGGTCACCTCGTATGGATCGGCAAACACGGCCTGGAGCTCCAACGTATCGTCCTCGAGCCCCTCGACCATATCCTTGTCGAGCTTAACCCAACAATGGGCGTCGCAGCTCAGCAGCGACTTGTTGCCCTCGGCATCCAAGACATACCAGCCGACAAAACGTTTGGTTCCCATAGGCGTAGCGTTGAGTTCGACCGTATCACCGAATTGATAGGAGCCCTCGCCGCTCAGGGTGCTAACGCTATCGTCACTCGCGCTCAAAACGACCTGATAGGACTTAGGCGTAAAGGTCGCCGTATAGGTGGCGTCACCCGCGACCTTAACGGTATAGTCGGCGTTCTCGCTGACTGTCTCGCCCTTGTCGTCCGTCCAACCCGCAAACGAATACCCGGTGTTGGCGATCGCACGAAGCGTTGCGCGGTCGCCAGCCTCATAGCCACCAAAGCCGCTCACGGCTCCGCCCTCGGCAGGCGAAGCAACGGTATGCACGACATACGAACCCGACGCAAAGACAGCATAGAGCGACGTATCCTCACGCACGGTAAATCGATAGGTTTTCTTGGAGCTCACGCATGTGCCGTTACGGAACCAGCCCACAAAAGCCGTATCCTCGGCGGCGACCGCACGCACGGTTGCGACCTGTCCAGCGGCATACGCCCCCGCGCCCTCGACCGTGCCCATGCTCTCCTCGCACGAGACGTCCACCGTATATTGTTTTGCCGAGAACACGGCCTGAAGCGTCGTGTCAGACGTCGGCACCACGTGATAGGTGCTGTCACGGCTTACCACGGCGCCCGAGGCATCGGCCCAATACTCAAACGCATAGCCCGAAAGCGCATGCGCCGTCAGCGTGGCGGCATGCCCCGCCTCGACGGTGCCTGCGCCCTCGACCCAGCCGGCGACGCTCGATTCGACCAGCGAACCGGTGCCGGAATCGACTACCGTCGTGGCGTCGACTTCATAGCTTTTTGCCATAAAGCGAGCGACGTGCACATGGCTGCGCTCCTGGTGGCAGGTGAACTCCGCATCGGCAGACTCAAACGTGCCGTCGGCCGTATACCAACCAGTAAAGACGTAACCGGGATTGGGCGTCGCCTTAAGGGCAACCTCCGCGCCGCGGTCGGCAAGGATTCGGCTCGCCTTGACGGTGCCGCCCTCCGCAGGATCAGCGAGGGGCACGCAGACGGTATCGATCGGCACAAAGGCCGCGGTAATAACGCAGTGTCCGGTTTTACCGCGAGCCTTCGCAACCAACGAGGTCTCGTGCTTAAGGCTCTTCAGGCGACCATTGACGTACCAACCCCAGAACAAAAAACCAGGATGGGCCTTAGCCGTCAGATGAAGGGTCTCCCCTAATTTGAACGTATCGGTCGTAGGCTTCACCACGGTCCCATTACACGTCACAGTACCGCCGAGCCACGAATCGGCCGTGACCATTACCTCGGGTTTTGAGTCGGTAAAGATCGCGGTATAGGTGTCGCACTTGGTAACCTTAACGACCAGCTCGGCAGAGTCGTACTCCTTACCGGAGTCATCCTTCCAATGGTCAAAGCGGTAGCCGTCATTGGCCTTCGCCTTGAGCATCACCGTGTCGCCATATCCGCAGGTAACCGAAGATACCCCCGGGTGCCCCTCAATCTCAACCGTACCGCGCTCCACAAAGGTCTTCTTGGCCTTCGCCGTCACGGTATACGTGTTTTCCTCAAACACCGCGCGCACGGTGCATTCCACGTCCTCGGGATAGAACTCGAGATAGCTGGGGTCGGTACCCAAAAGCAGGTCCGTCTTGGCGTCGTACCAGCCCTTAAAGGTAAATTGTTTGCTCGCCTCCGCCGTGAGCTCAATGCTCAGCGTGGCAGGCTCGCCCTTCATGCAGTAGCCCTCACCGTGCACCATATATTTGCCCGCCATGGCCGCGGCCGGCTCAACGACAACGTCCACCTTGCAGGCACGCGTAAACTTCGCCTGGACCACGCAGTCGGTAATGGGCTCAAAGGTATACGAACGCTCGCTCGAAACCAGCGTCGACGTAGTATCCGAGCCACCATTGCTCAGATACCAACCGTCAAAGATATAGCCCTCGGATGGCGTAGCCTCCGCGGTCACGCGCTCACCCTCGGGGACCTCGAGAACCATGCCGGCAGTCTCGCCGCGCTTCAGCGTAACGGTGCCGCCCTCGAGCGGGTCAGCCTCGGCATGCACAGTATGCGCATCCCTGCCGTCCATTACAGCCTCAATTCGGGCATTCCCGTTAACGCGGTATTCGCAAACTTCCTGCTTGTTGGCAATCGTGATGCCCTGCGCATCGGTTTCGCGCCACTCTACAAACCGGTACGTTTTCTCTGGATTGTCGGGGCGCACCTTGGGCCGCATCGTAAACGTGAGAATGTCGACATCTTTCGCGCGAACCTTGCCGTCCACGACCGGTACGCCATCGCACAGAACCTCGGCGCTGTCGAAGGGATCGGTATTCACCAGGATGGTCTTATCCGCCTTGCGGAAGCGCGCAACCAGATGGCGGTCGACCTCGGCCTTGAAGATATACGTGCGCTCGGGCGAAACCTCGATGCCGTCCTCAAACCATCCCACAAAGGCATAGTCAGGACCCTCACTCGCGGTGACCATAGCCTGATCGCCACGCGTAATGCTCTGCTTTACGGGGCTTGCGGTGCAGCCTGTCGAAAAATCGGCCTGAATGCCATCGGCTTCGGCAACCGCCGTAATCTCGACTTTTTTCTCGAAAACGGCCGTCATTTTTACGACCTCGGGCGTCAGGCCCGTGATCGTCATCGTCTTGAGAGGAGATGTCGAGACCTCGACGCCGTTCTCTTTCCAACATACGAAGCGATAGCCGGGATTTGCGACAGCCTCGAGCGTGGCGACCGTCCCCTCATAGTGGATACCGCCTCCGGTAACGACGCCGCCCACCTCGGGCTGCGCGGTGGCAATTATTTCGATCTTATGGTCGCCATGAGGCTTGGGCTTCTTGTGGTCGTCGATGATGTCCTTAATCTCCTTGAGCACCTTGGTGCCCACAGCGGCAACATCCTCGATGTTGTCGGCCATACCGATCTCAATCACTGCATCGGCCGCGATGGGGTCGACGATCTCGCCCAAGCCATACATGGTAGCGAGAACGGCCGCAGCCGTAATCGCGGCGATGAGCGCGGCCTTAAGCGCCGCGAGTGACTCGTCGGGGTCAGTCGCCTCGCGGAAATGCGCGGTGTACTGCACATCCCCCTCGAGCACAAACGTGTAGGACGGACCATCGTCGCCGGTATAGACAACGTTGCCGAGGGCATCGGTCGCGTAGTCAAAAACATAGCCAGGCATTGGCACCGCCACGACCGTTACGCGCGACCCGATACCGTACAGACCGGTAGAGAGGAACTGTCCGAGCGGCTGCCCGTTCTCATCGACCCCGTCCACACTCAGCACAACGCTCGCCTGCGGAGCGCAGTAGCGCGGAGTGATCTCGATCCTAGCGTCAGTCTTGTCCTCGGACACAATCGCATCTGCCTTGTCCACCGTATAGGTAAAGTCGAGCTGATCGCTCACGGCGTACGCATCATCGCCCTCGCCCAGATACCAGCCCAGGAACAGCGCGTTATCCGTGGCGGCGGAAAGGTCGACCGTCTCGCCGGCATTGCGATAGCAGTTTTGAGCGGTAACACTCAGGTGCGCAAAGTCCTGTGACGAATCGGTCGCCTGCGCATCGTTGACATGCACCGCATAGTCCTTGAGCTTAAAGCGAGCCTCCAGGGACAGGTCCTTATCCGGCGTAAACGTGTAGACCGTCTCTTTGGAGATGTACTTGCCGGACTCGGTGTCATACCAGCCCTTAAAGGTAAGGTTGTCGTTGAGCATCCCCAAAGCACCGGCATCGAGCGTGACCTCGGCGCCCGCATCGATCGTCGTCACGCCGGAAACATTGGGCAGCTCAACGCCGTCCATCAGCTTGCGTTCGCCTTTATCGATCGTTTGGGCATAGGAGATCTGGAACGACGTCGGCTCAGGCTTCTTGAGCTGTAGCGTGCCCTTGGTCTGGGTTTCAAAATGCGAATAGCCGTCGTCATACACGAGCTTTACGGGCTGTCCGTCCATCGACTCATCGAAAACGTCGCCGTCGCAGGGGGTGGCCGTAAGGTACTCGCCGAGCTCTTCCTGTATGAGGGCCTCGTAGTCCCAAATCGATACCGAATGCGGGTAATCGAGCTCGACGTTCATACCCTCGAGCGAAATGGTCTCCCCCGTCTCGTAGGTCATGTTGTTGGGGTCGCATGAGATCTCAACGTTCTCGAGCACCTTGCCCACCGGGACGGGCAGGCAGCCGTTGCACCTCTCCCAAACAGCTTTGGGCTCTCCCTTGCTGTACTTTGGAATCATCTTTGCGGGAACCATGACGGTCATGTTGTATTTGGGGAACGTGTCGGTGTTAATGAGCACCGCATGGTTGCACCCAAAGAACACTGTCTCGAGATTGGTGCTGCCAAACGCCTTTTCCGGCAACTCCTCGATCTTGGAGTTATATGGCAGCGTCAGCCCGCCGCTCAAGTCGGTGCCGTAGAAGCAGGTGTGGCCAAGCGTTTGGACCGTTGTGTTGCTCTCGAGCCCTGTGGTAGCAAGGTTCGAGCAGAACCTGAACGCGCAAACGCCAATCGATGTAATGGAGGTATTCTTGTCCAGGCCGGTATCGGTCAGAGCCTTGCAGCCTTCGTAGGCTCTGTCGGGAATCGATGTGAGGCCGACAACCTTGTCGAGCCCCGTGGACACCAGCCCACTGTCGGCAAACGCGGCATAGCCCATCGAGACAATGGTAGTTGTCTCGCTGATGTTCAGGCTCGCAAGCGACTCGCAGCCATAGAACGCCTCTTTTCCGATGGTGCCGATGGTCATACCGGAAAGGCTGATATCGGTGAGATTCGGGCAGTTATAGAAGGCGTGCAATCCGATTATGGAAATGGAGCTATTCTCAAAGCGCACTGAGCGCAGATTGGTAGAGTCGGCGCAGAGCTGTGCGTCGACTTCATCAACCCCGTAATCGACAATCAAATTCGTTACCATTCGACCATCGACAGAGTTCTCGCGCGGGTTGTTTTCATCGATTTCTACCGTAAGATTTCCGTTTGCGTCGCACGGATACAGATAGTAGTTGGGCATGAGCTTGGCATACTCGTAGGCTGCCTGCTGCAGGTTGCCCTTGCTGTACGCGACAAGGCGCGTGTAGCCATCGTCATACACCAGCTGTATGGGTTCTCCGTCCATCGAGCCATCGAAGACGTCGCCGTCGCAGGGAGTCGCCGTAAGGTACTCGCCGAGTTCTTCCTTTATGAGGGCTTCGTAGTCGCTATCCATCGTCGAATGAGGATATTGAAACGTGGCACTCATGCCCTCGAGGGAGATCTTTTCCCCCTGCTGATAGGCCATCTTGTCGGGATCGCGCGAAATCTTTATCTTTTGGAGTACCTTACCCACGGGGACGGGCAGGCTACCATTGCAGCTCTCCCAAACCTCTTTGGGGCGGCCGCTTTCGTATTGCGAAACCATCTTGGCAGGGACCATGACAGTCATGTACTGCTTGGGAAACGTGGTGGAATTAATGAGCACCGCATGGCCGCACCCAAGGTACACGGTTTCGAGCTTAGAGCCATAGAACGCACGGCTCGGCAGTTCCTCGATTTTGGAATAAAGGGGCAGCGTCAGCCCGCCGCTCATATTGGTCCCGGAGAAGCAACCTTCGCGGAGCGTCTTGATCGTCGTATTGCTCTCAAGTCCGGTCGTCGCAAGGCGGGAGCAGTTTTTGAACGCATTAACGCCGATTGACGTGATGGATGTGTTCCTGCCCAGACCGGTATCGGTCAGAGCGCTGCAGGCATTATAAGCGTTCTCAGGAATCGAACAGAGGCCAACGACCTTGTCGAGCCCCGTAGACCGCAGCCCGCTCCAGGCAAACGCGGCATCGCCCATCGTGCCGATGGTAGCAACGTCGTCAATATTTAGGCTCGTAAGCGATCCGCACCCAGAAAAGGCCCCTGTTCCGATACTTCCAATGGTCATACCGGAAAAGCTGATATCGGCGAGATTGGAGCACCCAGAAAAGGCGTGTAGTCCAATTGAAGAAATAGAGCTGTTCTCAAAACGCACCGAACGCAGATTGGAGGAATACTCACAAATATATCCGGGGACCCCATCCACTCCGTAATCAACGATCAGATTGGTTACCAATTTACCGTCGACAGAGCTCCCATACGGGTCGTTTCCATCAATCTCTACCGTAACGCTTCCGCCTGCATCGCACGGATACACATAGCCGTTCGGCATAAGCTTGGCATACTCATAGACCGTTGGATCCTCATACACGAAGGGATCGACTTCGCTGTCATCGGACGAGGACTCTGACGTTGCAGGCGAGCTCTTTGCAGCATCGGAATCAGTCGCAGCACTTGTGAGATCCTGCGCCAGGCTCGTCCCGGGGGTGTCGGATGCCGCGTTGGATGAGTCGTCCTGCGTATTATTCGTTTGGTCGGAAGACGTGGACGAAGCGTTTTCGTCCGAAGGTGATGAGCCATCGACCGCATCGGTATCGGAGCCCGAGTCGGTCTCTTGGGCCTCGCTCTCCACGGCGACCGCCCCGGCATCATCGGCATAGGCTGTGCTGGGCGCAAGGGGTATCGAGGTCACGACCATCGCGACCGAAAGATAGACGACTAAAAACCTATAGAGGGCAGCAGTGATCCTGTTCATAGGAACCTTCCCGCAATTTGCAAAGATACAGAGTCCCAGTGTGGGCCATCATCTCACAATACCCTGTATAAGCGACAATGCGGGAAGGCTGCGCAAACGGTTTATCTAAGGGCGTAAATGGTTGGTCTAATCGCTGCTTAAATCACGCAAAGCGTCAATCGCGGTGTCGACTTCCTCGGCCGTGTTGAAGTAACCAAACGAGAAGCGAACCACGCCCTGGCGCTCGGTTCCCAGCGCGCGGTGCATGAGTGGGGCGCAATGGGCACCGGGGCGCGTCGCAATCCCCCACCCTTGCATGAGCGCGTCCGAAATCTCGGCAGAGTCGATATCGCCCACGTTGAGCGACACGATCGCCGAGCGCGCGGGTTGGTCAAACGCACCGTAGAGCTTGATTTCCGGAATCTCACGAACACCGGCGAGAAAGCAATCGGCCAGGGCGCGTTCGTGAGTCGCAATCGCTTCAACTCCGCCCTGTGCCTCGATAAAATCAAGGCCCGCAGAAAGGCCCGCTATGCCGTGACCGTTGAGCGTGCCCGCCTCGAGCCGCGTGGGCCACCCCATGGGCTGTAACGCATCGAAGCTGTGCACACCCGTGCCGCCCATGGCCCACGGCGCCACGTCAATGCCCTCCGCCACGGCCAGCCCGCCGGTCCCCTGCGGACCCATGAGTCCCTTGTGGCCAGTAAAGCACACTACGTCGAGCCCCATGGCCTGCATATCGATATGCATCGCGCCGGCAGACTGCGAGGCGTCGACGATCACCAGCGCACCGGCAGCATTGGCCATGGCCGCCACGCGCGCAATGTCGACCGCGTTGCCGGTCACATTGGAGGCGTGCGTCACCACCACAGCACGCGTACCGGGCGTGACCAGCCGCTCGAGCTCGTCGTAGTCGAGCACGCCGTTGGTATCACAGCCCGCATGCTCAACCGTCACACCCTGCTCTGCCGCCAGGCGGTTGAGCGGACGCAGCACGGAGTTGTGCTCGAGCACCGTTGTGACCACATGGTCGCCGGGGCGCACCACCCCGTTGATGGCGGTGTTGAGCGCCGCCGTGGAGTTGGGCGTAAAGCACACATGGTCCGCCCTCGGGCAGCCCAAAAGGCGCGCGAGCTTGGCACGGCAAGCGTGAATCGTACGAGCGGCATCGAGGGCACCCGACGTGGCACCGCGCCCGGCATTGCCGAGCGAGCACATCGCCTGCGTCACGGTATCGATGACCGTCTGAGGCTTGTGCATGGTCGTCGCCGCGTTATCCAGGTAGATCATCGCACGACCTCCCACATATCAATCACGGTATAGCCCTCGGTAGGAACGCCCGCCGCGGTAAGCTCGCTGCGCAGCAGCTCCTCATCGGCAGGCAACGCCTTCCACGCCAGGCCGCAGCCGGCAGCGACCTCCCCGGGCACGGGAATCGTTCGCCCGGGAAGGCCGCGCTCGATGCACAGGGACTCGCAGCCCATGGCGGCCGCCGTGGTGGGAAACGTGATGACAAGCGCCGGGCGCTTCTCCCTCATGGCAACTCCAACCAATACGCTACGGACGCACGACGCGCACGGCCTGTTCCATCTTCTCCACGATCACGTACATGTTCGTGACCTCACCCACCGCGAGCTGATCCTTAATGCCAAAGTGATCGAGGCAGGTGCCGCAGGTGAGAATCTCGACACCCTGCTCGGCCAGGCCCTTCAGGTCGTCGAGCACCGGAGAGCCCTCTACGGTGAGCTTGGCACCGCCGTTGTAGAACAGCATGGTCGCGGGCAGCTCCTCCTGCTGCGTCACGGCAAAGATGAAGGCCTTCATGAGCTTGTGGCCCAGCTCGTCGTCGCCACGGCCCATGCAGTCGGTGTAGACGGAAATGACGAGTTTGCCCTTGCTGGCGCTGGCGTCGCAGAAAGCGGCACCGTCCTGCTCGGGGTCCGCAACGGCCACGGCACCGGCGGTCGCGACGGTCACGTGCCACTCAGCGTCCGAGATCTTCTCGACCGAGGCCGTGCGGCCCTTCTCCTGCGCCATCTTGGAGATGTTCTTGACGGCGGTCTCGTTATCGACCGAGGTCACCACGGCACCCTCGCCGTCAAGCTGTTTGAGCGCCTTAAGCGTCTTGACGACGGGCAGCGGACAGGCATCGCCCATGGCATTGACTTCAATTTTGGTAGACATAGCAAAATCCTTTCGAAAGGGGCCGCCCAGAACAACGGACGGTCGCATAAACGGTTTTCCTTACTGCACAACGCGAACAGCAGGACCGCCTGGCACCGGCTCGCACACGCGACCGACGACGACGGCGATACGTCCCTCGGCATGCAGACGACGCGCGAGCTCATCCACATCGGCAGCAGGCGCCGCGATAAGCAGGCCACCAGACGTCTGCGGATCGTACAGCGCATCCAGCATGCCCGGCTCCAGATCCTCGTCGGCAGCCACGCGCGGGCCAAAGAAGTCCTGGTTGCGGTAGGCGCCGGCTGGGATAATGCCCAGACGCGCCATATCGAGCACCTGGTCAAAGAGAGGCACCGCCCCCGATGCAAGCTCAATCTGCACGCCCGAGCCCTCGGCCATCTCGCACGCATGCCCGATCAAGCCAAAGCCCGTGACGTCGGTACAGCCGTGAAGTTCGAGTCCCTCGGCCAGGCGAATCGGGGCCTCGTTGAGGGTGCGCATCGAGTTCCACATCGGACAGGCCTCATCCTGCTCGATAAGCTCGCCCTTAATGGCCGTGGTGATGATGCCCGAGCCGATCGCCTTGGTCAGCAGCAGAACATCGCCCACGCGCGCGCCGCTGTTGGCGAGCATGCGGTCGAGCGCGACAAAGCCGCTCACGGACAGGCCGTACTTGGGCTCGTCGTCGTTGATGGTGTGGCCACCCGCGATGGAGCAGCCCGCCTCGACGCACTTGTCGGCGCCACCCGCCAGAATCTGGCCAGCAGCCTCAACACCCAGGCAGCTGGGTATGCAGAGCAGGTTCATGGCATGACTCGGCCGCCCGCCCATAGCGTAGATGTCCGACAGCGAGTTGGCCGCGGCGATCTGGCCAAACAGAAACGGGTCATCGACCATCGGCGGGAAGAAGTCGATGGACTGCACGAGGCCCAAGTTGTCGCCAACGCGAAAGACGCTCGCATCGTCGGAGGTATCGAACCCCACGAGCAGGTTGTCGTTATGCACATTGGGTAAGTCGCCCAGGACCTGGGCGAGGGCTCCAGGAGCCAACTTAGCGGCTCAACCAGAGGCAGCGGTCATCTGCGTGAGCTTGATGAAATCGTCAGCCATCGATCCCTCCTCTCATAGGTCAATCTTTTCCTCCCAGTATACGCATGGTGGCGCCGAGAGCGGGCGATTTATCGCAAGCCCCCTACGCAAGCGCCTGTGCGCGAATGGCCGCACCGATAGCGCCGGCAAAGCGCGCCTGGGGCGAGGTCTCTACCGGCGAGCCCAACAGTGCGCCCAGACGCTCGACGACATAGGCGTTTTCGCACAGACCACCGGTCAGATAGTACGGGGCGCCCGCCGCCTGCCCGGCCATAGTGGCCACGCGCGACACGACGCTTTCGATCACACCGCGGGCGATGTTCTCGCGCGGCTCACCGCGACCGATCAGGCTGATGACCTCGCTTTCGGCGAACACCGTGCACATGCTGCTGATCTTGGTAGGTTCGCCGGAACGCGCCAGGTCGGCCATCTGCTGTTGAGAAATACCTAGGCGGTCGGCCATGATCTCCAAAAAGCGCCCCGTGCCGGCAGCACACTTGTCGTTCATGGCGAACTTTGCCACGCGGCCGCCCTTAAGCTGGATGACCTTGGTGTCCTGACCGCCTACGTCAATCACGGTGCCGTGATCGCCAAACAGGCACACGGCACCGGTGCCGTGGCAGGTAATCTCGGTCACGACCTTGTGCGCATAGGGCACGGCAACACGGCCGTATCCAGTCGCGACCACGCGTACGTCGTCGGCCGCCACGTCGTAGCCGGCAGCGGCAAGCTCACAGCGCAGACGCTCCCCCGCATCGACCGACGAATACCCGGTTGGCTGCACGCACGTCCACGCCACCGAACCCTCCCCGTCGACCACAGCAGCCTTAGCCGCCGTAGACCCGATATCGATCCCGATCCCTATCATGGCTCTCTCCTAATCAGCAAGAAAATCAAACGATCAGACACTGCTGCAACAACGGCCCTCTGGCGTCTGAGGTGCCCGAGATTCCGAGCGACAAGCCCGACGAAGCGTACTCAAGGTACGCGAGGAGGGTTGGAGCCGGAAGGTCGGGTGCCTCAGACGTCAGAGGGTTTCGATAAAGGCGGCGATGCGCGTCTCAATCTGGCCCATGTCGCCGTTGCTGTAATCGGTCTCAATCTTCATGTACGGAATGCCCGCACCCTCGACGGCCTCCTGCATGCGTGCGCTCTCCACGTTAAAGGTATGGCACGCCTGCAGCACGCTCTCCACCACGCCATCGACGTGGTACTTCTCGCACATGGCCAGCGTGTTCTCCATGCGGCCGTCGTTGGGTGTCATGACCGAGCAGTTAATGTCCAGGTAGCGGTCGGCGATAGCGCGCAGGATATCGGGCGCGTCCGGGTCGATCATCATGGCCGCCGTGCGCTCGCCCGAGCAATCGTCCATGCACACGACCACGCCGCCATTAGACTCGATGGTGCGACCGATCTTGTTGATCACGCCGCCCACGGGGCAGCCGGTAATCAGGATGCGCTTAGCATCTGCCGCGACCGGGCGCTCTCCAGCCTCGTAGGCCTCGCGCAGCTTGGCAACCTTTTGCTCGAGCTGGTCCGTATAGGCCTCGATATCAAAGCTGAACGTACCGGCGAACATGGTGCTCATCAGGTCGACGCCGCTCATGGCCGCCGGCTGGTTGGCCTGGAGCGCAAACATCTCGAGCTGGGCGGCACGCAGGCGGTTGCGACGACGCACGGCGGCGCGCAGGTCGTCGTCGGTGATCGTGATGCCGTAGAAACCCTCGAGCTCCTCCTTGAGCAGGCGGCACTCCTCGTACCAGCCCTCACGCTCATAGGCACGATCGCGACCCTGCGGCAGGTGCAGAATGTACGTACGCTTGAGCTCCCCCAGCAGCTCGTACATCTTCTTCTTGCCGTCGCAGGTGGTCTCACCGATAATCATGTCGCTGAAGTACGTAAACGGGCACTTTTGCGAGTAGGCAAAGCCGTAGGTCGACTTGATGAGCGGGCAGAGGTTTGCCGGCAGCACCTTCTCGGCCTCGGGAATCACCTCGTCGGACGTGCCGCACAGCGCCACGCTCGCAGCCCCCGCGGCATCGATAATCTCGAGCGGCGTATAGCTGCACAGATACCCGATCAGGCGATTACCGGCCTGCTTGTAATCCTTGACGCGAATAAACGCGGCCTTGCGCTGCTCGTTGAACTCCTCAAACGTGCGCGGCAACGGCTGCTCAGTTTTTTCCGACATATAACTCCTTAACAAACCTTTTAACCAACCAAGGAAACGGCTTTCCCAGGTGCCCGAGGTTGCCGTGAAAGAAGAGCGCCGCGTACTTCTGGTACGCAATCAACGGTTTGAACGGCAAGATCGGGTGCCTGGGGAAGCCACCAGGACGGATAGTCCTAAATGGTTTCCAAGAAAGCCTCGATCCTGGTTTGCAGTTGGCCTGCGTCCTCGCCGGCGTAGTCGGTCGTGATGTGCATAAACGGAATGCCGGCCTCCTCGGCGGCCTTCTCCACGGCAAACGACTCCATCTCGTAGAGTGTGCAGAACTGCAGGGCCACGTCGACGATGCCGTCGGCGTGCAGGTCCTTGGCCATCTGGACAATGTCCTTCATACGCTGGTCGTTGGGCGTAAAGACGGCACAGTTGATCTTAAAGTAGCGCTCGGCGATAGCATCGAGCATCTCGTCAACCGTCTCACCGGACTCATCGACCAAGTCCTTGTAATAGCGCGAACCCGTGCAGGACTCCTCGCCCACCACGACGCCGCCGGCCTTCTCGATGAGGTTGAACAGCTTCCAGTTGGGCACGGCCATGGGCGTGCCGGTGTACAGAATGCGCTTGGTCCCCTTGGGCGCCACGCCCTCGCCGGCCTCGACACGCTGCTCGCACTCAGCCGCCATATCGTTAATGGCTCCGGTCAGACGTGGCGTGTCGTCCATAAAGGCGGCCTGAACGGTCAGCAGGCTGTCCAGACCGCTGATGGGCGCTGGGTCGGCAGCGCGCGTGGCAGCGAGGCGCTGCAGGGCGCGACGCTTCTCATTAACGGCGTGGATGGCGGCCTTCAGACGCTCGGGCGTAATCGTGACGCCGCACTCTTCCTCGATCTTGGCGGCGAGCTTCTTGACCTCGGCCTTCCAGGTCACAAGCGTCGACTCATCGTGTACGTTGGGAATATCCATGACGTACATGTTCTTTTGCGTGGCAAAAAACTCGTAGGCTTTCTTCTTGCCATCGCAGGTGTTCTCGCCTACCACCAAGTCACTCGACTCAATGTAGGGGCAGACCTCGCCCAGCTTAAAGCCGGCAAAGCTCTTGATAAGCGGGCAGGTGTTGCGCGGCAGATGCTCCTCGACCTTATCGGTTGCCCAATCGGCACCCGAGCACAGGCCCACGGGAATGCCGTCGCAGGCGAGCACAATCTCCTCGGGCACGTACACGCAGAACGAACCGACGATCTTGGTGGCCTCGCCGGCCTCCTTCTTGTCGAGCATCTCCTTAATACGGCCGCTGTGGATGTTGGTAGCCACAAAGTCCAGGTAGGACGTGGACTTGGGGCGATTGTTCTGCGTCAAGAACATATCGCCGTACATCTGGCCCACGGCGCCCAGCAGCATGTCGTGGTCGGCAAGATTCATGCCGAGGCTCTCCCACATCGGATGGAAATCAAATTCTTCAGCCATGACGGTTCCCCTCTCGAACCAAAAACGGATAACAGCGGTATCGATGCACGACGGGCGGCGATTGCCCTGCCGTGCTCAAACCCGGAATTTTGGGGAACCTGCTTTGCGGTTGACTATTTAGTTGTGCGTCGTCTCTCCCGGAGCCGTGAACACACCTGCTCATATGCGGCTCCGAGCGATATATAGGGCACGCGCGGCAACGCGGCAAATGTATGTCGTCTGCGGCATGTGCGCACCCTCCTTTACAAGTTAAGGTCAACTATATCAACGGTCATCGACCATGCGAACACCGTTGACATTCGTACGACAGCGTTGTGTGCCACCGTTAATAAATTATTATCCTGATTGATAAGAGTTTGTCATCTCTCATTCGACGAACGGCAAAAACAAAGCCGCCGAGGCTTATATCCCCGACGGCATTACCCGGCGCTATCGACAAACCAAATGAATCCTGCTCGCATCAAAATGCATGCGTAAGGTCTCCCCCGCCTGCGGCAACTCCTCTACAGGCACGCCCACCTTGTTGACCTTCCACTGCAGGCGAGTCGGCGCATCGGTACGTGGCACATCCAACAGCACCAAGCGCTCAAAACGCGAATCGCTCACACGGGCCACGTGCAAATCGTAGCTGTTGCGGCCCCGCTCGGCACGATTGTCAACATGGAAGTAACTTGCGCGAATCCCCAGGTACGCCACATCATCGGGAACCTCGCGTCCCACGTTAAAGGTCATGCCCCAGTCGAGGGCCTCAACCTCTTCGACGCCGATCTTGCGCGCACGGCTCGTGTTCTTGCAGCCCGTCAGGCGCAGCGCCGCCAGTGTCTGCGGACGGCGGACCACGTCCTCGACGGAGCCGATCTCCTCCACATGCCCGTTATGCATCACACAGATGCGCTCGCACAGGCGGCACGCCTCGTCGATGTCGTGACTTACGTAGAGCACGGTACGGTTACAGACGTCGAACAGGTCGAGCATGTTCTGTTCGAGAGCGCTCTTAAGATACGCATCGAGCGCGCTCATGGGCTCGTCGAACATAAAAATGCCCGGGTGCGCCGCCACCATGCGAGCAAGCGCCACACGCTGCTGCTGGCCGCCCGAGAGGCGCGCGGGATAGCGGTCGGCGAAATCGGCCAGTCCAAAGATGCCCAGGTAGCGCTCGGCAAGTTGCCTGCGCGCCAAGACGTCGCCTGCACCCTCAACGCCGGCGCACACGTTATCAGCCACCGTCATGTTGGGAAACAGCTGATAGTTTTGGAACAGCAGGGCACACTTGCGCTCCTGGGGCGACAGGTTGATACCCGCCGCCGAGTCAAAGAAGGTCACGCCGTTGACGACGATCTCGCCCTCGTCGGGCGTCTCCACGCCGGCAATGCAACGCAAGGTGCAGCTCTTGCCACAACCCGAGGCGCCCAGCAGCGCCACGCGCTCCTCGCCGGCCTCAAGCTGCATGTCGAGAGTGAACCCCGGATAGCGCTTTTTGATATCCAGAACAAGCGACATGGCTTATCGACCTCCCTTTGCGACCGTGTCATCGCGCATAAGCTCGGCCAGCGCCTCGCGATCGATACGCAGTGCATCGCCGCCGACTGGGTCGAGCGAATCGGTCTGGCCGCCCAGCTGCTTGGCCTGCTTGCGCTCCGCGCGGGGCAGGCCGCGCTCACGGTACTTTTGCGAATGCGCCGTGTACATATTGATGAACAGAATGACTAGGAAGCTGAACACGATTACGACGATGACCCAAAAGAGCGCCACCGACGTGTTGCCGCCCATCCACTCAAAGTAGATGGCGATGGGGATGGTCTGGGTAATGCCAGCGTAGTTGCCCGCAAAGAACAGGGTGCAACCGAACTCGCCCATCGCGCGGGCAAAGGCGAGCACCGTGCCGGCGGCAATCGAGGGCCAGCCAAGCGGCATCATAAGCTTGGTAAAGATGCGACGCTCGGACCATCCCAGGGTTCGCGCGGCGTCGAGCATCTGCGTGTCGAGGCTCTCGAAGGCTCCGAGCGCCGTGCGGTAGACCAGCGGAAAAGACACAACGACGGCCGAAATGACCGCCGCAGGCCACGTAAAGACGATCGAGATGCCGTGCGCGATGAACCACTGGCCCACCCCGGTCGAGCGGCCAAACAGCATAAGAAGCAGAAAGCCGCAGACCGTGGGCGGCAGCACCATAGGAATCGTAAAGACCGAATCGAGCAGGCCCTTGATGCGGCTCGAGGTACCCATAGTCTTCCACGCGGCGAACAGGCCCAGCGCAAAGGAGATCAGCAGGGCAAGTCCGCTCGTTTTAATGGACACCCAAAACGGGCGATAGTCGATGTCGCCCAAAAAGGAGGCCAGAGAGGTCAAGGCCCCCCGCTCATCCCGCAACACGACAGACGATGCTTCAACCATTTGAGCGCTATCAAGCCAACGCGCGCCGCCCTTGGCATCACCCGAGGCTGATGCAATCACCACATAGCGGTCCCCATCCGTACCGCGCTCGTCAAAGCCATAGGTATACCCGCTGGTATCAAACGTTGTTTCCGTCGTGACATACCAAGGAAGATCCACGTCCCCTAGCTGCGCACCTCCCATGCAGTTTGCGCTGTCGAGCTCGCAGACGAGGGACTTGAGACCCGATACGCACTCGTTGTCCTGCGGATCCAATCCAAACTTCTCGACCGCCTTGGGCGATATCCACGCCACAACGCGATCGGCAGCAGGCGCCACTACAAGGTCCACGTCCTCGTCAACGGGAAACCGGTAGCCCTCAGGCTGGCCCTCCATGGCACGAGCGGTCCCCTTGGCCAGCCGCTCAAAACCCTCGATCCCATAGGAAAGCCCATGAGCGGTCGCAGCAACCTGGGCCCCGTCCTCAGCGTCCCCAGCAAACGCAAATCCCGGCACCCAGCAAAGCGCGAAGGTCAAAGCACAGGCGACAAGCATGCGGAATCTATTAAGCACGAAAAGCTCCAAGCGAATACAAGGACGGAGTGAAACACAAAACGATGGAATTATCGCGCCAAGCCGCACTACTCGGAAAGCTCAAAGCCGTACTTAGCCCAAATCTTCTGGGCCTTCTTGTTGGTCAGACAGAAGTCAATGAACGCCTTGGCCTCGTCGGCGTGCTCGGAGCTCTCGGCAACGGCACCCGGGTACACGATGGGCTTGTGCGAATCCTCGGGGCACACGAAGGCCTCCTCGATGCCGTCGTAGCGGAAGATATCGGAGCTGTAGACAAAACCGGCCACGCAGTCGCCTGTGGACACATAGGCGGCGGCGGTGCCCACCTTATCGGCCAGTGCAACCTTATCGGCGATTTCGGGAGCATACTCGCCGTCGTCGCCCTCAGCGCCGGTGTAGAGGCCCACGGAGGCCAGGGCCTGGTTGGCGTACTTTCCGGCGGGAACGGTCTTGGCGTCGCCGATGGCGATCTTGCCGTCCAGGTTCGCGATGTCGGCAATGGCCTCGACCTTGGTGTCGGAGCCCTCGGCGCGAATGATCACAAGGTCATTGACGAACATATCCTCACGGGTGTCGGCGTCGACGAGCTCAGCGGTCTCAGCGTCATCCATGGTGCCCTTGGAAGCAGTGATGAGCACGTCGGCCGTGGCGCCGGCACGCATCTGCTCGACGAGGTCGCCGGAGGCCTTAAACTGCGTGTCGGCAAAGGTGGTACCGGTCTGATCGGTGTAGAGCTTCTGAACCTCGGGCAGAGCTTTCTCGAGCGAGTTGGCGGCAAATACCTGCAGCTCGACAGCTTTCTTGGACGAAATCTTGGCGGAGCCGGCATCGGAACCGGTCGACTCAGGCTCCTTGTTGCCGGAGCAGCCGGCAAGCCCAAGACCGGCAGCGGCGACAGCAGAAAGCGAGACGAATCCGCGGCGAGAAACCATATCGAACATGTTCAACCCTTTCGAAGACTACACCCGGGCGCCCCGCCGCGAGCTTTATTCTGTAATTAGATTATACTTCGGTGCGAATAATGATTATGAGAAATTATTCTCGTTTGAGAATATAGTTTCAGGAATGCCTACAGAATGCCGCCCCCTTGGGCGCAAATAAAAGGCGGAGCAGCCGTTCAGGTTGCCCCGCCGCAAGTAAACCGTTTAGTTGGTATGACCGCCGCCTGCCGTCATTTGGGACGCATGCTCCAGCTGGTCTGCTATGGCCTCCCAGCTTTCGCGGGCGGCCTTCGTAGAACCGGGAAAGTTTACGACAAGTGTATGACCTCGTTGCATGCAAATAGCGCGCGAGAGCATGGCGCGGCGCGTCTTGGTCATGGAGTATGCACGGATTGCCTCGGCAATACCCGGCACATCGCGGTCGCAGACGGCACGCGTCGCCTCGGGCGTCACATCGCGCATCGAAAGCCCCGTGCCGCCGCAGGTGAGCACGACATTGGCGTGGCACTCATCGGCGGCTTCCACAATGGCATCACCGATTTCGCTGACGTCGTCGCGCACGACCACATGTGAGGCGACCGTCCAGCCCTGCGCCTCGATAAGCTCCTCGAGTGCAGCTCCAGCCTCGTCCTGGGTAAGATCGCGCGTATCCGAGCACGTCACGATCGAAATCTTCAAGTCCATAGCATTCCTCCTATAGCACCGTGCCCTCAGGCAGGTCGACACGCACGACATCCACGACGTCGCCCGCCTTGAGCTCGCACGGTCCTTCGTCAATACGCAGCAGGCAGTTGGCCCGCTGCATCGTGCCGAGCAGCGCCGAATTCTGCGACTTGGCCTCGGTCACCAACAGCTCACCGGTCTCGGAGTCGCGCAAAACCGTGGCGCGATCGAAGAAGCGGCGATGCTGTCGCTTTTTCACGCCATGCGTGAGCGTCGCCTGTTGCACGGGACGCGCACCCTTGGCAAAGCCGCGCATTTTGCGAATCGCCGGGCGGGCAAGCATCTCAAAGCCTACATACGCCGCGGCCGGATTGCCTGAAAGCCCCAGGTAGGGCTTACCCCCGAGCAAGCCAAACGTGATGGCCTTGCCCGGACGCATCGAGATGCGGTCAAACAGCACCTCGCCCTCGCGCCGGACGAGCGCCGTCACGTAGTCGTAGTCGCCCGCCGAGGCGCCACCGCTCGTAATGACAAAATCACACTCCTGCACGGCACGATGCACCA
This sequence comes from Coriobacteriaceae bacterium AM113-163, assembly GCA_027673765.1. Lineage (GTDB taxonomy): Bacteria > Actinomycetota > Coriobacteriia > Coriobacteriales > Coriobacteriaceae > Collinsella. Next base: position 85,918 of record JAQDWB010000005.1, read on the forward strand.
GCTCGGCAATCGCCTGCTCATCATCGGGCGCAATGCCAAAGAACACCGGCTCGGCGCCGGCATCGAGTGCCTCGGCCATCAACGCCGACGAGTTGGAGTCGCGAATCTGCCCGCGCGCCGGCAGCTCACCCGGCGCGACCAGCTCCGTGCCCAGCGAGATAATGCCCACACGCGGCGCAGCATGCACCTTCACGCTCGCATACCCGGCGCTCGCCAGCAGGCCAGCGCCGGCCGGGGCCACAACCTCGCCGGCGTGCATCACAACATCGCCGACATGGGCCTCCTCGGCGGCAGAGCGAACGTTCTCCCCTACCTTGGCAGGCGCCGAGAAGCTCACGTGCGAGCCCTCGTTGCCGTCGCCGTCAAGCACCTCCACGATCTCGTATTTCACCACGGCATCGGCACCTTCGGGTACCGGCGCGCCCGTCATGATGCGGACCGTCTCGCCCACGCCGACCACGCCCTCAAAGACATGGCCCGCGGCCTCGTGTCCGACAACGTCGAGCGTCACCGGCGCCTCGCCAGATGCCTGCGCCAAGTCCGCCGAGCGCACGGCATATCCGTCCATAGCGCTGTTGGCAAACGGCGAAATGTCGATATCGGCCACCGCGTCCTCTGCCAAGGGAAGACCGGCGGCCTGCCACACGGGAATCTCGACAACTTCGGTGCGATTCACGTGCGACAAGACGATCGCCTGTGCGTCCTCCAACGGAATGAGTTTCTCAGCCATATGCACCTCTTAATGCCACGGCGCACAACGGGAGCGCCGATTCTTTATGCTTGTCTCAGTATAATCCCCCGACGCACGACCGCGACTCGGCCTGTACCCGCAAATACACCTGTCGGTTGCAAGCCGCGAAACAGAATGGAAACCAACCCACCGGCTCGTCGCGTTTACCGCGTTTTATAATGCTCGTGTTGCAACCCAAAAAGAGGAACGTATGGCTTTTACCGACAAACCCGAAAGCGCAAACGAGGCGCAGGACCATTCCCAGCCGCTCGACGACGGCGGCCTTTTCTCCCTTAACGACGTCATCATGGCAGGCAGGCAACAGCTCACCCGCTCCGAGCATCTCTTGGCTGCCGACACGCGCCGCAACGCCCGCAACCTACTCGCGAGCGCCAAGCTGCTCGTGCTCGTAGTTATCGTCTCGCTCGCCATGGGCGTTGCCGCTTGGGCGTTTTTGGCCTCGCTGAATATCGCGACCGACTATCGCGAGCACCATGCATGGGTCTACGCCTTGCTTCCCGTTGTGGGCATTGCCACCGCATGGGTGTACAAAAATCACGGCCTTGCTGCCAAACGAGGCAACAACCTGGTCATCGACTCCGCTCTGGGCACACGTCTCATACATATGCGCATGGCCGTCCTCACCTTCGTCTGTTCCACGCTCACGCACCTAACGGGCGGATCGGCCGGTCGCGAGGGAGCCGCGGTGCAGATTGGCGGCACCATCGCCAGCAACATCTCGAACCTTGCCCACCTCAAAAAGCATGACCACCACGACCTCATGCTCGCCGGCATCTCGTCGGCCTTTGGCGCCGTATTCGGTTCGCCCCTTGCCGGAGCTTTCTTTGGCATGGAGATGTGCTTTATCGGCAAGATCGACTACACCGCGGGCATCTACTGCCTGGTCGCCTCGTTTACCGGCTACTTTACATCACTCGCCCTGGGTACCGAGTACGAAGTGAATGTCATCGCCAGCGTCCCCGACATGACGCCGCGGACGGTTGCCATCGTTGTTATCAGCGCCATTATCTTTGGTCTCACCGCGCGCCTCTTTGCGTGGTCGGTTCGAACCGTCAAGAACCTGTACGGTCGCTTTATCACCAATTACCTCATTCGCGCACTTATAGGCGCACTCGTGGTGCTCGCGGCCTACGCGATGCTCGACGCCTGGGACTACGCCGGCCTTTCCACGTGGCTTTCCGGCGCCGGATTTGCAGGCAACACCACCCTGGCGGACGCAGTCATCAAGTTGGTCGTCACAGCGCTTACCCTGGGCGCGGGCTTCCAAGGCGGCGAGGTCACGCCCCTGTTTGGCATCGGTGCGGCACTCGGTGGCTGGATCGGTTGCCTTACCGGGCTCGACCCCAGTTTTCTGGCGGCTCTCGGCATGCTCGGCGTGTTCTGCGCCGGCCTCAACGTGCCCATCACCACCTGCATGATGGCCATCGACCTGTTCCACGGCACGGCCGCCGGGTTCTTTGCCATCGTGGCCTTTATCAGCTACCTAACCGGCGGACACCGCGGCGTGTACCCCGCCCAGCGCATCATCTCACCCAAGCGCCGTTCGCTTATTGTGGATGAGGGCGGTACGGTAGCGGATGCTATCGAGCGCCACAACGACCTGATAGAGTAGACGTTAGTATTCGCCGTGCAGCCACAATCGGGGGCAATTCGACCCGAGCGCGACCGCACCGTCACGTTATACGCCGGGAGTCGCCCCATGCACGCAACTGATTTTGGTCGCACGCTCATCATCGCCAACCCAGCCGCCCAGTCGGGTGCGGCGCGCGAGGTCGCTGAGCGCCTGCAGCGCTTTTTAGACATGACCGCGCGCTCATCCCAGTTTGACTTGGTACTGACCGAGCGCATGGGGCATGCCAAGGAACTTGCCGCACAGGCCCAGGGCTACCGCACCGTTATCGCTCTTGGCGGCGACGGCGTGATCCACGAGGTCGTCAACGGGCTTATGACGCAAAAGGAGGACGCCCGCCCCGCCCTTGCCGTCCTGCCCGTGGGCTCCGGCAACGATTTTGCCCAGACCCTCGGTATCGACGATTTCTCCGGCAAGGATTTTGGCGCGCTGCTCACCTGCGATCTGCAACGTCAGGACATCGGGCGCATTCGCTCATGGAACCCTGCAAGCGGTAGCGGCGAGGCGACGGTCGAGTACTATGACCAGACGCTTTCGGTCGGCATCGATGCCGCCATCGGCCTTGGCACCACCGAGCTGCGCAAAAAGACCGGCTTGACAGGCGCGCCGCTCTACACCCTCTCGGGACTTGAGCAGTTTGGTCTGCGCTATCGCAACTACCCCATGACAGTCAGCTTTGACGGCGCGCCCGCCGAGCGCGTGCGGGCGATTATCATGGCGATTCAGCTGGGCCCCACCTATGGCTCGGGCTATCGCATCTGCCCCGATGCCGACCCCTGCGACGGCATAATCGATGTCTGCTACGCCTGCGGCCCCGTCCCCCGCGCCGTTGCCCTGCCTATGTTTCTTTCGGCCAAGGACGGCCACCACACCAAGTTGCCGCCGGTTCGTATGCGCCGCTGCCGCCATGCCGAGCTCACCTTCGAGCAGCCCGATTACCCCATCCAGGCCGACGGCGAGCCCATTGTCGCCTCGCGCATCGAGGTTGACGTCCTCGGCAGCGCCCTCCAAGTTTGGCACCCCGCCCGCTAGCAAGGCCAGTGGAGCAATCGACTACTCGTCGCTGCCCGGCTTGCGACGATTGGCCTTTTTGATGGCATTGAAGTGCTTGTCGTTGAGCCTGCGCTGGCGGGAGCGCTGAGGCACCTTGGTCTTTACGCGTCGGCGCGGCGGACGCCCACGACGCTCAAGCTCGGCGCGCAGCTTACGCAGGCAGCTCGAGCGATTTTGGAACTGGCTGCGGCTCTCGCGTGCCGTCACGGTAATCCCCGAGGGGATATGCTTCATGCGCACCGCCGAGTCCGTCGTGTTCACGCCCTGTCCGCCCGGACCCGTCGCGCGAAACACCTGTACCTCGCAATCGCGCGCCAACTCTTCGGCCGACACCTCGGCATAGCGCGCATACTCGCGCCACCCCATCTTGTTCTCATCCATATCAACACCTCCCCTCATACAAAAAATGTGACAAAGGGACAGTCCCTTTGTCACATCGCATACCAATCGCTTGTGTTGCGCGCTTAGGCGAAGGTGATCTCGCCGGTCACGCAGTCCATATCGGCGATACGGGCCAGGCTCTCAACGCGGAAGCCGCGCTCGCGGAGCTTATCGCCGCCGCCCTGGAAGCCCTTCTCCACCGCAATGCCAATACCGGACACCTCGGCACCCGCAGCCTCGCAGATCTTGATAAGACCCTCGAGCGCGCAGCCGTTGGCCAAGAAGTCGTCGATGATCAGGACCTTGTCGCCCTCGGACAGGAAACGCTTGCCAACGATGACCGGGTACTCCTTCTGCTTGGTAAAGGAGTAGATGGTCGTGGCGTACTGCTCGCCGTCGAGGTTGATGGACTGTGCCTTCTTGGCAAAGACCACCGGCACGCCGCCAAAATGCTGAGCCGCGATGCAAGCCATACCAATGCCCGAAGCCTCAATCGTCAGGATCTTGTTGATCTCGACATCCTTGAACAGACGGGCCCACTCGGCGCCCATGTGGTCGAACAGCTCAACGTCGCATTGGTGGTTGAGGAAGGCATCAACCTTAAGGACGTTACCGGCCTTTACGATGCCGTCATGGCGAATACGATCCTCAAGCTCCTGCATGGCGCAACCCCTTCTCGCGGCAACGATACCGCGCGATTAATAAACGTTGTTCGATAGTCTACCACGGACCGACCCCCGCCCGTCCCACAAGCCGCATCGCACCACAAACCAGTTTTTTGAGACGGCGCGAATACGTGGCAGGCAGCCTCCCAACACGCTAATGGCGGGCGCGCATCCTCACCAAACGAACCATCGAGAGGACAAAGCCCACGGCTGCCACGGCCATCAACACATAGAACACCGAACGAAAACCAAACAGGAACACATCCGGACGGCCTGCAACAAAACTGGTCACGGCCTCGCCCATCGCCACGCTCATCTGCCCATACAGGATATTCGACGCCACCGTAATGCCGAATGCCATGCCAGCGTAGCGCGCCAAACTGCCCAAGCTGCCCGCAAAACCGAGCGCCTCGCGCGGGGCCGAACCCATATACAGGGAGTTGTTAGGGCTTTGGAAAATCGACGTACCGAGCGACATAAATGCGACGCAGCACACGATCACAAGGATGGAGGAATGCTCGTTGAGCGTGCTCACCGCAAAGAGACCGCACACGTACACACCCAGGCCGACTGCCGTGGGGCCCTCGCAGCCAACACGGTCCGAAACCGTGCCCGAAAGCGGGCCGATAAAGGCATTCACCATCGGCAGCGCCAAAAAGAGTAGCCCAGAGATGTCGGAACCAAAGCCGTGGGCGTCCTGAAAATAGAACGGCAGAATAAACTCGGATGCGCCAATACCAACGAACACGATGAGCATGCAAGCAAGGTTGATGGTGAAGGCCGAATTTGCAAAGCAGCGACGAGCGGCCTCGATCAGGGACATGGGGCGCTCGCCGGCCTCCGGCTTAACATGCGGTAGTGTATAGAGTCCCACGATAAACGAGATGACGCCAATGGGCAGGTTGATGAGGAAGATGCTCTCCCAGGGAAAGCTTGCCACCAGCATGCCGCCGAGCACGGGGCCGCACATCATGCCGAGGGCCACGAAGGTCGCGAGAATACCCATGGCACGACCGCGCTCGCGCGCCGGAAACGACTCGGTGATGATACCCATGTTGTTAGCCATGGCCGCCGCGCAACCGACGCCCTGAACAATGCGTGCCAGGATAAGAACCTCGAGCGAGGCCGAAAGGCCGCAAAGCAGCGAGCCGGCCGTAAAAACGATTACGCCCAGCTGGAATACGCCCACCTTGCCGCGCACGTCGCCCAGACGGCCAAACGGCAACATGGCCACGCATGTCGCAAGCAGATACACCGAGCTCACCAGCTGAATGCGATCGAGGCCCACGCCCAGCTCCTTTTGCATCACGGGCAGCGCCACGGTCACGACGGTCGAATCCAGACACACCATAAACGTCATGATGAGCACGGTAAACAGAATCGCCCATTTGTTCTTGCCATGGGTATCGCCCTCAAGGGCAATGTGCTCGCGGCGCAGCTGCTCTGCAGTTTTCTCCATATCCATCCTTTCGAGTGGTGCAACGCAAAAACGGGGCCCCAATCGCCTGCGAACAGTCGCGATTGGGGCCCCGCCTACGGAATCGGAACTATATGTCAACAGAACCCCAAGAGGCTCCGTCGCTTCATACAAGAAGCTAGCCTAGCACTGCTCGAGCGCCTGCTCAAGGTCGGCAATCAGATCGGCCGTGTCCTCGAGGCCGCACGACAGGCGCACCATGTCGGCGGAGATGCCGCAGGCGATGAGCTCCTCATCGTTCATCTGACGATGCGTGGCATTAGCGGGATGCAGGCAGCAGGTGCGAGCATCGGCCACATGCGTGGCGATCTGGGCGAGTTTAAGGCTCTTCATAAAGGTCTCGGCCGCCGCGCGACCACCGTTAAAGCCAAAGCTCACGACGCCGCAGGTACCGTTGGGCATATACTTCTGAGCCAGGTCATAGTACTTATCGCCCTCCAGGCCCGGATAGCTCACAAAGCGCACCTTGGGATGGCTCTGCAGGAACTTAGCAACGGCCAGGCCGTTCTCACAATGACGCGGCATACGCACATGCAGGCTCTCGAGCGAGCTGTTCAGGAAAAACGCCGCTTGCGGGTTCTGCATGGGGCCGAGGTCGCGCATGAGCTGAGCGGTTGCCTTGGTAATGAAGGCACCCTCGCGACCGAACTTCTCGGCATAGGTCACGCCGTGATAGCTCTCGTCGGGCGTGGTGAGACCCGGGAACTTGCCTGCATGGGCCATCCAGTCAAACTGGCCGTGGTCGACGATCACGCCACCCAGGTAGGCCGCATGCCCATCCATGTACTTGGTGGTAGAGTGCGTGACGATGTCGGCGCCCCACTCAAAGGGACGGCACATCACGGGCGTCGGGAAGGTGTTGTCGACCATCAGCGGCACGCCGTGGTCATGCGCGGCCTTGGCAAAGCGCTCAATATCGAGCACGGCAAGGGCGGGGTTGGCAATCGTCTCGCCAAAGACGAGCTTGGTATTGGGCTCAAAGGCTGCCTCCAGCTCCTCATCGGTGCAGTCGGGGGCGACAAACGTGCAAGTCACGCCCATGCGGCCCATGGTGTGGGCGAGCAGGTTATACGTACCGCCGTAGATAGCAGAGCTCGCGACCACGTGATCACCGGCACCGGCCACGTTAAAGATCGCGAGGAAGTTCGCGGCCATGCCCGAACTCGTGAGCATCGCAGCGGTGCCGCCCTCCATCTCGCAGATCTTGGCGGCAACCAGATCGCACGTGGGATTCTGCAGACGGCTGTAGAAGTAGCCCGACTCCTCCAGGTCAAACAGCTTGCCCATGTGCTCGGACGTGTCGTATTTCCACGTGGTGGACTGGTAGATGGGCACCTGGCGCGGCTCCGCGTCGCCCGGGTGATAGCCGCCCTGAACGCATGTAGTTCCGATGGTCTGCTCGCTCATATCTAGCTCCCTTGCCTGGGTTACGTTTTATTCGGTTCACGATACCGCTACCCTGCACCCCTCTCAACCCATCCCCAAGGTAGGTTAATGGACAAATTGATCAGAGGTATTTATCTCAAGCCTTGGGCATTTGCTCGATAGATAAAAACGAGGCATACATGAAGCTCTCGATGATTACATGCCCCGTCACGGGTACCATAGGCGGGTACACCGTAACCAAGGAGACAACGATGAAGCAAATCGATACGGCCCAACTCGACATCACCGCCTGTCAGGCTCAGGCTGCCGAATACCACGCCCGTGGCTTTAACTGCGCCCAGGCCGTCGCCTGCACGCTCGCGCCCGCTGTCGGGCTCGACCCCCAGGTCGCCTTTACCCTCACCGAGGGCTTTGGCGCCGGCATGGGCGGTATGACCGAAACCTGCGGCGCCATCTCGGGCGCCGTGGCCATCATGGGCTTTGTAATGAGCGATGGCATGGAAAACCCGAAGACCAAGGGCCAGACCTACAAGCTGTCGCGCGAGATTGCCAAGCGCTTTGGCGAGAAGAACACGACGACCGTCTGCGGCACGCTCAAGGGCATCGGATCGGACAAGGGTCCGCTCCGCAGCTGTCCCGGTTGCATCGACGATGCCGTCGAAATCGCCTGTGATGTACTAAAGCAGCTCGCCGAGTAAACGGCAGCGACATAAAACGACGGTCGGTGTGCTTGGGATCCGTCCAAAAGCACGCCGGCCGTCGCCGTTAGAACTCGGCAAATTCGGGAGTGCTGACCTCAATCTCCTCGCGCCCCGCCATAAGCTCGCGCATCTTAGCGCAAAACGACTCCTGCTCCCCCGCCTTAAACACCAAATGAAGTGTCACGGCATCCGCGTACTCGGTATCCGAAACCTTGGCACCGGAATCCTGGGCCAAGCGAAGCACCTGCTCATACTGCGGATAGGCCACATGCACGTCAACCGGCACGACGCTTGTCATCTCGACGATCTGCCCGGCCTCCTGAGCCGCGGCCACCGCCGCCTGCGTCGCCGCGGTATATGCGCGCACCAAGCCACCAGGACCCAACAGCGTGCCACCAAAATAGCGCGTCACTACGCAGCAAACATTTTTGAGCGCCGCACCGCGCAACACCTCGAGAGTCGGCATACCGCTCGTGCGGCTCGGCTCACCATCATCGCTCTGGCGCTCGCGTCCATCGACCAAAATCCACGCGGGAACATTGTGTCGAGCGTCGTAATGACGCTTGCGAACCATCTCGATAAAGGCATTCGCCTCGTCCTCGGACTCAATATGGACCAGCTGGGCAATAAACCGGCTCTTGCGGTCCACAAACTCGCCCGAAACCTCAATATTCGATTGCAGAGTAAAATAGCTGTCCAACAAAGCCCCTCAACAAAATAAAGCGCAGCAACAAACAGCTTCAATAATACGGCAAAGGCCGTACCGATTGTCAGGGTAACAAAAATGCCAAGTGGGCCGATAAGCCGGGTTCTGTCGTGAACGGTCATTTATCTTGTCTGCACGTTACCATGCAGCTCCACGCACGCTACCCGAACGCGGACCGGGCCGGCCCATAGCGTTCCTATTCGCGCTTGCTCCGGATGGGGCTTGCCAAGCCGCCGTGTTGCCACGACGCTGGTGGTCTCTTACACCACCGTTTCAGCTTTTCCCTTTACGCCTTGCGGCGCAGGTGGGAGTCTTCTTTTCTGCGGCGCTTTCCGTCGGATCACTCCGCCCGGCCGTTAGCCGGCATCCCGCCCTCTGGAGCCCGGACTTTCCTCACGCGTACCGCAAGCAGCACATCGCGCGACCGTCTGGCCCACTCAGCAGTGCAAGAGTGTAGCACACCGTTACCGCAGGCAATGGCACAACGCAAACGCTCGACACGATAAACCAAGAACCGCCATGCGCTACAATGGTCCTGTCGATGGGCAACGTCGTCAGTCGAGACGCGACCGCGCTCCGCACCCCTCCGTCTACTCGGTGTGTTCCCGCCTCCTCCCCGAGGCGGGATGTCGGCTTTTTTTCATGCACCGACAATCCAATAGCCTGTGGACAGCCCGGCAGCATTGCGCATCTCGGCGCCAAATGCAAAAAGGGACCCGTCCATTACGGACGGATCCCTTAAAACAAGTGATCGTCAAACCGAATTACTCGGCGTCGGTCTCCTCGTCCTTCTTCTCGGAAGGCAGCGGGGTAACCTCGATCTCGACGCCCAGAGTCTCAGCAGCAGACTTCATGGACAGGGAGATACGACGACGGTCGAGATCGATCTCCATGACCTTAACCTGAACCTTGTCGCCCACGTGGGTGACCTGAGAAGGCTGATCGACGTGCTTGTTGGCCATCTCGGAGATGTGCACCAGGCCCTCGATGCCCTCGCCCAGGTCGACGAAAGCGCCGAACGGAACAAGCTTGGTCACAGTGCCCTCGACGATAGCGCCGACGGGGTACTTCTTGACCAGTGCGCGCCACGGATCCTCGGTGGTCTGCTTGAGACCCAGGGAGATGCGCTCGCGGTTGAGATCGACGTCGAGAACCTCGACCTCGACCTCCTGGCCGACCTTGACAACCTCGGAAGGATGGTTGACGTGGTTCCAGGAGAGCTCGGAGATGTGGATGAGGCCGTCGATACCGCCGAGGTCGACGAAGGCGCCGAAGTCGACGATGGAGGAAACGGTGCCCTGGAGACGCATGCCAGACTTGAGCTTGGACAGGATCTCGGAGCGCTCGGCCTTACGGGACTCCTCGAGCACGACGCGACGGGAGAGGACAACGTTGTTGCGGTTGCGGTCCATCTCGATGACGCGGGCCTCGATGCGGGTGCCCATGTAGGAGGTGAGGTCCTTGACGCGACGGAGGTCGACGAGGGAAGCGGGCAGGAAGCCACGCAGGCCGATGTCAAGGATCAGGCCGCCCTTGACAACCTCGATAACCTCGCCCTCGACGTTCTCGCCGGAGTTGAACTTCTCCTCGATGCGGTTCCAAGCACGCTCGTACTCGGCACGCTTCTTGGACAGGACCAGACGACCGTCCTTGTCCTCCTTCTGGAGAACGAGGGCCTCGATGGGATCACCGAGTGCAACGATGTCTGCAGGGTTAGCGTCCTTGCGGATGGACAGCTCGCGGACCGGGATAACGCCCTCGGACTTAAATCCGATGTCAACGAGCACCTCGTCATGCTCGATCTTAACGACAGTGCCGTTAACGAGATCGCCCTCATCAAAGTCGGTAATCGTACCGTCGATGAGGTTGTTCATCTCCTCCTCGTTGACATCGTCAAGAGAGAAAATGGACGAGTTCTGAATCTCACTCAAAGGTGGACCCCTTTCGAACTACGGGGCCCCGATTGCTAGGACCTACAGAAGGGTGCGACAAGCACACAACGTTTAGGAACACTCGGGAGCCGACAGATACTGATGTGACGCTTATGCAATCACGTCCGTATAGATTACGGGGAAATCACTTCGATTTCAAGCGTGAACTGCGATTTTTTACTCGTATGGAGACTTTTTCGCAATCTTGTGAACGACTGTCTCCACAAGTTGACGATAAGCAGTGAAGCATACTGCTTTGGGGTAAAGTATCCCAGACATACGATTCTGGAACGATTTTTCGAGAAAGGTGCCCGCGTGCTCAAAGCAGTCGTTTTCGATATGGACGAGACGCTTCTTAGCATTAACCTCAATGCGTTCATCCTTCGCTATTTTAAGGATGTCTCATCGATGCTCGCGGATATCGGACGTCGCAGCCGCGGGGGCACGATGGCACGCCTCGGCACCATCCTGGTCGACCTCAACGCCAATCGTCGCAACAGTACGGACAATCGCACCAATCTTGAGTTTTACCAGGAAGAGGTTGAGCGCCGGTGCGGCATTTGCCTCTCGGACCCACTCATCTACGAGGCGTTTACCTACTACGATCGCGAAGTCCTGCCGTACAAGAATGACGAACTCATCAACGCCCATGCCATGCCGGGCGCACACGCCGCGCTCCAGGCCGTACAGGACGCAGGGCTGCGCTGCGCGCTCTTTACCAACCCCAGCTTTCCGCAGGGGGTCATCGAGTGCCGCATGGGTTGGGGCGACCTGGCCGACGCCCCCTTTGAGCTCGTCACGCACATGGGAAACGCCACCCGCTGCAAGCCTGATGCCACCTACTATCTAGAGCAGCTTCAGGTGATGGGGCTCGAACCGCACGAGGTCCTTATGGTGGGCAACGATCCCAAACGCGACTTCCCTAGCCCCGCCTGCGGCATTCAGACTGCCTATGTAGGCCAGGGCAAGCCCAACCGAGTCACCTGGCGCGGAACCATGGAAGGCTTCGCCCGCGACTTTAACGCCGTAGTAGAAGCCTTCTACGAACACCAAGTAGCCGACGAACTAAGCTAGTCCACAAATCTGGAATGAGACAAAAGGTCAGGTACGTTTGCCGCATGCTTCCTTACGTAGGCAACGACTTGAGGACAGGATGCGATGCCCCGGCGTCCTAGGCCGTAATCATCTTGACACGCTCGCCGATTTTGGCGTCGCGCTTGTCGGAGATAACAGTAAAGCCCTCCAGGTCGCACACCTTTACATTTGAAAACACATGGAACTTGGAGCTATCGGCGAGTACATAACTCGCTTGGGAATTCCGCATCACAATGCGCTTTTTGATAGCCTCGGGATAACCAGGCGTCATGATGCCACGATCCTCGTCCACCGCGTTGACGCCTATAAACGCCCGGTCAAAGTACAGCTCACGCAACGCGTTCTCCACCATTGGCCCGGTCAGCGAGCAGGTAACGGGATTAAAGTCGCCGCCAATAACCACCACCTTGGCAGCGAGGTCGCCCGTAAACCTACATGCGTAGCCGTTGGTGGTGTAGATAGTCACTGGTTTGTCGACGAGCAGACTCAGGAGCGCCGTCGCGGTGGTACCGGAGTCGACATAGACCGTCTCACCGTCCTCGACCTCCGCTGCCGCACGACGCGCGATCAGGTCCTTCTCGCTACTCCGCTGCGCGCCCTTTTCAAAGACACTCACCTCGCGAGCTGCAGAATGCAGTTTGACCGCACCGCCGGTCAGATACTCGATGCTCCCCCGCTTCTCGAGCTCCTTGAGGTCGCGGCGCAGCGTAGACATCGACACATCGGGCATAAAGGCCGCGAGCTCATCTATCTTGAGCAGGTCAGCCTCCTTAAGCTTATTAAGAATCAGTTCATGGCGCTCATACGGAATCATCGGCGTTCCTTCCTTTTCATCTATTTTCAAAGTTTAACCTAATCAAGCCAAACAAAAGCAAAAAGGGCCGCTGCGATATAAGCAGCGACCCCTTATTAGATGGAAGTCGGTCTTAGCCTTGGGCTCATGACTCGTAGCCCCAAAGCAAGACTAGGCGAGCTGATCGTCCTTGTCGGTGAAGATGTAGCCGAGTACGCCGGCGACAACAGCCGAGATAACCATGCCGATCATGGCGAAAGCGAAGTTCATCGGATCGGAGGAGACGAAGGCCGGGAACGTAGTGACGGAGCCAAAGACAAAGGCCGTGGTGACGACCTTGAAAAGGCCGAGGAACGCGCCGCCGCAGGCACCGCCGATGATCTGAGCCAAGAAGAGCTTCTTGTTCTTGACAAGCATGCCAAAGAGCGTGGGCTCGATGATGGCAGAGAGGCAGATGGTCACGGCACCGGTCATGGCAAAGCTCTTGAGCTTCTGATCGCGGGCCTTGAGGAAGACGCCGAGGGCGCAGCCGATAACAGCGAAGTTGCAGGCAAAGGTGGCCGGGCAAATGTAGTCGAAGCCATTGGAGGCGATGTTGTTAATCATGATGGGGTTGACTGCCCAGTGGATACCCATCGAGACGAGCACGGACCAGCCGCCGCCCACCAGGATGCCAGCAAGCACGTTGGAGCGGGCGATGAGCCAGTTGACCACGAAGGCGATGCCCTCGCCGGCATAGACACCCAAAGGACCGATCACGAGCATGGTGGCGGGGACCATGATTATCAGCGAGACCGCGGGAAGCACGACGAGCTTGAGGGTCTCGGGCACATGTTCATCCAGGAACTTATAGAGGAACGAGTAGACCCAGATGGCGATGATGGCCGGGATAACGGTGGAGTTGTAGCTCATGAGCACCACAGGAATGCCGAAGAACTCGCTCATGGCGCCGTTGCCCGCATCGCCCATCAAGCCGATAAAATCGGGATAGAGCAAGCAGGCGCAGATCAGGGCCGAAAGGTACGGGCTCGCACCGAAGCGTTTGCCCGAGGAGAAGCCTAGAAGCACCGGCAGGAAGTAGAACACACTCATCGAGAGGGTGTAGAGGATGGTGTAGGTACCCGTGCCCTCGGTGATAAGACCAAGCTGAACCGCAAGAATCAGCAAGCCGCGGAGGATACCGGAGCCGGCCATGGCGGGCAGCAACGGAGCAAAGACACCCGAGATGGCGGAGAAAATCCTGGAGACGATGCCCTCATCGGAGGAAGCGCTCGTGGAGACCTCGGCGCCCGAGCCCTTGACAAGCGGCTCGAACTTCTCATAGAGCTTGGGTACCTCGGTGCCAATCAGCACTTGGTACTGGCCGGCTGAGTTGACGGTGTTGACCACGCCGTCGACTTCCTTAACGGCCGCATCGTCACACTTGGAATCGTCGCGCAGGTTCAGGCGAAGACGAGTGGCGCAGTGCGTCATGCCCGAGATGTTCTCGGGGCCGCCCACGGCGGCAAGAATGCCCTCGGCAGTAGCTTCCCAATCACGTTTCATAGAATGATTACCTCCCCATAGCGCAGAAGAGCTCGCGCACGAGCGCGGCCGCTGCAAGTGCATCGTTTGCATCAATCACGGACTGTATCTTTTCCTGGCCCACACTTTCCAAGGAGTCATTCATAAGCTTCATCATAGCGAGGTTATGAGCGCACTCCCCTTCCGCATCCTCGATAATTGGGAACGTATCGAAGTAGATAGCGTGGTCAAAGGCGTATTTCTTGAGATAGAAGAGCATTTCGAGCGTCTTGACAGGCGTAGCCATGCCGATCATGAGTCCGTCGTCCATCACGCCGTAGCCATCGTTGAGGTGAATGCCGTAGAGCTTGCCGGCACGACCGAAGATATCGGTAGCCATCGCGGGGTTCTCGTGCTTCATGAGCATGTGACAGTAATCGAGCGTAACGCCAAGATTCTCGCGGTCCACCGCGTTGAGGATCATGCCGGTGAGGCCCATCGTATCGATATAGGCGTAGCTGCGCTCCTCATAGGGCTTGTACTCGATGGAGATATGCAGATCGGGCGCATAGTCGCAAACCGCCTGGAACGCCTTAACGAGGTTGTCAAACACGAGGGTGTAGTCGATCTGGAAGCTGTAGTCAAAGCCGTCATGACCGAGCCAGATCGTCACGGTATCGCCGCCGCAGGTGCGACAGTAATCACAGGCCTCATAGCAGAGCTTAAGCGCCTCCCCAGCGAGTGCGGGATCCTGATTGCCCAGGTCGCCATTGATAAAGTCGTTGCGAAAGCGAAGAGCAGTGCCGTTGAGCTTGAGGTCGTGCGCGTCGAGCTTGGCCTTCATCTCCTCGGCGGAGATGTCCACCACGTGCTCAGGGTAATTAAGGTCCACATGGGTGAGGCCGACGTGCTGGAACTGGTCGAAGACGCGGTCGATGTTCTTCTCACCGGTTCGGTAGTAGGAGTTGATGCGGGTTGCGAATTTCATCGCTGAGCTGCCTTTCCTGTAAGGAAACGTTCAAACGGAAAGCCCCGACCGTTGCGCGCGTTTGGGCAGGTGCCCCTTCCGTAACTACAGTCTATTGCAAGTAATTCTCATTCGCAATCATAGTTTTTCATATGTATTCATAGTTTTTCAAAGTAAATGAACAGGACACCGTCTTTTATCTGCACTTTTAGTTGATGCAAACATCTGACACTACTTGAAACTAAATGACTATTCCTGATTCTAACTACCGTTTACCGACAATTATTAACCGTTTGCCGGCAAAGAAATGCACCTGCCCACTATGCAGGCAGGTGCTTTACGGCCACAAGAGCGACGACTTTAACAGCAAGATGCAGTGATCCGGAGCCCCTAGCAATCGACGACGGTCTTGCCGATCATGATGTTGAGGATCTCGACGTCGGTGTCCTTCATGCCTACACGGCCCACATAGCCCATGCTGGCAATCGTCTCCTCCACCGTATCCTGGATCAGGCCCTCGCCGGCACGGAAGCCGCGGCCCTGCATGGCCATATCGTGGCCCAGAATCGCTGCATCGACAGCAGCCGAAATCTTGGCGGCGCAACTTGCCTTGGCGCCATCGCACACGATGCCGCCCACGTTGCCGAGCGTATTGGAGACCGTCGCACCGATCTGCTCGCGCGTGCCGCCGCACAGCCAGGTAATCGCAGCGCCGGCACCACACGCAGCGCAAATAGCACCGCAAAACGCCGAGAGCGCACCAATATAGCTCTTGATGTGCACGGCAATAAGGTCGGACAGTATCACGGCGCGCACCAGACGCTCGTGGTCGCAGCGCAGGTAGTCGGCATATTCCATGACGGGCAGCGCGCAGGTAATGCCCTGGTTGCCCGAGCCGCACACAATGGCGACCGGCAGCGCGCAGCCGTTCATACGGGCATCGGAGCCGGCGGCCGCACGCGCACGCGCACGGCAGGCGACGTCATCGGCACGAGCGCCCAGCAGCGTACGGCCCACCTCGGCGCCCCAAGCGTGCGCGAGGCCCTCGGCACTGATCGCGCCGTTCAGCTCAATCTGACGCTCGACGGCCGCGCGGGCATCCTCAATGTCGCCGGCCTCGATAAAGTCGATGATGGACTCGATCGACATGGGTGTGTCGGCCTTATCCGCCGCCCGCTCGGCCACCACGCGCTCGGCGCAGGCGGCACACTCCCCCGCCGACTTGCCGCATACCGGAATACCGTCGAGCGTATGGCACGTGACATTGGTGTGGTGATCGGTAATCTCGACGACCGCGGTATGGCCACCAGCCGTGGCAGTCACCTTGATGTAGAGGTTGGGCACGCCCTCGACGAGCGACACATCACAGTAGTCGGCGTCGACAAGCAGCTCAGTCACGCGAGCACGATCCGCATCGTCAACGCTCTCGAGCACCTCGAGCGCGCTCTTGGCGTCACCGCCCACCGCACCCAGCACGGCCGCGGCCTCAATACCGTGCATACCGCCCGAGTTGGGCACGGTCACGCTCTTAACGTTCTTGATGATGTTGCCCGAGCAGGCAACATCCATATGTTCGGGCTCGCAACCGAGCGTCTGGCTCGCCAGCGCCGCCGCATAGGCAACGGCAATGGGCTCGGTGCAGCCAAGCGCACAGACAAGCTCGCGGTTCAAAACATCGCAAAATGCGGCATCGCGGATAGAATCGGTAGGCATAGCCATCTCCTACATATAACGGGTTGCTCTCGCAAGTAATCAACTTCTCCATTTGATAACAAGGCGACAAAAACCGCAAGCTGGGTTCCGGCAGACGGCCGCCAGAAGCAAATTGGCGGCATTTTGCGTGATGAGCTGATGTTCGCAACCGCTGGCTCGCCACCTTTTTAGTGTGACCCTCGCCTGTGTTTGCAAAAGCAGAGGTCACGACGCTGTCCGCCAACCTGCGCGTCAATTCCCGAGCTTCCTCCGCCCCAGAATCGAATCGCGCGCGTTACGCATGAACTCCCCGTAGCTCATGCCCATCATCTTCACCACGATGAACCGCTGCGTGCCGAACAGGGGTATGAGGAGCAGGGCCGCGGCGGCGAGCCACCAGTACCACGCGAAGGGCTCCACGGCGACGACGTGCCAGATGGTGAACGCATCGAGCGGGAGCATGAACAGGAGCGAGGTGACCATGCCGGGAGAGTATATCCTCGTCTTGGATTCGCCCTTCCCGCGACGATGTGCGCGAGCGGCTCAATGATTCCCAGAACGAGCGCGCCGATCACGAGCCAGTGGAACTGGGGGAAACAAAACGGGATGAGCAGCATATAGACGGTGATGCATAATAGGGCGAACTTGGGGATGCGCATGTCGCGCATGGGCATGTCGGTGAGCGAGATGGCAAGCTCCACGAACCCGCCGGGATATTTCAGCTCCTCCCACTCGTGGGCGGCTATCAGGATGTAGTAGAGCCCTATAATCCCCTGGGTCACGGGCATCGACTCCCAGAAAACAACCATGTAGACCGCGACGCAGGCCGCTATTACGGTCGTAACGTAGAGGCTATTGCGGACTATGAATCTGTCGGCGAAGGCCATCGACCTCTCCTCTCCCTTAGATATAATCAACATATGTTCATTGTCTTGAGCGAAGACGATAGATTCAATGGGCACTGTCGGGAAAGTGTCGATCAGGAAACCTCATGGTGAAGACGAAGCCGAACAAGAACGACATCAGATACCTCGCAACGCAGGAGCGCATAGAGGAGGCCTTCTGGGGCCTTTTGGCGGACAGGGGCTTTCAGAAGGTCACGGTACGCGCCCTCTCCGAGCGTTCGGGCATAAACCGTGGCACCTTTTACCTGCACGCCGAGGACAAATGCGACCTGCTTTCGCAGGTGGAAGACCGCATGCACCAGGGGATGATGGGCGGCGCGGCAATCGCGTCCGACGGCTCTTACGAGGACCGGGTGCCCTCCATGGTTGCCCCCATGATTGCGGGCTCGAGGTTCGTCTACGAGAACCGCGAGCGGGTGCTGCTGCTGATGGACGACACGTGCGATCCGCTCTTTTTCTCCAAGTACGCCTCCAAAGTGAAGGCGGCCATGCTCGGAGACATTGGCAATCTTTTGCCGGAGCAGCGCTACGCACTGGCTCTCATGGAGGGAGTTGTCGGCAGCCTTTTTGGCGAGTGGGTACGCGGAGGGATGAAAGAGACGCCCGAGGAGTACGTGAGCATCGTGCTTAACCTCGCCGCGAAACTCGACCTTCCCGCCATTTCGGACGTGCTTCCGCAGGGGCAGCCAGCGAAGAGGTCCTGACCGGCCTCGCACATGGGGATTAGTTAAGAGTGAAGCGCGATGCGGGGTAGAGCGCAAGGGCTCCCCGGAAAGCGAAGAGACGGGATAGGAGGATTTGGAAGAAGAGGAGAGACTGCAAGACGGTGCGCCGAAGGTGGACGTTGCGGAGTGTTCGCTTCCGCTAAAGCGTTTGACCAAAAAACGCCCGAGCTTTTAGGCAAAAGACGCGCTATCATGCAGTCGAACGCGGTAAAACCTTTAGCAATTCCGCCGCACGGACCAGAGAGGAACCACTCATGAAGATCGGTATCGGCAACGACCACGCCGCCGTCGAGCTCAAGAACATCATTTCCGAGCACCTGAAGGAGCGCGGATGCGAGGTCGTGAACTTTGGCACCGACACCTCCGAGAGCTTTGATTACCCCATCGCCGGCTACAAGGTGGGCAAGGCAGTTGCCAACGGCGACGTCGACCTGGGTATCCTGATCTGCGGCACCGGCGTCGGCATCAGCCTGGCCGCCAACAAGGTCGAGGGCGTTCGTGCCGTCGTGTGCTCCGAGCCCTTCAGCGCCAAGCTCTCGCGCATGCACAACAACACCAACGTGCTCGCCTTTGGCGCCCGCGTCGTGGGCTCCGAGCTCGCCAAGATGATCGTCGACGAGTGGCTCGATGCCGAGTTCGAGGGCGGCCGTCACGAGCGTCGCGTCAATCTCCTCAACGAGATCGACCAGACCCGCGGCCTCAAGGTCGTCGACGAGGCCTAAACTACTCAGCGCCACAAGCTAACAGCAAGGGGCCCGCTCGGAACACACATCCGGGCGGGCCCCTTTGTAGATTTTTGGGATATGCCTAGAAATCTACTGATATAAAAAGAGCGTCGCGGATGGAGTTCCGCGACGCCCAAGCCACACGCTAACAGCTTTAAGGAGTCAAAGCTGGTTTAGCCAAAGAAGCGCTTGATCTCGATCTCGGCGTTCTCCAGGCAGTCGGAGCCGTGAATCACGTTGGCGTTGACATCGACAGCGAAGTCGCCGCGGATGGTGCCAGGGGCAGCATCAAGCGGGTTGGTAGCGCCCATAAGGGTGCGCATCTTGGAGACAGCGGAAAGACCGGAAACGACCATCTTGACGACCGGACCGCTCGTCATAAAGTCGCACAGACCGCCAAAGAAGGGCTTGTCGGCCAGATGGGCGTAGTGCTCCTCGACGGTGGCGCGCTCAAGCGTGGTCATCTCCATGCGCTCGATAACAAGGCCGCTGCGCTCAATGCGAGCAACGATCTCGCCGATCTTGCGATCGCGCACGGCGTCGGGCTTAATCATGATGAAGGTCTTCTCGATAGCCATAAGGTAGCCTTTCAAGTAGGTTCGCGCGTGCCCAAGTCCCATTCCGGCACCCGCCTGGACTGCATCGTAACAGAGTTCTAGCTGCAGTTAAACAAAAAGCCGTTTATTGAAGCGTTATTATTTATTAAAGCGCTCCATATGTGTCACTTCTGTTTCGAAGCCCGACTAGAGTACCATCCGTCCCACTTTCAACTGCAACGAACAGAACGGGCGGTCGATTGTCGCCCGTGAACGCACCCCCTTCACAACCTGCGCAAATGTCCTACAGAAGTTCTCGACAAGCTCCTTCCTTCTCTATAACAAAACGGGTGCCCACCGTAGCGGGCACCCGTAAAGGCAAAATATGATGAACACACCAGACAGACGCATCCAATAAGCTAATTAGCTCCGTGGCCCATCTCGACGACCTTGGATAACGAGCCAAACACACCCTCATCGGCCGCGAGCTGCGCCTCGGCGCTTCCCAACTGCACGGCAACGGCAGCAGGGGCGGTACCACCCTCGGTCGTGCGCGCGGCGACAATCGACGGGATATCGAGCGCCTCGGTAATATCGCGCTCAAAGAGCGGGCTTGCCTCCTGGAACACCTCAAACGGCAGGTCCTCAAGATTGCAGCCGCGCTTCTCACACATCAGGACCAGGTGCCCCACCACGGCATGTGCCTCGCGGAACGGTAGACCGCGCATTGCCAGGTAATCGGCAACATCGGTGGCGGCAAGGTGCCCCACGCCGCACTCGCGCGCCATGGCATCCTCGTTGACGGTCCAGGTCGAAATCATTCCGGCCATAACGGACAGGCACTGCATGAGCGTGTGAGCGGTATCGAGCGCGCCCTCCTTGTCCTCCTGCAAGTCCTTGTTATAAGCGAGCGGCAGGCCCTTCATGGTTACCAGCAGCTGCACCAGGTTGCCATAGACTCGGCCGCTCTTGCCGCGGATAAGCTCGGCAAAGTCGGGATTCTTCTTCTGCGGCATGATGGACGAGCCGGTGGAGTAGGAGTCTGAAAGCGTGATAAAGCCAAATTCGGAGCTCGACCACAGCACGATCTCCTCGGAAAGACGCGACAGGTGCATCGCCATGACGGATCCGGCGTAATGCAGATCGAGCAGGAAATCACGGTCGGAAACCGCATCGAGCGAGTTGGGAATCACGCCCGCAAAGCCAAGTTCGGCAGCCGTCATCTGGCGATCGAGCGGATAGCTCGTACCGGCAAGCGCGGCAGCACCCAGCGGGCAGTTGTCGGCGGCATCAAAGGCGGCCTTCAGGCGCGTAAAGTCGCGCGCGAACATCCAGGAATACGCCAGCAGATGATGCGAGAGCAGCACGGGCTGAGCGTGCTGCATATGCGTGTAGCCCGGAAGAATCACCTTGTCGTACTTCTTGGCCGCATCCACCAGCACATGGCGCAGCTCAAGATTGGCCTCCATGAGCTCCTTGGCCAGCGCCTTGACGCCCAGGCGCGTATCGGTCGCCACCTGGTCGTTGCGCGAACGCCCAGTATGCAAGCGTTTGCCAGCCTCGCCGATACGATGCGTCAGCTCGCTTTCGATGGACATATGAATGTCCTCGTCGTTGATATCAAAGGTGAAGTTGCCGGCATCGATATCCTGTTCGATTCCGGTCAGGCCCTCGGCAATCGCCTGCTCGTCCTCGGCGCTGATAATGCCCTGGGCCGCCAGCATCTTGGCATGTGCCTTAGATCCGGCGATATCCTGCTTATAGAGATGTTTGTCAACCGGCAACGACGCGCCAAACTCCTGCGTGACCTCGGCCACGCCTGCCTCAAAACGACCGCCCCAAAGAGCCATGGAACCGTCCCCTTTCATCAAATCCCAAAACAAGCGCCCAAAGCAATGCGCCCTGTCGCTAAAGCGATTTCTCAACCGCTAGTTTTGTATATTCCCCACCATGTGCGAGGCCATATAGCTAATTTGCAAAGAAGTGACGCGCCATGCACTTGGCGCCCAACGTCTCCCTCCGAATGTTGCCCTGCGAACCATCGATCCAGGCCTTTAGGCTCATAGGAACGTCCTCGACCTTTGCAGCATCGAACTCGGGCGCGAGGGCAAGTAAAGCATGCGCGATAGCATTGAACATAATGGATACTCCCCATATATATAGGCGCAGGGCCGTCAAATTGATAGGAGGAGCCCCGCCGGACAACCCCGGCGGGGCTCGGACTCAGCCGCAGACGCGGCATCATATATGCGGGCGGAACGTAGGGGCCACCGATGTTAAGAAGTGTCAGCAAGCATAACGAAAGGTAGGGACCCCATGCGCCCGTTATGTATCACGCGGATGGGCCGCGCGGATACCAAAGGAAGGAGGCGCTAGGCCTGGGCGGCAGCAGAGCTGGGGCCCTGGACCTTAGCCCACGTCTTGAGCGACAGCGTATCGATCTCGATAAAGCCGGCGCTGGCCTTCTCGTCAAACGTAGTGTCGCGGTCGTAGGTAGCCAGACCGTAGTCATACAGGCTAAACGGGCTCTTGCGGCCGACGACATGGCAGTTGCCCTTAAAGAACTTCAGACGGACGGTGCCGGTCACGAACTTCTGGGTGTCGGCCATAAAGGCATCGAGCGCGTTTTTGAGCGGGCTGTACCACTGGCCGTTGTACACGGCGGTGGCCCAATCCTGCTCGAGCTTAATCTTGGTCTTGAGCAGGTCGCCCTCGACGCAGATGTCCTCGAGCGCCTTGTGGGCGGTGATGAGCGTCAGGGCGCCAGGAACCTCGTAGCACTCGCGACTCTTGAGGCCCACCAGACGATCCTCGACCAGGTCGAGACGGCCAAAGCCGTTGTCACCCGAAATCTTGTTGAGGGCGATGACGATCTCGGAGAGTTTCATCTTCTTGCCATCGACGGCGACGGGCTTGCCCGCCTCAAACTCAATCTCGGTGCAGGTCGGGGTGTCCGGCGTGTCCTCGGGGTTCTTGGTCATAACCCAGGCGTCGTCGAGCGGCTCGTTCCAGGGATCCTCCAGGTGACCGCACTCGATGGCGCGACCCCACAGGTTGTCGTCGATGGAATAGGGGTTGTCGTTGGCGCCCTCGGGAACCGGCACGTTGTGGGCGTGAGCATAGGCAACCTCATCGGGACGGCACTTCAGATCCCACTCGCGAACCGGGGCGATAACCTTAAGCTCGGGGTCGAGGGCCTTGACGGCAGCCTCAAAACGAACCTGGTCGTTACCCTTGCCGGTGCAGCCGTGGGCGACGTAGGTCGCGCCAAACTCGTGAGCGACCTCGACAAGCTTCTTGGCGAGCAGCGGGCGAGACAGCGCGGAGAGCAGCGGGTACTTGTTCTCGTACATGGAGTTTGCGGCGATGGCCTTAGTCAGGAACTCATCGGAGAACTCGTCGCGCAGGTCGAGCACCTGGCAATCGAGAACGCCCAGGTCAAGCGCCTTCTGCTTCTTGGCATCCAAGCCGGTCTCCTCCTGGCCCACGTTGCCGCAGACGCAAACGACATCGAGATTCTTCTCGTCCTGGAGCCACTTGACACATACGGATGTATCAAGACCACCGGAATATGCGAGAACGACTTTTTCCTTGCTCATGGCTGTTTCCTTTCGCCCTTGGTAGCTAGTTAGAACATCGGTCAGTTGCAAGTCATTTCGAGGTCAAAAAACCGTGCAATATCAGGTTAAATAGCAAAAAGCAGCACAGCATGCTCTAGAAACATGCGTTTATATCGTGCTAAAACCCAACGACCTCAAAATGACTCTGTTGGGGCATTTCACCCCATACGAACAGAGACGATTGTTATCGTCGTCGGGAAATTGCGCGCTGGCGTCGGATGGCATTATCTGCAGTGGTGATGATCTTTACGAACTGCATCTGCCTCTCCTTTCACCTATCGCCGGGCGCAATTCTAATATCGTAAACGGTACCTTTTCTTCGGTAAGCGGTTGTATTTCCGTCTCCGTTTTCGATGGTCGCTATATTACGCTAAAGTGCCCGCAGCACAAGCGACAAATTCAAATTTCTGAAAAGTTTTTTCATTACTTTGTGAAGCGTGGTGCAAATACGCTCCGTTCCTGCGACAATACGCTCAGTTACTGGTTGATGGTTATAACGTCTGAAACAATTTCGAAACGAAAGGCGCGCTTTTATGCAAACTTACGAATCGGACACCAATATCGGAAGCATTAAGATTCTCGCCGTCGACATGGACAAGACGCTGCTCACCGACAAGCGCGTGTTGCCGCAGGGTCTTGATGAGCGCCTGGACAAGCTCGCCGACGCAGGCATCGTATTCTGCCCCGCCAGCGGACGGCCTGCCCCCAAGCTCGAGGAAATGTTCGAGAGCATTAAGAACCGCCTTGCTTTTTGTCCCGACAACGGAGCCTGCGTCATCTATCGCGGCAGCTATATCTATAAGAGCAACATCGATGTGGCGCTGTATCAGCAGGTGCTCGCCCGTGCCTCGGAGGACCCGCGTGCCGTTCCCGTCTTGTGCTGCTACGACGAGTTCTATGTGCTCGCCCGCGACCATCAGTACCACGACGAGATCAGCGTGTACTACAACACGATCAACTACGTCGATAGCTTTGAGGGCCTTGATATCGAGTCCAACAAGATTTCGATCTTCTTCCCCGCCTACGATGCCGAGCCTGCGTTTCGCGAGAACTACAGCCCCGAGTTCTCGGACAAGCTCTACGTCACCAACGCCGGGCGCGAGTGGATAGACTTTATGAACCTGGGCGTCGACAAGGGGTCGGGCGTCGCGCACCTGTGCGAGCAGCTGGGCATTGATATCGCTGATGCCGCCGCCGTGGGTGATACGTACAACGACATCCCCATGCTGGAGCGCGTCGGGCATAGCTTTATCGTGGATAATGCCGAGGAGCACATGAACGCGCACGCCAAATGGCGCATTCCGAGCAACAACGACGGGGGCGTACTGACGCTCATCGACGCCATCCTGGCGGCTCGGTAGCCGTCCCATCGGGCCTGACCGGGCGGCACGGGATAACTTTTCGCTCGGTCAGGTCCTGCGCAAGACGAAAGCCACATTAAGTGGCTTTCTTTGCGTGCGGAATCTACGAAAAGTTAACCCGTGCCGCCCGGCCAGGCCCTAGGTTTACTTTCCTGCCGCCAAGATGGCGTCTTGAGTGTCTAGATACTTAGCTGAAATGATTTGAGCAGAGGGGAGCTCCTTGTTGGGAGGGGCTCCCCTCTGTTTTGGTTACTGTGGGACAAATTAATCAGTAGTGTTTGTCCCAAATCTTAAGTATGTGGGGGCTTGCGTCTTGGGCGAGCTTGCCTTATGGAGTGCTTCCCTATTTCGCGTCGGCCCAGGTTATGCCGGTACTGGCTTCGGCGATCAACGGTACGCGGAGGTCCACTACGTGCTCCATGACGTCGCGGACCATGGCGGTGAGGCGCTCGACTTCGTCGACGGGGCACTCAAAGTCCAGTTCGTCGTGCACTTGCAGGATCATGTGAGCGGCAAAGCCCTCTTCTTCCAGGCGGCTGCTTACGCGGGCCATTGCGATCTTGATGATGTCGGCCGCGGTTCCCTGCATGGGGTGGTTCATGGCCGTGCGCTCGCCAAAACCGCGGAGCTGCGGATTTTTGGCCTTGAGCTCCGGAATATGACGACGGCGGCCGTACATGGTCTCGGCGTAGCCCGTCTGCTTGGCACGTGCCACCACGTTGTCGAGGAACGTGCGCACGCCCGGATAGGCCTCGTAGTAGCGGTCGATCATGTCGCGCGCCTCGGCCATCGAGATGTGCAGCGACTGCGACAGACCGTAGGCCTGCTGACCGTACACGATGCCAAAGTTCACGGCCTTGGCGCGGCTGCGCAGGTCGGGTGTCACCTCGGACACCGGCACGCCAAACACGCGCGCGGCCGTCTCGGCATGGAAGTCCTCGCCCTCGTTAAAGGCGCGCACCAGGTGCTCATCGCCCGAGAGATGCGCCAGCAGACGCAGCTCGATCTGCGAGTAGTCCACCGCCAAAAAGACGCTGCCCTCGCCCGCCGAGAACGCCGTCTTGACGGCACGGCCCAGCTCCGAGCGCGTCGGGATGTTCTGCAGGTTCGGGTCGCTCGAGGACAGACGCCCCGTTGCCGTGATGGTCTGGTTGTACGTGGTGTGCACGCGGCCGTCACCGCGGCGCAGTGGGCCCAGCGTGTCCAGATAGGTGGACTTGATCTTGGACTTCTCACGCCAATCCAAGATCAGACGCACGATTTCGTGGTCACGGGCAAGGTCGCTCAGCACCTTGGCGTTGGTCGAATAGTAACCGCGCTTGGTCTTTTTGAGGCCCTTGGTCGGAAGCCCCATAACGTCAAACAGCACGTGCGAGAGCTGCATGGGGCTGCCGATGTTAAAGGTCTCGTCACCTGCCAGGTCGCGAATGCTGCGCTCGACCTCGGCAATCTGGGTCGCCAGGCCCTCGGACAGACTATGCAGACGGTCGGGGTCTACAAGCATGCCTGCGCGCTCCATCTTGGCAAGCACCGGCACGAGCGGCATCTCGATGCCGTCGAACACGTTGGCAGCGTTCTCGCGGGCCATGCGGTCGCGCAGCGGTGCGACCAGCGCCAGCATCAAGGCCGCCGTGCGAGCGGCGGGCGCAGGAGCGTCCTCGCCAGCACCCTCTGCGCCGCGCGCCGCAGGCAGCGCCATCTGCAGATAGGTATCGGCCAGATACGCCTCGTCAAACTCGGAGCGGTCGGAATCCAACAGGTAGGCCGCGACCACGGTGTCGAAGATGCGCGTGGAATCGACTGCCAGCGGATCCATAAGCTCGGGCTCGGAAGAATCGATGGGCGAAAGCTCATGCAGTAGAGCCTTCGTATCCGGGCTCGCCACGCGGCCCTCCATAAACAGGCGCGCAAGCACACCGGCAATCACGCCGTGGGCGAAATTGAAGCCATCGACCACGGCAGTGGTACCGCCGTCGCCCTCCTCAAGCGCAAGCAGTCCCTTGGACGTCGCCAGCCACAGCGTGCGCGTCAGGCCAAAAAGCGCGCCCTCCTCCTTGTCATCGTCCACCACGGCGGCAATCCACTCGCCTGCATCAATCACGCGGGAGACCTCAGCCGCAACGGCACCAAGCGCGCCAGCATCGCCGGCGGCTGCGCGCAAAACGGCGGGAATCTCAAACGTGCTGGCAGCTGCCCCGCCCTCGCCGCCGATCAGCGCCAAGAAACGGTTCTGCATGGCGGTGATACCAAGCGTGCCCAGCGCCGCGGAAACCTCATCGGCGGAAAACGCCGGGAAGGACGTCGCCTCAAAATCGAGCTCAACGGGTGCATCGGTGCGGATGGTCGCCACCTTACGGCTCAGCAGCGCGTCGTCGATGTGTGCGCGCAGGTTTTCTCCCATCTTGCCCTTGACCTCGTCAGCATGCGCGATGACCTCGTCAAGGCTGCCGTACTGCGCGATGAGCGCACTCGCCTTTTTGGGGCCGATGCCCGGTACGCCGGGAATGTTGTCCGACGTATCGCCCTTCAGACCGTAAAAATCGGGCACGAGCGCCGGCGTGATGCCGTGATACAGGTCGTCCACGCTCTCGGGCGTCATGATCGCCACGTCGGACAGGCCCTTGCGAGTCGAGACCACGTTGACGTGCTCGGTCACGAGCTGATACATGTCGCGGTCGCCGGTCACCAGCAGCATGTCGCAGCCGGCCTCCTCGCCCAGGCGCGCCATGGTTCCCAGGATATCGTCGCCTTCCCAGCCCTCGGACTGCAAAATGGGCACGTTGAGCGCGGCGAGCAGCTCCTTGATCATGGGGAACTGCGCGTGCAGGTCGGGGTCCATGGGCGGGCGCTGCGCCTTGTACTGCGGCAGCATCTCCATACGCACGCGCGGCTTGCCCTTGTCAAACGCCACGACAACGCCGTCGGGATTAAAGGCATCGATCATCTTGAGGAACATGTTCAGAAAACCAAAGATCGCGTTGGTGGGGCGACCGTCCGGCGCGTTCATGGTCGGCGGCACGGCGTGGAAGGCGCGATGCATGAGCGAGTTGCCGTCGATGACGGCAAAGGTACGGCGCTTTTCAGACATATTGAATACCTCGCTTTGGGCTGGGCACGGTTTGCTCACACCAGTTTACACGCTCCCCGCCCCGCGGCCACCGCACATCAGGCTTCCCTGCCGCCGCGGGCCCACGCGTGATACGATGGCTCACGGTACATCAACCAGCACGATCGATCCGAAAGGAGCCTGCGTCATGGAGCGTCCCTGCGCATGGAAAAAGTACACGCCACAGCAGATCGAGGAGCTCGAGGAGCTTTGCCGCGGCTATAAGCAGTTTTTGAGTGAGAACAAGACCGAGCGCCTGTGCGTCAAGGCCGGTATCAAGATGGCCGAGGAGGCGGGCTACGTCAATCTGGAGACCGTGATCGCCGAGGGCCGCGCGCTCAAGGCCGGCGACAAGGTGTACGCCGCCAACCACGGCAAGGACCTCATGCTCGTCAACCTGGGCACCGCCCCGCTCGAGCAGGGCTTTAACATCCTGGGCGCCCACGTGGACTCGCCGCGCCTGGACCTCAAGCAGAACCCCGCCTTCGAGGCCGGCGACATGGCTTATCTCGACACGCACTACTATGGCGGCGTCAAGAGCTACCACTGGGTCGCTTCCCCGCTCGCACTCGTAGGCGTCATCTGCAAAAAGGATGGCACCACCGTCGACATCAACATCGGTGACAAGGCCGACGACCCGGTCTTTACCATCTCCGACCTGCTGATCCACCTCTCGA
The DNA here is from genome assembly GCA_027673765.1 of Coriobacteriaceae bacterium AM113-163. Classification (GTDB taxonomy): domain Bacteria; phylum Actinomycetota; class Coriobacteriia; order Coriobacteriales; family Coriobacteriaceae; genus Collinsella. The sequence goes on from JAQDWB010000005.1 coordinate 114,304, forward strand.
GCGAGCAGATGGCCAAGCCCGCCAAGGACGCCGTCGACGCCGAGATCCTCGACGTGATCGTGGGCGGCCGTCCCGTCAAGTTTGACGAGGACGACAAGGACGCCCCCAAGGAGCCCGTCAAGCAGATGTTCCTGGATATCCTCAAGGAGCAGTACGACGTCGAGGAGGAGGACTTCCTCTCCGCCGAGATCGAGGTCGTGCCCGCCGGCCCCGCCCGTGACATGGGCCTCGACCGCTCCATGATTCTGGGCTATGGCCACGACGACCGTGTCTGCGCCTATCCGTCCATGCTCGCCCAGATCAACGTCGCCAACGTGGAGCGCACGAGCATCACACTCATCGTCGACAAGGAGGAGATCGGTTCCGTGGGTGCCACCGGCATGACGAGCCGCTTCTTCGAGAACACCGTCGCCGAGATCATGACGCTCGCCGGCGAGGATAGCCCGCTGGCCCTGCGCCGCGCGCTCGCCCGCAGCCGCATGCTCTCCTCCGACGTGTCCGCCGGCTTCGACCCGGGCTACGCCGGCAAGTTCGAAACCAAGAACGCAGCCTTTATGGGTCGCGGCCTGTGCTTTAACAAGTACACGGGCAGCCGCGGCAAGGGCGGCTCTAACGACGCCGACGCCGAGTATGTGGCCCTCATCCGCGACATCATGGACGAGGCCGGCGTGGACTTCCAGACCTGCGAGCTCGGTCGCGTCAACGCGGGCGGCGGCGGCACCATCGCCTACATCATGGCCAAGTACGGCATGAACGTCATCGACTCCGGCGTTGCCGTCCTGTCCATGCACGCCCTGTGGGAGGTCGCCAACAAGGCCGATATCTACGAGGCCTATCGCGGCTACAAGGCCTTCCTCGAGCGCGCCTAACCAACCCTTGTAACTTGCGGTGAAATACGGATTCATCAGGCCTTCCAACAGGGAAAGCGGTCTGTATTTCACCGCAACTTTTTTAGCGGGAGGAGGATTCCGTGCTACAGGTCGTCATTTCGCCCGCCAAACAGATGCGGACAGCTCAAGATGCCTTTGACGTTTGGGGCATACCGCCTTTTGCACATCAGACGGCCCGGCTCCATCAGGCACTGCTGGGCATCGAACGCGAGGATGGCGCGGCAGGTCTTCAGGCCCTTTGGAACGTGAGCGACAGGCTGCTTACAACGTGCCTGGATACGCTTCACGAATTTATGTCCGTCCTGAGCGATGCCGACCTCGCCGATCCCGATATCGCGCGCCGAATCTCCCCCGCCGTCATGTCCTACCACGGCATCCAATACCAAAGCATGGCGCCCGAGGTCATGGATGCTGCACAGCTCGACTGGCTGCAAAACCATCTCTGGATCCTCTCCGGATTGTACGGATGCGTGCGGCCTTTCCATGGCGTTGAGCCCTATCGGCTCGAAATGGGAGCCAAGCTCGCCGTCGACAACGCCCGTGACCTCTATGCGTTTTGGGGCGACAAACTTGCATGCGCCATTGCGCCGACCGGCTCCAACACCACGGTCGTCAACCTCGCCAGCGCGGAATACGCCAAAGCCGTTCTGCCCCGCCTCACCACCGATGCCGCGGTCGTCACATGTCTCTTTGGCGAAGGCATCCGCAACGGCAAGCCCATCCAGCGCTCGACCGCCAGCAAAAAGGCGCGCGGCTCCATGGTGCGCTGGATGGCAGCAAACGGACTCGAGGACGCCGGCCGTCTCACCGAGTTCAACATCGGCTATCGCCACGCCCCCGAGATCTCATACCCAGGCACCCTCGTGTTCATCAACGAACAGATGCTCTAGACCCGCCACCCAAAACTGACCCGCTCAGCCTTCTCTATATAACTTGCGGTGGAATAGTTCCTATTTGAGCCTTTTATCGCACAATCAGGAACTATTCCACCGCAACTTTTATGAATTGGCTGGCTAGGCTCGACACCTATTCCGCCAAGCCGTCTGCCTTGGCAATCCCGTTTGTCGAACCGTCCTGATAGACAATCTTGACGTGCTCAACCTCGGAAACCGCAACACCCGTCGGAGGCTCCAGACGCCATTCCGTCAGGGCGATATCCATGGTCGTGGGCACATCTCCTTGATCTTTGAGCTTCACCGTCAGCGTTTTGAGCGCCGCGTCAAACGTCACGCGTTCGATTTCTTCACCTGGAATGGACCCACCACTCAGCTGCAACTGCACAAACTCATCGCGCGGGTACCAATAATCGCCCGGAATGGCGAGCGTATTGGCATTACCGCCGGTACTCCTCACCGTCATAATCGGTAGGCCATCATCAGCCTCGAACTCCCATACAGCGCCGCCACGACCACCAAACGTCCAGATACAACAGGCAATCACCATCACGACAAGGATCGCAAAACCGATTGCGACCAGCCCATGATGGGCACGGCCCTCCTCGGCCGACACGTCCCACTGTGTCTCTCGATATAGATGCTTGTCTTCCATGTTCGCCTCCCCACGGGCATGCTCATCGCGTCAATCGTACCCATTCGAGCTATACTTGAGCCCACCACATAAACGGGGAGCTTGCAGGACAAGACGGCAGGCTGAGACTGGGCGCGCCCGCCCTGACCCGCAAACCTGATATGGGTAATGCCAACGAAGGGAGCCGTGCCAATGAGCACACAGACCGAGCCCAAGCTCGTCACACAAATCGACTTCGCCCGCGCCGGGCAAATCACGCCGCAGATGAAAGAAGTCGCCGAGCGCGAGCATCGCGACCCCGAGTACATCCGCGAGCGCGTGGCCGACGGCCGCATCGCCATCCCCGCCAACATTGTGCATATCAAAAAGGGCATGCGCGCCTTTGGTGTCGGCGAGGGCCTGTCCACCAAGGTCAACGTCAACCTGGGCATCTCGGGCGACAAGGCCGATGCCGCCGAGGAGTGGAAGAAAGTCAAGATCGCCGAGGACTTTGGCGCCGACGCCATCATGGACCTCTCCAACTCGGGTAAGACGCGCCAGTTCCGTCAGCAGCTCATCGACGAGACGCCGCTCATGGTGGGCACGGTGCCGATGTACGACGCCATCGGCTACATGGAAAAGCCGCTGGTCAAGCTCACCAAGGACGACCTGCTCGAGGTCGTTCGCGCGCACGCCGAGGACGGCGTGGACTTCATGACCATCCACTGCGGCATCAACAAGTCGGTCATCAAGACCTTTAAGGAGACCGGCCGCCTCATGAACATCGTCAGCCGCGGCGGCTCGCTGCTGTTTGGCTGGATGGAGGTCACCGGCAATGAGAACCCCTTCTACGAGTTCTACGACGAGGTGCTCGAGATCTGCCACGAGTACGACGTGACGATTTCGCTTGGCGACTCCTGCCGCCCGGGCTGCCTCTACGACTCCAACGACGCAACCGAGACCGCCGAGATGATCGAGCTGGGCAAGCTGTGCAAGCGCGCCTGGGCCGCCGGCGTCCAGGTCATGGTCGAGGGCCCGGGTCACATGGCGCTCGACGAGATCGCCGCCAACATGAAACTGCAGAAGCGCCTGTGCCACAACGCCCCGTTCTATGTGCTCGGGCCGCTGGTGACCGATATCGGCGTGGGTTACGACCACATCACCGCCGCCATCGGTGGCGCCATCTCCGCCAGCTCCGGCGCCGACTTCCTGTGCTACGTGACGCCGGCCGAGCACCTGTGCCTGCCCAACGCCCAGGACGTGCTCGATGGCCTCATGGCCACCAAGATCGCCGCACACGCCGCCGACATCGCCAAAAAGGTGCCCCACGCCCGCGACATGGACGACAAGATGGGCCAGGCACGCCGCAAGCTCGACTGGGAAGAAATGTGGAAGTGCGCGCTCGACCCGGTCACCGGCAAGAAGCGCTACGAGGAATCCCCCGCCGCAACCGAGGGCACTTGCACCATGTGTGGCAAGATGTGCGCCGTCCGCACCGTTAACAAGGTGTTCGAAGGCACGACGATCGACCTCGGCATGGAGGATTAACGCGTCTCCGGAGCCACAATCGGTCACAAGGTGCTCATCAATTGTTGACATGTGAACATTTTCTTACATTTACGTAAAGATTGCACCGCTCGCCCGGGATCGGCATACAGCCGGCCCGGGCAACTTTATAATGCAGGCAGAAGACCCATTTGAATCCGACCGAACAAGGGAGCGAACATGGATCGCAGCAAGGTACCCGCCGTCCTGTCCATCGCAGGATCAGATTCCAGCGGTGGCGCCGGCATTCAGGCCGACATCAAGACCATCACGGCGCACCGCCTGTATGCCGAGACGGCCATCACCGCTATCACCGCACAGAACACCCTGGGCGTCACCGCTGTACAGGACATCTCCCCGAATATCGTCGCCGCGCAGATCGACGCCGTTTTTGACGACATCCGCCCCAGCGCCGTCAAGATCGGCATGGTTTCCTCTGCCGAGATTATCGAGGTTATCGCCGAGCGCCTGAGCGCCTGGGATGCGCAGAATATCGTCGTCGACCCCGTCATGGTCGCCACCTCGGGCGCCCGCCTCATCGCCGAGGATGCCGCCGAAGCACTCACCCGCTGCCTGTTCCCGCTGGCAACCGTTATCACGCCCAATATTCCCGAGGCCATGGCACTGCTCGACTATGAGGTCGATTCCGAGCGCACGCAGCAAAATGCCGCCATGCTTCTCACCCGCCGCTTTGGATGCGCGTCTTTGGTTAAAGGCGGACATCTTGTCAACGAGGCCAACGACGTACTGGCGGAGCCCGCGCCGCTCGATGACGAGGGCAACCATCTGGGAGATCCGCTTACCACATGGTTCCGCCACAAGCGTATCGAGACCGACAACACACACGGCACCGGCTGCACGCTCTCGTCCGCCATCGCCTGCGCGCTGGCCCAGGGCATGGATCTTGCCGATGCCGTCAACGCCGGTAAGGCTTACCTAACGGGCGCTCTCGCCGCCGGCCTGAACATGGGCAAAGGCTCCGGCCCCGTCAACCACATGTGGCAGTATTGAGATTCGCAGCCCAAAACCACCACAAAGGGGACAGGCACCTTTGTGGTGGTTTTTCTTTTAACACTTAATCGTCTGCGAGTTGGATGCCAAGCAAGCCCGAAAGTGCGAGCGCTTGTTCGGCATTGACTGTCAGGCCTCGCAACTCACGGTAGTCGCCCGAAACAACGGGAGCCTCAAACGTGCAGCGCGATACATCAACACCACATAGCGGTGTCTTGAACACATCAACTCGCGTCAGGTCGCAGCTATCCAGGCGCAGCTGCCCCAGCTTGGCCCCCTGGAGCGCCGCCTCGGTCAGACGCACATCGCACGCCGTGATGGGGCCAATGCGTCCCTCCGAAAGGTTCGCGTAACTCAGGTCGCATGATGCAAACGAAACGCTCGACAGACGCGCCTTGACCAAGTTGAGCCCCGGCGCCGAGCAATCAACAAAGTCGCAGCGGTTGAGCCAGCAGCCTTCCATATTGCAGCGGATAAAGCGGCAACCGCGAAATACGACGTCGCGAAACGTCGAACCACTCCAGTCGACGCCATCGAATACGCAGGAGCGGAACACGACGCCGTCAAAGGTCGTACCGTTCGCCACGTCATAGGCGAGCTCCAACTCCTCAAAAGCGGTATTGGAGACAAGCTCATCCCCCTCGGCAAACAGGTCAATGAGCTCATCCATGCCCATGTGGCAGCCAAGCCGCTCGTTTACCCGGGCAAAGCCACCACAAAAGTGCCTGTCCCCTTTGTGGTGGTTTGGGGCTGCGCTACTCACCGAGCATCTCTTGGAGCTTGGCTGCCACGGCATGTCCCAAGCTCTCGTGGCTTTCGGGCATCATATGCAGATAGTCGATATCGCCCGGCTCGGCAAACTCGGCGGCATTCAAAAAGTCGCAGCCAAACTGCTCGGCCACGTGCGCATAGTACTCGCCAAAATGTTCAGATGCCTCGACGGAACGCTCGTCAAAATCGGTCATATATACATCGGCGATCTGCGGCTTGATCTTGATAGGAGCCATCAGCAGGATGCGCGGGCAAGGCGCAGCGTCGGTCCACGGAAACGCGCGGACGGCGCGAATCAGCGCCATGGCGCCACGGGCGATATCGGAAGCTGTCACGTTAAAGACCGTCTTACAGTCGTTGGTGCCCAGCATGATCACAATGGCGTCCAGCGGCTTATGAGCCTCGAGCAGCATCGGAAGCGCGCGAATGCCGTTGAGGTTAGTGTCCAGATGGCACATGTCGTCGCGTACCGTCGTGCGGCCGTTGAGGCCTTCTTCAATTACATGCCAGCCCTCGCCTAAGTCACGTTGGACCACGCCACACCAGCGCACATCCTGCGCATAGCGCACCGCGGTACCGTCGCGCATGCCCGCCGGATCGTAACCATAGGTGTTGCTGTCACCAAAGCACAGAACGTTTTTCATCGTAAGCTCCCCACTCAATAAAAAGCCGACAGGAGCAGCCTCTCCCGTCGGCTCGGTATATCGCATCACGAGCACCGTTTACAGGTACTTGCGCCAGTCGTCGTCATCCTCGTCATCCTCGGCAGCGGCCTGAGCCTGCTCGGCGGCACGGGCGGCTGCGGCGCGGGCGGCAACCTGAGCATAGGACTCCTCGTTTCGCTCGGGGAAGTTTGCCAGCACGTGCTCGAATTTGGCGAAGTCCTCGTCCCAGCGCGTAGAGGGCACGGCAAAGAAGACCTGCTTGACCTTGAAGTCGCCCGATGCGAGCTCCTTGCGGAAGAGCTCGGCCACGGCCTCGGCATCAAAGCCGTTGTTGTCGCAGCCCCATGCGCCCAGCACGAGCTTCTCGCGACCCAACTCGTCGCAGATGGCGAGCACAAAGCGGATGCGGTCGCGCAGGGCATCCAGCAGAGCATCGTCGCTCACGCGATACTCCTGGCGGGCGCGCTTAACGTTGGGCGCGGCGGCCACGATCACGTCGGCGTATGCATGCACGTGGTTGCGGTCGAAGCGCACCGCAGGCACCACTAGGGCACGGTTACGATAGAGCTCGCAGTTGATGTTGCGGCGACGGTTCTCGCCGTACCACTTACGCTGCCTATCGAGAACGTTGTACAGATACGAATCGGCGCACAGCGTGGCCTCCTGGCCCAGATAACCCTGAATATATCCACCGCCCGGATTGGTAAACGAGGCAAAGGCGAGCACGGCCATGTCGCAGAACTGCGCATAGCCGCGACCGTTATCGAGGACTGCCTGCGTGGCGGAGGCATCAAGCACAGCGACCTCGGGCAGGACCGGAGCGGGCTCCTCAGCAGGCGCGGACTCAGCTTCGGCGATTTCCTCGGCAGGCTCCTCGACGGGCTCGGGCGCCGCCTCGGTCTCGGGCGCCGCCTCGACCTCGGCAGTCTCCGCGTTCTCGACGTCCTCGGCGACCTGCTCTTCGGGGGCCACAGCAGTCTGAACCTTGGCCTTCATCGCCGCGACAAAGCCGGCAGGCATGCCGTCAAACTCGCGAACACCAGCAAGCGAACGCTCGATATCCTTGGCGCAGGCCTCGGACACAGTCATCACATGGCGCTCGGCGGCCTTGGCACGGGCCTCGCGCTTGGGATTGGGCTGACCCGCTCGGTTGGACCTGCGGTTACGGTTCCTGTTGTCGACGTCTGCCATAAGTGGTCACCTTTCCTGTCGCTGCCGCTATCGGCTTTTCCCATCCATGATACCCCGCCGCGCACAAAAAAGACGGCCCCGAAGGACCGCCTTTCGCATCGTTTTACCGTGTCCGGCAAGAAGCATCGCAATGCCGCGCTTTAATCGCGACGGCCGAGGATGTTCAGAATGCGCAGGAACACGTTGATGATGTCCACGAACAGGTTGGATGCCATGAGCACGGCGTTGGGCAGCGTGGGCGGCACCGTCGTTGCCACATAGGTGTCGTAGCCGATGAAGCCGGCGAACACCACGATCACGATCAGGTCGGTGATGGACTGCGAAACGCCCATGAACATCAGCACGATCTCGACCAGAATCGTGGCAAACAGGATGCCAAAACCAATGCCATACACACGCTGGAAGAACTTGGGGAAGGTCACGCCCAGCGCACCAAAGACAAAGGTAATGGCGGCCGTGGCGATAAAGGCGGTGTTAATGGTAGGCAGGTCGTAGTTGGCAAGACCAAACGACGCCGTCAGGCCAAAGGTGCTCGCAAAGACCACGTAGCCCACGAGTGACAGGCCCACGGACTGTTTGCTGGCAGCAGCCGACATCATGACCATGCCGACGATGGTCAAAATAAATGAGCCAAAGACCAGCGGCAAAGCGGCGCCGCTCATCATCATGCGCGCAAACGACATGGTGCTCGTAAAGTAAGCACCGGCGCCCATGGCGCAAAAGCCCAAAAAGATGAGAGCAGACATGACAAGGTTGTACGCGCGCGGCGACATCTCCTTGGCACGGCTTGCGCCGGTCTCGATGGGGCCATTCTGATAGCCCTGGATATCGTTCATAATTTCGTCCTTTCAAAAAGCACCGCGACGGCGCCGTAGCTGACAAGTTTCCTGCCATTGTACCCGAACGCCACGCGTTCTTACCTGCGGCGCTCGCTCTCGAGTGTTCGGTCGAACGCCCACACCCACCAACGCATCAGATGAGTCTGCGAGCCATCCGGTCGCTCGCGTGCCTGTTCTTCCAGATACAGTTCGGTCGCATGTCCGCCAAAACGAACCTTATAAGTCGCCGTACGAATGCCGTGAACCGTCAGGCCAAACCCAGTGGTCGAGACAATCTCGTCAATCGTAAAGCAACGACCGTCGACCCAGCAGACGGTGACCGGCACGACCTGTCCGCCCGCGAGGATGCGAGCCACGACGTCCACATACTGCTTGTGCACGCGCCGAGTTTTGCCATCTGTCTGTCGATATTCCATGTCTCCTATTATCGAACGCATGTTTGCATGTTGTAAAGCGAACAGGCTGTGGTTTTGGGGTGCCGGAGCGATCGCATGTGTCCGCATGGCGTGTTAGCAAAAAGAACACCCGCGGTCAACAGGGATAATATTCAATTTTAGTGCCAAAAAATTCACTGCTCCCATCAGAACTCGGTAAAGAAACCCGCAGGAGGTGATACGATTTATCATGTTTCTGTAACGTGCCTGCAAACTTCGAGAAAGCCCATATATGGACGTAACGTTCTCAACCTTCCTCGGCCAATTTGTGTCGAACCCAGTCCTTGCCGTCACCGTGATCCTCGCGCTCGGCGCCATCTTCGTCAATGGATGGACCGACGCACCCAACGCCATCGCGACCTGCGTCACTACGCGTTGCATGCCCGCCCGCGCCGCCATTCTCATGAGTGCCGCATTCAACTTCCTCGGCGTGCTCATCATGACGCACTTTAACGCGAGCGTCGCCAACACCATCTCCCATATTGTCGACTTTGGCGGAAACAGTACCATGGCGCTCGCCTGCCTGTGCGCGGCGCTGTTCTCCATCGTCGTCTACGGCGCCACAGCGTCGCGTTTTGGCATCCCCACCTCGCAAAGCCACAGCCTTATCGCCGGCCTGACCGGTGCCGCCATCGCCCTCGGCGGTGCGAGCAGCGTCAACGTCCACGAGTGGATGAAGGTCATCTACGGCCTGGCGCTCTCCATCGGCCTGGGCTTTGTCATGGGCTGGGTCCTGTGCAAGCTCGTCTCGATTCTTTTCGCCGCCGCCAACAGGCGACGTGCCAATGTCTTCTTTAAATACGCTCAGATCGCGAGCGCTGCGGCCATGAGCTTTATGCACGGCGCGCAGGATGGACAGAAGTTCATCGGCGTGCTCTTTTTAGGCGTGGCCTTTGCCAGCGGCCAGACGAGCGTCGGCGATGCCGGCATCCCCATCTGGATTATGCTGCTATGCTCGGCCACCATGGGCATCGGCACCAGCGTGGGCGGCGAGCGCATCATCAAGTCCGTTGGCCAGAGCATGGTCAAGCTCGAAAAGTACCAGGGCTTCTCCGCCGACCTGGCGGGCGCCGCGAACCTGCTGCTTGCCACCCTTACCGGCATCCCCGTGTCCTCCACGCACATCAAGACCTGCGCCATCATGGGCGTCGGTGCCGTCAAACGCCTCTCGGCCATCAACTTCGGCGTCGTCAAGGACATGATGTTCACCTGGTTCTTCACCTTCCCCGCCTGCGGACTCATCAGCTTTGTCATGGCCAAGCTGTTCATGATGTTCCTCTAGCCACACCGAGCGTCCATCCGGACCGCAAAACTTCGCCCACCCGTCTTCGCCTCGAAAGGACCCACTCATGGCAAAGAAACCCGATTCGTTCTACTTTGACAACTACGTCGCCTGCGCCGACCTTGCCGTCCAGGCCGCCGAACTGCTTACCAAGATTTTCGAGAACTTCGATCCCGCGAAGATTCACGATATGCTCGACAAGATGCACGCGATCGAGCATGCGGCCGACAAGAAGCACCATGAGCTTGAGGACGCCCTGCTCACGGCCTTTATCACCCCGCTTGAGCGCGAGGACCTGGATCTGATGAGCTGCTCGCTCGACACCGTGCTCGACCGTATCGAGGGTGTCGTGCAGCGCGTCTACTTCACCAACATCCAGAGCATCCATCCCGACGCCATCGTCATCGCCCACAAGGTGACCGACGCCTGCCGCGCCATGAAGGACCTGATGGTCGAGCTGCCTAACTACCGCAAGTCCAAGACGCTGCGCGAGCTCGTCATCCAGATCAACACCATCGAGTCCGAGGCCGACGAGCTCTATATCAACGCCATGCGTAACCTGCACGTTAACGGCAAGGACCCGCTCGAGGTCATCGCTTGGCGTGACGTGTACGCCTTCCTGGAGTACTGCGCCGACTGCTGTGAGAATGTGGCCGATGTCGTGGATTCGATTGTCATGAAGAACAGTTAATTGGGGGTACATGTCCCACCGGTCGCGGGCCCGGCCACTAATAACCTTTTTCACTCCGGCTGCAAGCAGAGTCGTTCAAAAGGTTATTAGTGGCCGGGCCCGCTCCCTTATGCACCACCATTGGGAACTTTGGCTGATAGGTTTAGCGCAATGGGGGTTTGGCTGAAGGGACCTTTGGTATCCGTTCGGACACTTTGGCCCTTGATGAGCGTTTGGCTGATTGCTGCTTTGGGTACTGTTTGGGTTACTTTGGGTTTGGTTGATTTTTAATTGTTGGAGGGCTTGTATGTCTTATTTGGATCTGGCTCGGGGTCGTTATTCTTGTCGCGAGTTTGAGGATCGTTCTGTTGAGCAGGCTGTGGTGGATGCCATTGTTGAGGCTGGGCGTATTGCTCCTTCTGCTTGCAACAATCATCCTTCTCGTGTGATGGTGTTGGATACGCCTGAGCTTCTGGAGAAGGCTGCTGCTTGTCAGCCTCGGTTTGCTCGTGATGGGTCTATCTTTGGGGCTCCGCTTGTCTTTCTTATTTGCAGCGTTACCGATGGTGCTTGGGTACGCCCGTATGACCAGATGAATTCCAGTGAAATCGATACGTCCATCGTGTGCGATCAGATGATGATGGAGGCCACCGAGCAGGGCCTGGGAACGTGCTGGGTATGCCATTTTAAGCCTGAGGTGGCACAGGAGCAGTTCAATCTGCCCAAGGGCGTCTATCCCTATCACATGCTCGTCTGTGGCTATCCTGCCGACCACATCGCAGACCCCGAGCATCGCGAGGCCCGCACCATTCCCCTCTCCGACTTCCTCCTCAAGTAGATTTTTGGGACATGCCTTAAAACCTACCCTTGACCGCTCACCCGTTCGCCGAGTTCTGCGCCACTATGTGCAGGGCTCGGTTTTTTATGTTACGCACCCCGGCACAGTCATAAAAAAGGACCCGCAAGCTGCGGGTCCTTTCTAGGCACTAAATTGTAGGCCGAATGTTAGTCCAGGTCGTCGGCGGCAAAGTTGTCGATCGGGGCGAAGGGATCGGCCACGGGGACAACCGGGTCAGCGACGGGCAGCGGCTCGGCGGGAACAGTCACCGCAGGAGAAGCGGCAGAACCGACCGGCGTGGAGGCCATGAGGTCGGCCGGGAAGGAGTTCTGGGCATCGTCCATGAAGTGCTGGATGAGCTTGAGATACTCGGCCTTGAACTCCTCACGGGAAGCCTTGAGACGATCGATTTCCTCGAGCTCGGCCTGCTTTTCGGTCAGAGCCTGGCGGATAACCTCACGGGCCTTGGCGTCAGCCTCGTTGCGGATACGCTCAGCATTCTCGTTGGCATCGTTGACGATGGTCTCAGCGGTCTGCTGGGCAGCGATCAGGGCAGCGGAAATCTGGCGCTCCTGAGCGGAGAAGTCAGGGGCGGGAGCAGCCACGGGGGCGGCGGGAACGGCTTGGGCGGTGGCATCCTGAGCCTGGGCAAGCTGAGCCTGTGCATCGGCAAGCTGCTGCTCGGTAGCAGTCAGGCGACCCTTAAGGTCGACGATCTTAGCGAGCATAGCGTCAACCTCGGAGGACAGCGTCTCCAAGAAGACGTCGACCTCGGCGGGATCGTAGCCACGCTTGGCCTCAGAGAAAGTCTGAGCCTGGATGTCTGCAGGGGTAATAGCCATAACAAGTCTCCTTTTTCATCGCCTCGGCGCTACACGCCCGACGTAAGTTACTAAGTCAGTTCTATACGAGTATACCTATAAGAAGCTGCAGAACCAGCCTCTGCACCAACTGCAACGCAATAATCGCAACGACCGGCGAAAAATCGATACCGCCCATCGGCGGGATGAAACGACGGAACAGGTTGAGCCACGGACCGCACACGCTATCGAGCACCGCAGCAATATCCTGAAGCAAACCACCCTGCTTCATGGGAATCCACGTCATAAAGCAGTAGACGACAATGAGCGTGGAATAGAAGTTGAACAGCGTGTTGACCAGCTGGACGATAGTGTAGATGTTGATGGGAATCTCCTCGTCTTGTCTTTACTTAAGGTAGCCGTCGGCACGAAGCTTCTTGAGATCGGAATCTTTGACCTCGCAACCGGCGGGCAGCACCATGAACACGCGGTCGCCTACCTCCTTGACCGTGGCGCCCAGACCGCAGGCAAAGCCGTAAGAGAAGTCCAAGACGCGCTTGGCAACTTCGGTGCGTACGCCCACAAAAATCAGTGCGACAGGCTGCTTGGTGCGAACGCGGCGCACCACGGTCTCCACGTCGTCATAGCTCTCGGGGCGCAGGACATAGGCCGGCAGCTGCGGCGTGGCGTTGATGATATTGCTCGCATAGGCCGAGGCATCGCTCGGTGCAGGCGCGGGTGCAGCGGCGGCACGGGCGCGGGTGTTCTCGGCGTAGCTCGACGGCGTGTCATAGGCACCAGGACGATAACCGCTCGCAACGCTGTCCTGCGAGCGCGAAGGCGGGTTATACGTCGTGGCATGGCGGGAGTCATCGCCGACCAGCTGACCGGAGCGCGTATACACGGCAACCGACTCAGCTTCACCGCGGCGCGTCTGACCAAGCAGGCCGTTGCTCGGCTCGTCTTGGGTGTAGAAGCCCTCGCCCGAAGCACCGCTGTAGCCGTTGCCCTGATAACTATCGTCATAGCCGTCATCGTAGCCGTAGTCGTCGTCCTGGCCATAACCCTGGTCGTAACCCTGCTGGCCGCCCAGGTGCATCTTATTTTTAATCTCGTCAAGGAAGCCCATGGTTGTGTCCTCTCGCGGTTTAGTGCAGGCGCCCCGATAATCAGTGCGCACTTCAGAGCCTTATTTTACTGCAAACTCCGGGCTAAATACTACCCTGCCCAGGCGAACGAGCGTAGAGCCCTCCTCAAGGGCAGGCTCAAAGTCCTCGCTCATGCCGCAGGAAAGCTCAGGCAGGTTCAAATCGGGATGCGCCGCCTCCAGCTCATCCCTCAGCTCACGAAGCCCCGCAAAGGTGCGGCGTGCCACATCCTTATTCCCCCGGGGCGCCATAGTCATAAGCCCCTGTACGCAAATTCCCTCAAGTTCCGCAAGCTCACCCGCGGCGGCGCGAATCTCATCGGGCGAAAAGCCTCCCTTCGACTCCTCACCACTCACATTGACCTCGATGAGCACACGCTGGGGGCCGGCGAGCTCGCCTGCCTCAATCTTGCGGACAGCACGGCTCGAGATCGCCTGTGCCAGATGCAGCGAACCCACCGAGTGAATCAGCTCGGCTGAGCCCAGCACCGCATTGATCTTATTGGTCTGCAGGTTGCCGATCATATCGAAGCGCACCTCGGGCAGCTCCGGATGCTCCGCCAGACCCGTGAGCTTGCGAACCAGCTCCTGCGGGCGGTTCTCGGCAAAATGGCGATACCCCGCCTGGATGGCGGCAACGGTCTCATCGACACCAACGGTCTTGGACACGGCAATGAGGCGCGCGGCGTCGTGGGGGCGGCCCGCGCGATCGAGCGCCGCATAAAAACGTTCCAGAATCTGCTCGCGGCGAGCGCGCATCAAGTCCAAATAGTTATCCATTGCCAATCGCCTCCGCTGACAGCCAAACAAGTAGTCCCATGCTAACGCAAGAGCGCGGCCCCGCATGTGCAAGGCCGCGCTCACTTAGGTATTTACAATCTTTCGACGAACGGGGTCACTTACTCCTCGTCGTCCTCGCCATCGTCCTCGTCCTCAAGATGATCGAGCAGGTAGCGAAGACCCTCGCTGACCTCGTTAGCGGGCACCTTGGCAACGTAGCGCGCGTCGACGGCGGGCCTCATGATAACACCCTCGCCCGAAGGCACGCGCATGCTCTCGAGCTCATCCTCGTCCACACGGGCGATATCGCCGGCGTTCATACGCTGACCAGTCAACAGGAAGGTCAGACGGCAAGCGGCATCGATGGAAATCGAAGCGATGCGATCGAGGTAGCGCGAAACCATGATAGCGCGGCGCAGGTCGTCATAGTTGCTGTCGTCGTCCATAAAGTCGCCCGTATCCATACGGTTAAAGGTGCGGAAGAACTTCTCGTAGGCGGCGTGCACCGGCTCGTCCTCGACGGCCAAGTTGCAGATGATGGACATGTCATTGGTGACGAGCGCAGAAAGCGAAGAGCCCAGCACCTGGTAAACAGCTTCGGCCTCGGCCTCAACCGTACCGACGAGCTCCTGGGGCAGCGAGATGTCGGCCTTGACCATGTGACGCGTGGCGCGGCAGATCTGGCGAACCTTATCGGTCATGCGCTGCAGGTTAAAGTCGACGTAGATAATCGTCTGCAGCAAGCGGAAGTCGGAGGCGACCGGCGACTGCGTGGCGATCAGGTTGTAGCACACGGCCTCCAAGTTGGCGCAGCGCGCGTCAATCGAAAGCGTGCGCTTCTTGGTCTTGGTGGCGAGCTTGCGGTCGTCGGTCACATAGGCCTTAACGGCATCGTGGAGGGCCAGATCGACGGCCTCGTAGATGCTCAGCATCTCGTGGCGGGCCTCGATGAGCTGACGGGAAAACAGTTTACGCATGGTTCACTCCAATCAGTTGGGTGCGGTCATGCCGCCCGCACAGTGAATACGCACCGGACCAGGTCCGATCGGCTTGGGACTAGTCGCACCGATCAGCCAAAGCGGCCGGTGATATAGTCTTCCGTCCGCGAGTCCACCGGGCTGGTGAAGATCGCGTCGGTTTGACCATACTCGATGAGCGTGGCGGGCTCGCCGGCAACTTCCTGCAAGAAGAATGCGGTGTAGTCGCTGATACGAGCTGCCTGCTGCATTGAATGCGTGACGATGATGATCGTCATCTCGGGCGCCAGCTCGGCCATCAGATCCTCGACCTTAGAGACGGATGTGGGATCGATGGCGGAGCAGGGCTCGTCCATCAGGAGAACATCGGGTTGCACCGCAAGCACGCGCGCGATGCACAGACGCTGCTGCTGACCGCCCGAGAGCGCCAAACCATCCTTGTTGAGCTGATTGGATACCTCTTTCCAGAGGTTGGCGCGCTTGAGCGATTCTTCCACGATGTCATCGAGGTCGCTTTTGCTAGTCACGCCCTGCAGACGAGGGCCAAAGGCGACATTCTCGTAGATGGATTTAGGAAACGGGTTGGGCTGCTGAAAGATCATGCCCACGCGACGACGGAGGTCGACCGGGTCGACGCCCTCGGCATAGATATCATTGCCGTCGAGCGTCATGGTGCCCTCGACGCGCGTACCCTCGATCAGATCATTCATGCGGTTGATGCAGCGCAAAAACGTCGACTTGCCGCAGCCCGAAGGGCCAATGAAGGCGGTGATGGCGTTTTTGGCGATGTTGAGGTCAAGCCCCGTCAGCGCATGAAAGTCACCGTACCAAAAGTTGAAATCCTTGGCCGTGATGGCCGCTTGCTCCAGCGTGGGAGCGGACTGATAAACGGACATGGGACTCCTTAACTAGCGACGCTTGCGCGACAGGAAGCGCGCAAACAGGTTGAAAGCCAGAATGATCACCATCAGCAAGAGCGCGGTGCCGTAGGCTGCGTTCATGTTGATGCCATCGTTGGCAAGCAGGTACAGGTGAACCGTCATGGGGCGGCCGGAATCGAGCGGCGAAATAGGTAGATTGATGGCTTGGCCCATGGTGTAGAGCACCACCGCGGTCTCGCCAATGGCGCGGCCGATGGCGAGGACGATGCCCGTGGCAATACGGCCAAAGGCAGAAGGAAGCACAATCTTGGAGACAACCTGCCACTTGGTGGCGCCCAGGCCGTACGCGCCCCAACGGATATAGCGCGGGACGGCGCGAATGGCCTCTTCGGTGGTGCGCATGACGATGGGAAGCATCAAGAGCGCGAGCGCCAGAGCGGCCGAGACCATCGAAAGGCCCAGGCCCATGGCCTCGACAAACAAGGCGTAGCCAAACAGGCCCATAACGATGGAGGGCACCGAGGCCAAAGCGTCAGCAGCGTAGCGAATGAGCTCGACGACCTTGCCCTGCTTGGCGTACTCGGCCAGATAGACGGCTGCCAGCACAGCAATCGGCGTGCAGATAAGCATGGCGAGCGCCGTCACATAGACGGTCGAGACGATCGTGGGCCAAATTCCGCCCTCGGCGTTGACGCCCTGGGGCCAACCGAAGATAAAGTCGAACGAGATATGCGGCAGGCCGTTAATGACCACATAGGCAATGATAGCGACAAGCACCAGCGTGGTGATGTATGCCGCGGCACGGAACACGCCAAGCATGATCTTGTTGGACAGGTCCTTGTTGATGCGGCCCTTCTTGCCATGGGAAAGGGCACGCTTGATGCGCTCGCGCGACGAGGTCGTATCGACCGTCGTGTCAACGGAATCGGACATAGCCTACCCCCTCTTCTTCTTGGAAATCAGACGGACGATGCCCACCAGCGTGGCGGAGATGATAAACAGGACCACGCCCATGCCGAACAGCGCCGAGCGGTGCAGACCCGAGGAATAGCTCATGTCGAGCGCGATCTGGCTCGTGAGCGTCGAGATGGGGCTCGCAATGCTGTCGGGAATAACCGGGGCGTTACCCACGACCATGAGCACGGCCATGGTCTCGCCGATGGCACGGCCCATACCCAGCACGATGGCATCCACGATACCCAGCTTGGCGGCAGGTAGCACGACCTTATAGATGGTCTGCCACTTAGTAGCACCCATGGCATACGATGCCTCGCGAATACCCATGGGAATGGAATTGAGGGCATCGATGGTGAGCGTGGTGATGGTAGGGACGATCATGATGGCAAGCACGAACCACGCCGTCAGCGCACCAAAACCAAGACCACCGGTCAGTTGCGCGATAAACGGACGGATGATGATCATGCCAAAGAAGCCATAGATGATAGAAGGGATGCCGGCCAACAGGTCAACGGCAGGGCTGATGAGCTTGCGCACGCGCTTGCTGGCGATCTCGACCAGATACACGGCCGTGCCCACGCCTAGGGGCACACCCATGGCGAGCGCACCGACGGTCACCAGACCCGAGCCGGCAAGCAGCGACACGATGCCGTAGTGGCCCTCAGAGGGCGCCCACGTAAAGCTAAAGAAGTCCGCCAGACCGATGTCGGTAAAGACGGGCAGCGCCGAGTACGTGGTAAATACAAAAATCAGGATGACGGTAACAACCGCCAAGAACGCGCAGGCAAAGAAAATCCACTGCAGCGCCTTCTCCTTGATATAGGTGCTGCGCGATACGAGCGCCAGCTCGCGCTTCTTGGGCGCCTGAGCATTCTGCTCAGTCTGGGAGTTTTCCTGTGCTTCCATGCTACTCACTCCCCTTCTCGTCGTTGGTGACGGGAATAAAGCCCGCCTCGCGAATCTGCTTGTCCATCTTTTCGGACGTCACGTAGTCGATGTAATCTTGCGCCTGCTGCGAAGGAGCACCCTTCACAAAGAAGTAAAGGTCGCGCGAGATGGGATAGCCGCCGCTCGCGACCGTCTTCTCGGACGCCTCAACATGATTGACCGAGACGGCCTTGACCGAGGTCTTGGCGTTGAGGCTATCGACGAAGCCCAGCGAAATGTAGCCAATGGCACCGCGCGAACGAGATACCACGTCGCGCACCTGGCCCGTGCCCGAAAGAACGGCCGAGCGGCGATCGAACGGGGTGCCGTCCATCACGATGGTGCGAAAGGCCTCACGCGTGCCAGACGCCTCGTCTCGGTTGATGACCTGAATCTTCAGGTCCTCGCCACCGACCTCTTTCCAATTAGTAATCTTGCCGGCATAGATATCGCGGAGCTGCTCGGTCGAGAGGCTATCGACGGGGTTGTCTTCGTTCACGATGACCGCGATACCGTCGTGGGCAATGACGATGGGAGTCAGGCCCAAATCCTGTTCGTCGGCATTGAGTCCACGGGAGGAGCTGGCGATATCGGCCGTGCCAGCGCTGACGGCTTCGATGCCAGCGGAAGAGCCCAAACCGGAAACGAGCACGTCGATGCCGGTCTCCTCCTTAAAGCCCTCTGCCGCAATCTCGGCGATAGGAAGGCAGGTCGTGGAGCCGGCCACAGTAATGGAAGAGGTAGAAGATCCCGAAGAACAGGCACACAGCGTAAGCGTAAGCACGGCGGCGCTCAGGACCGATACGATCTTTCTCATAGCATCACGCCGATCGCAGCATGGCGCCCACAGGTGCCGTCCTCGTTACGGTAGGAATAAAAGCGGTCGTTCTGACGCACAGTCGAAAGCTGGGTATCCACGATATTATCCGCGTCCACACCGGCATCTACCAGCGCCTCACAAATGGCAGCGGAAAGATCGAGCATGCGAGAGGCACTCGCATCGATGCAAGAGAACTCGACGGCAAAGCGATCCATGAGTTCCTGGGATACCTCATATTCGTCAGCCAAGATATGGGGGCCGATATAGGCGGAAACGTCGCTCGCATCGCAGCCGGTAGCATCGCAAAGCGCCTGGCACGCCTTGGCAGAAATACGTGCAATCGTGCCCTTCCAACCGGAGTGCACCACGGCAAATCCGCCAGGGGCCACCAGCACCACGGGAACGCAGTCGGCAAAGCAGAGCAGCACGGGCACGTCATGGGCCGTACAGACGATGGCATCGCAGCCCTCGGCAATCTGCTCGCGAACAGCCTCAAGATCGTCGGCGCCGTTCGAAGTCACCGTAACGATATGGTCACCATGTACCTGATTGGGCACGAGCAGATTATGCTCGCACTCAGTGGCGCCCATAGCTTCGAGCGCTCGACGACGATTTTCTTGAACAGCAAAGGGGTCATCGCCTACATGCGAGCCCAGGTTGAGCGAGGAGTACGCATCTTCAGAAACGCCACCGGTGCGCTCGGTAAAGGCAAAGCGGACATCGGATGTCGCGCCCTCCACCAACGTAACTCCATCATGGTCGACACGCGAAACGTTGTCCGCACGTGCTGCCATACTAAAGCCTCCTAATAACACAAGTACCGCGGCGTCGCCGCGCAGTCCGCGTTTATACGGCTGTCATACTTCCTTAAAAGGATACCCGCAGCGGTAGGGACCAAACGTAAAGGGAACGTAAGGAGATTGGAGGCTTTCGTTTACAAACGAGAAACAAAACGGGGTGCATCCAAATGGACACACCCCGTGCAGGTCGTTGAGAAAAACGAACTAGAAGCTACCGCGCTTCAGGAAGTCGGGAAGCTCGAACTGGTCGTTGCCAAAGTTGGGCAGCTCGGTACCACCGACGTTGCGGGTCGGAGCGACCTGAGCCGGGCTGGCAGCCGGGGCGGTGCGCTGCGGCTCAGCGGAGGCAGCGGCCTTGCTCTGAGACTGCTGAGCAGCAAAGAGCTCATCCTGACGGTTGACGTTGGAGTCGGAGAAGCCCGTAGCGATGACGGTGATACGCACCTGATCGCCCAGGGACTCGTCGACAACGGTACCGAAGATGATGTTGGCCTCGGGGTCGACGGCGTTGGCGACAACGTCGGCGGCGTCGCTGATCTCCTGGATGCCCAGGTCCTTGGAACCGGCGATGGAGAGCAGCACGCGCGTGGCACCATCGATGGAGCTCTCGAGCAGCGGGCTGGAGATGGCCTGCTGGGCAGCGTCGACGGCACGAGTATCCCCAGAAGAGGTACCGATACCCATCATGGCGGTACCGGCCTGCTTCATGATGGTCTTAACATCGGCGAAGTCCAGGTTGATGATACCGGGGACGGTGATGAGGTCGGTGATGCCCTGGGTGCCCTGGGAAAGGACGCCATCGGCAATCGCGAAGGCCTCGAGCATGGTGGTCTTCTTCTCGGCGATGTCGAGCAGCTTATCGTTAGGAATGACGATCATGGTGTCGACGCAATCGGAGAGGGTCTTGATGCCCTCCTCGGCGCTCTTCTTACGCTTGCGGCCCTCGAAGGTGAAGGGCTTGGTCACGACGGCGACGGTCAGTGCGCCGACCTCGTTCATCGCGATATCGGCAACGATGGGAGCAGCGCCGGTACCGGTGCCGCCGCCCTCGCCGCAGGTGATAAACACCATGTCGGCGCCAGCGAGCGCCTCGGCGATGTCGTCGCGGGACTCATCGGCAGCCTTGCGGCCAACCTCGGGATTGGCGCCGGCGCCCAGGCCGCGGGTAAGGTCGGTGCCGATGTGCACCTTGATATCGGCATCAGAGATCGCGAGTGCCTGAGCATCGGTGTTGATGGCAACAAACTCGACGCCGCGGATGCCCTCTTCGATCATTCGATTGACCGCGTTGGTACCGCCGCCGCCGACGCCGACCACCTTAATGACGGCAAGGTAGTTGTTGATCTCTGTCTCGTGCATGTCGGTCCTCCGAACAAAGGTTATAGCCATAGCATGGGTCGACCCCTGCGCACATTAACCTTCAGGTTGAAAGTAAATGCAAAGGTAAACCGTATTATGTTTGCACATTATGAACGTATCAGTCAAATAATTGACCGTGAAAACCAAACAAACCAGATAAACGGCGTGGTATGGCCCCTCAACAAAGCATCAACCAGCGCTACGAGGTCGGAGCATTCCTAAATGTGTAGTTGCCCGGAGAGCGCACATTGATATACGTTACGCCCTCTACCTGCGAAAGCAACTTGGTGACTACGCGTTCCTTCTTGGCGA
Source organism: Coriobacteriaceae bacterium AM113-163 (assembly GCA_027673765.1). Taxonomy (GTDB): domain Bacteria; phylum Actinomycetota; class Coriobacteriia; order Coriobacteriales; family Coriobacteriaceae; genus Collinsella. The sequence continues at coordinate 135,706 of JAQDWB010000005.1, forward strand.
TATCGTCCGAATCGCCCAGCGACACCTCAATGCCGTTATTGAGGTTTGCCGAGATGGCTTCGACCGAAGGCGTGGAAATATCCTTGACTTGTCCCAAGAACTCGCTCGAAAAACCACGCACATAATCCAGGCCGGCCTTAACGGCTTTGGAGTTCACCGCCTGGCCGGAAACCGGAGCGACATCCGCCGAGACATCAGTCAATAACACCGCGCCATAATGCTTGGCGAGCGCCAGCGCGGCATCGATTCCGGTCAAGGTATTTGAGCCCTGCCCTGTCGTGATGACGTTGCCTTGGTCGTCCACTTCGACCGACGTCGACAGCGGGGCGATCCAGGTGTCATCGTCTCCGATAGCCCAGGCAAGGTCGTCGGAGCTGATATACGCAATGGCGATAACTTTACGCTCCGTCGGCGTGATGATAAGCGTATGGGGAAACTGGCGCTGGACATCCACGCCCGAAACCCACGGGTTCTGCTTGAGATCCTCGGTAATCTGGTCGGGATCGACGTTAAAAAGCGACGTTCCCTCGGGCAAGTCGATCAGCTGGATAGCATCGTGCTTCGTCACATGCTCGCTGCCTTGAATCTGAATATCAGTGGCAGTAAACAGTCCAGAGTTGATCACCACGATGGCAACGACGACGAGCACGGCCAAGACGGCCAGAACGCCGCCCACGATTTTGCCTTTGCCTGTAACGACAGAAGCGGCATCTGATGTTTTATTTGCCATCGCCCCAAGTGAAGACAACGGGTTGACGCCTTTTTTACCCGAAGGCTTCTCGGCGGTAGCCGACACCGATGTCAGCGAGCGCGGTTTCGATGCGCCCAGCATGCGACCCGGACGCGCCGCTTTAGTTCCCGTCGAGGGCTTAGAGGTTGCCATGGGACGGGCAGGCTTGGCGCCCATAACAGGCTTTGACGTCACCGAGGGACGCGAGGACTTTTTTGCGGCCGGACGATTACCGAGCTGCGAGCCGACGACCGGACGACTGGTCTGTCGAGCATGCCCGACAGACTTAGAGTGCACGACGGTATTGCGTTGAGGTTTGGCAGGCGCGCCGGAACGCCCTCCGGCGCGGCGGAAGGTGGGTTTCGATGCTCTAGAAGCCGAGGAATTTAACTTCCGGTCTGAGCTCGATGCCATACGCCTCCCTCACCTTTCCGTGCACATGTCTGATAACCGCGGCAACGTCATCGGCCGAGGCGGTTCCGTTATTAACGATAAAATTAGCGTGAACGGGCGAAACTTCCGCGCCGCCAATCGAAAAACCCTTTAATCCACAATCCTCGATAAGCTTGCCCACACTCGCATCGGGCGGGTTGCGAAAGACCGACCCGCAGGATGCGCGACCCATGGGCTGCGTACGCTTGCGCCTCGTCAGGTACCGCTCCATGCGCTCACGAATGTCGGCCTTGGGCGCGGGCTTGAGTTTAAGCACGCACTCGAGAATGATCTCGTTACGCGGCAGGCTGCACTCGCGATATCCCCAAGCGATCTCGGACCCTGCATAGTGCTTAATACCGGACGCCGGATCAAACGTGACCACGTCCTCGATAAGGGAGCCGATCCACTCGGTCCGCGTACCTGCGTTCATGGACACGGCGCCGCCGACCGAACCGGGAATACCGACCGCGAACTCAAGGCCCGAAAGCCCGCGCGACAAGGCGTCGTTGACCAAACGCGCGAACATCACGCCCGCACCAACGGTCAGCGTGCAGCCGTCCTCGGCAACAACCGTGCGCTGAAACTCACGTCCCAGCGAAATAACGGCGCCGCGATAGCCGGCATCGGCAACCAACAGGTTGGACCCCTTGCCGATAATCACCCACGGCACCTGTTCGCGGTCAAGCACCGCCACGGCGCGACGCAGGGCATGGTAGCTATGGCACGTCACAAAGAGGTCGGCCTTGCCGCCGATTCGATAGCTTGTATGGCGCGCAAGACGTTCGTCCTCGACCACGTCCGTGTCGATCATGCCCGAAAGCGCCATGACGGCGTTAAACAGACCCATAGGGGTTAAGCGTCTTTCTTGGCAGTCAGATACTCGATGAACTCGGGACCGACGGTCGTAACGTCGCCGGCACCCATGGTGAGCAGCAGGTCGCCCTCGCCCACGAGCTTCTCAAGCTCCTGGTTGAGCTCAAGACGGCTGGAGCAGTACACGACCTCTTTGCCGGGGTGCTTGGCGCGAACGGTATCTGCGAGCATCTTGGAGGTAACGCCCGGAATCGGCATCTCGCCGGCGGAGAACACATCGATCAGCAGCAGCTTGTCGGCGTTGGCAAAGGCATCGGCAAAGTCATCGCACAGAGCCTGCAGGCGCGAATAGCGGTGCGGCTGGAACACGACGTCGACATGCTTGTAGCCCAGCGAAGACGCAGCAGCGAGCGTCGCCTTGATCTCGGTGGGATGATGGCCGTAATCGTCAACCACCGTGATGCCGTCGATATCGCCCACGTGGGTAAAGCGGCGGCGGACGCCCTCAAAACTCGAAAGTGCCTTAGCGGCGGCGTCGATATCGAGGCCCAGGACATGGGCGACGGTCAAGACGGCCGTGGCGTTGAGCATGTTGTGACGACCGGGGTTGCTCTTAATCTCGACAGCGTGCTCGGTGCCGTCCTCAAAGCGAACGATAAAGTCGCTCTGGATGCCCTTGACATCCGGATGCACGCAGACGATGTCGTTGTTCTCGGCAAAGCCATAGGAAAGCACATGACGGCCCGTCGACTTGGCAAGCTCGACCAGATGCGGGTCCTCGCCGCAAACGATGACGGTGCCGTCCTCGCCCACCAGCCCCATAAACTTGGCAAAGGTGGCCTCGATCTCCTCGATTCCCGAGTAGTGATCGAGATGGTCGGCCTCGACGTTGGTCACGATGACCACGTTGGGGTTCAGGAACAGGAACGAGCTGTCGGACTCGTCCGCCTCGGCGACAAAGTAATCACCCGAGCCGTTCTTGCCGTTGGTGTCGTAGCCCTCAACGATGCCGCCGATTAAAAAGCTGGGGTCCAGACCCATGCGATCGAGCATCGTGGCGCACATCGAAGACGTCGTGGTCTTGCCGTGCGTGCCGGCAACGGCGATGGTGGTGTAGCCGTGGCCCAGGGCCGAGAGCATCTTGGCACGGGGCCACACGGGAATACCGAGCTCGCGGGCACGCACGAGCTCGGGGTTGGACTCGGGAATTGCGGTGGAGACAACAACCACGTCGGGCTTGACCTCGTCGATCGTCGCAGCCTCGTGGCCCACGTGGACCTTCACGCCGGCGCGGGTAAGCTGGCGAATATAGCGCGACGTCTTAAGGTCGGAGCCGGTAACGGTGTAACCGCGCTCGTGCAGGACGAGGGCGATGCCGCTCATGCCGGCGCCACCGATACCGATAAAGTGGGCGCTCTTGAACTCGGGCGCGGAGGTTGCAGTCTGGGAATCAGCCATGTGCTCGTGTACTCCTTGCGTAAACACTGCCTGTAACCCGTTAACTGTACCGCACCTACCGCATCCGCGCGAGGGCGACCGGCGATATCCCGTCTAACTAACGCAATCCCTCTACCGCGTCGGCCAAAAGTGCGGCGGCACGGTCCTGGGCCAAGCCACGCGCCGCCTGACGCATGGCATCACGCGCCGCAGCGTCATCGATCAGGTGCAGCAGCTCGTCGGCAAAGGCTGGGGCATCGATATCGGCATCGGCGCATAGCACGCCGGCACCGGCATCGACCAGGTAGCGCGCATTCGTGGTCTGGTGATCGGCCGTGGCGTGCGGATACGGCACGAGTACCGAGGGCACGGCAAGCGCGGCGATCTCGGCCACGCTCGAGGCACCGGAACGCGAGAGCACCAGATCGGCCGCAGCCAGCATATCGCCCATGTTGTCGATATAGGGCTGGACACGATAGCGCTTCGCCTCCTCGGGCGTCAGCGCCAAAGCGCGCTCGGTCTCCTCAAAGCCGTCGGCACCCGTCGAATGCAAAATGTAGAGATTCTCGCGGGTCAGCAGCTCACCCTTGAGCGAGGCAACACGCTCGTTGAGATGCTGAGCACCGAGCGAACCACCAAAGACGAGCAGAAGCGTCGCGTCCTCGGGCACACCGAGCGTCTTGCGGCCGCGGGCGCGATCGCCCTCGATCACCGAACGACGCACGGGATTGCCCGTCATGAGCACATGGTCGGGGTCGCCCTCGCGCTCAAAGACCGCGCGGGCCGCAGGTACCGAAATGCACACGCGGGCGGCATACGAGTTCATCATCTTATTGGCCAGGCCCGGAACAGAGTTCTGCTCATGTAGCAGATACGGAACGCCTGCGCCCTTGCACCACCCCAGCAGCGGAACCTCGACATAGGCACCAAAACCGATGGCAGCATCGGGCTTGCCGACCTTTGAGAAATGGCTGGCGAGCGCACGCTTGGCCTTGTTGACACGCCACAGCGAGGTCAGCGCCGTCCAGGGACGGGAGCGGTCGAAGCCCGTGACCGTAATGGGCACAAAATCAAACCCAGCCTCGGGGACCAGACGACCCTCGAGCTTGCGCGACTGGCCCACGAACACAACGTGGTGGCCACGGTCATGCAGCTCCTCGGCCAAAGCGAGCGCGGGGTTAATGTGTCCTGCCGTGCCGCCGGCTGCAATAGCAACGGTCATCTTATCGGTCATGGTAGTCCCTTCGTACACGCGGTCCCTGGTCGTCGGTGCGCAAACGCGCCGACGGGTCCGAGTTCAAATCGATTCGATTATATCCGCCGCCCGCGCTGCGAGGGCTGGGGCGCTGCGGACGACCTTGCGGCGCCGTCCGCGGACGTGGACGAGCTGCCGGCTCGGTCGCAGAGCCATCCAGAACGGTAAAGCCGTTACGCGAAGATCGCTCGCCGCGTACGTGGGGCACGCCGGCGGTACTCTCATCCATAACGGCAAAGCTCTCGCGGCGACGGTCGTACTCATCGCGACGGGCGCTCTCGTACGAAACGCGCAGGATCAGACCGGCAAGCATGAGCGACACGATAATCGACGAACCGCCGTAGCTAATAAACGGCAACGGTTTGCCCGTCATGGGAAACACGTTGAGGATGCCAAGCGCGTTAATGAAAAACTGCACCGCGAGAATGACCGCGGAGCCAGACGCCATGAGCGCGCCCCGACGATCGGTCGCCTGCTCGGCAATGCGAAACGCCGAGTAGATCAGCATCGCAAACACCAAGAAGAACAGCACGGTTCCGACAAAACCGACTTCCTCGCCAATGATGGCCAGGATGTAGTCATTGTGCGCCTCGGGCAGATACGAGTACTTCATGGTTGAGTTGCCGATGCCACGGCCGAACAGACCGCCCGAGGCAAAGGCCATGATGGCAAGCGTGGCCTGATAGCCGTCACCATACTCGTCGGCCCAAGGGTTCAAGGCAACCTGAATACGCACCATACGGTACGGCTCTGCAACAAGCGCAATCACGATCACGAGAATGCCGAAGATTATCACGCCGATGATAAATTTGGGGTCGAGACCCGCAAACAACGCCATGCACATGAGGGTCAGCAGGATGATCAGGACGGTACCGAAATCGGGCTGGATAAAGATCAGAAAGAGCGGAATGCCCAGGTAGATGCCCATCTTGCGAAGGAATTCGTTGATGTTGCCACCGGGCGAAAAGAAGCGATCAAGCATGATGGCCGAATACGCAATGGCAAATGGCTTTAAAAACTCGGAAGGCTGGAACTGAATGCCGGCGATGTTGAGCCAGCGGGTGGCGCCACGGCTGCCGCTGCCCACCAAGAACACCAGAAACAGTAGCCCTATCATGCCTATGAGGAAGATCCTGAGCACATCCTCCCCAAACCAGCTGTCCGGCAAAACGCGCACGATGGCAATCAGCGCCAGAACACCGACCACGGCAAACGCGGCCTGTCGACCCAGAAAAAACGTCGCCGAGCCATTCTCGTGCAGCGCCTCGACCGAAGACGCCGAGTACACCATCAGCAGGCCAAAGCACACCAAAGTAAACAAGCAGGCCATGAATATCAAACGGGGGCGCATGATACGGGCGGGAACGCCGGCAATATAGCGTTCGCTAAACGACTGCCCGCCGCGGCCGGAACGCGGTGTTATGCGCCGCGAGGAAGCACGGTCCGAGTCGGGCCTCCTCATACCTTGTCGGGGGCTCTCCTCTCTCACCGCAACCCCTATTCCATTTGTGATTTCGCTGCAGCGGCAAGCTGGGCCACGTAGTCCTTAAACACGCGGCCGCGCTCCTCATAGCCCGAGAACTCATCGAACGAAGAGCAGGCAGGAGAAAGTAAGATCACGTCACCACGGCTCGACAGCGAACGGGCGACGTCCACGGCGTCGCGTAGGTCATCCGCCTGGGCGATATCCACATCGCCATCGACATCGGCCTCGTCCATAGCGGCGGTGAAGCGCTCACGCGCATCGCCAAAGCAGACGACCGAGCGCACGTTGTCCATAACGAAGCGCGCGAAGTCCGTGAGCGGCGTGCCCTTATCGTGGCCGCCGAGCAGCAAGATCACATCGTCATCGGGAAATGCCGTCAGTGCCTTCTCGACCGCATCGGTGTTGGTCGCCTTGGAATCGTTGACGTAGCGCACGCCGTCAATCTCGCCACACGGCTCCACGCGGTGCTCGAGCGGCTGGAACGAGGCCAGACCGCGGCAGACGCCATCGACATCGGCACCGACTGCCAGGGCAGCCGTGGCAGCGCACAGGGCATTGATAACATTGTGATGGCCCGAGATCTTGAGCTCGGATGCAGCGATGAGCGGGGTCTCGACGCCCTTCAGGCGCACGACCATCTTGCCGTCGCGCACAAAGGCGGCATCCTCGCCCTCGGGCTCGTCAAAAGCGACCTTGCAGATGCGACGACCCGGCGTGTAGATGTACTCATCGAACTCGTGAATGCCGGCGTCTTCGACGTCGACAACCGCCAGATCGTCATCGACCATATTGTCAAACAGTTTGACCTTGGCAAGCGCGTAGTTCTTATGGCTCTTATGCCAGCCCAAGTGGTCGGGAGTGATGTTGAGCAGCACCGCCACGCGCGGGTGGAGCTCGGTGGTCGTAGCAATCTGATAGCTCGAGAGCTCAGCCACAAACCACTCGTTGTGGGCTCGGCCGTCAATCTCGTTGACCGGCGGCTCGCCGATGTTGCCGACAGCAACGCTGGCCTCGCCGGCAGCCTTGAGCAGATAATCAGTCAGCGACGTGGTGGTCGTTTTGCCGTTGGTGCCCGTGATGGCAATCCAGTTATCGGGCGACAGGCGATAGGCAAACTCGGGCTCACCCATAATCTGGGCGGCATGCTCGCGCCCGGCCTTAAAGAAGCCCGAGAACTCCGAGATGCCCGGGCACGTCACGCATACGTCATAGGCGCCCTCGACCTGTTCGGTCCCATAGACAAACGACGCACCAGCAGCCTCGAGCGCACGCGTGGCGTCATTGGGCTCAGAGGTGCCGCCGCCATACACGGTAACGGCACTTACGCGCTCGGGATGTGCCAGCGCCCAGCGGGCGACATCGAGACCGGATTTGCCCTGACCCAAAACGAGCAGGCTAAAGACATCAGCAAGAGGCATGAAAGACCACTATCCCAACTGGAAGAACAGGGCAAGGCCAACGGCACCAAAGGCCGCAGCGATAATCCAAAAACGGATGACGACCTTGGTCTCGGCCCAACCCTTCTTTTCGAAATGATGATGGATGGGCGCCATAAGGAAGACGCGCTTGTGCGTAAAGTGGAAGTAGACAACCTGAATCATGACCGAAAGGGTCTCAACGATAAACAGGCCGCCGATGATAAGGGAGACGACCTCGGTGTTGGTCATGATGGACGTGCAGGCAAACGCGGCGCCCAGGGCAAGCGAGCCGGTATCGCCCATAAAGATGCTCGCCGGATAGCAGTTGAACCACAGAAAGCCCAAGCAGGCACCGGCACACGCGGTGCAGAAGATGGACAGGTTCACGTCTCCGTGCAAAAACGCCATGGCAGCCATGGCGAGCATGGCGATCATGGAGGTGCCACCAGCAAGACCGTCAAGGCCATCGGTCAGGTTCACGGCATTAGAAAGACCGGCGATCATCAGCCAGCAAAAGACAATGTAGAGCCACGGGAACGAAAGGCCGCAGATGGTGGTCGAAAGCACGCCAAGGTCGATCGTCAGGCCGCCGGGAAAACGAATCTCGGGGGCGACGCCGCACCAGTTGACGGCAAGCACCGTAAAGGTGACACAGATAATGGTTAGGCCGATCATCTTGGCATGAGGCGTCAGACCGAGCGAGCGCCCATGCGTAACGGAGGTCAGGTCGTCGATCAGACCCAGCACGCCGGTCGCCAGCGTGGCGAGCAGCACGAGCACGAGCTCGGTGGTGAGCTTGCCCATCAGCAGGCAGGTCAGCGAGATCGCGATGAGGATGACAACGCCACCCATGGTGGGCGTTCCCTGCTTAACCAAATGACGCTTGGGGCCGTCGGCACGAACCTGCTGGCCGATACCCTCGACCTTGAGCAGCTTGATCCACCACGGCATGAGCAGCAGCGCAATGGCGGCGGCGATGCCAAGCCCCAAAAAAGCCTGATACGTTGGATACGAGGGATTGCCGAACATGGGCTAGCACACACCTTCCACAAAGCGGTCGAGCTCAACAAAGCGGGAACCCTTGACCAGTACAACATCATGTTTTTCAAGCGCGCCGCCCATGCGGTCGAGCACCTGCTGATAATCGGAGAACACCTGGATGCGGTCCTCGTCCATGCCCATCATGCGCGCGGCATCGGCCATAAGCTGGGCCAGCTCACCACCCACGCACGCCAGCATGTCGAGCTTCTTGGCGGCGGCATAGGCGCCCACGAGCTCATGCATGCGAGGAGCCTCATCGCCCATCTCGCCCATCTCGCCCAGGATCGCCATGCGAGACCCCGTGCATGAAAGCGAGCACAGCAGATCGAGGCCGGCTGCCATCGATTCGGCGCTGGCGTTATAGGAATCGTCGATGATGCGTGCACCGCTCTTGGCGCGCTTGATCTCCTGGCGGTGCCCGGTGATCGTAAGACCCCTAAAGGCAGCATCGATCTGCTCGGGCGTCACGCCCAGGCGATAGGCAACCGCGGCGGCCTTAACGGCATTAGGAACGGACTGCACGCCGGGGATGGCAAGCATGGTATCGATTGTCTCGCCCTGACCAAAATCGAGCGTAAAGACCGGACGGCCCTCGTCATCAACGCGAACGTCGCGGGCGCGGACCTCATCATCGTCAGAGACACCGGCCAGCATCACGTCGATACCAGCAGGCTGGGCGAACGTATCGCGAATGAACGGCGTAAAATCGTCCTCGCCGCCCAAAACCAGCAGCGGCAAATAGTCGCCGGCGGCGCACATGCCCTGGACAATCTCGGCCTTAGCGCGGGCGATGTTCTCGCGGCTGCCCAAAATGCCGATGTGAGAGGTGCCGATCTTGCTCACGATGGCAAGGTTGGGATTGGCGGACTGGGACAGGCGCTCGATCTCGTGGAAATGGTTCATGCCCATCTCGAGCACCAGGACCTCGGTACCGGCCGGGGCGGAAAGCACCGTGAGCGGCATGCCGATCAGGTTATTGAAATTGCCCTTGGTGGCCCAGACACGATAGCGCTTGGCGAGTACAGCGGCGAGCACGTCCTTGGTCGTCGTCTTGCCGATGGAACCGGTAATGCCAACGACCAGGCAGCCAAGCTCCAGGCGATACGCGTGCGCCAAACGAAGCAGAAACTCCTCGGGATCATCGGTCAGCAGGATGGCGCATCCCTTGTCCTGCGCCAGCGAGACCAACTCGGCATCGGGCTCACGCGTCATCACGACGGCGCCGGCACCCGACTGGACGGCACGGGAAGCAAAATCATTGCCGTCGACGTTTTCACCGGGAAAGGCGACGAAAATCGTCCCTTCCTCGACCTGGCGCGAGTCGATAACGCACCCGCGGCATACCCGATCGACTTCTCCCGTCACGGTTCGGGCCCCTGTTGCGGCCGCGAGGTTGTTGACGGCGATCTCTATCATTGCAGCTCCCCTGTAAACCTAATAATGCTATCGGCGTATTGTATCCCAGCGCCGCGCATGCGTGGTGCAGGGCATGTGAACACCCCTCATATGGGACAACAAACCACGCCCCAAAGATTGTAACCCCCTACTTCGTGCGCGGGATGCCCAGCACGTCGAGCGCGTTGGCCATAATGGACTGGAACGGCACCGCAGCGGCATCTGAGCCGCTCGGCGTTCCGTCGAGCGTGATATAGCACAGCACCTTGGGTGATTGTGCCGGCGCAAAGCCCATAAAGGACGACATGTAGTTCTCCTTGAGGTAGCCGCCGTTCTCGTCGGCACGTTCGGCCGTGCCGGTCTTGCCCGCCACGTCATAGCCGTCAACTGCGCCGCCAACGCCCGTGCCTTCAGACACGACCGTCTGCATGCACGATGTCACCTGGGATGCTGCATCCTCAGAAATCGCACGCTCGCCTTCGCCCCAGTCCTTCTCGTCGCCTTTGCTGGACTTATAGAAGTGCGGGGTCATCATCACGCCGCCGTTAGCGATGCCGCCCACGGCACGTGCGATCTCAATCGGCGAGACAGACAGCGCCTGTCCAAAGCTCATTGAGCCCAGCGTGGCGCCGTCATACTGGTCACGCTCCTTGACGATGCCCAGGCTCTCGCCCGGAAAATCTACACCAGAGCTGTGACCGATGCCCCACTTGTCCACATAGGCGGCAAAGTCGTCGGCACCGATCTTGCGCCCCACCAGGACAAAGCCCACGTTGGACGAACGGCGCATCATCTCGCGCACATCCATGGTCATGGCATAGTCGCGCTTGTCGGCATCGGTGACGGTATCGTCGCCCACCTTGATGCTCGCCGGCACCTCAAACGACGTACTCGATCGCACGACGCCCAAGTCGAAGCCGGCGCCCGCCACGAGTGTCTTAAAGACCGAGCCGGGCTCGTAGGCGTCGGTAACCAGGCGCAGGTTCATATCCTCGGTCTTGGCGTTTTCCAAATCGGTCTGGTCGTAGGTCGGATACGAGCAGGCTGCCAAGATCTCTCCTGTCGTAGGATCGGTGACCAGCGTCGAGCCGTTCTTGGCCTTGGTCTTCTCAACTGCCTCTGCCAGGGCATCCTCGGCCGCACGCTGGATATTGACGTCGAGCGTCGTCACGATATCAACGCCGTCGACCGCAGCCACCTTTTTATAGGCACCGCCCGCGATATAGCTGCCGTCCCTCGCGCGCTCGCGTACGAGAGAACCGTTCGTGCCGGTCAGAAGCTTGTTGTATTGCTTTTCGAGACCAGTCAAGCCGTCGTTGTCTACATTCACTACACCCAGCACCTGCGATGCCAGATTGCCGTATGGATATACGCGCTTCATGGCCTGCTCAAAAAGCACGCCGGGCAGGTTCTTCTTCTCCAGCGCCACAGCATCGTCTTCGTCCACCTGGCGCTTGATATACACCCAGGTTCCATCGGACTCGACGAGCTTGCGGCAGGTCTTTTTATCGATTCCAGTTGCCTTGACCAGCGCCGACACCGTCTTGTCAACGTCCTCGACAAGCTGCGGGTTCACGGCGATGTTGCGACATTCGACCGACGACGCCAGCACGTTACCGTTGCGGTCGTAGATGGTGCCACGTTTGGCATAGAGGGTCTGCGCAAGCAGGCGACGCGCATCGGCACGCTCGCGCAGTTTATCGGCTTCGACAATTTGATAGTCGGCAAGGCGAAAGACGCCCAAGCCCAAGCCAAGCCCGATGAATCCCATGACGGCTTTGCGGCGAGGCAGCGGCGTGCCCGTGAGCCATTCGGTCGACGAACTCTTGCGCGACCTGGTGTTATGCACTTGAGGGCCACCCGAGCCGCGAAGTCGCGACGCCGGGTCGTTGCCACGGGACCGCCCGGCGTTGTAAGATTGCCGACCCGTTCCTTGATAACCAGAACGTCCCCGCGACGAGGGACGTCCAGAACCGCGGCCCCCATCGGAACCGCGGCGATAGTCATTTGTCATACTCAGCTACCGTCTTGCTACTGAGCGGTCGCGGTCGCGTTGGCGCCCGCGGCTGCATCCTGCGAAAAGTCAAGTGTAACGCTCTCGCTGGGCTCCACCATGCCATAAGCGCCCGCAAGGTCGCGAATGCGCGTGTCGGCGCCATAGACCGAATGCATGACCTCCAGGTCGGAGCTCTCATCGGTCGCCTTTTCGAGCGTGTTGGTAAGCTCGGCGTTGCTGTTGAGCACCTGGGCCGTAACGCCGGCGAGCGCCACGCGGGCGACGCCGATCGTCATGAAGATAGCCGCAATGATGCAAAACGTTTTAAGAACGCTCATGAAAACCGGGCTTACCGCCTGGTTTGCCTGACGGCCCGCGCCCGTGTAGACATCAAAGCGCGGCGTGCGCTGCTCACGGGGAGCAACGGGGGCCTGCGGCGTCTCACGATAGGCGGGCATGGCGTTCATATCATAGGCGAGTGCTGCGTTTGAAGTGTTGTAGCCCATGATATGCCGCCTCCCATCCCGAGTACGTTGGTAGTGTGTTTAAGCTTCGTTTATGGTGCGAGCGGGAGGTCCAATATCGCGCGGTCGCGCCTACAGACGCTGCGCCACGCGGATTTTGGCTGATCTCGCCCGAGGGTTGCGCTCAACCTCATCAGGCTGGGCAACCAGGGGTTTGCGGGTGATGACCTTGAGTATCGGCACGTTGCCGCACACGCACACCGGAATCTCCGGCGGACACGTGCACCCCTGGCTCATCTCCTTAAAGTGGTTCTTTACGATACGGTCCTCGAGCGAGTGATACGAAATGACGCAGATACGTCCGCCCGGGTTGAGCCACCTGGTGGCGGCATCAAGCCCTCGTTCGAGCACATCGAGCTCGTGATTGACCTCGATGCGAATGGCCTGGAAACTTTTCTTGGCCGGGTGTCCACCATGCCGACGAGCGGCAGCCGGGATACCCGCCTTGATGATCTCGACAAATTGGCCGGTGGTTTCGATCGGTTCTTGCTCGCGGCGGCGCACGATCTCGCGCGCGATCTGCGAGGCGAACTTCTCTTCGCCGTAGACGCGTAGAATCCGGGCGAGGTCGTGTTCGTTATAGGTGTTGATGACCTCAGCTGCGTTTAAGGTGTTATTGCCCGGATCCATCCGCATGTCCAATGGGGCGTCCTCGTTATACGAAAAGCCCCTGCCAGGGATATCGAGTTGCGGTGACGAAACGCCCAAATCGAACAGGAAGCCATCGACCCCGGGCACCTCGGCCGAGCAAAGCAGCTCGTCCAAGTCGCCGAAGTTGCCCTTCAGCAGCTGGTGCGGAACGCCGGGAACCTCGCGGTCCAGACGGGCGCCAGCGGCCTCGAGGGCCATGTCGTCCTGATCGACGCCGAGCAAAAGGCCCGTCTCCCCCACCTGTGCGGCCATCTTTACCGAATGGCCGGCACCGCCAAGGGTGCAATCGCAGACAACGGAGCCGCTCTTTAGCTGCAGCGACTCAAGCACTTCGCCGAGCATGACAGGTTCATGCCGATATTCTTGTGTCAAGATCCCACGCTCCATCCGTTACCCGTGCCTTGCCCTTATGAGAAGAAGAGGTCCAGCAGGGCCTCATCGTCATCGTCCTCATCGGCCGCGGCGCGATCCCAAACCTCAAGGTGGTCGTAGTTGCCCACAACCGTGACCTCGCGGTCGAGGTTCGCCTGCTTGCGGAGAGACTCGGAAAGACCGATACGACCGGCGCTGTCCACATCCATCGACGTGGTGCGCTTGTTGATCGCCCTCATGAGCTTCTGGTCGTTAATGTCACGCGGGTTAAAACCCTCGTGGCCCTCACGACCCGCGAAGAGTCCTTCGACCCACTTATCGAAGGCCTCGGCAGAGAACACGTACAGAGCATCGACATCCAGGGCTTTGAACACGCGAACGTGCTCTCCAAGCTCCTCGCGAAGGGGTGCAGGCAGGGACAGACGACCTTTTGCATCGAGATTGCGCTCGTATGCACCAGTCATTCCCATGTGCGCCCTCCCCTCGGTTACTCAGATGGCACGTACGCGGGGAACCACCCCGCCTGTCGACGTCATCAATAATATGGGGAACCGCCCCATTTTTCAACACCTTTCCCCACCCCTTCCCCCACCCCTCCCCACCATTCCACCCCCAATATGTTGTAAAACACCCCCGAGCATATGTTCGAAAACACAATATGTTGTGTTTGCAGCAAAGGCGGGATGCCACCTGTAGAACCACACCCGCGAACCTCAACCTTCAAGTTGACCTTGAGGCGATTTTTACGTCCCTTTACACGCCGTTCACATCGCCCCCAAACTCCCCCACCCACGGTACACACGGCCCACCGCCGCATCGGTGTCTAGCGAAAAATGGGACGGGCCCCAGATTGCCCATGCGCGCAAAAGTGCGTCTCGGCAATCTGGGGCCCGTCCCCTTTAGTATTTATAAATATGCAGGTCAGCGATGTGCTAGCGATGTGCTAGCGGATGCGCCGCCAGATAGACCTCGGTCAGTTGCGTTCGGTCGACATGCGTGTAGACCTGCGTGGTCGAAATATCGGCATGGCCCAAAATCTCCTGCAGCACACGCAGGTCGGCACCGCCCGCGAGCATGTGGGTGGCAAAGGAGTGGCGCAAGGTATGGGGATGGAGCCCCACCAGCCCCACCTGACGCCCATACCGCTCGCATATCGCATGCACGGCCTGGCGCGACAGGCGACGTCCGTTCTTATTTAAAAAGACCGCCGAGGTCTCGGTTCCGCGGGCATGGGCCGCCAAGCGAGAACGTCCCTCAGTTACATAGAGCGTCAGAGCTCGCGCCGCGCTTCCCACCAGTGGGGACAGGCGTTCCTTTGAGCCCTTACCGCGAACGAGTACAAAGCCATCGTCAATATGGATATCGCCCACATCGAGCCCAACCAGCTCACTCACACGCAAACCGCATCCGTAGAGCACTTCCAAGATGGCATGGTCGCGCAGTCCCATCTCGCCCTCGGGAAAGTCTTGATCGAGCAGCGCCGAGACATCCTCCACCGATAGATACTCCGGCAAACGCTCAGCCTTTTTAGGCAGGCGCAACGCCGCCGTCGGGTTTTGGGCCACGGCCCCATCGCGCACCAAAAAGGCATGCAGGCCCTTCACGGCAGCAAGCGCGCGCTCCACCGAGGCGTCGGAATAGCCTCCGCCGCGGCGATCGGCGACAAAGCCCTCCACGACCTGACGGGTCACCTCTTCAAAAGACACAATACCCGCCCGCTCCAGATAGGCGCAATACGTCGTCAGGTCACGACGATAGGCCACAATCGTGTTGCGCGCCAAGCCCCGCTCGACCGCGAGGTAATCGAGATACTCCCCCGCCGCCACGGCGAGCGACGAGGGAGTAGCTTCGGTATGTTCCTTATTCGCCGGCACCCTTAGTCCGTAGCGAGGTTCATGGGCGTCACCTGCAGACGGTCGACACCCTCGTGCTGGCCGATCGAAGCGCGCACGAACTCTCGGAACAGCGGCTGCGGATTAGTCGGACGGCTCTTGAACTCGGGGTGAGCCTGGGTTGCCACATACCACGGATGCACGTCGCGCGGCAGCTCGACCATCTCGACCAGGCGCTCGTCGGGCGAGAGGCCAGAGATAACCAAGCCGGCATCCTCGAGCTGGTCGCGGAAGGCGTTGTTGAACTCAAAGCGGTGACGGTGACGCTCGTAGACGAGTTCCTCGCCATATGCCTCGCGAGCAAGGGTATCGGCGGCGAGCTTGCACGGATAGGCGCCCAGGCGCATGGTGCCGCCCTTCTCGGTCACGTCCTCCTGCGAGCTCATCAGATCGATGACGCTAAACGGGCCGTCCGGATCGAACTCAGAGGAGCTGGCGCCGGCAAGGCCGACGACGTTGCGGGCGAACTCGCACACGGCGACCTGCATACCCAGGCAAATGCCCAGATACGGAATCTTGTGCTCACGGGCAAACTCGGCCGCGAGGATCTTGCCCTCCAGGGCGCGCTTGCCAAAGCCGCCGGGGACCAGGATGCCCGAGGCGTCGCCCAGAACCTCGGAGACATTCTGCTCGTCGAGGCTCTCGCCGTCGACCAGCTGGACGTCCACATGGCGATCGTAGAAGACGCCCGCATGGTGCAGGGCCTCGATAACCGACAGGTACGCATCGGGCAGCTGCGTGTACTTACCCACGACGGCAATCTTAACCTTATCGGCGTGATGGTTGGCATGGTTCTGCTTACGCAGGAACTCATTCCACTCGCTCATGTCGCGCTCACGCGGGTCCAGGCCCAGGCGCTCGCAAATACGCAGGTCAAAGTCCTGCTCGGCAAGCAGCTGCGGCACGTCGTAGATGCTCGCGCAGTCCTCATTGGTAAAGACGCAATCGGTGTCGACGTCGCAGAAGCTTGCGATCTTTCCGCGGATAGCGTCATCGATATGGTGGTCGGAGCGCAGCACGATGATATCGGGCTGGATGCCAAAGCTGCGGAGCTCCTTGACGGAATGCTGCGTGGGCTTGGTCTTGACCTCGTGGGCGGCGGCAATATAGGGAACGAGCGACACGTGGATGTAGCAGACGTTCTCGGAGCCGGCCTCCTTGCGGTACTGACGGATGGCCTCGACAAACGGTTGGGACTCGATGTCGCCGATCGTGCCGCCCAGCTCGGTGATGACTACATCGGAGCCGGTCTGCTCCTCGATGCGGCGAAACTTGTCCTTAATGGCATTGGTGACGTGAGGAATCACCTGCACGGTACCGCCCAAAAAGTCGCCGCGACGCTCGCGGGCGATTAGGCTTTTGTAGATGGCACCGGTCGTAAAGTTGGAATCGCGGGTCAGGTTCTCATCAATAAAGCGCTCGTAATGACCCAGGTCCAGGTCGGACTCGTAACCATCCTCGGTTACAAAGACCTCACCATGCTGGAACGGGCTCATGGTACCGGGGTCGACGTTCAGATACGGGTCGGCCTTCTGCATCGTTACTTTGTAGCCACGCGACTTGAGCAGACGGCCCAGCGAGGCCGCGGTGATACCCTTGCCCAGGGACGAAACCACGCCACCGGTTACGAACACATGCTTGGTCATATTGAGTTACCTGCGCTTCCCGTAGAAGTTGTTTATCCACATCTTACGGGTCTTCATTGTAATACTCGCGCCGCGGACCGTCCGCAATTTTTCTCGCGTGCGATTGCATTTCTCAATCTTGAAACAAAACGCCGCCCGGTTTCCCAGGCGGCGTCACTATGGCAAGGGTTACATGCTGCTATCGATCAGCAACCTCGTCCTCAAGCATTTCTTGAACGAGCATGCCGGTACGGACGCCCTCAAGATACCACTCACCACGTTCGGTGAGGCAAATGCCATTTGCAAGCTGACCGCCGTCGTCGCTATAACGCGAGACGACATCAATCATACCTTCGGAATCCAAGCGATCGATTGCGGCGCGGGCACGATACGGCGAAACCCCCACGCGCTCGGCAAGCGTTTTGCGCGAGAAACCATACGGCCCGCCATTGTCTTCGGTTTGCTGGTCGATCTCCATCAACACCAGCACCTCGACACGCTTCATATCGTTGACACTCGCACGACCCTTGCCCGCCATAGCAGCCTCCTCAAACCGAGCACGAGCATCTAACGCGCCGTGCGCGACCGACACACCTCACGATGGCAGGTAATATCCATCATGCGGCATCCCGCTAAGGATGAAACAGTTACGGTTATTGTATACCGCTCAAATTGTTTCTAGGCAGGTAAACAGCTATTTTTCGCCGAAATAGACGCTTTATTGATCAAAAAGCCGTACCGGGCGCTAACCCGATACGGCCAAAATGCAATGCAATTACCGCGGTGCTTCAAACTTAGCGATGGAAGAAACCGCGGCGCTCAAACTTGGGCTCGCAGCACACGTTGATGCCCAACTTGCGCAGTACCGTCTCGTCCGTCGGCGAGATAATCACGCTAAAGAAGGCATCGCAACCGCGCAGCTGCTCCAGGCCCGAAAGGACGCGAGCGGCCGTCTCACTCGTGGCCGAGGTGATCGACAGCGCCATAAGCGTCTCGTCGGTGTGGAGGCGCGGGTTTTTGCTGCCCAGGAAATGCGTCTTGAGCTTGCTGATGGGCTCGATCGCCTCATCGCTAATGACCTCGAGCTCAAGGTCGACGCCCGAGACATGCTTGAGGGCGTTCATAATGAGCGAACTTGCGGCGCCCAGGCGCGTGGAGGTCTTACCGGTCACCACGGAGCCATCGGGCATGACCATGGCACCCACGGGACCACCCGTCAGCTGCTCCCTGGTGAGGGCCGCCGAGCGCGCCGGTGAGTAGTTCTTATCGATGCCGGCTTTCTTCATAATAATCTTGAGACGGTCGACTTGCTCATCGCCCACGCCGGTACGGCGCACATTTTCGACCGCGGTAAAGTAGCGGCGGACGATCTCCATCTTGGAAGCGTCGCGGCAGGCATCGTCATCGGTGATGGCAAAACCGACCATATTGACGCCCATGTCCGTAGGGCTCTGGTAGGGGCTCTTGCCCAGGATCTTTTCCATCAGGGCACGGACTACCGGGAAGGCCTCGACGTCGCGGTTGTAGTTGACCGTGGTCTTGTTGTAGGCCTCCAGGTGGAAGGAGTCGATGATGTTGGCGTCATCGAGGTCTGCCGTGGCGGCCTCGTAGGCAATATTGACCGGATGCGTAAGGGGCAGATTCCAAACCGGGAAGGTCTCGAATTTGGCATAGCCGGCGGCCGTGCCATGCTTGTGCTCGTGATAGAGCTGAGACAGGCAAGTGGCGAGCTTGCCCGAGCCAGGGCCGGGCGCCGTCACGACAACGAGCGGTCGGGTGGTCTCGACAAACTCGTTCTTGCCATAGCCGTCGTCGGACACGATCAGATCGACATCGTGCGGATACCCCTCGATGGGATAGTGCAGCTTGGCGGGAATACCGAGCGCGTTCAGGCGGTTGCGGAACACATCGGCAGCGGGCTGTCCAGCGTACTGGGTGATGACCACGGCCGCGACAGCAAAGCCGTTGCCGCGGAACAGGTCAACCAGGCGCAGCACATCCTCGTCATAGGTAATGCCAAGGTCACCACGAGCCTTGTTTTTCTCGATGTGGTTCGCGTTGATCGCGATGATAACCTCAACATCGTCGGCGATGCTCTTGAGCATGCGGAACTTGCTGTCCGGTTCAAAACCCGGCAGCACGCGGCTCGCATGATAGTCATCGAACAGCTTACCGCCAAACTCCAAATAGAGCTTGCCACCAAACTGCGAGATGCGCTCCTTAATGTGAGCAGCCTGCAGCTCGATATACTTCGCGTTGTCGAAACCCTGGCGCATGTATGGCTCCCGTCCCGTTTCCATTTAATGTTCTAGGCGATTATAACGGAGCCCTCCCTCCCCGATACCCAAACCATCAACAGGCACCAACCAAACACGCCCACCGCAACCGCCGGGGACCCGGGGTGGCTCATTTGGAACGGGAAACAAGGCACTCAGCACCAACAATGAAAACGTCGCAGGTTAAGCATAAGCCAGCGAAAGCCCGCCAGAGTAGGCAAAGCGCCCCTGCACCAACAATGGAAAGCGCCGCAGGCAGAGGACGGACAGCGAGCGCCGTCCAGAACGTACAAGTTGGCATGAAAAAGGCAAGGCATAGACCTTTTGGTCATGCCTTGCCTTTTGAATGACAAATTGTCGTTCTGGACGGCGCGCAGCGTCGAGTGGTTCCGGCGTTTGGTAAAACGCCGGAACACAAGAGCGCCCCCTCCCGCGCACGGAACGGGAGGGGGCCAAAGGTAGGAGTCTACCGGTGGGGTTACCCCACCGGACAGACGATGACCAGGTGATCCGTTATAGGATCGTCATGGTTTCCGTGGGGTACCCAGGGGGTACTTAGATCATCACGCAAGCGATGGTCAGGATGATGGCGCAGACGACGGAGAGAGCGACGATGAGCTTAAGAGCAAACTTGAGCCAGGTCGTCCACTCGATCTTAGCCAGAGCGAGACCGCCCATGATGGCACCAGAGGTCGGGGTGAACAGATTCACGACGCCGATGGCGGCGGAGAAGATCATGACCATGACCTCGGGCGAGAAGCCGAGCTTAACAGCCAGCGGTCCCATGATGGGCATGGAGACAGTAGCCATACCGGAGGTCGAGGGGATCAGGAAGGACAGGCCAAAGTAGACCAGGAAGCTCATGGGAGCGAAGATCACGCCGGACAGGCCAGCCAGAGCATTGGCGGCAGCGTCGAGGACGTAGACGTCGAGGCCGGTGCTAGCCATGAGGACGGAGATACCACGGGCGAGAGCGATGACGAGGACAACGGACATCATGTCGGCAGCGCCGGTGATGAAGGTGTTGACGATCTGCTTCTCGGACAGGCCACCGATGATACCGATCAGGACAGCCATGAGGAAGAACCAGGTGGAAGCCTCGTCGAAGTACCACTGGCCAATGGGCAGGCCGGTGATCAGGGCAGACCAGCCCTGAACGATGGCGTTACCGTCGGCGTCATAGACAGCGCCAGCATCGAAGAAGTTGGCGACGCCCTCGTTGAGGTCGGCCAGCGGGATGAAGCCGACGATCATGACGACGAAGGTGAAGGCAAAGGCGATCAGAACACCCTTCTGACGACCGGTGAGCTTGACCTCCTTGTGAACCTCGGAAGCAGCCTTGCCGTGAGCCTCTTCGGCGTCCTTGAGCTCCTGCATCGAAAGGATGGTGGAACCCTTGTCAGCCTTGACCTTCTTGGCATAGCTCATGACGAAGAGGATGGACATAACAGTGGTAACAATCCACAGGACGGCACCGAGGCCGATGATGATGGACTGGTTGACCTCAATGCCAACGCCGGTCAGAGCGTCGACGGCAGCGCCGACGGCGAACGGGTTAACCGTGGAGCCCAGGCAGCCGCAGCCAGCGCCGAGCAGGACGGTGGCAGCACCGACCATAGGGTCGAAGCCAGCGGCCATCATGGTAGCGGCAAGCAGGGCGTAGAAGGGAACGGTCTCCTCGCACATACCATAGGTGGTACCACCGAGGGAGAAGATGAACATCAGCACGGGAATGAGCATGATCTCATTGCCCTTAAGCTTCTGCACCAGAACAGCAATGCCGTTGTCCAGGGCGCCGGTCTCGGTCATCATGCCGAGGAAGCCGCCGAGGATCATAACGAAGAGGCAGACGGGCAGAGCGTCAGCGAAGCCCTTGACCGGGGCGGTGCAGAAATCGCTCAGGCGGGCAGCGGTAACCTCGCCACCGGACGTACCGGAGACGATAACGGTAACAACCGCGACGATTGCCAGCAGAGCAAGAAGAATGGTGAACGATGAAGGCATACCGCGCTTTTTCTTAGCGGTCTCAGTCATAGTTCTCATCCCCCCTTCATAAATCATTTACTGATCTCGCCCGAAGCGGCTCTTCCGTGCCGTGCATGTCGCTCGGTGCGAGATTTTTACCAGACAAAAGCGCTCGGGGTGCGCAGCAATGCACCCCGAGCGAGATGCTAGATGCTCTTACTTGAGCGTGGCGTACATGACAGCCTTGATGGTGTGCATGCGGTTCTCGGCCTCGTCGAAGACCTTGGAAGCAGGGCTCTCGAAGACCTCGTCGGTGACCTCCTGCTCGGTGATGCCGAACTGCTCGCACTTCTCGGCGCCAATCGTGGTGTTGGTGTCGTGGAAGCTGGGCAGGCAGTGCAGGAAGATGGCACCCGGGTTGGCCATAGCCATGACCTCGGAGGTAACGCGATACGGGGTGAGCTGAGCGATGCGCTCGGCCCAGACCTCGTCGGGCTCGCCCATGGAGACCCACACGTCGGTGTAGAGAACGTCGGCACCGGTGACGCCGTCCTTGACGTCGGTGGTCAGCTTGATGGTGCAGCCGTTGGCCTCAGCGATAGGCTTGCAGGCCTCGATGACGTCGTCAGCGGGCATGCACTCCTCGGGGCCGCAGGCCACGAAGTTCATGCCGAGCTTGGAGCAGACGACCATGAGGGAGCGAGCGACGTTGTTCTTGCAGTCGCCCATGAAGACGAGGGTCTTGCCCTTGATGTCGTAGTTGAAGTTCTCCTGGACGGTCAGGATGTCGGCGAGCATCTGGGTGGGGTGCCACTCGGTGGTCAGACCGTTCCACACGGGCACGCCGGACTTAGCGGCAAGCTCCTCGACGTCGTCCTGGGCAAAGCCACGGAACTCGATGCCGTCATACATGCGGCCGAGAACGCGGGCGGTGTCCTCGATGGACTCCTTCTTGCCCATCTGCGACGAACCCGGATCGAGGTAGGTGACGCCCATGCCCAGATCCATGCCGCCGACCTCGAAGGCGCAGCGGGTACGAGTGGAGGTCTTCTGGAAGAGCAGAACGATGTTCTTGCCCTCGAGATAACGGTGCGGAACGCCAGCGCGCTTCATGTCCTTGAAGTTCTTGGAGAGCTTGAGCAGGTACTCGATCTCCTCGGTGGTGAGGTCGAGGAGCTTGAGGAAGCTACGGCCGGAGAGGTTAACACCCATGGTTCGTTTCCTTTCGAAGAAATGAATTACGTAAGTATTAGTGTTGCCCGTTTGACGGGCGAAACCGGTGCGGTTGTAGGGGGACCGCACCGGAAACGGAAAGACTTAAAGGTCCTCGCGCCAGAAGGGCATGCTCATGCAGCGCGGGCC
>JAQDWB010000050.1 GCA_027673765.1 Coriobacteriaceae bacterium AM113-163
CGCGGGTGCGACCCCGGGGACCGGGTGCTGCGGGGACTTCCGGGCGGACATCTACCGGACGGGCTCCTGCCCTCTATTCGAGTTAAAGTGTTTTCTCTCTAAGAATGTATCTCCCTAGAAAGGAGGTGATCCAGCCGCACCTTCCGGTACGGCTACCTTGTTACGACTTCACCCCCCTCACCCTCCACACCTTCGGCGCCTCCCCCCTTGACGGTTGGGCCGGCGACTTCGGGTGCAGACGACTCGGGTGGTGTGACGGGCGGTGTGTACAAGGCCCGGGAACGCATTCACCGCGGCATGCTGATCCGCGATTACTAGCAACTCCGACTTCATGGGGGCGGGTTGCAGCCCCCAATCCGAACTGGGGCCGGCTTTCCGGGATCCGCTCCCCCTCGCGGGGTGGCATCCCTCTGTACCGGCCATTGTAGCACGTGTGCAGCCCAGGGCATAAGGGGCATGATGACTTGACGTCGTCCCCGCCCTCCTCCGCCTTGACGGCGGCGGTCCCGCGTGGGTTCCCGGCATCACCCGATGGCAACACGCGGCGGGGGTTGCGCTCGTTGCGGGACTTAACCCAACATCTCACGACACGAGCTGACGACAGCCATGCACCACCTGTATGGGCTCCTCTCGGCCACGGGGTCTCCCCCGCTTCACCCATATGTCAAGCCCTGGTAAGGTTCTTCGCGTTGCTTCGAATTAAGCCACATGCTCCGCTGCTTGTGCGGGCCCCCGTCAATTCCTTTGAGTTTTAGCCTTGCGGCCGTACTCCCCAGGCGGGACGCTTAATGCGTTGGCTGCGGCACGGGGGGATCGTCCCCCCACACCTAGCGTCCATCGTTTACGGCTGGGACTACCAGGGTATCTAATCCTGTTCGCTCCCCCAGCTTTCGCGCCTCAGCGTCGGTCTCGGCCCAGAGGGCCGCCTTCGCCACCGGTGTTCCACCCGATATCTGCGCATTCCACCGCTACACCGGGTGTTCCACCCTCCCCTACCGGACCCAAGCCGCGGAGGTTCCGGGGGCTTCGGGGGGTTGAGCCCCCCGCTTCGACCCCCGGCCTGCCGGGCCGCCTACGCGCGCTTTACGCCCAATGAATCCGGATAACGCTCGCCCCCTACGTATTACCGCGGCTGCTGGCACGTAGTTAGCCGGGGCTTCTTCTGCAGGTACAGTCTTGACTCTTCCCTGCTGAAAGCGGTTTACGACCCGAAGGCCTCCGTCCCGCACGCGGCGTCGCTGCGTCAGGGTTCCCCCCATTGCGCAAGATTCCCCACTGCTGCCTCCCGTAGGAGTCTGGGCCGTGTCTCAGTCCCAATCTGGCCGGTCGGTCTCTCAACCCGGCTACCCGTTGTCGGCACGGTGGGCCGTCACCCCGCCGTCTACCTGATGGGCCGCGGAGCCATCCCCTCCCGTCGGGGCTTTAGCCGGGGTGCCATGCGGCACCCCGGGGTATCCGGTATTACCCGTCCTTTCGGGCGGCTATCCCGGGGGAGGGGGCAGGTTCTCCACGTGTTACTCAGCCGTTCGCCACTCGCTTCCCTCCGGAGAGGGGTGCCGTTCGACTTGCATGTGTTAGGCGCGCCGCCAGCGTTCATCCTGAGCCAGGATCGAACTCTCCGTCCAAA
>JAQDWB010000051.1 GCA_027673765.1 Coriobacteriaceae bacterium AM113-163
CCCATTACAGTCTGAAATAGGCCATCGATAAATTTCGATGGCGAGCATTCGGCGCATTGCCTACGATACGGGCAAGCCCCGAGGGGCCGCCGATCGGGCGCCTCCGGATGGCCGTCTGCCCCTGCCCCGTAGAGGGCCCGGGGGGTGTTGCCACCGGGGGCGCTCGCCGCTCCGGACGACTGATAGGAAACTGCCGGGCGCAAGCGCCACGGCCAGGTAATGTGGGTGTCGCGGGGAGGGGTTCCGATCGGCCTACCGATTGGAGGATACCACCGTGGCACCAATTAGAATGCCGGAAGCCGTCATCGGGCTCGATGTCGGGAAATCGTCCCACTGGGCATGCGTCGCGACTCGAGATGGCGAGGTGCTGTTGAGCACCCCCGTCGCGAACAGGGAGGACGACCTGGACTCGCTGTTCGGCCGCTTCCCCGATGCGCTCGTGGTCGTCGACCAGTCGCGCAACATAGGCGCCCTCGCGCTCGCCCGCGCCAGGGCGGCCGGGATGTCGGCGGCGTACCTGCCGGGACTCGCGGCGCACGGGGCCGCCAGGCTCTTCGCCGGCGACGCCAAGACCGACGAGCGAGACGCGATGGTCATCGCGAAGACGGCGCTTGGCATCCCCGACGCGCTCCTGCCGGTCGGAGACCCGGGTCCGACGATTGCGGCGGCGAGGGCGCTGGCCGCCCAGAGGAACTTCCTGACCTGCGAGAACACTAGGAATAAGAACCGGCTGCGCAGCATCCTGCTGGAATCGTGCCCCGCCTTCGAGGCACTGGTCGACCTGTCCGACGGGCCCCAGCTGAGGCTCATGGCATCCCTCGGCGGGGCCTGGTCGGTAGCCGACGCCGGGCCCCGCAGGGCGGCGGCGCTCACGCGTGGGGCGGCGCGCGGTAAGATCGAGGCCCTCGTCCGCTCGACAACCTCCTCGACAAGGCCGGATGCGTCGGTCGTCGCCGCCGAGGACCGGGCGGTGAAACTGCTCGCGCGCAGGATATCCGAGAACTCGGCGGAGATCGAGGCGATCACGGCGGAGATCTCCGCCCTGCTCGAGGGCGACGATACCTACCGATGCCTCCTGACGGTGCCGGGCATCGGGCCCAAAACCGCTTCCGAGCTTGCGATCTCCATCGACATCGAAGACTTCCCCAGTCACGACAGGCTCGCGTCGTACTGCGGCCTGGCGCCGCGCAACCGCCAGTCGGGAACCTCGATCTCCTCGGTGACGGCATCGCGCCAAGGCAACAAGAGGCTGAAGAACCTGCTCATATTCTCATGTAACTGCCTTACCCGGACAGAGGGGAGATGGGGCGACTACTACACCAGGTGCCGGGAGCGGGGCATGTCGCACGGTAAGGCGCTCAAGGCGCTGGCGCGAAAGAGACTGAAGGTCATCTACGCGGTCATGCGAGACAGGGTGCCTTACGCAGCCTAGCCGAAACGCACCGAGCAGACTGAAGCCCACCGGCCTAATGGCTTGGCGTCAGCATGCCGCGATTCGGTCGCACGGAGAGCATTTCCCAGTTGACAAAACTATAGGAACACCCCC
>JAQDWB010000052.1 GCA_027673765.1 Coriobacteriaceae bacterium AM113-163
GAGAGCATTTCCCAGTTGACAAAACTATAGGAACACCCCCTTAACTCATACTCTCGATTGAAGCAGAGCCATCGTTAGTCGATGGAGATCTTCGTGCCGTTCTTCTTCTCGACGATCTTAGGAACCGTAACGGTGAGGATGCCGTCAGCATACTTTGCAGAGAGGCCCTCGCTCGAAGCGTCCTTCAGATATACGCCACGCGTCGCGCTGTACGAGCTAAACTCCTTCTGGAGGAAGTTCTTACCCTCGTTTTCGGCGCTCTCCTCGACGTTCACGCTGATGGACAGGCGACCCTCATTGAGCTCAACGTCGATGTCATCCTTGGCGACACCGGTCAGATACGCCTTGACCTCGTAGCCATCGCCCTTATCCTCAACGTCAACGGGAAACGCCTTGGAAGCAATCGAGTTGTTTGCAAGGTCGGTCATGTCATCAAACAGATCGAACAGCGAGCTAGCAGAAGGACGAACGCCAAAAACCGAACGATAAGGAACCATGCTTGCCATGTTTACCACTCCTTTTAAGGACTGCCGAGCCATCTTCTAGGTGGTTGGGACTTCTTTTGACGCTCTTATATATGCCCACCCAGTGCTCATATATACATCGACTATAAAGTTTTTTGAGTCCAGTACTATAAGCATATCTAAGTGTGTATGACTCAGGTTTTAGTAAGGTTAAGGTTCTTTGAACCAGAGCTTAAATAACAAGTATGTTCGCAGCTACAAATAACAAGGGGCTTACAATGAGCGCGTACACGTTGTTGGTAACGAGCTAAAGGGCATCATGGACGACCAAAACCAGAACAATATGTTTATGCCGACGCAGGGCGAAGATACTTCTACGCAGCCGCCACGGTTCCATCGCCCCCACATCTCGCAAGAGCCCATCAATGACCCAGAGCCCGATTATGTGACGAGAAACCGATATCAAACGCTCGAGGATGCCCAAACGGGACGTAAACATATGGGCGTCGCCTCGGGAGACCCTGTATATCTGAAAGACGCACCACTATCTAAAAACAGCGCAGCTAGTGATGAGCCGATGAAAGCATCCGCCGCTCATCAACAAAGAGGGCCCCGACCCAAGCAAACCTTGACGCATTCGGCTCGCTATCTCGAAACGCCAAAACAGGGAAAATCAATCTTCGTTTCGTCAAGTAAACGACGCAAGCAGCATCAGCTGACAATTCTGCTTTTGATCATTGCGGCCATAGCAGTTGCCCTTGTTATACGATTTATTTTCTTTAAATAAAGGCTCAATACCGAAAACAACAAGATCGTCTGGTGTAATTGAGTCATTTACGCCCCGTAAACGCAAAAAAGGGGGAGGCCGCGAGGCCTCCCCCATGGCCGCTGACCGGTGGGCGGCGCCCACCGTTACGGTGTCCTGGGTCTCATCTACGTGCCCTGGGGGCCGCATGGCGCATAGGAAAGGTGACTCGGGGGCATCCTCGTGCCCGGACCGCGCTTCAGAGCGCATGTCCCGCGGGCCGCGAGGTGCGGTTCCGGAAGAGCTCGGGC
>JAQDWB010000053.1 GCA_027673765.1 Coriobacteriaceae bacterium AM113-163
GGTGACGCATAATTTCTTTCGCAAATTGACAACCGCATAGCGGAACACGGCCCGCGCCCCGTCATATGATTTCTAGCGGCTAAACAACAAATCAACGACGAAAGGGGCACGGGCCGTGTCTGCGAACATCGTAACAGTCGACGAGGAGTCGCTGCGCAAGGACATAAAGAATCTGGTGAGGAAGACCGTCGAGGAGACGCTCAACGCGCTGCTCGACGAGGAGGCGTCCGAGCTCGTAGGGGCCGGGCGCTACGAGAGGACGGCAGGCCGGGAGGCATACCGCAGCGGCCACTACGCGAGAAAGCTCGTCACCGGGGCAGGAGAGGTCGAGCTCAACGTGCCGAAGCTGCGCGGCGCGACCTTCCAGACGGCCGTTATCGAGCGCTACCGCAGGCGCGAGACTTCGGTCGAGGAGGCCATCGTCGAGATGTACCTCGCGGGCGTCTCGACCAGGAGAATCGAGGACGTCTCCGAACTCCTCTGGGGAGCGCCCGTGTCCTCCGGCACCGTCTCCAACCTCAACGAGAAGGCGTTCGCGTCCATCGAGGCCTGGCGCCAGAGGCCGCTCGAGGGCGATTACCCTTACGTTTTCGTCGACGGCATCTACCTCAAGCGCAGCTGGGGAGGGTCCTACGAGAACGTGGCCGTTCTGGTGGCCATCGGCGTCAACTCCACCGGCGACCGGGAGGTCATCGGCTGCGCGGAGGGCTACACCGAGTCGGCGGACTCGTGGCGCGAGTTCTTCTCGTGGCTCAGGGGGCGCGGGCTCTCCGGCGTGCGGCTCGTCACCGGCGACAAGTGCGCGGGGATGCTCGGTGCGCTCGAGGAGGTGTTCCCCGGGGCACGCTACCAGCGCTGCACGGTCCACTTCTACCGAAACGTGTTGGGAAGGGTGCCCGTGACCAGGAGGAAGGCCGTGGCGCGCATGCTGAAGGCGATTCACGCGCAGGAATCGCGCGAGGCGTGCTCGAGGAAGGCGGCGGAGGTGGCGGACGAGCTGGACGGGATGAGGCTCGGCGCGGCCGCGAGGACGGTGCGCGACGGCTTCTCCGAGACTCTCGCCTACACGGACTTCCCGCCGGAGCACTGGCGCAGAATCCGGACCAATAACGGTATCGAGCGCATCAACCGCGAGATCAGGCGGAGGACGAGAGTCGTAGGGACCTTCCCGGACGGCAACTCGGCCCTGATGCTGGTGACGGCGAGGCTGAAGTACATCGTGGAGCACGAATGGGGCAAGAGGAGGTACCTGGACATGTCGAAGCTGGAGGAGATGGACGAGCTGAGCAAGAAGGCGGAGGGCTAGAGCAAGGCGGGGCCGAGGCCGCCTCGATCAATTTGCGAAAGAATCTTGACGGTACC
>JAQDWB010000054.1 GCA_027673765.1 Coriobacteriaceae bacterium AM113-163
TCGCGCCAGAAGGGCATGCTCATGCAGCGCGGGCCGCCACGGCCGCGGGAGAGCTCGGCGGAGGGCACGACGAGAAGGTCCAGGCCCTCCTTGTACAGCACGTCGTTGGTGACGGTGTTGCGGGCGTAGACGCAGATCTTGCCGGGCTCGACGCACAGGGTGTTGGAGCCGTCGTTCCACTGCTCGCGGGAGGCCGCGATCGGGTCGCCGCCGCCGCAGGGGATCAGCTTGACCTGGTCGACGCCGGTGGCGTCCTCCAGGACGTGCTCGAGGGTGTCCTCGATCAGGCGGATGTTCACGTCGCCCGGGTTCTTGCCGGCGGTCAGCTCGTAGACGCGCAGGGTGCCCATGATGGCGGGGTGGATCGTGAACTTATCGACGTCGATCTGGGTGAAGACCGTGTCGAGGTGCATGAAGGCGCGCGAGACCGGGATGTCGAAGGCCAGGATGCGCTCGACCTTGGAGTCGGAGTTCCAGAAGATGTTCTGGGCCATGAAGCGGCCTGGGTGCGCTGGGAGATGCCGACGGCGAGGGTCTTCTCGTTGATGTTCAGCACGTCGCCGCCCTCGGTGTGGAACTGGCAGTCGCGGCGGAAGTACAGGGAGACGTCCTTGTAGTCGGGGTGGTACTTGAAGACGTACTTGCCGTACAGGGTCTCGCGGTTGCGGGTGACCGAGTACATGCGGTTGAGGTTGACGCCCTCGCCGACGACCGCGAACGGGTCGCGGGTGAAGTAGAGGTTGGGCATCGGGTCGATGATCAGGTCGGACTCGGACTCGGAGTTGACCAGGGAGTCGAGGGTCGTGGACGCCGTGAGGGGCATGTCGATCTCGGCCTTGGTCATGCCGGCCATGGTCTTCTTGACGAACTCGAGGTTGTCCTCGATGGAGTCCAGCTTCTCGCGGACGATCTGCGGCATGTGCTGGCCGCGGATGCCTGCCTCGGCGATGTACTGGTCGGCGAACTCGGCGCGGGCGCCGGGGACCTGGTCGAACACCTCTGCGACGAGGTTCTCGAGGTAGAGCACCTCCACGCCCTGGTCCCTCAGGATCTGGGCGAAGGTGTCGTGCTCCTGCTGCGCGACCTCAAGGAACGGGACGTCGTCGAACAGGAGTCGCTCGAGCTCGTCGGGCGGCAGGTTGAGGAGCTCGTCGCCGGGACGGTGCAGGCAGACCTTCCTGAGCTTGCCGATCTCGGAAGGCACGTGCAGACCTTTCGTCATGGCCTCCTACCTTTCTTTCGGGCC
>JAQDWB010000055.1 GCA_027673765.1 Coriobacteriaceae bacterium AM113-163
ATGCCCCGCCTCCGCCCTTTCTTGAAAGGGAGGGGACACCGCCTAGAATTCGTCGTTGGAGTAATGAAGGTGACGAATGGAAGGAAAGGCGATGCCCCAAGAAGAGAGTGTACTGCGCCTCGGCCGCGACGAGGCCCTCGAGGCGGCGAGGCTTTGGCAGGAGTGCGGCGACGCGCGCGAGTTCGCGTGCAGGGTGCTGGGCAGCGTGATGAACGCGCTGATGGACTCCGAGGCCCAGCAGATGTGCGGCGCGAGCCGCAACGAGCGCAGCGACGGCAGGGAGAACAGCCGCAACGGCTACCGCCCCAGGTCGCTCAAGACCGCCGTGGGCGACGTGGAGCTCGAGATACCCAAGCTCAGGCACGGCACCTACTACCCCGAGGGCATGCTCGCGCGATGGTCGCGCGTCGACACCTCGGTGGCCGCCATCGTGCAGGAGATGTACGTATGCGGCGTGTCCACCCGCAAGGTCGAGCGCGTGGCGTCCAAGCTGGGCATAACCGCCGCCGCGACCTGTCGGGCACGCCGTGCTGCTACCTGTGGCTCGACGCTACCTACATGAGCTGCAGGGTCGGCTCGTCGGTCGTCTCGCAGGGCGTCGTGACCGCGATCGGGCTGGGCGCCGACGGGCGCAAGCACTTCCTGGGCTGCGACGTGGTCGACACCGAGAGCGAGGACTCCTGGGCGGCATTCCTCGGCGGGCTGCGCGAGCGCGGGCTGGCCGGCGTTCGCCTCGTGGTCTCCGACAGCCACGCCGGGCTCGTGGCCGCCGTCTCGCGCCTGTTCCAGGGCTGCGCCTGGCAGCGCTGCGTGACGCACCTGCAGCGCAACCTCCAGAGCGCCTGCTCGGGCAGGCCCGAGGACTCCAAGGCGGCCGTCAGGGAGCAGGCCGAGGACTCCGCGCTGGCGTTCACGGCCTTCCCCAGGGCGCACTGGGCCAAGCTCCGCACCAACAACGTCCAGGAGCGTGCCAACCGCGAGATCAAGCGCCGCTACAGGGTCGTGCAGTCCTTCCCCTCGAGGGAGTCGATGCTGCGAGCCCGCGGACAGGCCGGCCCCGACAGAGGGGAGGCGCCGCGCGCTCGGGCGGCGCGCCAGGGAGATAGTGGACGAGATAGTCGAGAGGCGCGGTCTCAAGAAGGAGTAACATCGGGACTTGCAGCGACGGACCTCGGGACGCTCTTACACCACGTCTGCGCGCGCCACC
>JAQDWB010000057.1 GCA_027673765.1 Coriobacteriaceae bacterium AM113-163
ATGACCAACATGGAGCTCAGGCGCAAGGTCGGCTACAGGCCGAGGAAGCGCGCCGCGTGCCGGGCGGCGACCCGCCACTCCGCCCGCAGGTCACATGCCGCGTTCCTCGCCCTCGGGGAGGACGCGTGCGCCGCGGCCTGGGAGATGGACACCGTCGAGGGGGCCCGGGAGGACAGACTGCTGCACCGCCCCAGCAGGCTGCAGCTCGCGCTGCCGCTCGCGGCGAAGGACGCCGAGAGCGTGGCGGCGGCGCTCGGGGGCGTGCGCTCGGTGCTGGGCGCCGGCGGGACGCGCCGCGTGTTCCGCGCCGTCCTCACCGACAACGGCGCCGAGTTCTCCGACGAGGGCGCGATCGCCGCGCTGATCGGCGAGGGGCCGGGCGAGACGAGGCTGTTCTACTGCGACCCCCGGCGCAGCGACCAGAAGGGCGCCTGCGAGCGCAACCACGTCGAGATCAGGAAGCTGCTGCCCAAGGGCCGCGGCCTCAGGTTCGACCGGCTGGCCCCGGCCGACCTTGCGCTGGCGATGTCGCACGTGAACTCCGAGCCCCGCGGCGCGCTCGGCTTCGCGACGCCCGCCCGCGCCTTCCGGGCGATGCTCGGCGACGACGCGGCGGCGCTGCTGGAGGCGTACGGCGTGGAGGACGTGCCCGTCGGCGAGCTCGACCTGACGCCGGGGCTCATCGCGCGGGCGCGCGAGGAAAGGGGCGATGCCCCGCTGTCCTAGCCTGAAAGGGAAAAACGGAATAGGCGGACCGACCGTTCGGCTGAGTCTGGGAAGAGGTGCCGGGCGGCGGGCGGAGCATGGCCACCGGACCCATCGAAA
>JAQDWB010000058.1 GCA_027673765.1 Coriobacteriaceae bacterium AM113-163
AGCCAGCAGAAGGGCGCGTGCGAGAAGAACCACGTGGAGATCAGGAAGCTGCTGCCCAAGGGCGCCGGGGCCAGGTTCGACCGGCTGACGGCGGCGGACTGCGCGCTGCTCATGTCGCAGGTGAACTCCGAGCCGAGGGGGGCGCTCGGGTTCCTGACGCCGGCGCGCGTGCTGCGGATGGCCCTCGGGGAGGACGCCTCCGCCCTCATGGACGCGTTCGGGATAGAGGAGCTGGCGCCCGGCGAGCTCGACCTCACGCCCGGCTGCATCGACAGGGCCAGGGCCGCGAGGGGCGAGGGGCCGCTGGCGGGATAGGCGGCGGGCCGGGACATGGGCCGGAAGGCCCGTTGCGCTGAGTCCGGAACGGCTGCGCGGCGGGCTGGCGGAGCATGCGGCGGCGGCATGGGGGCACCGGCCTCCATAGCCTCTCCACCTGCGGAAACGGTGCGACGGCCAGGTGCCGGGGGCTATTCCCTCGTTGCGCTAGCTGCGGAAACGCGGGGCCCGTTCAGGCTGTTGCGTTGAGATTGAAAATCAACC
>JAQDWB010000059.1 GCA_027673765.1 Coriobacteriaceae bacterium AM113-163
CCGGGGGCGGGAATCGCGCACTCCATATTTTGTTCACAAATTAATTAGCTGGCTCCGAGTTGCTCAGAGTCACACATTTGGTCATAAACCATGGACAGACCGTATGACCTCGGGAATCTTGCTGTCCACTGTAGACATAGCATCTTTATACCCTCGTCGGTCTCTGCTAGTTAGCCCGTCATAAATAGAAGGACAACGTTAACAAACCTATAAAACACCAGCGGGGGCTCTATCACTAATTAGACAGAGCCCCCGCTGGCGGAGTGTATTTAATTGAAACAATACCCCTTAACTGATTTACTGGAAATAAGGAGCATAAGATCCGTCCGGATAAACGTGACGACAGAACCCTGGAGCCGGCTGAGCGCCACCAGAAAGCGACATAAGCAAGAAGATCGGCTCTACCTCACCGCGGACGGCAACGATGCCCTCGACTAAAGACAATCCGAGCACTCCTGAAACAGATAGGGCAAATGTCAGCTTATATAACGCAAAAAAGGGGGAGGCCGCGAGGCCTCCCCCTTCTTC
>JAQDWB010000006.1 GCA_027673765.1 Coriobacteriaceae bacterium AM113-163
CCGGGGGCGGGAATCGCGCACTCCATATTTTGTTCACAAATGAATAGGTCCCTCAGTCACGTCACTGAGGTTATAACTGAAGCATCAGCTTCTGATATTGGCGGTGACCAGCTGGTTTATAGATGTTGAGGCATCGGTCATCTCTGGAGCGCCACTTTACTCCAAAAGCATCGGTTATTTGTTTCCCGTCGGTAAAAGGCAGGTTTTGTTCGCCAAGCGTTCCTATATATAGAAGTTCGGGTTCGAACCGTGCATCGGTAACAAAAAAGCGACCAGCCGGAGCCGATCGCTTTCTATTCTATGCTGGAGCATCCAGAGGGGTTCTTCCGAACTCATTTTCTCGCTGCCATTCATGCTTTCGAAGCATCTTTCTACAGCCCTCGTTGTCTATCCTCGTATCTCACAGGTCTTCCGGAAATTCACAAGCAGTCTTAGGGTCAATTTAGTTCTGCTTTCAGAGACTTGTTTGAGAGTTTTTAAAGACAGTTCAAAACAATAAGTGAGACACCATAAAGCAGAGCAAGATGAGCCGGATAGAAAATGTAGAAGAAATATTTGAGCTTCAGCCCTCGCTTGCCATTATAAAGATTGATAAGCAGCAACGAAACGACCGCGGCAGCAACATCAGGATTAAATATATTAGCTGTAGCAAACTCAAATCCGCCGCCAACTATATGGCATGACGAAAGGAGCACTGCGCATACTGCAGCAAAGAACATCTTGGCCTTGCTGTCGTGGAATAAATAGAATGCAGCCACAAGCAGAATGCCATACACACCGCCATCTAGTTTAGTGTATTCAGCTGCCAGTGCTGTCAAAACAATCAGAGCAGTTTCTGCGATGTACCTCTTCCATTTTGAAAGGCTTTGTATCTTTTCCAGAATTATCAAGAAGACCAAGCAAAGCAGGAGCTCACACATAACATTTTGTTGCCGAAGGTCAAATAGTTGCCCGGTTTGAACGAAATCGTATATGGGCTCCGCAATGATTGCGAAGACAAGCATATTTCGCAGGTACCTCTTTATGTCATGAGTATGCAAAAATCCCTCAACTATCAAAAAGCAAAATAAGGGAAATGCAATCCTGCCAAGAACATGAAGCACATCCGAAGCCTCGCTTAGAATCGCCCACTGTTCGTCTGATATCTGATTGTACGATGCGTGAGTCATGATTCCATTGGTCAGGACGATCCTGCTTACATGATCGAGAACCATCGAAATGGCCGCTATTATCTTTAATGTGCTGCCGCTAATTCCGTATCTATTTGTTTTCATTTCGTTTTCCTTTCTTTGGGTGGGCCGTCAGAGGTTCGGCCTGCTCTGCAGACGGCCGCTGCGGCGCTTCGCGCCTTGCGCGCTGCGCTGGCAAACGCTCACGCGTTTACTCAGCTCCGCGCCCTTTCGGGTTCGAACCCGCGTCGCGGCAACAAAAAAGCGGCCGGCATCCGCCAGTCGCTTTTCCATTCTATGGTGGGCCGTCAGGGGTTCGAACCCTGGACCTTGGGATTAAAAGTCCCCTGCTCTGCCAGCTGAGCTAACGGCCCGCGGGTGGCATTGTACCACGGTCTGGGACTATTCCCAACTCCATTGGCCGTTCTGGAAAATCACAACTTCACGTCCATCAGGCGTAATGCCCGTAATATCGATGTCGTCCGTGCCAATCATAAAATCGACGTGCGTGCTCGAGACGTTAACGCCATGCTCCAGGAGCTCTTCCTTGGACATGTCATACCCACCCTCGATGCATTCGGGGAAACCGACACCTAGCGCGAGATGGCAGCTAGCGTTCTCGTCATAGAGCGTATCGTAGAACAGTACGCCACTTTCGCGGATCGGCGTGTTCTTGGAGATGAGCGCGACCTCTCCCAGGTGAGCAGCGCCCTCGTCAGTATCGATGATGCTTGCGAGCGTTGCCTTGCCCACACGGGCATCGTAGTCCACTACGCGGCCGCCCTCAAACTTAATCCAAAAATCGTCGACCTTATTGCCATGGTGGATGAGCGGCATGGCCGAGTACACGATACCGTCGGCGCGCATGCGATCGGGCGAAGTGAAGACTTCCTCGGTGGGAATGTTGGGGAAGAAGGGGTGCCCTTCGGGCGTCTTGCCCTTGCCGCCGGCCCACTCGTGACCTTTCGTCATGCCAATCGTCAGATCGGTTCCATTTGCCGCGGCGTAATGCAGGTAGTCGAAACGATTGTCGTTCAGAAAACGCAGGTTCTTTTCGAATGCGGCGTCATGGAGTTCCCAGTCGCTCTCTGGGTCCTGGCCATCGGCGCGCGCGGTGTGCAGAATCGCATTCCACAGCTTATAGATTGCAACCTCATCGGCGTCTCCCGGGAACACCTCGTGCGCCCAAGCCACGACCGGAGCGCCGGCGATGCACCACGGATTGATGTTGTAATCCAGTCCACGGCGGAAAACTTTGCATTGCGTATTCCTCGCCTTGGATGCCGCGGCCGGCTTGGCTGGATCGATGCCCTTGAGGGCTGCAGGATCCGCACCCTCAATAAAGATAAAGCAGGCGCCATCCTGGGCCAGGGAATCCAACTGCAGGCGCTTCCACTCGGGCGTCTGCTCAAAATAGCTTTTATCGACATGCTCGTACGTGAGCCTCGTCACGGCATCATCGGCCCAAATGACCGTCACGTGGCCAGCGCCGGCGGCATAAGCCTCCGCGACCACCACGCGGGCAAAAGGCGCGCACTCGACCGGAGACTGAACGACAACCTCCTGGCCGGGCTTGACGTTTACGCCTTTGCGGACAACCAGGCGCGCATAGTTTTTAATCTTGGGCTCCAGGGCCTTCATGCCCTCCAGAGCTTCTTCGACCGTCAGGGCAGCTCGAATCATGTGCCACTCCATCTATCTATAGGACAATAATAAGGCGCGCCGCAAAAACGACACGCCTTATATCTTAGCGATAAGTGTGAATGCAAACGCTACTTCTTCTTGGAGTCCTTTTTATCCTCCTCGGCAGCTGCGCGCTCGATAAGAGCGTTGAGCTTGTTCTCGGACATGCCCTCGGCCTGCGCGCGATACATGTTACGCAAGGGACGAATACGAACGAAGTCGTAGATAAAGTCACCCAGGATGATGACATAGGACAAAACGATGCCGACCATCTGAACAGGACTGGACACCGTGCCGCCGGGAGCGAAGTAGAGCGAAGCCCCGATTGCCACGACGAGCACCATGCCGATAGCGAGCACAGCCCACCAAATACGGCGGCGCTTGGTGTAGTCCTCATCCTGCTTGAGAAGGATATTCGACACCGTGTAGATGCGGTCCTCGCGGGCGCGCTGCTTAGCCTTGCGGGCGCGCTTCTCCTCTTTAGAGAGGCCCTCGAGGTTCTCGCCCTTCTCGAGCTCTTTGCGGCGTGCCTTAGACGAAGCCGGCACGACGCGGACAGAGCTCGCTGCCTGACGGGCAGGCTTAGCAGATGCGGCGGACTTGCGCGCAACCCCGGTAACCTCGTGGGATTGCGTGCGCTTGTTCGTGGCGCTACGGGTACTCACTTATGCGTTCTCCTTCATGCTTGTGAACTGGGAGCCCGTGATGATCTGGAAGGCCTCGCGATAGCGCTCGGACGTGCCATCGATGACCTCGGCGGGCAGGTGCGGGGTCTCCCCCGTCATATCCCAGTTGGCCTTGAGCCAATTGCGGACGAATTGTTTGTCGTAGCTGGGCTGGATCTTGCCCTCCTCGTAGCTGGCAGCAGGCCAGAAACGGCTGGAATCGGGCGTGAGGCACTCGTCGATCAGCGTGACCTTGCCATCGATGACACCAAACTCGAACTTGGTGTCGGCAATGATGATGCCACGGGTCGCGGCGTACTCGGCAGCGGCCTTGTAGATCTTGAGGGAAAGGTCGCGAATCTGCGTGGCGATGTCCTCGCCCACGATCTCGCAGCAACGCTCGAACGAGATGTTCTCGTCGTGGTCACCGATCTCGGCCTTCGTGGACGGCGTGAACAGCGGCTCAGGAAGCTTGGAAGCCTCGGTCAGGCCCTCAGGCAGCTGGATGCCGCAGACGGTGCCGTTCTCGTCGTAGGTCTTCTTGCCCGAACCGGTCAGATAGCCGCGGACGATGCACTCGATAGGAATCGTCTGGGCCTTCTTAACCAGCATGGCGCGGCCGGCGAGGTAGTCACGATACTCAGCAAACTCCTCAGGGAAATCCGCCGGGTCGATGGAAACGAGGTGGTTGGGAACGATGTCGGCAAACTTATCGAACCAGAATGCCGAGATGCGGTTGAGCACCTCTCCCTTAAACGGAATCTCGTCGGGAAGAATGAAGTCGAACGCAGAAATGCGGTCGGTGGCGACCATCAGCAGGTTTTCACCGGCATCGTAGATATCACGAACCTTGCCACGGGAATCTGGACGACGCTCCATCGTTGTCACGTGAGTCACTCCTTACCAAAATACGACAGTAATGCGGGTTCTTTCCCGCACGTTTTCGCAAACTCGGAGCGGCAGGGACGAAACCCCTCCTTCACCGAATAGCGAAAAGCTAGTGCTCCATTGTAGTAGATGCCGCGTCCGCCGTGTGCTCGCGAGGCAGATGAATTGTAAAAGTCGTACCCTTTCCAAGCTCCGACTCCACGGAAATGTAGCCATGATGGCGCTCGACGATTTGTTTAGTCACGGCGAGGCCCACGCCCAGGCCACCCGCCTCGCGGGCGCGACTGGCGTCGGCACGCCAAAAACGACCAAAGATGCGCGACAGATCGTCCTTGGCAATACCGATGCCGGTATCCGAAACGGCAATACTGACATGCTTGCGGTCACTGAGCACCGACACCACGACCCAACCGCCCTCGGGGGTGTAGCGCATGGCGTTGCTCATGAGATTGATGACGCACTGCGTGATCATGTCGGGATCGGCCTCGACGACATCGTCGTGACCCTGGGTTTCATCTGCAAAGCGCAAGCGCAGATCGCGGTCAACAAACAGGCGCTCCTGAGCGTTGACGATGGAACGCACGAAGGGAACCATGTCCACCGGCTCAAGGTTGAGCGGCGCTGTGCTGTTTTCCATGCGCGATAGATCGAGCATCTGCTGCACCAGACGGGCCAGGCGACGTGTCTCGGATGCAACGGTTTCCAGATGCTCATCGTCGGTGGGATACACGCCGTCCTGCATGGCCTCGACCGTTGCAAGCATGGCCATAAGCGGCGTGCGAAGCTCGTGCGCGACATCCGAGGTCAGGCGCTTTTCGTGCTTCATGTCCTTCTCGAGCGAGGTGGCCATCTCGTCAAAGGTCTCACCCAGTTGATCGATTTCGTCATCGCCACGCAAGCCCGTGCGAGCGGACAGATCGCCATCGCGAATTTGTTTGGCCGTGCTGGTAATACGATGAATCGGCTTGGTGAGCATACGCGACATGAACGATCCGATAACGACCGAGATACAGACTGCAACAACCGCGGCAAGGGCCATGGCGTTAAAGGTCTTCTCTCTAAACGCAGAATCTGCCTTGGTGAGCAGAGCATCGGAGCCGATGGCCCATAGCTTTACCTGTCCGACATGCTGGCCGGAAGGCGTTATGATTTCGACATTGGCCACGCTATCGGAGTCGGTGGGCGCCGACGAAACCGGGCTATGCGAGGCCTTTTTACCGCTCGAGCTGCGAGACGCCGATTCGCTCTCGCGCACATCGGCAGTCGCACTTGCCGAAGGCCACGAGTCGTCATAGACAACAACGCCCTTTTTATTGACGACCTGCATGCCCAAATCGTCGGACACCAAACTCGATGTCGCGACCGTGCGCAGCTCGCCCGCAGTCCAATTGCCGTTTTCCTCGTACGACGTCGCAAGCTTTTCGGCTGCGGAATTTGCGATTTCGACGATATTGGAGCGCGTGTAATCCGAAAAGACCGTGCCCCACACAACAGAGACAACGCCCACCAGCACCAATACCGTCATGAGCGACGTCAGGGCAAAAGCCAAGGCCATGCGCGAGGGATAGCTCATCGTTGGCCGTGAATCGGAACGAGGCGTGTTCCAGCTAGCCTTGGAACCCGCCTCGTTCTCCTGCTTATGCTTTTGCCCGATTTCAAAGCGCGCAGGTGTCATATGTGATTTCCTTTATTTCTCGTCCGACTTATCGGTCTTGGTCGGAGCCTCGAAGCGGTAGCCGACACCGTGAACGGTGTAGAGCCACTTGGGCTTCTTGGGGTCGTCGCCCAGCTTGGCGCGAAGGTTCTTCACGTGGCTGTCGATGGTGCGCTCATAGCCCTCAAAGTCGTAGCCGAGCACCTTCTCGACCAGCTCCATGCGGTTGTAGACGCGACCGGGGTGACGGGCAAGCGTGGTGAGCAGCTTAAACTCGGAAGCCGTCAGGTCGACTTCCTTGCCCTCGACCAAAATCTTGTGGCCCGAGATATCGATGACCAGATCGCCGAAGTCGAGTACCTCGACGGCTGGCTCGTCGGCCTGATGGGCACGGCGGAACAAGGCGCGTACGCGCGCGACAAGCTCGCGCGGCGAGAACGGCTTAATCAGATAGTCGTCGGCGCCGAGCTCAAGACCGATAATACGGTCCTCGATCTCGCCCTTGGCAGTCAGCATGATGATGGGGACATCCGAGGTATCGCGAATGGTGCGGCAAACGCGCTCGCCGGGGATCTTGGGGAGCATAAGGTCAAGCACGACCAGGTCAAACTGATGCTTCTCGAACTCCTCGATCGCGGACTGGCCGTCGCCGACACCCACAACCCAGTAGCCTTCGCGCTCGAGATAGGCAGCGACGGCGTCACGGATTGCCTTCTCATCCTCGACCAGCAGAATCTTTTTTGCATCTGAAGCCATAACACGGCCCCCCTGTCTCAATCAGCTAAGAACAAGCCCATTTTAACGCACCTGAGCCCGCCGGATGCCACTATGACGCGGCAGCTCGGCGGGCGGTACTCACAATTACAACGCGTTTATTCCCCTGTTGGCGCCTTTTTAACCCCTCTAAGCTTAAAGAGAGAATAGGCGTGCGGTGACCGTCTCGGGTATACCCTGGCTGTTGCGCACCGTGGCGTACGTAAGGAATGAGTCCGATTTTCCCGCCGTAGCTGGATAATCGCCATACTCCAAAGCACGGTCGGGCGACAGCAGCGAGCCATAGGTCTTGGCAGAGGTGTCGATCAGGAAATGCGATGCCTGCACCTTAACAAGGTATTTATTCTTCTTGCCAGCCGCACATGCGAGCGGCTCGCGTGACAGGAAGAGGTACGGCCCTCCCTCATTACCGATATACGTGCCCATATTGCCCAAGCTGCCCACGCCACTATAGGTCGCCTCGATAGAAAACACGAAGGTATCGCCCATATATACGGCCTCGAAAGGCGAGACTGACGAGGGAAGGACTAGCTGGGCACGTTTGGTGTTGTTGCCGTCGGTCAGATCGATTGCCGTTATGCCGTAGTAGACACCCTCGTCGTTGCGGACACGCGGCGAGATGGTCAAAATGCCGTCGCTCGCACGCGGGGCCGATGCAAAGCGGCCCGTCGATTTCCAAATTGTCTCGGCCTTGGATTCATCAAGCGAGCGACGATAGCAAAACGAATCACTACTCGTTTTATTGCCGCCTGCCGAAGGCATTTTATACCAGATGACTGATGACCCGAACGCCGTAAACAGTGGCGGATCATAGTCCTTGCCACCCCGATCGAGCTCAACCACGTCGCCAGAGAGCGAAGCGCCCGACAGATTTTGAGCGTAGAGCTTCCACGATGAATTGGCAAAGTTCATCTCGACCCACGCGAACACGCCATCACCCGCGCGAACGTCGTAAAACGCATAACCGGTTCCCTCAACGGGATCCTCGATAAGTGTGGTAAGCGAGCCATCGCCCAGGTTGAGCACACCAAGCGTATTGGCATGCAGGGCAGAAGCAGGCGCCATCATCGCGGCAGCATAGTCGCCATCGCAGTAGTACAGCAGCGTGCCCAGCGGCAGCGTCCACGAGGCCGCAGGCTCAAGATCGATATCGACAGCTTCGTACTCATCAGTGATCGAGACAATCTTCGAATCGTCCTTGATAACCTGCGGCTCGCCGGCGGCATCGTCGCTGGTACCCGTTTTTTTCGAGCAACCGGCAAGCACCGTGGCAGCGCCCGCGGCAGCACCGCCGAGCACAAAGCCACGGCGCGATATTCCATTCTTGATGTGGTCGGCGATACCCATTAGGCGATCTCGGCGCGAGCGGCCTCGATAGCGCGCGTAAGCTGATCGGCGCAAGAGGTCTTTTTCATACCGCAGGTATTACCGGCGAGAACCTCGATTACGCGATCGGCAGGAACACCCTCGACCAGCTTGGAGATTGCCTTGAGATTGCCGTCACAGCCGCCGGTAAACTCAACGCCCAGCACCTTATTGCCGTCATCGGAAAGGTCAAGGTGAATATTGCGAGAGCATACACCCTGAGGCTTGTAGTCAAAACTAATCATTGAGATCCCCTCTCAGAAAGAAATTTCAGACGTCTATTATCCCCGCCTGGGCCGACTTATGATCGCAAGCACCGATTCAACATCCTACGATGCGTGGACTCGTGGGGGCAAGATTAGCAGTCCGCACCCTGTGCGTGGACCGTGCGCTTTTCCCGATACATATTGTGGTCGGCGGCACGATATACATCGGCCAGCGTATTTCCAGCCGTCTCGACGGTCGCCACGCCAATCGATGCGCTGACCGTCAGGGCCTCATCGCTTACCGCGGCAAGACCGAGACGAAGATCCTGTTCCAGCCCGAGCGCAGACTCGTTGTCAGTATGGGGGCAAACCAGCAAAAACTCGTCGCCGCCAAGGCGCATCGGCAGATAATCCGCACCAGCCACCCGCCGCAGCACGGACGCCGTCCGTCGCAGCAGTTCATCCCCCATCTCGTGACCATAGATGTCGTTGGTCCGCTTGAGATAATTGCAGTCCAACATAATCACGCTCACGGGCAAGTCCTCGTTTACCAGGCTATCTCCGCGCGATTCAAGATAGTTGCGGTTGCGAAGCCCCGTCAGTTTATCTTGGTATGACAGCTCCTCGGCATGCTTGACCATCGATATGTTGTGCGTCGCCACGACGACCGACTCCAGCCGGCCTTGCTCATCGCGATGCTAGGGGACAACCTGTAGCGAGTACCAAGCGCCTCGACAATCTCGCACCTCGGCAGCCAAGTACGGTACGCCCTCCATACGTTCACGAAGCGTACTTATATCTACGAGCCCCACGACCGCTTCGCGGCTTTCGGGGCTCA
Source organism: Coriobacteriaceae bacterium AM113-163 (assembly GCA_027673765.1). Lineage (GTDB taxonomy): Bacteria > Actinomycetota > Coriobacteriia > Coriobacteriales > Coriobacteriaceae > Collinsella. The sequence goes on from JAQDWB010000006.1 coordinate 9,243, forward strand.
CGATATCCCGGCAGACCGTGTCCATAAAGTCATATGCCTCGCTGTGCTCGGCAAATATCTTCGCTATCGCCGGCGACATATTGATCCCCTCGATCTCGAGGGTGTCGAGATGCAAAAGGAAGGTCGAATCGTAGATGGCGCTTATGGCATTGATAATGCCGAGCTGTTTATCCTTTTCGACCAAATTGCGGTGGTCAACGATATTTCGAGCCAACAGCACCACGACCCAAAACGCAAGGCTCACCAAGACGCCAGCAGCGACAAATGTGATCCTGCCAGACATGACCTCAGATTTGGGATACAGCGCAAACAGGCGGTAGTCCTTATACGCCGCACGCACGGCATACCAGGTAGCCCCCCGATATTCGACACGTGTTAGTCCTTCGTCTTTCCAGTCAATTCCACTATCGACGAGAAGTCGAGCAAGGGTTATATCGACGGTCGAATCGTTTGAAGAAACGATTTGTGCATCGCGCATCACGAGCACCGTTGGGCTCTGATGGAATGTGTTGTTCACGAGCACGTCGGCGATCGTGTACGAATAATCATCGGCGGGCTCGGGCGCAAGCGATCGGTACCCCAGCGCTACGCCATCACCGTACGGAACGGCACTCACGGCAAAGTCGACATCGCGACGCTCAACGACGGTGGAGTAGGACACCTTGGAGCCTCGATACATCGATACGACCGACGAACAGGCCAGCTCCTCTCGCCACAGCATCAGCGGATCGCGACCGCCGACATCGTAATGAGCGACCATATGGCCGTCGCCGTCCATGACCAGCATTCCCGAAAGGTGCTCGGTATGGACGTACTCCTCGACACGATCATCGTTGACCTCAACGCGATCAGGCGGCAAGAACGTCGAAAACGACTCGACCGCGGCATCCAAATTGTGCGTCGCCTCGGTTTTTCTTCCTTGCTCATATCGGTCATATTTTTCGCAGGCGGCCTGTAAAAACACCATGGCTTCCCGGCCAAACCCAAGCGTCTTATCGAGGCAGCGATGCGTGCCGACCGTATACAGCAGGCCCAACAAGACAATGCTGGTCACAACGGCGACAGCCGCGGTAACTAAATGCTTTCGATGCAAGCGGCGCTCATCATTTGTCATGATTCCGCTCCTTGCCTACCTGTCGTCGCCCCCGCCTTGTAACTGTCCACAATGCGCTCAATCGTGCCATCTCGGTCCATGTCGAACAGCACGGTATTGAGGTTTTTGACGTACTCCCCCTCATAGCTGTTCTCAAACGCAACGCCCAGGTCAACTGTCATAACGTTGTCGGCAAACACGCGATAAACACCGGGATACTGCGCGACGAGCCGGTCGAGCGATTGAACGTCCGCCATCCAACAGTCAACATAACCTTTGACCAGGGCAGCTTTGCAGAGTTCGGCAGAACCATACGATTTGATTTGCACATCCGGCGAGATCCCTAGGTCCCCGGCAAGCAATCGGCGTTCACTCACCGAACCCGCAATCACCGCAACGGTCTTGCTTCCATCGAGAGACGCCAAACCCTTGATACCACTCGTTTTCTTGGCGGCAACCGAGACTGTCACGGTTAGATACGGCTCGGTCCAGTAATAATCGTCTTCGCGATAACAGGGCGAATAGTCGCACCACAGACAATCGATATCGCCGTTTTTAAGCAGGCGATCGCGGTCATTCCAAGATATGTCGATGAATTGCGGCTTGATTCCCGCACGCTTGCAGGCCTCGCGGGCGATATCGATATCGATACCGGCGTAATCGCCCGCGATATCGGTATACACATAGGGATCGTTATCCGTAACGCCGATTTTGAGCACCGGGAGATCTTTATCGGCTTCGCTCGATGAGGTAAAGCTGCTTCGAACGGTATACGTCAGGGCGACCGCACAAACGGCAACAAGGAGTATGAGCACGGACGAGACGATGGCGCCTCGTTTGATACGTCTGGGCACACGGCTCTTTTCATCGAAACAGCAGATAAGGTTCATTTTATTACCAGGGGGCCAGTGCAACAGCGAAAAAAGCGCCTTGCCCAAGACGGGCAAGGCGCCAATGGTTGAAATGTATCCGCAAACGGTCGAATTAGGTCAACCCTACTCGAAGCTCAGCTGCTCCAGGCGATCGAAGACTGTGTCGATGCGGGTGACGAGCGGGGTACCCTAACGCTTGAAACGTTTACGCATAAGAGCGAAAGCGATCAGCGCAACGCCTGCGACAGTAGCAATAAAGGCAACCGCAAGGGCCTGGTCGCCCGTATTGGCGAGCGCGCCCTTAGTAGCCTTAACAGACTTTTTGGTCACCTTAGTCGTCGTCTGCTGACTAGGCTGGGACGGCGTCACGGGCTGCGTAGGCTGAACCGGCTCACCATTGGCCTCCTCGCCTGTCACCACGTACGTCGAGAAGTGGCTCGTGCGGAAGCAAAGGTAGTCGCCCTCGGTCCACGTATCCATAGCCTGAGTGGAACCATCCTCGGCAACGTAGAGCACCTTGAGATTGGTGAGCGCCTTCATGGCTGCGGTCATCTTGACACGAACGATGAAGGACATGCCATCGAAGTCCTCGATAACCTCGCCATTCTTGAGAAGCTTGATATCGAGCTTCTCGGCAACCTTGGTAGCCCCCTGCTCAAGGCCGGAAATCGTAGCATTGGCGGCGTCGGTAAGATTTGTCGGCTCCTCGACCACAAGAGAGATGCTGTTGTTCTGGGCAATGCCGGCAGCGGCATTGTTCTCGGCGCTTACGCTAACGTCCGTTCCGTCGCTACCCGCAACGCCCGCAATGGTCCTCGCCGCTACAGTAACGGTACAGGTCATTGTTTTGTCACCACAGGTGACGGTGATCGTGGCGGTACCGGCCTTAAGCGGCGTCACGACGCCGTCTTTGACCGTAGCGATCGACGAGTCGCTGGAGGTCCAGCTCACCGTCGTATCGTCTGCATCGGCAGGACTCACCGTTGCGGAGAGCTTTGCGGAGGCATCACCGACGGTAAAGGACAGGCTCGTCTTGTCGAGCTCGACTTTCTGGACGGGGTTGGTCACGGTCACCGAGACGGTTTGGGAGAGCGACTCTGCAGTGATGACAAATGAGCCAGAACCGGTCTTGAGGGCGGTAACGGTGTAGGAGCCATCGCCGTTGTCGACAACCTTAAACGCCTTCGAAGCGCCCGTGTCATCCAGAGCAAGCTTGGTCTCGTCGACCTCACCCGCAAGGGCTCCAACAAGAGAAATCTTCACGGTGCCCTCTTCGCCCTTCTTAAGGTTAAGAGCGGTCTGGTCGACCGTAAGGTTCGTTGCGGGATTAGAGACGGTCACCGCGCAATCCTGAGAATAGACGCCGTCTTCAGTCGAAACGGTGATGGTTGCGGCGCCCTTGGAGACAGCCGTCACCTTTCCGGTTTGATCGACCGTAGCGACGCTCTCATTGCTGGACTTCCAAACAACTGTCTGGTTAGCCTCCGCGGGAACGACCGCCGCCTTAAGCTGCTCGGTTGCAGCGCCCGCAAGCGCGACCTTCTGCTTATCGAGCGTGATGCCCGTAGCAGGCTGAATAACGGTCACCTTGCACGTGGCGCTATACTCGCCGTCCTCAGTGGTAACGGTGATCGTGGCAGCACCGGCCTTGACCGGGGTCACGACGCCGTCCGCAACCGTGACGACCTCTGGGTCGCTCGAAGACCAGGACACATTCTTATTCGTTGCATTGTTGGGCTCAACCGTTGCGGTCAACGTCGAGGGCTCACCGCCCACAGCAAGCTTAAGATTCGACGCGCTGAGGCTGACGCCCGAGACCTTTACGACCGGACTGGTTACCGTGATTGTATCCGTGGTTGCAGAGACCCCATCAACCGTTGCCGTGATCGTGGCATCACCGTCACCGACAGCGGTAACAAGACCGTTAGCGTCGACGGTAAGGACGCTCTCGTTGGAAGAGGACCAAACAACCTGGCTGGCCTTGTCATCAGGGGAGACCTTTGCCTTCAGCTGCTGAGTCGTGCCTTTATCCATGGAGGTTGAGTAGCTGTCCGCAATGGAAACCGCAGTCTTTGCAGGCTCCTCGCCAGGCTTGACAACATGAACGGTCATCGTGTCGCAGAGACGACCACCCAAGTACATTGAAACCGTTGCATCGCCGTAACTATGAGGCACTAAATACCCCAAGTAACTGCCACCACTAAACATCGGTCCTTTTACCTCGAGGACATCGGGATTATCTGAAGTGAAAGAATACTTTGCGCCGGCATAGGAGTCCATCAATTCCTCAGCGCTTTTGCTCAGCACGCCCTTTGGATATTCAAACCCCCTGTCACATTCCAGCCAAAGCCAATCTTTGGATATACTATCTGAACTGACCTCACAGGGAAATGTATAATCGCTCGACACAAACTTAGCCTTCGAAAGGCTCACTTCCGCAGGGTCGACAACCTTTATCTCAAAGGGATGGTCATTGCCAAGGCCATCACGAGCATGAGCCTTAACGGTGCCAGGCTTTATTGCCTTAAACGAGTTTTCACCATCGATAAGCTCAACGACATCGTTGCTTTCCAGAGAATAGGTTACAGCGCCAAAGTCCGCACCCCAATGTGCGCGCTGGCATGCCTTCAGTACTTCATTTGGAGAAACGTTGAGAATGGCAGTCAGATAATAGCTGTCCCCAACCAGCATCTTTTGCTTTTTGTTCCCACGCTCATTGAATCCGGGCTCCTGATTCTCGGTTACAACATCACATAGCTTCTTCGTCTCAACTTCACCGTTGCAATAGTCGACAAGAACCTTGGCCTCTTTAGCATCTTTCGACAACGCCTCGAGTTGCAAAGAAGCGCTTAGCTCGGAAGTTCCATATGATGAATAATTCGAATTCACCCTTGCCTGGACTTTGGAATCCTTTGAGGGGTCTTCCTTAATAACAAAATATGTGGCCGCACGGCTCTCGTCCACGGGACGAACGTCAACTCTCCCCTCTAGTAATGCATAATGCGTGTTCCCGCATTTTTGCGGACAATCATCCGTGTAACCCAGCGTTGCGGTGTTTGTCGTCGCACCAGATTGGTCGTAAGAAACGAAACTGACCTTAATTGGATTGACTTTAGCCACACTTTTAATCTTAAGAGAACCGTTTAAACTCTCGTCGGTCTTGCTCTTCAGGGTTATAGTCGTTGTGCCAACTTTGGTGGGGCTAATTGTCAATACCCAACTATGTGACTCATAACTTACCTTAGCGATATCCTCGTCAGACGATGTGATATCGATATCGCTAGGGTCAATGTGCGCCCATTCGTGATTTTTATTAAAAAAGGAAAGCCTTCCTTTCACCGTCTGTCCAACAGCGACATCAAATTCTGACCACACATCGCCTGTAGACGAATCGTATGGGAGAAACGATGCACCCATGGAACCGTCCTGCGACTCCAGCATGACAGCATCCGCATGCGGGGCGGCCACCGTCAGCCCAAACGTTGCCGCCGTTAAAGCAACACAGATGCCTGCGGCCATCCTCCAAAGCCCTTTTCTCATTCCCCTAAGTCCAATCTCTCGTGAAAAAATGCAGCATTCTCCCACACATTAAAATTGGCTTAAGGATACCCCCCCCCGACTGAGACTGGCAAGCTAGTGTTTGTCGGAAGAGTCAAATTGTCGGCAAGCGATGCTCCCGCATCATAAAATCGCCTGTTGAAGTGAAGCTTTCCCGACACTCTCACGCAAAAGCCCCGTTGGCAAAACGGGTTACCAACGGGGCTTGGGCTAGAAGGTCATACATCAACTGGGACCAAAAGAAAACTAATTGGTTTGATTGCGTCCCAAATCGGTCAATTAGAACTCGAGCTGCTCCAGGCGATCGAAGACTGTGTCGATGCGGGTGAGGAAGTCCCACGGATCAAAGATCTCGTCGAGCTTCTCCTGGCTGACGGTGCAGCGCGGATCGGCCTCGAGGCGCTCCTTAAAGGTGGGGCCGGAGACACAATCCTGCACCTCGTGCCAGGTAGCCATGGCGTTTTCCTGCACGATAGCATAGGCATCCTCGCGGGTGATGCCCGTATCGACGAGGGCCAGCAGGACCTTGGAGGAGAAGATGAGGCCGCGAGTCTTGTTGAGGTTGGCCATCATGCGAGCCGGATACAGCTGCAAGCCGTCGATAACACGAATGAGGCACTGGAACATATGGTCAAGCGCGATGAAGCTATCTGCCTGGGCGACGCGCTCGGCAGAGGAGTGCGAAATGTCGCGCTCGTGCCACAGAGCGACGTTGTCAAAGGCGACCTGGGCGTTGGACTTCACGACGCGCGACAGGCCGCAGACCTTCTCCATGGTGATGGGGTTGCGCTTGTGCGGCATGGCGGAGCTGCCCTTTTGGCCCTTGCGGAAGGGCTCCTCGGCCTCGAGCGTATCGGTCTTCTGCAGGTTGCGGACCTCGGTCGCGATGCGCTCGCAGGTGGCCGCCGTAGTGGCAAGCACGCCGGCAAGGTAGGCATGGTGATCGCGGCTGATGACCTGCGTGGACAGCGGATCGTGGACCAGGCCCAGGTGCTCGCAGACGTACTCCTCGACGAACGGCTCGATGGAGCTGTAGGTGCCGACGGCACCGGAGATGGCACCGAAGGCAACATTCTTGCGAGCGTCCTCAAGACGATCGAGATCGCGCTTGAGCTCCCACGCCCAAGAGCCGAACTTCATACCGAAGGTCATCGGCTCGGCATGAATGCCGTGGGTGCGGCCGGCGCAGAGCGTATTGCGCTCCTCGAAGGCGCGGCGCTTGCAGATCACGCCGAGCTTCTTGACGTCCTCGATAATCAGGTCACACGCCTGAGTAAGCTGATAGCACAGAGCCGTATCACCCAGGTCGGAGCTGGTCATACCGTAGTGAACCCAGCGGCTAGGCTTGGGCTCGCCCTCGGGAACATCGGCGTCGATATATTCCTTCATGTTGGTCAGGAAGGCGATGACATCGTGGCGCGTGACCTCCTCGATCTCGTCAACCTTCGCCTTCTCAAAGTTGGCGTGGTCGCGAATCCACTGGGCCTCTTCTTTGGAAATACCGATCTTGCCGAGCTCCGCCTGAGCCTCGCAGGCCAGGACCTCAATCTCCTGCCAAATGGCGTACTTGTTCTCGAGGGAGAAGATGTGTCCCATCTCCGGGCGGGTATAGCGATCGATCATAGCGGCTCCTTTTTGGCTATTGGCACGTTGGTCGTAACCCAACCATTGTACCGTGCGCGGGTGCGAGTATGGGCTGCAGGCATTAACCTAACATTTTGCCGCAAGAGCGGCCATGAGGACGTCCGCGTATTTGCTTTGCAAATACGCGCCGGCTTCAGGCGAGCCCCTCGGCTTCACGAAGCCGCGGGGGGACTTTGTTGAGTCCGCCGTCCCCATGTCTCCCGTGCTCGATGGAGCGGACAACGGGACATCCGCGTATTTGCTTCGCAAATCCGCACCGGCTGCGGTCGCCTATCGACGACCTTGCCTGCTCGCTATAAACGCTTCGCGTTTATTTAACGCTCGCACCCTGGCGGGTTCGAGTCCCGGCACTTTATTGAAAAAAGCACGGCACCGTGATGGTACCGTGCTTGTGCTTTTTACTGGAGCGGGCAACGGGACTCGAACCCGCGAGTGTCAGCTTGGGAAGCTGATGCCTTACCACTTGGCGATGCCCGCTTGTGTGTTGGCTAGTATAACGCGGTTGTCTTGTTCGATACAAGGGTGTCGATGCTTGTTTTAGCTGTGGAGAATCGTTTGAAAACTACGCCAATTGTGGAGATGAGGACCTTTGTCTTTCTTTCCTTACTATCTTTTACCTGCGCCTTTATCTGATTGTTGTATTTGAGCCCGGTTTGTCAGAAATCGGGCAAGCTTTTGGTCAGCTTCTGGTACTTACCCGCATGAACCATGGCGGTAGCCTCATCCCAAGCGCCGCGGCCTCCCCGTGCGGCGCACGAGGGATAAGGAGCAGCCATGTCCAACGCACCCACGCACTCTGTCCACAGCGCAATCGCAACAGGTCCGCTGCTCCTGCTCCTCTTTTTTCTGATCGGCTGCTTGGCCCCAGGGGCCGCACTCGCCGTCGACGGGAGTGACGCCCTTTATTTCCGCACCATAAGCGACGGCTGCGGCCCCTTCGGTGTCGGTAAATACGAGGCACAGGACACTTCGGTTTCGTACTGCATGAATCAAGACTGCCCCGGCCCCAGCAAGCCGGGAGGGCCATGGCGCACCTACAACCAGGGCTGGACATGGCTCGATGACGAATTTGCCGCCATCGTCTGTCACGGATATCCTTCCAGTACCTCCTTTGGCGGCCACAATCTGTCGCCCGATCTCGCCCGTGCCGCCACCCAGATTGCCGTGTGGATGCTCAACGGAACCACGCGCCCCGACGGCACCTATTCGTATACAAACAGCAAGGGAATTGCCAGGAGCGGTAGGTTTTACGAAAACGCCGAGGCCGTAGCGGCTGCACGTTGGCTCTACGAGAGCGCTAAGTCCGGATCCATTAAGGCGGCCCCACATCGAGCCAGGCGTTATCACGGCCCGGTCTCGGGCGAGGGTCGACACCAGGACATGCTCTATGTTCTGCCCGCCGTCTCCGTATCTTTCCAAAAACAATCGTCGCAGGCTGGCATCACCGCCGGTAACGACACCTACAGACTCGGTGGCGCAACCTTCGATATCTTTGAAAGTGCGGGCGATGCACGTGTCGGCACTATCCAGACGGACGAAAACGGGCGTACACAAGCAACGCTTTTGCCCAATACGGCATATTACCTGGTCGAAACCAAAGCCCCGGCAGGCTATATCCCTCGAGGCGACCGAATAGCCTTCACCACACAAAACAGCGGCGAACATGTCACTATCAACGAGCAGCCCGGCACCATCACCTTGCGTATTGCAAAAATCGATGCCGCCACGAATGCCGGCGCCCAGGTTGGGGCGTCGCTTGCGAGCGCTGAATTCACCTGCGTCTCGCAATCCACTCCCGGCTGGACTCGCACCCTTATGACCGACGAAAACGGACGGGCGATCCTCAATGACGTTCCTCTGGGCACCTTTACCATCTATGAATCGAAGGCACCCGAGGGCTACCTGATTTCAAACGACTGTTGGAGCTACACCGTCGGTGCCGAACAGCTCGGAGATACGGGCATCGTTGAGCTCGAAAGCCGTATTCCCAACACCCCCATCGCCTTTGACCTTGAAATCTCGAAGTTTAAGGACTATGGCGATAACGATGAGTCCGGCCTTGAGCAGCCGGCGGGAGGCGTCGTTTTTGAGGTTGTCAGCAATAGCTCCCAACAAGTCGTCGGCACGTTGACCACAAACGTTTACGGCTTTGCCTCCACCAAAGACCGGTCCGAAGCATGGTTTGGCGCAGGCAAGCGACCAGCCGGCGCTCACGGTGCCATTCCCTACGACCGCGCGGGCTACACCGTTCGCGAGGTTGCAGAAACGGTCCCTGAAGGATTTAAGCAAGCAGGGGAATGGACCATCACAGCAGAGCAGACCGCAGACGGCGCCGAGCTTCAGTACATCATTGACAACCATGCCCTATCGACGCACCTTCAAATCGTAAAGCGCGATGCTCAGACCGGCGGCACCGTACCACTTGCCGGCTTTACGTTCCAGCTGCTCGATAGCCACCACGAGCCCGTCTCGCAAACATGTTGGTATCCGGCCCACAATGTAATGAATACCTTCACAACCGATACAACCGGCGCCGTCACGCTGCCCGAATCACTTAATCCCGGAACATACTACGTGCACGAAACATCGACCAAGGAACCGTATCTGCGCGGAGAAGACCTGGAGATAACGATTCCCGCCGACAGAAATCTGACACCGGTCGCCGTCGCCTCGTTCTATGACGACGCCGCAACCGGAAGCATCGAAATCATTAAGACGGATGCTGTAGATGGGCGCACCCTCGCTGGAGCCACGTTTGACATCCGCGCTAGTGGCGACATCGTGCGAACCGACGACAGCATCGTCGCCCTGGATGGCGAAACCGTCGCCACCGTTACAACCGACGAACGGGGGTATGCGCGAGTCGACCATCTTTCGCTGGGATGCGGTACCGCCACCTACGAGGTCGTCGAGACACAAGCGCCCGAAGGCTATCTGCTCAACCCAACCCCACACACTGTGAAGTTGTCGTACGCTGACCAGCAAACGCCCGTGATCGAAATGCACCTTGACGTTTCCAACGACTACACCAAGATCGATGTCTCCAAAGTCGACGCGTGCGGAGGCCAGGAAGTGACAGGTGCCGAGCTTGTCCTCTGTGACTCCAATGGCAACGAAATCGATTCTTGGACTTCATCCGGCAAACCGCATCACATTGAGCACCTTTCACCCGGCACCTACACCTTGCGCGAAACGATGTCTCCGCGTACCTACGACCTTGCCGAAGAGATAACGTTTGAAGTAAAGGCCACGGGAGAAGTTCAAACCATGGCTATGAAGGATACCCCCATCGAGATCAGGGGAAGCGTCGACAAGCGCCAAGAGATTGCACAGCCAGTCACAAGCAAACTCGTTGCCAACGGCGACGGTAAAAACCGAGCCAAAGCACGGGCCAATACGCAAGGCGCCTTCTGCTATACCATCGACGCCAAAAATGAGTCGAGCACCTGGGTCGACGAGTTGACCATCACCGACGACCTTGAGTGCGCCAAAGATGGCGCAGCGAAACTTGTTGCCGTTGAAACCCCTATTGCGGTCGGCGATCTAAACGGGCTGTGCAACGTGTGGTATCGAACGTCTCCGGCAGGAACAAGCGATACGGGCAAGCAGGTCAATGCAACGCTTGACGACGGGCACAGCAATCCTTGGCTCGAAACGGAAGAGGTTACAAAGCTGCTGGGCGACGATGTGCGTCTCGTCGATTACGACGGGTGGCACCTATGGAAAGCAGATATCCCGACGGACAAGTCCGTCACGCTCGATACGAAAGAGATTGATCTTGCAGACAACGCCTTCATCACGGGCATCCGTTTTGAATACGGTGCGGCAGCCGTCGACTTTACAACCAGAAGCGAGGCGGGCTCTTGGACCCGGGATGACCTTAAAGACGAGCACGACGATCTTGACGATGCCAAGGCGGCCCTTAACTCGGATGCCCGAGGCGCAGTCGTGCATATGCAGGCAACGTCATCCTATACGCTCCAAACCGCGCTTGCCAACAGTGCGCGCGTCGATCTTTGCCGTAACGGCGGTGGCGATAAACTCGAAGCGCATGATGAGGACCGCGTCATCCAACGATGCGCCCTGCCTCAGAACCTGCCGGCAACGGGATCTGTTGCCGTCGCCGCATGCATCACCGCACTCCTGACATCGGGCACTGCAGCCATATGGTTCGCTCGCCTTAGGTCAGCCACAAGGAAGCACTAGCACGATAAAAAAGCGGGCGAGCCAGTCTCCCGGCTCGCCCGCCTTGGGCATAAACGATGAATCGGCTATTCAGCAGATGACGAACCGCCATCGATGGCTGCCTGATCGGACTCGGAGATACCGTCGGCACCCAAACTTTGCTCTTGCTCCACCTCTTCGTTCATTGTTGTCTCGGGCGTCGAGCCCTTAACGCCAACGACATACGCGGCCCCAAAGCCCAATGCGATTGCGATCAGGGTCAAGATCAGATAGATGGGCCAATGGCGCTTGATGTACGAAAACACGCTGACTCCTTAGCGGATCTGTCTACGAACGACGAATGACCTCGGTCACGACCTCGGACACCGTAGCGATATTGGTCGGATTGACGTTGTACGGCAGGTCATCCTCGGTGCGAGCGCAGGCAAGGCGCGGGCCGTCCACACCGGCGATCGTAAGGGCGCGACGGCTCGCCTCGAGCGCTGCGGATGCATCGGTTTTTGCATAGGGCATCTCGAACGCACCGCAATCGACGTGGAACGACTTGCACACCTTGCTGACAAGATTCATGATGCGGCGATCGCCCTTAAACAGCTGCTGCTCGCCCTCGACCGTTACCACCGAAAGCCTGCCGGCACCGATAGACTCGAGGTTGATGAAGAACACACCGCGGAGCTTGTCACGATGCGAGGCCAAAAACGCCCTCATGCCGGCGCCGTCGCAATCGGACGCGCCCGTTGCGACGAACCAGATATCGTGGCCGAGCAGCTCATCGTCACCCATGGAGGCAACGGCCGAGAGCATATCCTCGGCAGAAGCACCATCGGAGGAGGTGGCGCCGCCCTTCCAACCGTCGTCGTCATCCTCGAAGTTATCCCACGAGCCAATGCCGCGGCCAGACTTCTTGGCATCGTAATCGTCCTCGACGCCCAGCCAGTCGCTCATGCTGTCCTGCTCGCTCTTCTTTTTGCGACCGAACAAGCCACCCAGGCCACGCTTCTGCGGCTTGGCGCCCGTCGAAGCAGGAGCCGAGATGGTCTCGAGCGGCTGCGCGCCCGAGGAAATGGGCATGGGGGTCGCGACCGGTGCCGATGTGGGCTCGGGGCCCTGCGCCGTCGCAAAGGGATCATTTGTCTGCGCCGAAGGATCGGGAAGATCGAACAGCGACGTGCGGGACGCGACGTTAGCCTGTTGCATCGAAGGCAGCGACGGATCGGGAACCGAGGCCAGCGGCGACGAAGAGGGTGCAGGCGCGGAGGCCGGATCGGGAATATTCATCTGCTGGCGCGGAGGCACCTGAGACGAAATCTGCGCCATGAGGGAGTCAACCGTCTCGTCCTGCGTGGGAGCGACATTGGCCACCGTAGCGCCGGGGTCGCTCGGCGCGGGCATGGTAAAGATCTGCGTAGAATAAGGCCTGGACACATCCGTCTTGGGAGCCTCGTCAACCGCAGGGGTCTCCCGCTCCATAGCAGGAGCCTCGACCTGCTCGGGTGCGCTGGCCTCAACGGAATCGGCCTCGTCGGCAACCGAATCATCGGCGGCGTCCTGGGCATCATCGGAGATGGGAAGGGGCTCGGCAATTGCGGTGCCCTGCTTCTCAAACGTCATCGTGGCATCAAATGACATGGTGCTATCAACCGGCTGCTGCGCACCAAAGGACGTCGTAGCCTCGGCAACGTCAGCGGACGTCGGCTGCGGAGCCTCAAAGGACGTCGTGGCGTCGGCGACATCGACAGGCTCCGACTGCTCGGCCTCGCTCTGCTCGAACTCCTGTGCCGCACGCTCACGCTCGGCCTCGGCGGCCTGCTGCTGGGCGATGGCCTCCCGCTCGGCGGCCTCGCGGGCAGCGGCGCGCTTTTCCTCAAAGTCGTCGACGAACTTCTTTCCCTTCGCAAAGGCACCCTTAAAGAAGCTAGAAGCGCTGGCACCAATCGAGGAGAACGCGGAAGCGATATCGGCATGGGGCGTTGTCGAGGGAATCTCGGCCGAGAAATCGGTGTCGCTCTCATAGGACACGCGCTGCGGATACTCGTCATAGTCTTCATCGGCGGTCTCGTCTTCAACCTGTGCCGGAGCGGCAGGCGCCAGAATATCAAGACCAGCTGCAGAATCGGGCGCGGGCTTTACGTCAGACTCCGCGGCAGCAACAGGGGCAGCGACCGGCTCAGCGGGAGCAACAGCCGTATTGGCTGCGGGCGCAGACTCCTGTGCAACGGGAGCAGGCTCCGGCTCAAACGTCGGCTCCTCGCCCTCTTCGTAATCAAGCGTGCAGGACTCGGGAAGCATGCCGAGCGCACGGATGGCATCCGAACCAAAGCGGATATTGCCGGCGGCATTGCGATAGAGTTTGGGCTCGGGCTCGGCGACTTCGACCACCGCGGGCTCCTCCGCCGGCTCGGCGGTGGACTTTTCCTCGGTGGACACTTCGGCCTGGGCAGTCTGGTCTTGAGCCTCGGGCGCGATAACGCCAATCAGCGTCTCGTCGGCAGAGGCACCCTCAAAACCATCAATCTGTCCATCAAAAGCCTCTTCCTGCTCGGGCACATCGACAGGCGCCACCGGCTGGCCAAACTCGTCCTCGTCGTAGGAAGGTTCCTCATATTCAATGGTGTTGCCGTAGTCGTTTTGCTGCTGGGCCGCGGCATACTCGGCCGCCGCGCGCGCCATCTCCTCGGCGCGACGCTTCTGCTCGCCAAAATAGGTATCGAATGGAATGTCATCGGGGAACTCGTTTTCGCCCTGATAGGGGGCAACGTTGTCCATGACACCGAGCATGGCGGCAACAGAGGACTTGTTGCACACCGCGCCAGACGTGTAGGGAAGCACAAAACGGTTGGAGATGATATTGGCAGCGTTGGCCAGTGCCACAAGGGAGGCCAGAATCGCAACAACCCACAGCAGCACCTTGAGCACGCCGGGAAGCGGCAGGATACGCAGGACGGCGACAGCCGCGGGCGCGATCGTGGCGACAGGCAGGAGTTTGGCGATAAGCGCGCGATACGGAGCGTAGGGCTCGCGAGCAAGGAGCTCGGCACGAGGGGAATCATAGTGCGCCACCACAACGACCGGGCGGTTGCGCGGAGACGCAAGCGGGCCCGAGGCCTTGTGGTAGGCGATGACATTTTGGCTCACGCCCGTCTTGCCCAGGCGCGAAACCCCGGGGTGGCCCGTGCGCTCGAGCACGTAGAGCACGGCACCGACAATGGCCAGCAAGGTGCCGACCAAGCCGATACCGCCGCCGATGCCCATCAGCAGGGCGCCGGCAAACGCAAGGATGCCGGTAACGGCAAATGCCAATCTACTGGGCGCCGGGGCATTGAACTCCTGAACCTCGGGATCAAAGCCGTGGTTGCGGAAGATCTGAGCGATATCCTCGGCAGCCAAGCGCTCTTCTTCGCTGCATGCCGGCGTAATGCCGGTGTTCTGCAGCAGGTGGTTAATATAGTTCTGGGTGTTCGCCATGTGCGCTCCACATCCATAATCCGACAAATAGGCCCAATGCTTGCACATTAGAACCGTATATAGTCGAAAGTATACCCCGAGCGAGCGCAAACGACCGAATTCGGGCCATCTTAACGCCCCGAGCGGACAAGGATATAGCCTAATCTCCATATCGGACTAAAATCATGGCAGCAAACCACCTTCTCATGCGAGGACTCTATGACGGCAAGCGACGCGACCGCGACAATTAAAAAGGGAAATTCGGAGCCAAGTTTCGATAAAACGGCTCAGCGTATCCTCAATCTTTTCTTTGTGCTCAACAGCTCCCCCGAACCGCTGACGACCGAGCAGATCGTCTTGGATTCTGACCTGGGATATGGCTCGGGCAACATTGACTCGGATAAGCGCAAGTTTCGGCGCGATCGTGACAAACTGCTCGAGCGTGGCATCTTAATCAAGGAGGTTCGCCCCGCCGGTGCGCAGGAGACCGAGGAAAGCTCGTGGACAATCGACCGCGAGCACACGTTTGCTGCAGGCGGCCTCATCACCGCAGACGACGCCGATATCCTGCTCAACGCCATCGACCAGACGCTAGCGGCCGGCTCTTCCACCTTTGCCGCGCCGCTTGCCGATATTCGCTCCAAAATTGCCTACCTCACCGGCATATCGGCGGCGGACGAAGCACCGATCCGCCGCTCTCCCACCGTCGATGCGGTATGGAGCGCCTTTGCCGAGCGATGCGCGCTGCGATTTTTATATCAGAACGGACGCGGCGAGCAGAAAGAGCGTACCGTCTGCGTCTACGGCATGTTCGAGCGCGAGGGCGTGGCGTACTTCTGCGGCCTCGACAATGTCACCGACGACATCAGGACATTCCGCTGCGACCGAATCGTTCGCGCCTGGCGTCCTTCGAAGGCCTACGCCATCCCCGCGGACTTCAATCTCAACGACTATCTGTTCTTTGAATTCGATTTTGCCGACCGACCGCCCGTTGCAGCCACGTTCTCGTTCGCCCCTCAGACGCAGATCGATATGATCAACGGCCTCACGCGCGGGCGAGGTGAGCTCGCACACACCGATGCGGGATGGACCTGGACCGTTGACGTGCGTGACCTTGAAGCCGCCGCCTCATTTTGCATGGCCCACGCCACGGACGGCATGGGGCCCATGGCCCCCAAATCGCTCAAGCAGGCGTGGAACCACCTCATTGAAAGGACGGTGCATGAGCATGCCCGTGCGTAAACTCACCAGCGAGCAGAGACTCTCGCGCGCCATCGACATCATGGAGGCCCTCTACGCCGCCGGCGAGAACGGCATGACACGAACCGAGATTTGCAGCCGCTTTGACATCACGGGGGTGTCGCTCGACGAGATTCTCGAGATCGTCTCGACGCTCGCGGACCGAGAATCGGGCGCGCGCATCATCTGCGAATGCCGCGGCGAGCGTGTGGTCCTCACCGGTGACGCCGGGCGTGTGCTACCGCTGCGCCTGAGTGCCGCCGAAGGCGCTGTGCTCAACCATGAACTTGAATCGTTGGGGATCGAGCCCCAGGCGGCGGCTCGGATTCGACATGCTCTTCTGCCCGAAGAGCTCGGCTATAACCAGCGCGTCTTTGACACCGTCAACCACGGGTCGCACTGGCAGCAGCTGAGCTGCGCCATTCAGGACGGCGTTCGCTGCCGCATCTCGTATCGCTCGATGGACGATGCGCGGCCACGCGAGCGTCTGGTCGACCCCTTGCGCATTACGGTAAACGGCGACCAAACATACCTAATTGCCTGGGACATCGCGGTCGATGAGCAGCGCACCTATCGCATGGATAAAATCGAGGGACTCACCTTGACGGAAGACTCCGTCGTGCCTCACGCACCGGACGTCGCATCCCTCCACGATTCCCTTGCCCGGACGCAGCGTAGCGCAAAGCTCTTGATGCCATTCGATATGGCGGAGCATCTGGACTGGGCCGGCATCACCCTCATCGAGCACAGCGGGACAGACATGGCAACGGTAACCGTACATTACGGCTCCGAGCGTTGGCTGCTGAGCCAGATAATCGCAGCGGGCGGAGCCATCCGCATCTTGGATGACCCCGCCCTGTCAAAGCGTCTGTGCGATATGGCAAAAACCCTCGTCTGTCCGCTTTAGCGCCGCCACTCGTGGCGTGCACGCCACAGCTGTAGATAGTGCCCGATCTGCGCCGATTCGATGCGCTGGTAGGAGCTCGTGGGCAGCGACGTTAAGAACTTCTTGCCATAGCCCTTCGTCACCAGGCGAGGATCCGCCAAGATCAGCACACCGCTATCGGTCGACGAGCGAATCAAACGCCCTGCGGCCTGCTTAACCTCGAGCACCGCCTCGGGCAGCGAATAGCGCGCCCATGCGCGGTCTTCGCGCAGGTTGCGCTCGCACGAGAGCGGGTCCGTGGGGCTTGAGAACGGCAACTTGGGAATGATGACGCAGCGCAGCGTCTCGCCGCTGGCATCAAACCCCTCCCAGAAGGCCTTGAGCGCAAAAAGCGACGAGGTCGGTTCGTTGATAAACCGGTCGCGCAGGCGACGAGGAGATGAGTTGCGCTGCTGGCAGTTGAGCTCCAGACCCGCACGAGCCATCTTGGGCTCGACGCGAGCGTACAGCTCCTCCATATCACGCCTGTTGGTGAACAGCGTGAGCACCGAGCCGCCCATGGCAAGATGAGCGTCGACCAGCACACGCTCGAGCGCCGAAAGATAGCCTTCGCGGTCGCGTGGATCGGGAATATCCCCAGCCACAACCACGGCCATATTCGAATCGAAGTCGTAGCTCGAGTCCAAGTGCAGCGATGACGACGTTGAAGCACCGATGCGATCAAGCCCGACAGCATGGTTGAAGTGCTCAAAGCTTTTGGACACCGTCATGGTCGCTGAGGCAAAGATAGCCGTGTGAACCTCGGGCAGCCACTCGGTTGCCAAGGCCTCGCCAATGTCGATGCGCTCCGCGGTCATTGACTCTCCGCCGGCACGCAGCCTGCGATTGACCTGCAGCGAATACACGTAGTGTTCATCGGTGCCATCAATGATGAGTTTGAGGTTCTCGGCCAGCTCGTGCAGGCGGCGCGAGATATCACCCAGGTCGACAACAACCTCGGGCTTGTCGACGGCGACGGCTTGCACCAGCGCGTCGACGCTCTTGTCAGCTTGTTCCAATGCGTCGATGGCAGCGTAGGCCGACTGTAAGAAATCATGCCAGTCGTCAGATTCGCGCAGCTCGGGGCCAATCCATAGATTGGCATTGTCATAACCCCCACGCGCACGGCGGCCGAGCTCGCGAACGCCATCGAACACGTCGGCGATTGCCATGCTCGCGCGGGCAACCGTCGACGTCGCCTTGGCAGTAAGGCCCAGATAGAGCGTAGAGCCCTCGGAGGTTGCCAAATCACGGGAAACCTGGCTTAGTGCGCCGGTGCTCGAGCCACCCAGGCGCTCGAACAGGACGCGTGATTCGTCCGCCGACACCACGCGCGCCCACTGACGGCGCGCCTCGCGCTCGATGGAATGGGCCTCGTCGATTACCCAATGACGAATCGGAGGCAAAATCCTGCCCTCGGCCGCGACGTTACGGAACAGCAGGGAATGGTTGGTGACCACCACATCGGCATGCGCCGCACGACGGCGAGCACCGTGGACCAAACATTTATCAGGGAAAAACGGGCAGAGGCGACGAGCACACTCGCGCGAGGCCGTCGTAAAGTCGGGACGGTTGACGCTGCGCCACCGAATGCCGAGCGAGTCGAGGTCGCCATCGGCTGATTGGCAGACGTACGCCATAATGACCGCGACCGCCGTGAGCGTGTCCGCCGGATCGCGCTTGGTGGTGATCTCGACCTGGCCGCGGCTCATGCGCTCGAGCTTGCGCAGGCACGGATAGTGGTCATACCCCTTGAGAGCGCAAAATGACAGACCACCGTTCAGTTGCTCGGCAAGTTTTGGCAGCTCATGGTACATGAGCTGGTCGGCAAGATTGTTCGATTTGGTCGCAATACCAACCGTGATGTTGTTACGGCGTGCTGCCTCGGCAAAAGGCACCAGATAGGCCATCGATTTGCCGACGCCTGTGCCCGCCTCAATTACACGATGAGTGCCCGTGACCAGCGCATCGCGGACCTCGAGCGCCATCGCGATCTGCTCATCACGCGGCTCGTAGGTGGGATACATGCGATTGACCAGGCCACCTGGCGCATAGTCTGCCTCAATCTCCTCACGACTCGGCATCTTGAGTACCGGCAGTTCATCGGCGTCCACCCGATCGTCGGCGCGATCGGCCTTGAGAACGTCAGCACGAGCGGCGCTGAGAGAGAAGATAGAACCAGGGTTCTGCCCTGCCAAGAACGAGAAGATAGGACGATAGGACCAAGGCACGTCCGGATGCATGTCGGCTAGGCGCGCCATAAGGCCCTGGGGCAAGTCGGTGAGCGCCACGAGCAACACGCGCCATACGCCACACAGGGCGTCGACGTCGGCATTGGCACGGTGTGATACCGAGTCGCAGCCAAACAGATCGGCCATAAAAGACAGCTTGTGAGAGGCCAGGCGCGGAAGCGCGATGCGCGACAGCGCCAGCGAATCGATCCAAATATCGCTCACGTTGACGCCGCCTTTGACCGACTCGATAAACGAGCGGTCGAACGTGGCGTTATGTGCGATCACCGGGCAGCCACCGACAAAATCGGCGAGAGCGGCGACGGCCTCAACCGCCGACGGGGCATCTGCCACATCGGCATTTGTAATGCTCGTGAGCTCGGTAATCTCGGCGGGAATCAGCTGCTTGGGATGCACGAAGGTATCGAAGCGGTCGATGACCTCGCGGCCCGAAAGACGGGCCGCCGAGATCTCGATCAGTTCATTGTCCTGCACCGAAAGACCCGTGGTCTCGGTATCGAGGACAATCACATCTTCCTCGATAAGGCCGAAGGACTGCGTTTTGGCGCGGTCGGCAAGCGTGGCATAGGAGTCGATGACAAACTGCGGCGTTCCTGACGAAACCGCGTCCTCGATTAGCATGCAATGCCCGCTCGACGAAGGCCCATACGGATCAGGCTGTCACAGACCTGCGGGAACGTCATGTCGTCGGTGTGGCGGATCTCATCCGGATACAGCGACGTATCGGTCATGCCGGGAATGGTATTGGTCTCGAGTATAACGGGGCCGTCCTCGCTCACAATAAAGTCGCTGCGCGAGATACCCAGGCAACCGAGGGCCTTGTGAGCGGCACAGGCAAGTTCCTGAGCGCGAGCGTAATTCTCGGGTGAAATCTGCGCCGGAATGCGATGGATATCCGTAGGGTCGACATACTTCACGTCCAGATCATAGAACTCGCAGTCCTCGGGCTTACGAATCTCGACAATCGGCAGGGCGCGCACGTCATCTTCGCCGTATACGCCGACGGTGATCTCGGTACCCTCGATGCACTTCTCGACCAGCACTTTGTCGCCGTACTCAAACGCCTTGGCGATTGCCGCGGGCAGCTCGGAGGGCTCATGGACCAGGGAAATGCCATAGCTGGAACCGTTGACGGCCGGCTTCACAAAGCAGCGCTCGCCACAAACCTCGACGATATGATCGATATCGACTTCATCGCCCACCTCGAGCGCGAGGCCGGGGGCAATGGGAACGCCCGCCTTGGCGTACAGGAGCTTCGAGACCTCCTTGTCGGCACCGCAGGCGCTTGCGAGCACGCCCGAGGCCGTGTAGGGGATACCCAAGGTCTCCATGGCACCCTGCATGGCACCATCCTCACCGCCGGCGCCGTGCATGGCGATAAACGCCACGTCGAAACCACCGGTCGCCATGGTTACCATAAAATCATCGGCAGCCGTGTCGAGCAGCTCCACCGAAGTGTAGCCGGCCTCCTTCAAGGCCGCCACGACGTTCTTTCCCGAATTGAGCGAAATCTCGCGCTCAGCGGAATGACCGCCCGCCAAGACCGCTACGTGCATGTTCTCTAGGCTTTTACCCGGCATGGGCAGACTCCTCCTCTATAATTTCTGCAGCTGATACCATATTGTAGCGATACCCTCTACGTTTCCCCAAAATCGAAAGGCTTCCATGAATCCCAGGACTAAATCTCAGGACATTCGCGACTTGAGCCAAAACGATATTCGCGAGCTTGTGGCCGAACTTGGCCAGCCCGCCTTCCGCGCAAAGCAGCTCATCGAATGGGTCTTTGAGAAGAACGTTTGTTCGTTTGACGATATGACCAACCTTCCCAAGGCTTTCCGCGAGCAGCTTAAAGAGGCTTTTGCCTTTGACACGCCGACTGAACTCACCAAGCAGATTTCCAAAGATGGCTCTCGCAAGTATCTGCTCGAGTACCACGACGGCATTTCCGTCGAGACCGTCGGTATGCCCCGTCGTAACAAGCTTTCCGTCTGCGTTTCCACCCAGGCAGGCTGTGGCATGGGCTGCGCCTTTTGCGCTACCGGTCTCAACGGTCTCAAGCGTTCTCTGACCGCTCAAGAGATCGTCGATCAGGTACTTCATGTATCCAACGACTTTGGCGAGCGCGCCACGAGCGTTGTCTTCATGGGCCAGGGCGAGCCGTTTGCCAACTACGACGAGGTTCTCAAGGCGCTGCGTATCCTCAACGACCCCGACGGCATCGGTATCGGCGCTCGTCACCTCACCGTCTCTACCAGCGGCGTTATTCCCGGTATTCGCAAATTTGCCGACATCCCCGAGCAATTCACGCTTGCCGTTTCCCTGCATTCCGCCATCCAGTCGACGCGCAATAAGCTCATGCCCGGTGTTAAGAAGTACACGCTGCTTCGCCTTCACGAAGCGCTTCAGCTCTACACCGAGAAGACTGGCCGCCGCCCGACCTATGAGTATGCCATGATCGAAGGCGTCAACGATACGAATCCCGAGATGCAGGCGCTCTGCGACTTCTGCGAGGGAACGCTGTGCCACGTTAACCTCATTCAGCTTAACGACATCGAGGGCAGCCCGCTCAAGCCGTCGCCGATTCATAAGGTTGAGGATCTTCAGCGTCGTCTTGAGTCCCGTGGCATCGAGACCACGATCCGTAACTCCCGTGGTAACGATATTGACGCCGCTTGCGGACAGCTGAAGCAGCGCTTCAAAGTTCAGAAGAACGCATAGGGGAGTCGCACCCCAAAACGTTTCATGTGAAACATGAACGACCCCGGTTGCAGAATATGCAAGCGGGGTCGTTTCATTTATTGACCTTAATTTTGAATCAGCTACTACGATTATGAATCAGCTGCCACTGGTCTCAATTATTACGGCCATAATAAGGGGTCCTTGTCTCGTGAATCAGACAAGGACCCCTCAAAATTTACTGAGTAATTGTTAGGTACCTAATAGCCCACATTTTCCCATTGGTTGCTAACCCAACCTTGATTAATCTTGGGATTCTTCGTTACCTGAGCAGTTCGCATGGCAACATCTTCTGTCATAACATCCATTTTCTTCTTGGACGTATCGACGATATCTTGCGCACCACGAAGCAAACGACCTCGGAGCTCATCGTCTGTCGCGATTTTATAGCCAGCAAAGGCACCAGCCGCGACAGTCGTCGCCAATGCAATCGCAGTTAAAATCTTATTCCTCATCTTGGTCTCCTTGATCAAACTGAATCATTTCACCAAGAATACGAGAGAGTTCTTCCTCGTCTTTAAACTCAATCTCAATCTTATTCTTTCCACGTGA
This sequence comes from Coriobacteriaceae bacterium AM113-163, assembly GCA_027673765.1. Classification (GTDB taxonomy): domain Bacteria; phylum Actinomycetota; class Coriobacteriia; order Coriobacteriales; family Coriobacteriaceae; genus Collinsella. Next base: position 31,743 of record JAQDWB010000006.1, read on the forward strand.
GCGCTTCACACGTACGTTGGTATTAAATACTTGACGAAGTACACGGGCAGCCTTTTTAAAAGACTGAGGCGTTGCAGGCCTCGACGTTTTAGGCGTCTCTCCGGCAGAAAACAATGGAGCAAGATTTTCTGTCGCTCTTACGGAAAGACCCTCTGCAACAACCTTCTCAGCAAGTCGAATTCGAGCGTCCTCATAGGGAACAGCAAGAATCGCACGTGCATGACCAGCAGTAAGTTTACCCTCAAAAATCATCTGCTGAACAACTTCGGGGAGATCGAGAAGGCGCAGCGAGTTTGTAATTGCAGAGCGTGACTTGCTTACAGCCTTCGACAATGCCTCTTGGGTCATACCACTGGCATCAATGAGCTGGCGATACCCCTTGGCTTCTTCAACGGGATTCAGATCAGAACGCTGAAGGTTTTCGATAAGTGCAAGGGCCAGCATCTCTTCATCATTAACATCTTTAATGATGACAGGCAGTTCCTCAAGACCAGCAAGCTTTGACGCTTGGTAACGACGTTCACCAGCAATGATCTCATAGCCGTTTCCGTGCTTGCGAACCAAAAGCGGCTGCAAAACACCATGCTCTTGGATTGACTCACTCAACTCGCGAAGTTCAGTTTCGTTAAAGTGAATTCGCGGCTGATTAGGGTTGGGAACGATATCCTCAATAGGGAGTTTTGTTTCAAATGCGGCATTTGAAGCAGATGCAGCCGAACCACCGGTCTCATATTCGGCCTCTGAGACCAAAGCATTGAGACCACGTCCTAATCCGCCACGTTTCTTTGCACTAGGCACGCTTGATCACCTCTTTTGCAAGGTTCATATACGCTTTTGCACCCTTATTTTGAGGTGCATAGGTAATTACCGGTTCTCCAAAAGACGGAGCTTCGGAGATTTTAACTGTACGGGGAATCAACGTCTTAAACGCCTTATCACCAAAGTACGATTGAACCTCCTCAACAACCTGATTCGACAGAGAAGTACGCGAGTCATACATGGTCATAAGCACGCCATAGGTGTCTAAGCCCTTGTTCAGACGTGATTTGACCATCTTCATTGACTCAAGCAGCTTCGTAACACCCTCGAGTGCATAATACTCGCACTGGATCGGAATCAAAACACTGTCTGCTGCAGTCAAGGCGTTGATTGTAAGCAAGCCGAGCGAAGGAGGACAGTCAATGAAAATAAAATCGAACTCGTCCTGAATTGGCTCAAGCAAATCTTTGAGGCGGGTTTCACGAGCAATTGCGCTTACGAGCTCAATTTCCGCGCCTGCAAGCTGAATGGTAGCCGGAATTACGAATACCTTTTTGCAATTTGTATCAAGAACAAGTGATTCTGCCGGCACATCATTCAACAATGCATCATAGATGCAGCGGTCAAGGTCTTCTTTTTCAATTCCGAATCCACTGGTGCTGTTTCCCTGCGGATCAAAATCGACAATCAGTGTCTTACGACCCTGCTCACCCAGTGCTGCTGCAAGGTTTACAGCCGTCGTCGACTTACCGACACCGCCTTTTTGATTGATGATTGCAATGATACGCGTGTCTTTTGCGCTCTTAGAACGCTTAACGTCGCGAAATCCCACGGTCCCTCCTGGTGTGTATTAAAGCTGTCAAACGGAGGATGTTTCACGTGAAACATTCCGATTCGATATCAACCGCCATGTTTCACGTGAAACACTGCAAGTTGTTAGTATCCATTATGTTTCACGTGAAACATCTAGGCAAGCGGATTCTTCTTTGCCATGCCATTTGCACGAGGCAATGAGACAGATGCTGGATGGCTCTTCTTAAGAACAATGAACTCCCTGTGGCCCAAGCCCTCAGGCAAATCGATTGCGTCATTCAGAAGCAAAGTAAAGCCGCAAATCTTAGCTGCTGACATGCCGGAAGCAAGCTCCTCATCCGAAGGATTGCCCTTGGTGATAACAAATAGCCCTCCATCTTTGAGGAACGGAGCCGCATACTCAACAAGAATCGGTAGAGGGGCCAGTGCGCGGGCGGTTACGACAGAGAACTGCTTCTTATGGCTTCGAGCATATTCTTCAAGGCGATCATGAACCGCATGAGCATGTTTCAATCCAAGAACATCAACAAAAGAATTGACAGCATCAACCTTCTTACCAACAGAGTCAATATAAGTAGCTTTACGATGCGTGGTTATGGTTAACGGAATACCAGGGAAGCCCGCACCTGTTCCCATATCGAGCAAAGCTCCCTCAGGAGCCTTATTGATATAGGGGAGCAAAACAAGTGAGTCGAGGATATGAAGTACCGCAGCATCTTCTATGTTAAGAATACGGGTGAGATTGGTTGTCTTATTTGTTTCCAGAACCAAATCCAAATGTTGAATACATTTCCTCAGCTCAGTATCAGTTACGCTCAAGGAATACTCTTTGCAATAGGAAGTTAGACGACTCAACATCTCGTCAGCCTGCTGATCAGTAAGTACTAACAACGAAAGCTCCTTTCTGACAAAAATCAGTGTATCGAGAACTTTTGACAAAAAAAGGGGACGTGGAAACCACGTCCCCTTAGCATAAGCTCGAGTAGATTATCGAGCAACAATCACCACATGGCGATCGGGGTCAGAACCCTCAGAATGAGTATCGACGGCGTCATTGCCACGAAGTGCAATGTGAACCAGTCGGCGCTCGTAGGCATTCATGGGCGGAAGCGAAACACTCTTATGAGTGCGGATGGCACGCTCGGCAGCAGACTGAGCCATGGAGGCAACCTTGTCCTGACGGCGGCTCTTGTATCCCTCGACGTCCACTACAACCGGATACCTAAAGCCGAGCTTGCGGCTCACCAGCAATGAGAACATAACCTGAAGGGCATCAAGGGTGCGACCATGACGGCCAATGAGAACAGCAAGGTCGGGAGCCGTTACATCCAGAATCAGCTCACCCTCGTCGCCCTCATACTCATCGATAGGAGAGTTGGCGGCATCGAAGTGCGAAAGGATGGAACGCAGGATGGAAATCGCGACATCGGCAATGGTGTCGAGCTCCTCGTCGGTCAGCTCTTCACCAGCCTTGTAGCGCTGTGCAATCTCGGGATAATCGCCCGCGACCTGCGGGGCAACCTCCTCAAGCATATCCTCGATGATCTCTTCAGACATAACGTACTCCAAAAGTTAGGTACCTAAATAAGATTGATATCCCACTACTTCTTCTTGTGCGGGCGCGGCTTCTTCTCGCGACGAGTGACCTCAACCTGCAGCGGCGCGTTCTTAAGGCGCTCCTCCTCATCGGCCTTCGCCTTGTCGATGACCTTCTGCGTCACAAAAATCTGCTGGATAACCTGCCAAGCAGACGAGACGTCGTAGTACAGCAGAACACCAACGGGAAGGCTCCAGCCCATCCAAAGCATCATGACCGTCATGACAACGGCCATCATACGCATGCTCTGAGCCTGCTGGCCGGTCTGGTTGCGCGACATATAGAGCTGCGGAATCAGGGTCAGGACAGCGAACAGGATCAGGCAGACCAGCGCAGGCAGCGCGACCATAAAGCCATCGGCAAAGGAGGCACTCGGCGTGGTGGTCAGGTCGGGCAGAATATTAAAGAACGAGAACGTGCCGTCGTTAAAGTAGTCCGGCAGGTTACGCAGCAGCGTAAATAGGGCGAACAGGACAGGCATCTGAATCAACAGCGGCAGACAACCAGCCATCGGGTTGAACTTGTTCTCGCTGTAGAACTTCTGCATTTCCTCGGCCTGACGCTGGGGATCGTCGGCATAGCGCTCCTGAATCTCGAGCATCTTGGGCTGCAGCACCTGCATGCGTGCCGTCGACTTAGTCGACTTGAGCATAAGCGGCGTCAGCAGCAGACGGATGATGACCACCAGGATGATAATGGACAGGCCCCAGTCGACCGCAAAGGTCTGGATGAGCTTGAGCAGCTCGAAAAGGATGTTAACGATCCAATCCCACATGTAAGTTTTCCTCCGATAGCGAGTGCCCGCTAGGGCACAGGGTCATAACCGCCGACGTGCAGGGGATTGCAGCGAGCGATGCGCCTCACGGCAAGCCAGCAGCCTCTCAAAACACCGTACTTCTCAATCGCCTGGACGGCGTATTGCGAGCACGTTGGGTAATAAATGCAGGCGTCAGGCAATAAGGGCGAAATAACCTGTTGATATATGCGAATAGGAGCGATGGCAACACGTCGCAAAACGTGATTGCTCATCGCTCCTCCCCGGCAACGCCGGCGCGTTTCATAAGCGAACGCAATGCATTGTCCATCTCCTGCGGCGAGGAAACCCTCGTCTTGGGAGTTGCGAACAAGATGATGTCATAACCCGCAACGGGAAATCCACAGCTGCGGGCGGCCTCGCGCATCACACGCTTAGAACGGTTGCGCACGACAGCACAACCGAGCCGTTTAGCACCAACGAAGGCGACCCTTCCGGAGTCGCCTTCGCCAACCGATTCACATATGGTCATTCGAATCAGAGGGTGATTGAAACGACGCCCCTGACTGAACACATGCTCGAAATCTTGCCGAGACTTAATAGTCTTCATGCGAGATGTGTGTATCGCTGCTAGACAGTGAGACGCTTGCGGCCCTTGGCGCGACGACGGGCGAGCACGGCACGACCACCCTTGGTGGCCATACGGGCACGGAAGCCATGGGTCTTGGCACGCTTACGCTTATTAGGCTGATACGTACGCTTCATCTTAAGTTCCTCCTGCTGCATTTCGAGTGTCCGCGGGGGCGCGGACGCAGATATAGACACGTGAGCTTGAAGATTGTAGGGAAATCAATGTTCAAATGTCAAGAAATCAAAGGTAAAAGGTTGCGCAGTTCACACGGTTCCCCCATAAGCCGAGCTCGATTTAGCGGTGCATGGCAACTTTTCACGATATTTCATCGAGTTTTCAACAGGTCATGTTGGCAATGTTGAGAACTTTTCGTCCGTTTTCCAAAGTTTTCAACAGGTTTTGAAAAGTTGTCGAAAGATGAGAAACATTGCACGGTGAGCTACTATTTGTTCGAAACCTTTTGAAAGATTGCGAGCGGCATGTCTGACGACTTTTACACCATGGTCGATTCCGGAGACCCGGCACCCGACAACGAGCACATCACCGGCGTGCGCGAAGAGCGTAAGGAAGGCGAGCAGACGACCACGCAGGCGCCAAAAGCCATGTACGCCGCGCGCATCGCCGTCTATGACGACATGCTGTCGACACCGCGTGTGATCGTCATTGATCCGCAAGATGTCCGCACGTATTTGGAAGAGACGACCAACACCGTCTACCAGTGTATGAAAGAGCAAGGTGGCCACATCTCGCTCATGGTCATCCGCGAGATTGTCGAAAACTTTATCCACGCACACTTTGCCGAGCCCATCATCTCGATTCTGGACGGCGGAGACACCATCCGCTTTGCTGATCAAGGACCCGGCATCGACGACAAGGAGCGCGCTTTCGACTTTGGCGTTACCAGCGCAAACAGCAAGATGAAGCGCTATATCCGTGGAACCGGAGCAGGGTTTCCCATGGTGCAGGAGTATTTGGAAAACGCCGGAGGGGCCGTGTCCATCGAGGACAACATGGGCAACGGCACCGTGGTTACGGTAAGCCTGGACCCTAAACGCGTGCAGGAAATCGAACGCGCCGGCGGGCGCGGTGCTGCCGTGCGGCCCGAGACGGAGCAGCCCGCATATCCCCTGCCGGGGGCTTTTGCGCAGCAGCCCATGGCAACGCAACAGATGCAGCCCCGCGTGGGACAGATGCAGCAGCCCGGAATGCTTCCTACACAAGAGCCCCAGGCGGCGTCGATGTCGATGCCGCCAAACGTGCCAGAGGCCATGCCGCTGGCGGATCAGGATACAGCAGCAATGCAGCAGGCGACGGGGGCACCGGGTGGCCAGCAAATGGGCTATCAGCCGTACCAACAGGGATATCCATATCAGCAGATGCCGCCACTGGGGTATGGCCAGCAGTTCCCGCAGCAGTACCAGCAGGGATATCAGCAGCCGTACCAGCAGATGACGCAGCAGCAGTACAACCCCTGGGCCCAGCAGATGCCTCCGCAGCCTTACCACCAGTGGCCTCAAAGTTTTCAACAGCAAATGCCGCCGATGCAGAGTTCTCAACAACCAGCAGCTCAAATGATGTATCCTAATGCAGCAAATCAGTATGCGCAGCCACAACCGGACGTGTTCGTAAGCGATCGCGGCAACGCCGCGCTGGGCTATCTGGCGCAAAATCAAGCGTGCGGTGCCACCGATCTGGCGAGGGCGTTTGGAAACTCGGCCCCCACTTGGTCACGCACGCTCAATGACTTGGCGCAGGCCGGCTTGGTCATCAAGCATGGCCAGAAATACCATCTGACCGAACTCGGCGCCGCTCGCGTGCGAGCTCAGAGCTAAAGAACGGGAGAGACAGTGGACGAGGAAGCAAGCATCATCCTGGGGGATGCCATCGCCTTTTGCCAGCGCGACGGCCGAGATGCACGCCTCATCAACATGCTGGGGCAATCGCGCGCCATAAGCCTGACCGAAGATACGCTCACGATCGAGGCCCCCTCGCGCTTTGCCATCGCGCAGCTCAAAAAGCATCAGCCGACCATTGAGGCCTATCTGGAAGAAATCGCCTTTGCACCGATCGCGCTCGACATCGTGGCACCGCAAGGCGCCGCGACGGAATCCGCTGCCGCGACGGCGCCTGCCACGGCTCCCGCAGCTTCCCCGGCGGTGCCGGCCTCCGCAGGCGACGTGCCGACAATCGAGCACCAGCACAGCGATGTTTCCCGTGAAACCATGGCACCGTTGCCGACCGCGGCGGCGACGTCAACGAACGCACCCGTCACGCACATGCCCATCGCTCACGACGCAACGACGGGCGCGGATTCGGGCATTGCAATCAAGAACACGCTCTCGGCCGATGATTTTCGCCGCATGATGAACCAGATGAAGGGCGGAGCGCCAACTAAATCCACGCAAGCTGCGACCCCCGCTTCACCCATGCCAGCACCGACCGCGCCGGCCGAACAGAATACGGATGGAGCCCCGCTCGCCGCGAACTCAAAATTTACCTTTGAGAACTTTGTCTACGGCCCCGAGAACAGCCATGCCTATCGCTCGGCACTCAAGTTTGCCGCCCTCGCGGACGAGCGGGGCACGTGCACATCACTGTTCATCTACGGCAAATCGGGCCTGGGCAAGACGCACCTGCTGCTTGCCATCAAAAACGAGCTCGCCGAAAAGTCGCCCGAGATCAAGGTCAAGTATGCCAACTCCCAGGCATATCTGGACGACCTGATGACCGAGTTCGACCGCCAAAAGAAGAGCAACGCCCCCATCATGCAGGCGTACCACGGCGTGGACGTGCTCATCATCGACGACATCCAAAACATCATCGGCAAGCGCGCGAGCGTGGACTACTTTTTCCAGCTCATGGACGAGTTCATCCGCAACAACAAGAAGGTCGTCATCGCGGCAGACCGCGCCCCCAAGGACCTGAGCATGGACGAGCGTCTAACCAGCCGCTTCAACGCCGGCATGCTCTGCCTGGTCGCAGAGCCCAGCTACGAAATGAAATACAAGATCTTGCAGCGCTATTACGAGAACACCATCGTCGCCGCTCCCGAGGCAGGCGACGACTCGCTGCTGGCGGCCTATGGGGGCGACGGCGGGCACCTAACCGACGAGCACTTTAAACACATGGCCGAGGTCTCGGGCACCAACATCCGCGAACTCGAGAGCTTTTGCGAGCGCTGCGCCGGCGAGGCGGGCGACCGCGAGCGCGAGGGCGGGGAGCTCACCTTTGACGATATCGACGCCATCGCCAGCCAGTACTTTGACACATCGGCCAAAAAGATCAACGTCCAGACGGTTCAGTCCGTCATCGAAGAGCAGTACGGCGTGACGCACGAGGAGCTCATCGGCCCGCGTCGCAACGCCAATATCGCCAAAGCACGCCATATCGCTATCTACCTGGCCATCGAGATGTGCGAGATGACGACCACGGCGGTGGGCGCCGAATTTGGCAACCGCAACCACTCGACCGTCAGCACGAGTTACAAAAAGGTCCAGAAGATGATCCAGGAAGACCGCACCGTCACCGAAGACCTCAAGTCGCTGCGCGATAAAATTACACTGCGCTCGTAGGGAAATAGAGACACCTGTTGAAAACTTGTCGAAACCACGGGCATAAGGTGTCTAAAACCCAACCCGCGGTGATGAAAAGTTTTGCGCAGGTTTTGAACGTGGAAAACCACCCCTGTTGCACACAGGTTGCTGTCGATTCTCTTTCTTGGTCTGACCTGCGTCTTTGGGAGTAATCAACAGTTTCGTCAGTGCTATTACTATTATTAAGATATTTATATCTATAGAAAGGTATTAAAAGATGAAGTTCACCGTCAGCCAGAGCTCGCTTACACAAGCCATCGGCGTCGTTATGAAGGGTGTCGCTTCGGCATCCACCCTTCCCATCCTGTCGGGCGTGCTCGTTAAGGCCCAAGACGGCATCTTGGAATTCCAGACCTCTAACTACACTATCTCGATCCGTCATCGCATCGCGGCGCATGTCGAAGAAGAGGGCGAGATGGTTATCCCCTGTAAGGTGCTCTCCAATATCACCAAGACCCTCCCCGATGCCCCGGTCACCTTTGAGCTGTCCGAGCGCCAGGTGCTGATTGGTTGCGAGAAGAGCTCTTTTAGGCTGAACACGCTCGATGCCAATGACTTCCCCGAGTTTCCGGCCTATGCCATCGAGAGTGCCGTGGAGCTGCCGACCGATGTCTTGTCCGAAATGGTCGGCCGCGTGTGGCGCGTCACCTCGACCGACAAGGCTCGCCCCATCCTGGGCGGCGTGCACATGAAGGTCGAGAACAACACCGTACGCCTGGTGGCGACCGATTCCTTCCGCTTGGCCGTGTGCGATACGCAGGTCGAGACCTCGACCCTCGAGGGCTCCTTTGAGCTCAACGTTCCGGCTGACGCCTTTAACGACGCGCTGAACATCATGGCCAGCCAGGCGACCATCATGATCGGGGCTACCGACACCCAGGTCGTCTTCGAGGCCGGCAACACCACCTACGTGTCGCGTCGCATCGAGGGCGTGTACCCCAACTACAAGCAGCTCATCCCCGATTCGTGCGTGACGAGCGTCAAGATCGATGTCGCCGCCTTTAACGCCGCCCTCAAGCGCGTGGCCGTTATCGCGAGCGCCAACCCCGCCGTCAAGTTCGAGATCGATGTCGAGAACGGGCAGATGGGCCTGTCCTCCATTTCCAATGACCAGGACCTTGCGCAGGAGACGATCGATGTCGAGGCTGAGGGCGAGTCGGGTACCATCGCCTTCAACTACCACTACATCTTCGGCTGCCTCAATGCCCTGTCCAAGGAGAAGGAGATCACGCTGGAGCTCAAGAGCTACTCGCAGGCGGGCATCTTCAAGTCCTACGACAAGATCAACTACCTGTACCTGGTCATGCCGGTCCGCATCTAGCGCTGCGCCATGACCATGTTCGCCCGCGATCTTTCCGTCGCGCACTACCGCAGCTTCGATAGCTATCGCCTTGCCCTGGACGAGGGCGTGACGATACTTGCGGGACCCAACGCGGCGGGAAAGACCAATCTCATAGAGGCGCTGCAGCTGCTGACGAGCGGCGCCTCGTTTAGGCATCCGACCGCAGCCGAGCTCGTCCATGACGGCGTGGGCTCGTGCAAGATCGAGCTGAGGCTCGAGGGCGACGGCCGCGTGCTTGATATGGGATTGAGCGCGGAGGACGGTAAGCGCTCGTTTAGTCGCAACGGCAAGAGATGCTCTGCCGCCGGTGTGCGCGGGATTCTGCCGAGCGTGCTGTTTTGCCCCGACCATCTGGACATGGTTAAGCGAGGCGCCAGTGTGCGCCGCGCCGCCCTCGATGACTTTGGCATGCAGCTGAGCGCGCGTTATGCCGATCTTGCGAGCACCTATGGGCGCTGCGTGACCCAGCGTAACGCCCTGCTCAAGGAGACCTGGTGCTGTCGCGAGATGCTCGGCGCGTGGAACGATTCGATTGCTCGCGCGGGCTCGGCCCTGCTCGTGCACCGGTTGGCCCTACTCGACCGGCTGGCGGGCCATGTGCACACTGCCTACGGGCAAGTGGCGTCCGGCGAGGCTGCCAACGTGACCTATGCGTCCACGCTGGGGGATTTGCCCCAGGTCGAGGATCGCGAAGAGCTGAAGGGTTGGGCGTACGAGCGCATGCTGGCCGCCCTTGACGAGCATGCCGACGAGGAAATTCGCCGCGGCGTGACGTTGGTGGGACCGCATCGCGACGAGATCGAGTTCACCGTGGCGGGTCGCTCCGCCCGTTCATTTGCCAGCCAAGGACAGCAGCGCACGCTGGTACTGTCCTGGAAGGTGGCCGAGGTGGCCGTGGCTCGCGATGTCCTGGGCACCGCCCCGCTGCTGCTTTTGGACGACGTGATGAGCGAGCTCGACGGCGAGCGTCGCGGCGCTTTCCTGCGGCTGATCGGCGATGATATCCAGACGGTCATAACTACGACCAACCTGGGGTACTTTACCGATGACCTGCTTGATCGAGCCAAGGTGGTGAGCATGGGTGAGACGTGCTGATTACGAGCGCGAGAGCGAAACGGTCGCCTTCAGTGGCTTTTTGAACGCAGAGCGCCAGCGCATCCTGGCGGCTGCAACGCCTAGGCGTCGTGCGCAGATGGAGGCTGCAGAGGAGTCTCGTGCGGTCTATCGCGCCTGGAATGCGGTGTGCTCGGGCACGCGCGAGGGGCGGCATGTGACGGGGCTGCGTTACCTGCCCGAGTCCAATGAGCTGCTGGTGTATCTCGACTCGCCCTCATGGACGCAGGAAATGACGCTGCTGCGCGAGATCATCCGCGCGCGCATGGAGCGCGCCGGTGCGCATGTGGACGGCCTGGTGTTCAAAACTACCGCGCCCGGTCACACGCCACCCGCCGCCAAGGAGCGCCTGCGCCCGGCGACGACCGAGCGCCCGCCGGCCCCGCACGCCGACCTAAGTGAGGCCGAGCGCACCGAGATTGAGCGCCAAGTGGCGCCCATCGAAGACCAAAAACTGCGCGAGGCCCTCGAGAACGCCATGAGAGCCAGTGCCGAGTGGGCCAAGGGCGTGCAAAGCAAAAAAGAGCCTTAAATCGCATCTGGTGGCCTTGTAGAGCCAAATACCCTCGTTCCCGAGGGTATTTTTTTACGATAAACTAGTAAGGCTGTACACATTTTCTTGACTGAAGGAGGACGTGTGGCAAACGAAAACGATTACGATGGCGGCGAGATTAAGATTCTCGAAGGTCTCGAGGCCGTTCGTAAGCGCCCGGGCATGTATATCGGCTCGACGAGCGCCAGCGGTCTGCATCACCTGGTGTGGGAGATCGTTGACAACTCCGTCGACGAGGCCATGGCCGGTTTCTGCACCGAGATCCAGGTGACGGTCCACGCCGACAACTCCATCACGGTCGTCGACGACGGGCGCGGCATCCCCGTCGACGAGCACCCTGTTAAAAAGATCCCGACGCTCGAGGTCGTCATGACGATCCTGCACGCCGGCGGTAAGTTCGATAACTCGGCCTATAAGGTCTCGGGCGGCCTGCACGGCGTGGGCATCTCCGTCGTCAACGCACTGTCCAAGCGCGTGGTCGTTCAGGTTCGTCGCGATGGCAACACCTACGAGATGGAATTCTCGCGCGGTAAGACCGTCAAGAAGATGGAGGTCGTGGGCACCTCGGATTCGACGGGCACCACCGTCACCTTCTGGCCCGACGACGAGATCTTCGAGACCTGCATCTACGATTTCGATACGCTGCACAACCGTCTGCAGGAGACGGCGTTCCTCAATAAGAACCTCAAAATCGTGCTGACCGACGAGCGCGAGGAGACTCCCCACGTGGAGGAGTTTTGCTACGAGGGCGGCATCATCGACTTCGTCAAGTTCCTCAACGAGGGCAAGGACGTCCCTGAGGCCTTTAAGGAGCCCATCTACATTGAGGGCAAATCGGACCCGGACGCGCCTGTGGCCAAGATGGGCGAGGTCGAGGTTTCCCTGCAGTGGAATAGCGGCTACGGCGAGAACGTCATGTCGTTTGCCAACGACATCTACACTCCCGAGGGCGGCATGCACCTTGAGGGCTTCCGCACCGCGCTCACCCGCGTGATCAACGACTACGCGCGCAAACAGAACCTGCTCAAGGAAAAAGACGCCAATCTGACCGGCGACGATGTGCGCGAGGGCCTTTCGGCCGTTATCTCGGTCAAGCTGCCCGATCCGCAGTTTGAGGGGCAGACCAAGGCCAAGCTCGGTAGCTCCTATATGCGCGCGCTGACGCTCAAGATCGTGACCGACGGCCTTGCCGATTACTTGGAGGAGCATCCCAAGCCTGCCCGCGAGATCGTCAAGAAGGCGCAACAGGCCTGCAAGGCGCGCAATGCCGCCCGCAAGGCGCGCGAGGCGACCCGCCGCAAGAGCCTGCTCGAGACGGCGTCCCTGCCCGGTAAGCTCGCTGACTGCTCGGTGCGCGATGCCGAGCTGACCGAGCTCTTCATCGTAGAGGGCGACTCGGCAGGCGGTTCGGCCAAGGACGGCCGTCGCCGAGACATTCAGGCGATTCTGCCCCTGCGCGGCAAGATTCTGAACGTCGAACGCGTTGGTGACCATCGCGCGTTCTCGAGTGACACCATCCAGTCGCTGATTACCGCGATCGGCTGCGGCGTCACGACGAGCGCCGGCGACGGCGGCGACTTCGATATCACCAAGGCGCGCTACCACAAGATCATCATCATGACCGATGCAGACGTCGACGGTGCGCATATCCGCATCCTGCTGCTGACGTTCTTCTACAAGTACATGCGTCCGCTGATCGATGCCGGCTACGTCTATGTTGCCTGCCCGCCCATCTTTGGCATTAAGGTGCGCAACAAGATCCACTACGTGTATCCCAACGGCCGCCAGCCCGAAGACGAGATCCTGCGCGACACCATCCAGAGTCTGGGCCTGAACCCCGACGACAACGACGAGGACGGCAAGGCCAAGGACGGCAAGATCACCAAGAAGCGCAAGGGCTATACCGTCCAGCGCTACAAGGGCCTGGGCGAGATGGACCCCAAGCAGCTTGCCTCGACGACGATGGATCCCAAGACCCGCATCCTGCAGCGCGTGTCGATCGAGGATGCCGTGGTGGCAGACCGCGCCGTGCGCGAGCTGATGGGTTCCGAGGTCGGCTATCGCCGCGAGTACATCGAGAAGCACGCGCACGACGCGCGCTTCTTAGACGCCTAACCTGTTCGGCTTTCCCAGCCACCGCACCTTCGCCCTCAATCGTCGGTCGCGTACCCAAGTACGCTTCCCTCCTCTTTCGAGCGAATCTGCGGCACCTGGAAAAGCCGTCTCCGTGGCAGGATGATTAATGGACCACGCAAACCATGAGGAGGTAACGTGGCAGACGATATCAACAATAACGAGGGTATGGACGAGGCCGGCGACGCCGGTATGCCCGATGATCTGAAGCGCCTGCTTGCCCGTGCTGAGCAGGGCGAGGACGGCGACCCGGACGCCTATAACCCCGATGCCGATGATGATGAGGAAGAGGACGACGACGCCGAGCTCGAGGAGAGCTTTGGCGAAGTCGACCGTGGTGCCTCGGCCGGTGAGGATATCAACGGCGGCCAGCTCCAGATTTCGGAGTTTGGCCGCGAGATGAAGCAGTCGTTCATCGAGTATTCGATGTCGGTCATTACGGCCCGCGCCCTGCCGGACGTGCGTGACGGCTTAAAGCCGGTGCACCGCCGCATCCTGTACGCAATGAACGAGAGCGGCATCTACCCCAACCGCCCACACAAGAAGTCGGCCTGGACGGTCGGCGAAGTTATCGGTAAGTACCACCCGCATGGCGACTTCGCGGTCTACGAGGCCATGGTTCGCCTGGCGCAGTGGTTCTCCATGCGCACGCCGCTCATCGACGGTCACGGCAACTTCGGCAACATCGACGGCGACGGCGCGGCAGCCATGCGTTACACCGAGAGCCGCCTGGCAAAGCCCGCCATGGAGCTGCTGCGTGACCTGCAGAAGGATACCGTCGACTGGCAGCCCAACTACGACGAATCGCTCGCCGAGCCTCAGGCGCTGCCTGCGCGCTTCCCCAACCTGCTGGTCAACGGCAGCCAAGGCATCGCCGTCGGCATGGCCACCAATATCGCCCCGCACAACCTCACCGAGGCGATCGAGGCAACCTGCTACCTGATCGATAATCCCGACGCCACTGTCGACGAGCTCATGCAGATCATGCCCGGTCCGGACTTCCCCACCGGCGCCATCATCATGGGCAGCGCCGGCATTAAGCAGAGCTACGAGACCGGCCGCGGCTCCATTACCGTGCGCGCCAAGGCCCACGTGGAATCCACCAAGACCGGCCGCAACCGCCTGGTCTTTACCGAGATTCCCTACATGGTCAACAAGGGCACCCTGCAGGAGAAGATCGCCCAGCTCGTCAACGACAAGCGCATCGAGGGCATCTCGGACATGCGCGATGAGTCCAACCAGAAGGGTATCCGTCTGGTCATCGAACTCAAGAAGGGCGTCATCCCGCAGGTCGTGCTCAACAACCTGTACAAGTACACCTCGCTGCAGACGACCTTTGGCGCCAACAACCTGGCGCTTGTCAACGGCGTTCCCAAATGCCTGAGCCTGCGCGAGATGCTGCAGCACTACATCGACCACCAGGTCGACGTCGTCACCCGCCGCACCCGCTTCGACCTTAAGAAGGCCCAGGCCCGCGCGCATATCCTTGAGGGCTACCTGATGGCCCTTGACCATATCGACGAGGTCATCAGCATCATCCGCTCCTCGCAGACTGATTCCGAGGCCAGCAGCCGCCTGATCGAGCGCTTTGGCTTTACGCCCGAGCAGACCACGGCCATCCTCGAGATGAAGCTGCGCCGCCTGACCGGCCTGGAGCGCGACAAGATTCAGGAAGAGCTGGACGGCTTGCGCCGCGCCATCGCCTACTACGAGGACCTGCTGGCGCACGAGGAGAAGATCCTGGGCGTCATTAAGGAAGAGATGCGCGAGATCTCCAAGAAGTTCGGCGATAAGCGCCGCACCGAGATCAGCCATGTCGAGAAGGACCTGGACGTCGAGGACCTCATTGCCGATGAGGACATGGTCGTGACCATCACCCACACCGGCTATGTCAAGCGCATCCCGGTGGCCGCCTACCGCGCCCAGAAGCGCGGCGGCAAGGGCGTGTCGGGCGTCAACCTCAAAGAGGACGACGTCATCGACGAGATGTTCATCGCGTCCACGCACGAGTACGTGCTGTTCTTCTCGAGCAAGGGTAAGGTCTATCGCCTGAAGGTGCACGAGCTGCCGGTGGGTACGCGCCAGGCGCGCGGTACCGCAATCGTCAACCTGCTGCCCTTCGAGGAGGGCGAGAAGATCGCGAGCGTCATCAGCTGCCGCGAGTTCCCTGCCGACGAGTACCTGATGTTTGCCACCAAGAGCGGCATGGTCAAGAAGACCGTAATGAGCGCATATGACCGCAGCCGCCGCGACGGCCTGATCGCTATCAACCTGCGTGACGACGACGCGCTGCTGAACGTGCGCCGCGTGCGCGAGGGCGACAAGATTATCCTGGCCACCACCGCGGGCAAGGCGATCATGTTCTCCGAGGAGCAGGTGCGCGCCACCGGCCGCGATACTAGCGGCGTTCGCGGTATCGGTATGAAGGACGGCGTGAGCGTTCTGGGCATGGAAGTCACTAACGGCAACGGCGATCTATTCGTCATCACCGAGCGCGGCTACGGCAAGCGCACGCCGGTCGCGGACTACCCGGAGCAGAATCGCGGCGGCCAGGGCGTCTACACCATCCAAATGACCGAGCGTAAGGGCAACCTCGCGGCCATGAAGACGGTGGGCCCGCAGCACGAGTTGTTCATCGTGACGGAGGGCGCGACGGTCATTCGCGTCAAGACCGATGAGATTAGCCAGACTGGCCGCGCTACCCAGGGCGTCAAGATGATGACCGTCGACGACAACGACCGCATCTGCGCCGTAGCCCGCATGACAGCCGCCAAGGAGAAGCCCGAAGGCGAAGGCGCCGAGGCCGCAACCGACGTCGAAGAGGCCCCAGTCGACCTAGGCGACGGCAACGACATGCCAGAGGATCTCCTAGACGAGTAAGAGGCCCTAGCTGGTAAAAATCATCAGACCCCTTACATCGGCGGTCGGCGCACTGCGCGCCGACCGCTTTTTTGACAATCTTGAACCTCGCGTCGGCGCCGGCTGCCCGGCGGCATACGAAGTCGATCGCGAGTTCCGCACGAGCCGGAGAGCACTTAATGTGCTCTCCGTGCGAGCAGGACTGTCCGAGCAGGCGACTTCGCATGCCGCCGGGCAGCCGGGCCGACACCCCTCAAAGATTTTCAAAAAAGTTGTTGACGCGCGCGTAACGACTCGTCTAATATATCCCTTGCGCGATGGACCTGTAGCTCAGTTGGTTAGAGCGTCCGGCTGATAACCGGGAGGTCACAAGTTCGAATCTTGTCAGGTCCACCACTTTCTTTCGCAATAAACACCCCAGCGAGAGCCGAGTCGCCGCTGGGGTGTTTATTACTGTCTCCGTGGGGGTTTAGCTCAGCTGGGAGAGCGCGGGCTTTGCAAGCCTGAGGTCAGGGGTTCGATCCCCCTAACCTCCACCATGATGGACCTGTAGCTCAGTTGGTTAGAGCGTCCGGCTGATAACCGGGAGGTCACAAGTTCGAATCTTGTCAGGTCCACCATCAAAACTGTGAAGAGCCCTGGGGCGTTGCCTCGGGGCTTTTTTCTTGTCTGCGATAAATCTCATTTTGGTTTTGTGTGCTGTGCGAAAGATTGGGTAGTATAGCTATTCAATGCGGCGGGCTGCCGCGTGTTAACCGCTACGTACCGGAGGTGTTCCATGGTTCGTGTCGACATAGAGACCATCGTCATGGCCGCCGGTCCCGTGCCATCGCTTATCGTGCTTCGTGAGCGCAGCAGCAAATCGGACTCGCCCGCGCCGCTGCGTTCCCTTTCCATTCAGACTGGTTCGTTTGAGGCTGCGGCAATCAGCCGTGGCATCGATAGCGGCCGAGCCGAGCGCCCGATTACCCATGACCTGTTGCTCGATACTGTTGGCGCCCTGGGCGCCAAGCTCGAGCGCATCGAGATCGTTCGCGCCGAGCCGCCGGTGTTCTACGCGACGATCGTCGTACTGGCCGATGGTGACGAGTGCAAGATCGACGCCCGTCCCAGTGATGCCATTGCTCTTGCCGTGCGCAGCAATGCCCCCATGTTTGTGGAGGACGACATCATGAATCGCCTGGGCACTGTTTCTACCCACGCCGAGGAAGTCGACGACGAGCAGGAGTTCGAGAAGTTCGACGAGTTCGTCCATACGCTCTCCCCCGATGATTTCTAAATGCGGGGCGGCCAGGATGCGGAGTGTTCGCTGATGGCCGGCGGTATGTCGGCCGAGGCGGCTGCGATCGCCCGCGAGGCCCAGATGCGCTCGGAGGCTTCTGAGGCGGCTCGCATTGCCTATGTGACGCAGGCCCGCACGCTTCGCGAACGCCGCGGCTCGTTTATCAAGATGGTTGTCATCTCCGCCCTTGTCGCGGCAATCTGCTCGCGCCTTCGTGGTACAGTTGGTGCGCTTGGGTTTTCGATCTCTACGGGCCTCGTGATCTGGGGCGTGGTCGATGCGGTAATGCTGACCAGTCAGATCAAGGTGCTCGACAAGCGCGCGATGGATATGATGCGCGCCCGCGACGCTGCCGCCAAGATCGCCGCCGAGGCGCAAGAACTGTAACGACGCCAGACTCGATGGGAAGGTCTAAAGATGGCACAGGATATGCAGGACGCCGGTAACGTCTCCGCCGAGCTCGACGCCATGGTGTGTGACCTGATCGGTGCGTTCTTGGACGACCTGGCCGCCGGTGAAAACCCTGGCGTGGTCGTGGCAATTGAGGATGCCGCTTCCAACCGTTATCTGGCGGCGCTCGATGAGGATGGCGAAGAGGCGTGCCTCGAGGCGGCTACCAACTTTATCTCCGAGCACAAGATGGGTCTTAAGGACGAGGGCCTGGGCCGTATCGCCCGCTATGCCATCGGCTACACCGGCTGCGTTGAGATTGATGGCGGCTATCACGATGCTCTGCTCGTGAGCTTCTTCGAAACCACGCTCGAGAGTGGTTTTTCGGCATACGTTCTGTATGAGGGCATGGGTGCCGGCGATGGTTTTATGTGGAGCGACCCTGAACCTGCAGGTGAGGAAACCCCTCTTATCTAAAATCGCTAAAATAAACGAGTTTTCGGTAAAAGGCTCAATATTCCCGCTGAGCGTTGTGTTGCTGGGCGGGTCGCATACGCGTGCCGTTTGTATATGGATAGAAGATAGGGGAACTACATGCGCGTAGACAATCTGAGGAACATCGCCATCATCGCCCACGTCGACCACGGCAAGACGACGATGGTCGACAAGCTCCTGCGTGCCACGGACGCCTTCCGTGCCAACCAGCAGGTCGAGGACCGCGTCCTGGACTCTAACGACCAGGAGCGCGAGCGCGGCATCACGATTCTCGCCAAGAACATCTCTATCGAGTACAAGGACGTCAAGATCAACGTCATCGACACCCCGGGCCACGCCGACTTTGGCGGCGAGGTCGAGCGCGTGCTGCGTATGGCCGACGGCGCCCTGCTGCTGGTCGACGCCTTTGAGGGCCCCATGCCCCAGACCCGCTTCGTGCTGCGTCACGCTATCGACACCGGCCTCAAGATTATGATCGTCATCAACAAGATTGACCGTCCGGGCGCCAACCCCGAGAAGGCCTACAACGACTGCCTGGACCTGATGGCCGACCTGGGCGCCACCGACGACCAGCTTGAGTTCGCCATGGAGCACGTGGTCTACGCCAGCGCCATGAATGGCTTTGCCCGCCTTGACCCCAACGACGGCAACATGGACATGTATCCGCTGCTCGATATGATCATCGACGACATGCCCGCGCCCGAGGTTGACGAGAACGCCCCGCTGGCCATGCAGTGCGTGACTATCGACCACTCCAACTTCGTCGGCCGTATCGGTATCGGTCGCGTGTACTCCGGCACCATCCACCAGGGCGATCAGATCCTGGTCGTCAAGAACGACGGTTCCGGCGCCACCGCTACCGTCAAGCAGCTCTTTACCTTCGACTACCTAGGCCGCACCGAGTGCCAGGAAGTCGGCGCCGGCGACATCGCCGCCGTCGTGGGCATCGACCGCACCGATATCGGCGATGTCTACACCGATCCCGAGAACCCCGTCGAGCTCGAACCCATCGAGATCGACCCGCCGACCCTGTCTATCGTCTTTGAGGCCTCAACCTCCCCGCTCGTCGGTCGCGACGGCGACATCGTGGGCGCCCGTCAGCTCAAGGAGCGCCTGTTCAACGAGGCCGAGAACAACGTGACCATGAAGATCGAGGAGCTCGAGGACAAGAGCGGCGTTGAGGTCTCGGGCCGAGGCATTCTGCACCTGTCCGTCCTGATGGAGTCCATGCGCCGCGAGGGCTTTGAGTTCCAGGTCGGTCGTCCCCGCGTTCTGTTTAAGAAGGATGAGAACGGCAACAAGATGGAGCCCGTCGAGCAGGCTGTCGTCGAGTGCCCGGACGAGTACTCGGGCAAGGTCGTTGAGGTCTTCGGTACCTCCGGCGGCATCATGACGAGCATGGATACCTCGGGCATCGTGACGCACCTCGAGTTTAAGATCCCGACCCGCGGCATCATGGGCCTTAAGAACCGCATCATGAACGTCACCCACGGCGAGGGCGTGTTCTACCACACCTTCTTGGAGTATGGCCCCTACGCCGGCGAGATCGGCAACCGTCAGAACGGCGCCATGATCTCCATGACCACCGAGAAGGCCGTTGCCTACGCCCTGGGTACGCTGCAGGAGCGCGGCCAGCTGTTTGTTGAGCCGGGCACCGAGTGCTACGAGGGCATGATCGTGGGCGAGCGCAGCAAGGCTGGCGACATGGTCGTCAACATCGCCCGTACCAAGAACCTGGGCAACCAGCGTTCCTCGACCTCCGATATCTCCGTCCAACTGGTGCCGCCTCGCACCTTCTCGCTGGAGGAGGCGCTGGAGTACATCGCCGACGACGAGCTGGTCGAGATCACCCCCAAGAACATTCGCCTGCGCAAGCGTCTGCTCAACGCCACCGACCGCAAGAAGGCTGCCGTCCGCGCCGGCCAGGTCAACAAATAAGCGCTGGGGCTTATAACCGCCAATAAGAAAGGGCGTCGACCGCGATGGTCGGCGCCCTTTTTGGTGCAAGGGGGACAGGTTCGCTTGCACCACCACAAAGGTGCCTGTCCCCTTTGTGGTGGTTGGCGGCTAGGCGGTGGGGAGTTCCGGCGTATTAGCCGGCTGTTGCGACTTGAGGTGAGCGTTGCGCCAGATGATCTGGATAACATAGCCGAGCGTGAAGACAAAGGCCACGCCGCTGATGAAATCGCCTACGAGGGGGATTGCCGTAAGCGCGCCCGCGGCCACGCCGCCCGCGGCTGCCATGGCGTAGCGGTTCTGGTTGTGTCCGACCATGCGGGCGATCGCGCACCCCGCAAAGGCGCTCGACACCAACGCGATGCCAATAACACCGCACATGAGGGCTCCGGCAAGCGACAGACCAGCGATAGAGATAATTAGCAGTAGGACGGCGGGGACGATAGCAATCGTGCCCAGAAGACCGCTCACCCACAGGGGCATGGGGCGCTGGTGGAGCATGCCGGCGGCGCTGGCGGTTGCGCGCGGAAAGACGAGTTCGAGCAGTAGGGCGACAAAGCAGGTGGAAAGCGCCGCGGCGACGATACCGCCGATGACATCGTTAACGGTGGAAGTATCTTCGTTCTCGGTGCGGTCGATCTTGAGCGCACCGACCTCGGCTCCCGCGGCACGCTCGGGGTCCTCGGAGACGTGAGCGTTCACGGTGCCGGTGATGCGGGCGTTCTTGCCCAGGATGAGCTTGTCGGCCCAAACCTCGACATCGCCCTCGACGGTGCCATCGATAGTCACCGTATCGCCCGCAAGCGCTGCCGACTTGGTAGAGCCGCGCAGGGCAACCGTCTCGCCTATCGCATAGAAACAGTTGGCGGTGCTGTCGGAATTGAGCACGACATGCTGGCCGGCAACGGTCACGCTGCCATCAACCGTAGTCTTGGCAATGTCGATGGTGCGCGCCGCCAAGCGGACGGCGCCGCCCACCGTGCAGTCGCGGATGGAGAGGCTCTCGCCTGTTGCAATTATGTCGCGGCCGATGGACGCATCGTCCAAGTTGAGGGCCTGACCTGCCCAGTACAGGTCACCTTCGACGCCGGACGAATTGGCGTCATTGTCGGTCGCGAGTACGTTGCCTGCGGTGTCTGTGCCGGCGAACGACGCCGTGGGAAGTGCGGTGACCGCTAGGGCGACGAGCGCGAATAGGATCGTGATGCGGACCCACGCTTTACGGCGCTGGGTCGACGGGAATTGATTACAGGGCATAGTGAATCCTTCGTCAGATGCTCGACATACACCTAACAGGGTACCCAACGCGTGGGCGCTCTAAAAGAACCTCTCGGTTGCATTTCGAAGGATGAGCCCGCGCAATCTACTTTTTGTGGTGCAAAAAGCGCGCGATGTCCTCTTCGGTGGGGCTTTTGATGTCAAAACGCAGCGACAGCCAGCGCAGCCCCATGGTTACCGCAACGCATACGATCAACGCGGTGATGTTGCTGACGACACCGCTCATGACAAGGCATACATAGCTCGCCGAGCCGGCGATGGCTGCGATGGCATAGAAGTTGGTGCGCTGGAAAATGCCCGGTACCACGCCCATAAAACTGTCGCGCAGCATGCCGCCGCCCACCGCGGTGAAAAAGCCCATCATGATGCACACCGCCGGCGCAAAGCCGTAGACCAGTGCTTTGTCTGCTCCGGTGGCGGCGTAGATGCCGACTGAGATGATGTCGAGCAGGGGAATGAGTTTTTCGGGCTTGTCGACGATTGCCGGGAAAATGTAGATGATGGCTGCCGTGGCAATGGAAAGCGGGAGCGCCATCGGCTGGTTGAGGATGTAGACGTTGCCCACCTGCAGCGTCATGTCGCGCAAGAGACCGCCGCCCAGACCGCAGACCACGGCGAGCGCGACCGCGCCCACCAAGTCGAGCTTGTGCTCGCGCGCGACCAGCACGCCTGAGATCGATGCCGCGACAACAGCGAACATCTCGAGCCAAAACGGAATAGCGACCATGGCATCCGTGGCGTGTGAGGTAACGGTCATAGCGGCGACGACGGGCAAGATGGGGTCCTTTTGGTTGCGGGTTTAGACAATGCCCGTACATAGTACATGGTTGGCGGGCGTGGTGACCCTATTGCTCGGTAAACGGTCGGGACTGGGAACGGTCATGGGTACCAAACATGTACATCAGCCTTCAAAGATGTCGAAAAATGTCGGTTTTGGAGGGTGACGTACATGTTTGAGATTCAAGGTGAAATCGAAAGCAATGGGGGCGTGGCTGAATAGGAGGGATGTCCAAATTTTGAGCGGAGCTCAAAATTTATTCGGTCGGCTTGCACCGACCGCACTGCGCTAAAAACGCGCCAGTGGCGCGTTTTCTTTACGCTCCGCGCCCTGGCGGGTTCGAATCCCTCCTCCTCCGCCGTATTTGCTTGTAAGGGACTCTAAACAAAAAAGCCCCCGTTTTCGGGAGCTTTCTCAACCAAAATGGCGGAGGAGGAGGGATTCGAACCCTCGTGACCTTATACAGGCCAAACGGTTTTCGAGACCGCCGCATTCAACCACTCTGCCACCCCTCCGCGTGGGGTAAAAACAAAGCAGGCTCGAAGGCCTGCTTTGGAATTAACTGGCGGAGAGTCAGGGATTTGAACCCTGGAGACGCTTTTGACGCCTACACGATTTCCAATCGTGCTCCTTCGGCCACTCGGACAACTCTCCGTTAAATGCGAAAGTCAGTATACACGAGGAATCGCAAAGTGCAAACAGAAAAGTTGGCATTTTTTAAAACGCTTGGCCGTGCTTGGCGCTGCAGTGGGGCTTGAGGTGCCAAAAAACGGCTTCCGACCAGCGTGGTTGATCAACTCAATTGTTCAAAAAAGGGTATTCATAAGCGACTTGGCAATGAATTTAAAAATCTTTGGGTGGTGCTGTGGGCCACTGGTATGCATTTTGCGACCACAGCCTTGTGCCCGTTGACCTGCGGCTTGGCTCAGCTTGTCCCCACGGCACCGTATCTTGTCAACAGATCCGTCAAGCTTTTGGTCAGCATTTGGTTGGAATGCGCATGAAACGTCGTGTGAGTATGGGCATATGTGGAGGTCATGAGGTTGTAGCTGCATATTCTTGCAGCCTAGGAGGTTGAAAGATATTATTACCAAGTCTTTTCCTGCTTCAGGCGCACCTTCACGACCTGAAGCCACATTTGCCCAGAGGAGGTGACAATATGAAGGCTTATGAACTGCTGTTCTTTGTTGACCCGTCGCTCGACCCCGAGACTCGTCTCGCTGTTATGAAGCGTATCGATACCACGATCGCTGAGGGCGCTGGCAAGGTCGACTCCGTTGACGAGTGGGGCAAGCGCAAGCTCGCCTACGAGATCAACGACCTCACCGATGGTGACTACACCCTCATCAACTTCCACGCAGATCCTACCCAGATCGCCGAGCTTGATCGCGTCCTGCGCATCACCGACGCTGTGGTCCGCCACATGATCGTCCGTCGCGACGACCAGGAGTAAGACTGTCGTTTTGGACTGGGCTTGTGCCCCAAGAGGAAGTAGTGAGTTATGAGCATCAATCGAGTGAACATCACCGGTAACCTCACCCGCGATCCCGAGCTGCGCGCCACCGCCGGCGGAACCCAGGTTCTGTCCTTTGGCGTCGCCGTGAACGATCGTCGCCGTAACGCGCAGACTGGCGAGTGGGAGGACTATCCCAACTTTGTCGACTGCACCATGTTCGGCACCCGCGCCGAGGCCGTGAGCCGTTTCCTGGCAAAGGGAAACAAGGTCGCGATCGAGGGCAAGCTGCGCTACAGCTCTTGGGAGCGCGACGGCCAGCGCCGGAGCAAGCTTGAGGTCATCGTCGATGAGATCGAGTTTATGAGCTCCCGTGGTGGCCAGGGTGGCTACGACCAGGGCGGTTACGCCCCCGCAGCTCCCGCGCCCGCAGCACGTCCTGCCGCACCGGTGGCTACGCCGCCCGCGGTCGACGTCTACGATGAGGACATCCCGTTCTAAGGGTTGTTCACCTATTTTTGAGTGAGAGGCGGCTTCGGTTCGCCGAAGTTGCCAAACGAAAGGTATTTTGACATGGCTAATGATTTTTCTGCACGTCAGCCGCGTCGTAAGTACTGCCAGTTCTGCAAGGAGAACACTGAGTTCATCGACTATAAGGACACTCAGCTTCTCCGTAAGTACATGACCGACCGTGGCAAGATTAAGCCCCGTCGCGTCACTGGCGCTTGCACGCAGCATCAGCATGACATCGCCAACGCCATCAAGCGCGCCCGCGAGATGGCTCTCCTGCCGTACACCGTCCCCGTGGTTTCCTCTCGTGGCAACCGCGACCGCGGCTAAGAAGGGAGACGCATCATGAAGGTTATTCTTCTCGATGAGATCAAGGGCAAGGGCGGCGAGGGTGACGTCGTAGAGGTCGCTCAGGGTTACGCTGAGAACTTCCTGTTCCCCAAGAAGCTCGCTGTTGCCGCCACCAAGGGCAACCTCAAGCAGCTTGACGAGCGTCGCAACAACATCGCCAAGCGCGAGGCCGTCCGTCTGGCTACCGCCAACGAGACCAAGGCTGCCTTCGAGGGCAAGACGGTCACCGTTGACGTCAAGGTCGGCGACGAGGGCATCCTCTTTGGCTCCGTTACCGCCGCTATGATCGCTGACGCCATCAAGGCTCAGCTCGGTATGGACATCGACCGCAAGCGCGTCGAGCTCGGTAAGCCCATCAAGGTTGCCGGTGCCCACACCGTTGCCATCTCGCTGTACCGCGAGATCAAGGCCGAGGTTGTCGTTCTCGTCGGCGTTACCGCCGAGGAGCTCGCTGCCGAGGCTGAGGTCGAGGAGGCCGCTGAGGTCGCCGAGGCCGAGACCGCCGAGGTCGAGACTGAGGCTGCTGCCGAGTAGCATTTGCTGCAACGCAACAATCTTGTTCTAAGAAGGGCGCTCTGGGAAACCAGGGCGCCCTTTTGTTTTATTTGCGCTGAGTGAGTGTCATGGCGAACGTTGCGTCGAAGTCCTATACACAGGACCGTTCATCCGTTTGGTTCGGTGATGATTGGCGGCGCGCGGCGCGTTTTGGGACCGTGGCTGATACTATGGATGCTCGCAAGCGATATGAATGAGGATGCTCATGGCATATGACGATAGGGAGACCGGGCTGACGGTTGAGGACCGCGGCTCCAAGTTGGGTCTTCCCCAAAACCAAGATGCAGAGGCCAATGTACTGGCCGCTATGCTGCTATCGCCCGAGGTGGTCGAAGAGGCCCAGGTCGAGCTGCAGCCCGATGACTTCTACCGGCCCATTCATAAGACCATCTATACCGCGATGGTCGATATGTACAACAGCCGCATTCCCATCGACTCCATCTCGCTGATCGATTACCTGCGAAGCATCAACAAGCTTGATGCCGTGGGCGGCGAGGCCTACATTTTGGAGTTGATGGGTCAGACCCTGTCGCTCGTCAACTGGCAGCACCATGCCGCTATCGTTCGCCGCGATTCGATGCTGCGTGAGCTGATCGGCGCCACCAACGAGATCAACGCGCTGGCCTATAACGCTCCCACCGATACCAAAGAGGTCGTGGAGCTGGCCGAGAGCAAGTTGCTCAAGGTCACGGCGCGCGAGGTCAAGTCGAGCTACAAGACGCTGACCGAGTTTATGGTCGAGGCCTATAACGAGGCCGAGGAAGTGTGCCAGGCAGGCGGCCAGGCTGCGGGCGTGCCCACGGGCTTCCCGTCGCTCGACCGCATGCTCATGGGTTTTCGCGAGGGCCAGCTCATCATCATCGGCGCCCGCCCTGCTGTGGGTAAGACGTCGTTCGCCCTGAATCTGGCGCTCAACGCTGCCGCGGCCGGTTATACCGTCGGCTTCTTCTCGCTGGAGATGTCGGGCAAGGAAATTGCCCAGCGTCTGATTTGCGCCTACGCCATGATTTCGATCAGTGACTTCCGCATGGGCCGCATTAGCCCCGAGCAGTGGGCCAATATCAACGAGGCCACGCAGACCTTGTCCAAGCTCGATATTCTGATTGACGATACGCCCGGCACCACAGTGACCGAGATTCGCGCCAAGAGCCGCCGCATGCTCCACAACAAGGAGAAGGCCATCATCATCCTGGACTACCTGCAGCTGGTGAGTCCTCCGCCGGGACGCCGCTCCGAGAGCCGTACCGTCGAGGTCTCCGAGATGTCGCGTGGTCTGAAGATCATGGCCAAGGAACTCAAGATCCCGCTCATCGCGCTGTCGCAGCTCTCGCGTCAGGTCGAATCCCGTACCGGCAAGCGCCCGCAGCTTTCCGACCTTCGTGAATCGGGCTCCATCGAGCAGGACGCCGATATCGTTATGTTCTTGGACCGCTCCGCCGACGAGGCCGAAGCCTCGCGCGACGATCGACCCGACGAGGGCGTTACGCGTATCGTCGTGGCCAAGAACCGTTCGGGCCCGATCGGCGACGTCGACCTGATGTTCCTGCCGGCATCCACCAAGTTCTATGAGCTTGATGGGGCACATGCCGAGGAGTAGGACAGGCGCCCGTTGCAAGGGTATACTGGGAATGTTTTGTGCTTCTGCGTGCCGGCGTGGCGCGTAGACAGTCCATGAATGTAAGGAGTAAACATGCCGTCAACCGTTTTGGTCGGTGCCCAGTGGGGCGATGAGGGCAAGGGTAAGATCTGCGACCTGGTCGCCGGCGACTTCGATGCCGTCGTGCGCTACTCGGGCGGCAACAACGCCGGCCACACCATCGTCGTCAACGGCAAGAAGTACGGCCTGCACCAGGTGCCCTCCGGCATCATGTATTCCGACCATGTGTCGGTGATCGGTAACGGCTGCGTCGTCAACCCCAAGGTTGTCCTTGAGGAGATCGACATGTTTGAGGCCGACGGCATCACCACCAAGAACCTCAAGATTAGCGGCAACGCGCATGTCATCATGCCGTACCACATCGACCTGGATGGCGCCTTTGAGCAGAAGCTCGGCAAGAAGAACATCGGTACCACCAAGCGCGGTATCGGTCCGTGCTATCAGGACAAGATGGCCCGCATTGGCCTGCGCATGCAGGATATGCTGGACGAGGCGCTGTTCCGCGACAAGCTGGAGACCGCTCTCGCCCGCGTGAACCCCGAGCTTGAGCTCATCTACAACCTGCCCACCTACACCGTGGACCAGATTTGCGACGAGTACCTGCCCATGGCCGAGCGCCTGCGTCCCTACATCACCGAGACGAGCCTGCTGCTCAACAACATGATCGATGAGGGCAAGGACCTGCTGTTTGAGGGCGCCCAGGCGACGTTGCTCGACATCGACCACGGCACCTATCCGTACGTGACGTCTTCCAACTGCACCGCCGGCGGCGCCATCACCGGCTCCGGCGTGGGCATGAAGAACGTCGACCGCGTGCTGGGCGTCATGAAGGCCTATATCACCCGCGTCGGTTCGGGCCCCATGCCCACCGAGCTTTCCTATGAGTCCGAGGCCGGTCACACGCTGACCGAGGAGGGCTATGAGTACGGTGTGACCACCGGTCGCCGTCGTCGCTGCGGCTGGTTCGACGGCCCCATCGCCAACTACGCCTCACGCGTCAACGGCCTCACCGATATCGCCCTGACTAAGCTCGACGTGCTTTCGGCCTTCGACACCATCAAGGTGTGCGTGGCCTACGACGTCGATGGCGAGCGCTACACCAGCGTGCCCGAGCATCAGGTGCGCTTTGAGCATGCCAAGCCCATCTACGAGGAGCTCCCCGGCTGGAAGTGCGACATCACCGGTTGCCGCAGCTTTGATGAGCTGCCGCAAGAGGCTCAGGACTATGTGGCGTTTATCGAGGATCTGGCACACACCCGCGTGACGTTCATTGGCGTTGGCGCTGGTCGCGAGCAGATCATCAACCGATTCTGGAAGTAATCGGGACCATTTGGTTATTGCGATATACCCCTTTGCAGCCCAAGTGGGCGGCCGAGGGGTATATTTGCTTGCAAAGGGCTCGCGCGGAGCGGGCCATTCATCCATAGAGGAGGCACCCTTGAAGGCGGACACTCAAACCATCGACATCCTGTTGTTGGGCAGCGGCGGCCGCGAGCATGCTTTGGCAGCAAAGCTCGCAGCATCACCGCGCGCCGGCAAGCTCTACATTGCGCCGGGTAACGGCGGCACCGCGAGCTGCGGCGAGAACGTTGTTCTCGAAGACTGCGATCCCGCGGCCGTGGCGGCGTTTGCTCAGAGCCACGGATGCGGACTCGTGGTAATTGGCCCCGAGGCTCCGCTCGTGGCGGGCGTGGCCGACGCCGTGCGCGCGGCGGGTATTCCCTGCTTTGGCCCGGGTGCCGAGGGCGCCCAGATGGAGGGCTCCAAGCTGTTCTCCAAGCAGCTCATGGAGCGTGCGGGCATTCCGACGGCAGCCTATGGTTCGTTTACCGACGAGGCTTCGGCTCTCGCCTACGTGCGCGAGCAGGGCGCCCCGCTGGTCGTCAAGGCCGACGGCCTTGCCGCGGGCAAGGGCGTTATCGTGGCGACCGAACTTGAGCAGGCCGAGGAGGCCGTGCGCGAGTGCTTTGGCGGCACCTTTGGCAATGCCGGCAGCACCGTGGTCATCGAGGAGATGCTGACCGGTCCCGAGTGCTCGCTGCTGGCCTTTACCGACGGCAAGACCGTGCGCCCCATGGCCACTTCGCAGGACCACAAGCGCGCGCTCGAGGGCGACAAGGGCCCCAACACCGGTGGCATGGGCGTCTACAGCCCGGTGCCCATCGTGACCGATGAAGAGCACGCCACGATGGTGGCGGTCATGGAGCAGACCGTGGCCGAGCTTGCTGCCGAGGGCATCGACTACCGCGGCTGCCTGTATGGCGGCTTTATGCTCACCCCCGCCGGCCCCAAGGTGCTGGAGTTCAACGCCCGCTTTGGTGATCCCGAGACTCAGGTTGTGCTGCCGCGCCTTAAGAACGACCTGGTCGAGGTCATGCTCGCCTGCGCCAACTGCGAGCTCGATCAGATTGAGCTCGACTGGCGTGACGAGTGGGCCGTGGCCGTTGTCCTGACGAGCGCGGGCTATCCCGGCAGCTACGAGAAGGGCAAGGTCATCACTGGCATTGAGGATGCCGAGGCCATGGAGAACGTGACCGTTTACCACGCGGGTACTGCCGTGGTGGACGGCCAGCTCGTGACCAATGGTGGCCGCGTGCTTGCCGTGACCGCTCTGGGCGACACGTTTGAGAACGCTCGCAACCTTGCCTACGAGGCTTGCGAGAAGATTGATTTTGAGGGCAAGACCCTGCGTCACGACATCGGCCTGCGCGCGCTGCGCGGCCGCGACGCCTGGGATGCCTAAAATCCGAGAGGAATGAGACGGATGGACGAGAAGAACGAAGAGCTCGTGGACGCGCAGATCGTCGAAGAGGACAGCCGCATGTATGGGCACGCCGAGGGCGAGCCTGGTGGCGAGGTCGCTGACGAGCCGGCGCTGGTGCTGGGCGACGACGACCCGCACGATGCCGAGCTGCACGAGAAGATTCTTTCGGAGGAGTGCGCCTGGAAGGGCAAGATCCTCGACGTCCACCGTCTTGAGGTTGAGCTGCCCAACGGTCGCCGCAGCGCCCGCGATATCGTTCGCCATCCGGGTGCGGCGGCCGTCGTGGCGCTGACCGAGAGCGGCAAGATCGTACTGGTGCGTCAGTACCGCACCGCCATCGACCGCGTGACGGTCGAGATTCCCGCCGGCAAGCTCGATCCAGGCGAGGATCCGCTCGATTGCGCCAAGCGCGAACTGCATGAGGAGACGGGCTTTAGGGCTGGTCGTATTCGCTTTTTGACGTCGATTGTCACGTCCTGCGGTTTTTGCGATGAGATCATCCGCATCTACTTGGCTACCAAGCTCGAGTTTGATGCGCCCAACCCCGATGATGACGAGTTTGTCAACGTGGACCTGGTGCCGCTGCACGAGCTGATCGACGCCGTGCTCGACGGCAAGATCGAAGACGCCAAGACCGTCGTAGGCGCGCTTGCCTGCGACAGCATCGCGCACCGCTTGGGTGGGGCCGATCTTTAACGAGCGGGGATGATCCCGCAGGTTTGTGTAAGTCAGCGAAAGTGCTCCAATTGAGACAAGGTGGCCTAAAAGAGGAGGGAAGCGTATGGATATACGCGACCGACGATTGAAGGCCAGATTGTCCAAATGGAGCACTTGCAGCGTCGAGACGAAACGCGGTTTGGTAAAACCGCGTAAGGTGACTATGTTTAAGAGGTTTCTTTCTTACTACGAGCCCCAGATGGGGCTTTTTGTTGCTGATACTGTTTGCGCTCTGGTGCTTGCCGCCATTGACCTGGCGTTCCCCATTATCCTGCGCAATTTGACCGGTGGGCTATTTACTCAGGGTCAGGCTGCCATTATGCAGGCGCTCGGCATGATCGCGGTGGGCTTGGTGTTGATGTATGCCGTCCGCTGCGCCTGCCGCTACTTTGTGAGCTATTGGGGTCACGTGATGGGCGCGCGCATGGAGTCCAAGATGCGCGAGGACCTGTTCGACCAGTATGAGCGCTTCAGCTTTGCGTACTTCGACCGCAACAGCTCGGGCGACATGATGAGCCGCGTGGTCAACGACCTGTTCGATATCTGCGAGGCGGCGCATCACGTGCCCGAGTGGATCATCATCTGCGGCATCGAGATTATCGGCTCGTTTGTGATCCTCTTTACCATCGCCCCGGTGCTGGCGCTCGCCATGGCCGTGGTGACGGCGGCGTTTTCGGCCATCATGTTTTGGCAGAACATGCGCATGCGCGAGGTCTTTAGCGACAACCGCAAAAAGATCAGCGGCATCAATGCGCAGCTGCAGGATTCGCTGGCGGGCATGCGCGTGGTCAAGAGCTTTGCCAATGAGGAGACCGAACGCTTCAAGTTCCGCGCCTCAAACAATCGCTATCTTTCGTCCAAGGAGAACATGTATCACGCCATGGGCGTCTATACCGCGACGTATGGCCTGCTTTCGGGTGTGCTCTATGTGATCGTGGTGCTGCTGGGCGGCTGGCTGGTCGCCCAGGGGCAGCTGCAGGCGGTCGATATGGCGACCTTTGCACTCTATATTTCGCTGTTCTGCACGCCGCTCGAGACACTCGTCAATTCGGCCGAAACGTATCAGAAGGCTATCGCCGGCTTTAAGCGTATGGACGAG
Organism: Coriobacteriaceae bacterium AM113-163; assembly: GCA_027673765.1. Lineage (GTDB taxonomy): Bacteria > Actinomycetota > Coriobacteriia > Coriobacteriales > Coriobacteriaceae > Collinsella. The sequence goes on from JAQDWB010000006.1 coordinate 63,175, forward strand.
GTGCTCTCGACCGCGCCGGATATCCAGGACAAGCCGGGCGCTACGGATCTGCAGGTGACTGCCGGCGCCGTGGAGTATCACGACGTGTGCTTTAACTACGAGGATGTTGAGCTGGGCGAGGGCGATGCCGACGAGCGTCCCGTTATCGACCATATGGACCTGTCCATCAAGCCCGGGCAGACCATCGCTTTGGTTGGCCCTTCGGGCGGTGGCAAGTCCACGACCTGTTCGCTGCTGCCGCGCTTTTATGACGTGGCCGCCGGATCCATTAGCATCGACGGCCAGGACGTGCGCGATGTGACGCAGCAGAGCCTGCGTCGCGCCATCGGCCTGGTGCAGCAGGATGTCTATCTGTTTGACGGCACGATTGGCGAGAACATCGCCTACGGCAAGCCGGGCGCTACGGCAGGAGAGATCGCCGAGGCCGCCCGTCGCGCCAACATCGATGCCTTTATCGAGTCGCTTCCACAGGGCTATGACACGGTCGTGGGCGAGCGCGGCAGCCGTCTTTCGGGCGGACAGAAACAGCGCGTTGCCATCGCGCGTGTGTTTCTCAAGAATCCCAAAATCTTGATCTTGGACGAGGCGACGAGTGCTTTGGATAACGAGAGCGAGGAGGCGGTCCAGGAGTCGCTCGAAGAGCTGGCACGCGGCCGTACCACAATCATCATCGCCCACCGTCTCTCGACCATTAAACACGCCGATGAGATTGCGACCGTTGAGCATGGTCGCGTTGTGGAACGTGGCACGCATGAACAGCTTCTCGCCCGTGGCGGCACCTATGCCCGTTACTATCGAATGCAGTTCGAAGGTGCGCGTGCGCACGAGCTCGACTGATTGATATGACAGGAAGTTTATGGCTGACAAGAACCCTTTGACTCCGGAAGAAGTGACGGAGTTATTCTCCGAAATCGATGCATCCGGTGTCTTGGATCCCACGCTTGCCAAAAAGCGAACCGAGCGCATGCGTGAGAAGGAGGCTGCGGCCAAGCGCGGTGACAAAGCGGCGCTAGCGCAGCTGCGCAGCGAGGACCGCGCGAGCCAGGCAAAACATATCGACCCGCTGTCCGAGGATGATCCTTCGGGTTCGCAGGTGAGTCATACCATTACGAAGACCGCGATGGCCGTGGTCATTGGTATTTTGGTGCTGATCGTGGGCATGCAGATTGGCTACGGCGTGATGCGACGCCTGAACACCGCCAACCTGTCCGAGAGCGTTTCGGTGGATACCGTTTCGACGGCGCTGAAGGGCGGCCTTGAGTGGGGCAACGGCTTTACGCAGTTCCCGCTCGACTTTACCGTCGATGAAGCTGATGAGCGTACGGGCACGGTCGAGGTGACGGTGTTGGACACATCGTCTGCCAACGAGCTCGAGCTGCTGTCCAACGGGCAGATTCAGGCCGCTGCGCTTGCGACCAACGCGCTGCTCAACGATAAGATCGACCGCGTGGTGTATAACGTTCACGCCTATATCGACGAGGATAGCAACATTCAGCACGATTCCTTCTTTGGCATGTTTCCCGCGCGGGGTCATCAGAGCGCCATTTTGACGTTTGTGTGGACCAAGAGCTCATCCAACGCCACGAGTATCGACTGGAAGATGCGCATCGTAAGCATGGACGACACCATTGCCGAGCGCATTCAAAAACAGGTGAACTCGGTTTCGTCGCTGATCGAGGACCCGGTGGTGAGCCAGACCAAGATTGACGAGGAAAAGGCCGAACGTGACCTGGAGCATCGTCTGCATGGCCGCGAGATTTTCCGCGGCGGCAAGCCCGATCGCTCACCGTCCGATCTGCTGGAACAGGACAAGCAAAAGTAAGAGGCCATTATCCCGCGTGAGCCACAAGCCCACGCGGGATAATTTTTCTGGGACGGGGATTAAATAATCATTATGCATAGAAAGTCATAATTATCATTTCGTAAACATTTCGATGAAATTAACGCCATGAGGCATGCTTGCGGTTACAATACCGCGAGGCCTAACTACACACCTTTAAGCCGGTCCTGTGAGACCGGGAAGGAGAATTATGGCGAACAACCATACCGCGGGCGCTGCCGCCCGCACCTTCGCGCCCAGCGAGCTTTGCCAGCGTATGCTGGCCAAAACCAGCAAGGGCACCTGCGGTCCCTGTATCCTGTATCTTGAGGATGGGACCATTTTTTATGGACGTGCATGCGGCGCCGAGGGCACCGCGACCGGCGAAGTCTGCTTCAACACCTCGCTCGAGGGCTACTTTGAGGTCATGACCGACCCGAGTTATGCCGGCCAAATTGTAACCATGACCTATCCGCAGATCGGCAATTACGGTATCGACGAGACCGATGTCCAGTCGGCCTTCCCCGGCGACGCCGTGCGCCCTGCGAGCGCTCCGGCTATGCGCGGCATGATCGTTCGCGATATGTGCGCCACGCCTTCTAACTGGCGCTCGGCCGTCAGCGTGCCGGAGTACCTGCGCGCTCACGGCATCGTCGCTATCGAGGGTATCGACACCCGCGCTCTGGTGCGCCATCTGCGCGACAATGGTTCCAAGATGGGCATTATCTCGACCGAGATCTTCGACGTCGACGAGCTTGCCGAGCGCTTGTCCGCTGCGCCCACGCTGGTAGGCGAGAACCTGGTCAAGACCGTAAGTTGCCCCGCGCCTCACGAGTTTGTGGCCGCCGACCTGCCTGCCACGCATGACTTTGCGCTTGCGGCTGCCGCTCCTGCCCGTCACAAAGTGGTCGCCTACGACTGCGGTGTGAAGCGCGGTATTCTGGAGGGCCTGGTCCGTGCCGGCTGCGATCTCACCGTCGTGCCGTGGGATACGCCCGCCCAGCAGGTGCTCGACATGAATCCCGATGGCGTCTTTTTGTCCAACGGCCCCGGCGACCCCGATGCCGTGGTGGAGACCTATGAGCAGGTACAGCAGCTGATCGGCAAGGTGCCGGTCTTTGGCATTTGCCTCGGTCACCAGATGATCAGCCTGGCCTGCGGCGCCCAAATGGAAAAGCTTAAATTCGGTCACCGTGGCGGTAACCAGCCGGTTATGAATCTGGTGAGCCGTCGCGTGGAGATCACCGCGCAAAACCACGGCTTTGGCCTGCTGTTCCCCAGTCTGGGCAAACTGATTCCGGAGCTTTCCGGCGGCGAAACCGAGCATGCGGCCGACGGTGACCTGCGCGCCTGGGTGCGTCGCGGCATCGCGCCGGTCGTGATGAACGAGCGCTTTGGTCGCATTCGCCTGACACATGTGAACCTCAACGACGGCACCGCCGAGGGCATCCAGCTGCTCGACGCCCCGTGTTTCTCGGTCCAGTACCACCCCGAGGCTTCGCCTGGCCCCACCGATGCCCACTATCTCTTTACCGCCTTTACGCGACTCATGGACGGCGAGGAGAACTACCTGGACATCGACACCGCGAAGGACCGCCTCGCCGGCTGGAATTTCGCCGAGTCCGAGAACGCTGCGACCGAGGAGAACTAACATGCCTAAACGTACTGACATCAAGCGCATCCTCGTTATTGGTTCGGGCCCCATCGTTATTGGCCAGGCCTGCGAGTTCGACTACTCCGGCGCCCAGGCCTGCAAGGTGCTCAAGGAGGATGGCTTTGAGGTCATCCTGGTCAACTCCAATCCGGCGACCATCATGACCGACCCGGGCTTGGCCGACCGCACCTATGTTGAGCCTATCACCGCCGAGTTTATCGAGCGCGTGATCAAGAAAGAGCGCCCGGACGCGCTGCTGCCCACGCTGGGCGGCCAGACCGGTCTGAACGCCGCCGTCGAGCTGGCAAAGGACGGCACGCTCGACAAGTACGGCGTCGAGATGATCGGCTGCGACCTGGCCGCTATCGAGCGCGGCGAGGACCGCAAACTCTTTAACGAGGCCATGGCCGAGATCGGCCTGGAGGTCGCGCGCTCGGGCTATGCCTACAGCGTGGCCGACGCCGAGGCTATCGCCGAGCGCGTGGGATATCCCTGCGTACTGCGCCCGAGCTTTACCCTCGGTGGCGCCGGCGGCGGCATCGCGCATACCCACGAGGAGCTCGTCTCCATCGTGAGCCAGGGCCTTGAGCTCTCGCCTGCCCATGAGGTGCTGGTCGAGGAGTCCATCGAGGGTTGGAAAGAGTATGAGATGGAGGTCATGCGCGACCACGCCGGCAACGGCATCATCGTGTGCTCCATCGAGAACCTCGACCCCATGGGCGTGCACACCGGCGACTCCATCACCGTGGCGCCGGCGCAGACCCTCTCCGACCTTGAGTACCAGCGCATGCGTGTCGCGTCGCTCGCCATTCTGGAGAAGATTGGCGTCGAGACCGGCGGCTCCAACGTGCAGTTTGCCGTGAACCCCCAGACCGGCCGTCTGATCGTCATCGAGATGAACCCGCGCGTGAGCCGTTCGTCCGCACTGGCCTCCAAGGCCACGGGCTTCCCCATCGCCAAGGCCGCCGCTCGCCTGGCCGTGGGCTACACGCTCGACGAGATCGTCAACGACATCACCAAGGCAACGCCCGCCTGCTTTGAGCCCACGATCGACTACTGTGTGGTCAAGGTGCCGCGCTTTGCCTTCGAGAAGTTTAAGGGTACCGACCCCACGCTCACCACGCGCATGAAGGCCGTGGGCGAGATTATGGCGATCGGCCGCACCTTTGAGGAGGCCTTCGGCAAGGCCATGCGCTCACTGGAGGACGGTCACCAGGGCATCTGCGCCGGTGGCAAGGAGGGTGCCGACAAGCTGAGCGACGATGAGCTCGCTCAGGCCGTGGCAACCCCGACCGAGCACCGCATCTTCTTTGTGGTCGAGGCCCTGCGCCGTGGCTGGGACATCGCCCACATCCATGCCATCTGCGGTATCGATCCGTGGTACCTCAACCGTATCAACGACATGGTGCAGGTCCAGGAGAGCATCCGCGGCCTGCGTGTGGAGGATATCGACGCCGACGCGATGCGCCTGCTCAAGCAGTACGGCACGAGCGACGCCGAGATTGCCGCGCTGACCGGCTCGGACGAGCGCTTTGTGCGCGCCTATCGCAAGGGTCTGGGCGTGGTTCCCAGCATGAAGACGGTCGATACCTGCGCTGCGGAGTTTTCGAGCGCCACGGAGTACCACTACAAGACGTACGAGAACATCTACCGCACGAGCCCGGATGCCAAGAAGTGCGTGGCTCCCGACGAGACCACGCCGGCGGACAAGCCCAAGGCGATGATCCTGGGCGCCGGCCCCAACCGCATTGGCCAAGGTATCGAGTTCGATTACTGCTGCGTGCACGCGAGCTACGCACTGGCGGCTCGCGGCTTCGAGACCATCATAGTCAACTGCAACCCCGAGACCGTTTCGACTGACTACGACACCTCGGACCGCTTGTACTTTGAGCCGCTCACCTACGAGGACGTCATGGACGTTATCGATGTCGAGCGCCCCGACGGCGTCGTGGTGACGCTCGGTGGCCAGACCCCGCTTAAGCTGGCGCGCATGCTCGAGGAGAGCGGCGTGAACATTATGGGCACCAAGCCCGATGCCATCGACTTTGCCGAGGACCGCGAGCGCTTCGCCGCTCTGCTCGACAAGCTGGGCATCATGTACCCGCCGGCGGGCCAGGCCACCTCGTTTGAGGAGGCCGAGGCCGTGGCCGCGCACATCGGCTATCCGCTGCTGGTGCGCCCGAGCTATGTGCTGGGCGGCCGCGGCATGATGATCGCCTACGATGCCGAGCATCTGCGCGATTACATGGCCGAGGCTGCGCGCATTAGCCCCGACTACCCGGTGTACCTGGACCGCTTCCTGGAGGGTGCGATCGAGTCCGACGTCGACGCCCTGTGCGATGGCGAAGAGGTATACATCGGCGGCATCCTGGAGCATATCGAGGAAGCCGGTATTCACTCCGGCGACTCCGCGACCTGCATCCCGCCGTTCAGCTTTAGCGAGAGCCTGCAGGCGAAGCTCCGCGAGACCACGCGCCGCATCGCGATGGCGCTGGGCGTGCGCGGTCTGGTCAACGTGCAGTACGCCATTAAGGGCGAGACCGTTTACGTGATCGAGGCCAACCCGCGCGCCAGCCGTACCGTGCCGTTTATCTCCAAGGCCACCGGCGTGCCGCTGGCCAAATGCGCGGCGCGCATCATGGCAGGCGATTCCATCGCGAGCTTGGGCCTGCCGAGCGACGAACGTCAGCTGGACTGGTTCTGCATGAAGGAAGCCGTTATGCCCTGGGGTCGTTTCCCGGGCGCCGACGTCATCCTGGGGCCCGAGATGAAGTCGACGGGCGAGGTCATGGGTATCGCTAAGAGCTATCCCGAGGCATACGCCAAGACGCAGCTGGCGATCGACTACAGGCTGCCCGACCCGAGCGCCGGCAAGGTATTCATCAGCGTGTGCGACCGCGACAAGCGCCACATCCTTTCGGTCGCGCGTATCCTGCGTTACCTGGGCTTTGACATCTGCTCCACCGAGGGTACGGCGCGCGTGCTGCGTGGAGGCAACGTGACGTGCGAGATCGTGGAGAAGATTAGCGGCCCGCACGACGGCGAGCGCCCCAACATCGGCGACCTCATCGCCGATGGCAAGATCGCGGTGATCATCAACACGCCGTACGGTCCGGGCTCGCGCGGCGACGGCTATCTGCTGCGCACCGAGGCGGTGCGACGCGGTGTGACCTGCGTGACCGCGATGTCTGCCGCCAACACGTATGTGAGTGCCATCGAGGCGGTGCGCGAGGACCAGCAGGGTCACGGCAGCGCCAACGACATGGGCATGGACGTCATCGCCCTGCAGGACCTGCCGCAGTACACGGTGTAGATTGAGCTGGCCGGCCGGGGCGGAGGGGGCTGAGTTTCCCCCTTCGCTCCGGCTGCAAGCAGAGTCGCTCAGTGAGAAACTCAGCCCCCTCCGCCCCGGCCTACGGTGACTCGGTTGCACCGTGTGCTGCCGAAGGGGCTTTGCGCGATGACTAGGGCTGAATAAAAAGTGAGTGTGGGCAGAGCCCACGTTTTGTATGGGGTCCTCCGGTGAATTGCATTCACCGGAGGACCTTTTTGTGGCTGGCTGAGAGTGCCGCTGGACAGTTAGTTCAGATTTGTATTTTTGTGAGGGTGGAAAAGGCCGATTTGAGCTCAAATGAGTCGTTCTTGGCGGTCTGATGCGACAAGGATGCGCAGTCAGGAATGAGAAAAGGGCGTTATTGGGTCTAAAACGGCTTCAAAACGATACGTTTGCACGTAAGGACCCGGCCAAAAAATACAAATCTGAACTAACTGTCCACCATCCTCCGTCAACCTCTCATTCCAAACCAAATCAGCCAACGTACGTCATAGCAATCTTCGGTAGGTCGCAGGGCGGCGGTCGAGCTTTTCTCTCGGGAAACTTCGCGAAGCCCAGTTCCCGAGGGAAAGGTATGGTCTGTGTAATACCAGATAAACAGTACATTTTTGCTAGATTGGTATTTGACTGAAGAACCAATTGGTATGGCTTATTAAGCCCACCTTGCCGCTGACGCTCATTTTACTGCCGCTGGTGGACTTCCGAACTTGGTTGCGCAAGTGCTCCCATATATTGATATGACCTAGTAGGTGGCTATCTGGTTACTACCAGTTGGCCCCTTGGTAACGGGTGGCCCCATTGTGCGGAATGTACCGAACATCCCCGTTTGATACGTTTTCCCATGCTGCCGGGGGGGCGTCCTCGGCACCTCAGCATCTCGGAAGAAAGGAGACCAGGTGCGCAGGAATTCCATTTTTACGAAACGGTGGGTGAAGGGAAGCGCGGTCCTCGTTGCCACTGCAGCGACGCTCGTGTTTGCCAATCCCCAGCAGGCGATTGCCACGCCACTCAAGGGCGTCGACTCGGCGACCGTGTCCCAGTCTGCCTCGAATGTCGTCGACATCGATTTCGCTGACGGCATCAAGGGCCGTATTACGTTCCTCGAGGACGGTATTTTCCGTTATAACGTCGACCCCAAGGGTGAGTTTTCCGAGTACGCCACGCCGCGCAGTAAGTCCCACACGGCTAAGATCCAGGCTCAGCCCGATACCTCGGACACCTACAGCAAGCCGAGTGCGACGGTTGCCGACAAGGGCGACACTATCGAGATCACCGGCGGAAAGGCGACCGTGATCCTGGACAAGGCGACTGGCAAGATGAGTATCAAGTCAGGCGACCGTGTCGTGGTTTCCGAGTCCGCGTCCCTCGACCTTGATAAGAAGGGTACCGTCCAGACGCTCGCCAAGGAGAAGTCCGAGAACTTCTTTGGCGGCGGCACCCAGAACGGACGCTTCCTGCACACCAACCAGACCATCGCCATCTCCAACACGAACAACTGGACCGATGGCGGCGTTGCCTCGCCCAACCCGTTTTATTGGACGAGTGACGGCTACGGCGTACTCCGAAACACGTTTGCAGAGGGTTCCTACGACTTCGGTTCCACGGACTCATCGACGGTCACGACTTTGCACAGCGAGAATGAGTTCGATGCCTACTACTTCGTGGCGACCAACGAGGGCGCTTCGAACGTGGCAACCGAGATGCTGCAGGACTACTACAAGGTGACCGGTAACCCGGTACTGCTGCCCGAGTACGGGTTCTACCTTGGTCATCTTAATGCCTATAACCGTGATGGCTGGTCAACGACCTCGGGTCAAAAGAAGTGGGAGACCAAGGGCAGCAAGTCCTCGAGCGAGAAGGGCGACGTTAAGTACGAGTCTGGCATGTCGACGGGCTACAAGCTCGACGGCACACTTGCGGCCGAGACGCTCAACGGTGAGGGCCCTTCGGTTGATACCGAGAACATGAAAGCGACCGATTTCGACCGCCAGTTCTCTGCTCGGCAGGTTATCGATGACTACGAGGACAACGACATGCCGCTCGGTTGGTTCCTGCCGAACGACGGCTACGGCGCCGGCTATGGCCAGAACGGTTACTACAAGACCGGCGGCGTCAACTCCGACGGAACGAGCTCGGCTGACCGTCTTAACGCTGTGCGTGCCAATGTCGACAACCTTAAGAAGTTCACCGAGTATGCCAACTCCAAGGGTGTGAGCACGGGCTTGTGGACCCAGTCCAACCTTGAGCCCGACAGCAACTCCGAGACCCCGTGGCACCTGCTTCGCGACTTCGACGCCGAGGTCAAGACGGGAGGCATCTCTACCCTTAAGACCGACGTCGCCTGGGTTGGATCTGGCTACTCCTTTGGTCTTAATGGCATCAAGACAGCTTATGACACGGTGACGACCGGCGCCAACAAGCGCCCCAACATCATCACGCTCGATGGCTGGGCCGGCACGCAGCGCTTTGGCGGCATTTGGACCGGCGACCAGTATGGCGGTAACTGGGAGTACATTCGCTTCCATATCCCCACGTATATCGGTCAGAGTCTTTCGGGCAACCCCAACATCGGCTCCGACATGGATGGCATCTTTGGCGGCGACCCCATCATCTCTGCGCGTGACTACCAGTGGAAGACGTTCACGCCCTCTATGCTCGACATGGACGGTTGGGGCACCTACCGCAAATCGCCCATGACGCACGGCGATCCCTACACAGGCATCTCGCGCTTCTACCTCAAGCTCAAGGCGCAGCTCATGCCCTATATCTACACGAGCGCGGCCTCGGCGGCCAACATCGACACGGGTAACGGCGATGCCGGCCTGCCCATGATCCGCGCCATGCTGCTTTCCGACAACTCCGAGTACGCCGCAAGCACTTCGACGCAGTACCAGTATATGTTCGGTGAGAACTTCTTAGTGGCACCGGTGTATCAGGATACCCAGGCAGACGAGAACGGCAACGACATTCGCAATGGGATTTACCTCCCCAACTACGGCACCGACGAGAATCCCACCATCTGGATCGATTACTTCTCGGGTAAGCAGTATCGCGGCGGCCAGGTTCTCAACAACTACGAGGCTCCGCTTTGGAAGCTGCCGCTGTTTGTGAAGGCCAACGCTATCGTGCCGATGTACGCCGAGAACAACAACCCCGAGGCCGTGAGCGACACCAACACCAAGGGTACCGACCGCAGCCAGCGTATCGTCGAGTTCTTCGCCACCGAGGGCGACGGCACCTTTACGCAGTACGAGGACGACGGCTCCTCCATCGAGAACAACACGACTGAGGACGATTCCTACGGTACGATCGACAATATCTCCTACGGTGAGCATGTGAGCACCGTCTACAGCTCCAAGGCCGCAGGCGGCACCGCGACCTTTACCGCCGAAGCCTCGCAGGGTGGCTACAACGGCTACGACTCCAATCGCACCACGACCTTCGTGGCCAACGTGTCCGCCAAGCCCACGAGCGTTGTCGCCAAGAACGGCGGATCCGCACTCAACGTGCGCGAGGTCGACTCGCAGGAGGCCTTTGACGCCGCGACCCCCGAGGCCGGCCAGGCGGTCTACTTCTACAGCGAGACCCCCAACCTCAACCACTACGGCAGCGATGCGGACGGCACCGAGGCCGAGCAGGGCGAGAGCTTCAACAACACCAAGATCACCACGAACCCCAAGGTCTACGTCAAGTTCGCGAAGACCGATGTTGCTGCAGCGGCGCAGACGCTTGAGCTGGGCGGTTTCGTGAACGCCGACGCCACGCTCACAGCCGATCGCCTCAACGAGAACCTCTCCGCACCCACGAACCTTGCTGCCCCCGAGGACGTCACGACCCCAACGAGCATCAAGCTCACCTGGGGAAAGGTCGATGGTGCTACCTCCTACGACCTTAAGGTCGACGGCACTGTGTTTGCCGTGGGTGATGCGGCCGAGTTCACGCACACCGACCTCGCCTACAATAGCAAGCACACCTACCAGATTCGTTCGCGCAACGCCGAGGGTTACTCCGCCTGGAGCGATGTGCTCGAGGCGAACTCCGCACTCGATCCGTGGCGGAACGTCCCCGACGCCGAGGAAATCACCTGGGAGGGCTCACTTTACGGCAGCCATAAGGCCGAGCTCGCCTTCGACCATGAGTTCCAGTCGGGCGATGGCGGTTTCCACTCCGGTGGCAACGATCTGGGCAAGGCGCTTACCGTTGACTATGGACGCGCTTACAAGCTCGATAAGCTCGAGTACTATCCGCGCGATGACGCCGGCAACGGCACTGTGACCAAGATGCGTGTTGAGACGAGTCTCGATGGCGTCCACTGGACGAGCCAGGAGGTCGATTGGGCACGTTCCGCTGATTGTAAGACGGTAGCGTTTGACGGCACCGTGGCCGCCCGTTACGTGCGCATGACACCGCTCGCCTCGGTCGGCAATTTCTTCTCCGCGTCCGAGATTGCCATCTACAAGACCGACGGCACGGATGGCTTCGCCGTGGGCTCCAACCTCAACAAGGCCACGATCTCCGACGGAGACTACTCCAACATGAAGAACTATCTGGGCCTCGAGAATCGCGAGCCCGATACCTCGACGTTCGGTTCGCAGATCCGCGACCACTTCGCCGACCTCAACGATAACGGCGTTTACGACGTCTACGATTACTCGTTCACCATGGCGGGTCTTGACGGCGGCACTAAACAAAAGGGCAAGGTCGCCGGTTCGCTCGCGGTGATTCCGAGCAAGACCGAGGTCGAGGCCGGTGATGAGATCACCGTTGATGTCTATGCGGCCGACGCCAAGAACGTCAACGCCCTGGGCGCTCTCGTCAACTTCAAGAGCGACCAGTTCGAGTTTGTGTCCGAGAGCATCGCGCAGGACGGCTCGACTGCCGGCATGGAGAACCTGTCTCGCGAGAAGGTCCAGTTCGCGGACGGAACGCAGACTATCAATCTCGCCTTTGCCAACCGCGGCGATGGCAAGCTCTACAACGGTACCGGCGCGGTGGCGAGTTTCAAGCTCAAGGCCAAGACCGCCGGCAAGGTCGAACTGCCCTCGACATCTTGGCTCATCGGTCCGGCATGCGACGCGCTTGAGTTTGCGAGCGACGGCACGGTGACGATGCCGGATGTTCCTCAGCCAACGGTCGCTGAGTACGGTCAGGATGCCTTCAACATCACGATGACCAACGATGAGCTCACGACCGACGACGGGACCAACGTCGAGAAACTTATCCAGCAGAAGAGCTATAACGCGCTGTTCGATAATAACGAGGGCGACAACGGCTTTGAGTTCCTATGGAACTGGCAGGGCAACTGGGACAGCGAGGGTAAGCTTCCGAGTTACGTGAAGCTTCCCACCACGATGACATTCGCATTTAAGACGCCGTCGAAACTCGATAGTGTCGAGGTCGTTAACCGCAACGGTGGCAACGGAACCGTGCAGAAGATCAAGGCTGTCGTGACGTTCGAGGACGGCTCGACCCAAGAGTTCGCGGGCGGGGAGTACGATTCCTTCCGGGCTCGCTACGCCTTTGGCCTCTCTGCCGAGAACAAGGGCAAGAAGGCGACCAAGGTCGAGGTCACGCCGCTTGAGGCATCGGGTGACCAGATGCTCACACTGCGTGAGGTCAACTTCAACTACACGCAGGGTGTCGAGGCCATCGAGGGTGTCGAGCTAGGCAAGAACCAGACCGAGTTCTTTGAAGGCGACGTTACGCTCGTCGACGCCAAGGCCACGCCTGAGAGCGCCGGCTACCCCTATGTGACGGTCGAGAGCTCCGACCCCTCTGTGGTAAGCGTCTCCGCTGTTCAGGCTGGCGATAGCGTGAGCTACTACCTGCGTGCCAACAAGGCCGGCAAGGCAAAGATCACGGTGGCGTCGGTACTCGACCCCTCCAAGACCGCATCCTATGAGGTCGAGGTCAAGGCCGGTGTCGATACCTCTGCGCTCGTGGCAGCGCTTTCCAAGGCCGCGGGCTACAGCGAGTCCGTCTACACTAAGGATTCCTATGCAGCTCTCACCACTGCGGTCGAGGCGGCTCAGAAGCTCCTCGACGGCGGCCAAGGCAGCTATAGCAAGAAGGATGTCGCAGACGCCACAGCCAAGATCGAGAAGGCAATCGACGGCCTCAAGATGCGCCCTGTCGATGAGAAGATTCTCATCAACACGCCCGAGAACCGCAAGAACGTCAAGGTGTCCGGCTTCTCGAGTGAGGCCGACTACGAGGGCAGCAACGCCGTCAACGCTCTCGACGGCGACGAGCGGACGCTTTGGCACAGCGACTGGGCCCATGGGACCGGTATGCCCCAGTATCTGAGTGTCGACCTGGGCCGCGACTACGATCTCACCGACGTTACATTCCTGCCGCGCCAGGACGGCGGCACTAACGGCGATATCTTCGAGGCCGAGATACTGGTCTCCGACACTGCCGACGGTTATGAGATGGGCACCGCCGCGTCGATGGGTACGTTCGCCTTCGACAACGACGGCCGCGTGCTCACCGACCGTGGCGACTGGAAACAGATGAGCTTTGGCGCCGCGCGCGGTCGCTACGTGACCGTCAAGGTGATTCACGCCGGCGGTGGCAACGTTGATGCCTACTGCAGCATGGCGGAGCTCAAGTTCTACGGTACGGCCGTCCCCGATCCGGTGGCGAAGGATGATCTCGCTACCGCGATCGAAAAGGTTGATGCCGAGGTTGCTGCCGGCGACCTCAAGGCCGGTGACTACACCGAGGCCTCCTGGACGGCGCTCGAGAACGCCCTGGCGAGCGCCCGCGCCATCTTGAGCGACGAGAACGCCACGCAGGACGAGGTCGACCAGGCGCTCAGGGCGCTCGAGAGCGCCCGCGGCGCGCTCGAGAAGACCCCGGTGGCCCCGGTCGAGAATCCGACTAAGAAGCAGCTCAAGGCCCTGGTCAAGCAGGCGAAGGAGACTGACACCAGGGGCAAGACGGCCGAGTCTGTCAAGGCCCTGACGGATGCCATTACCTACGCCGAGGACGTCTTGGGTGATGAGAATGCTTCCGACACCCAGCTCCAGGCGGCCTATGACCAGCTCAAGCTGGCTATTGAGAGCCTCAAGGATGCCGATTCCGGCAATCAGGGCGGCTCGGGCAACCAAGGTTCCGGCAATGGCTCGAACGGCGGCAACCAGGCAGGCAAGCCCGCAGGCGACAAGGCCCAGGGCAGCAAGAAGAACGGTTCGGCGATTCCCAATACCGGAGACCAGACGGCGGCGACCGTCGCGACCGTCGGTGGTCTTGGCGCCATCATCGCCGCGATCGGCGCTTTCTTCCATCGTCGCAGCAAGGCTAAGTAGCCCCAGCAACAGCTAAGCAAGCGTGCCCGCCGTCCCACCCAAGGACGGTGGGCACGCTTTTTGAATGTAGGCGGAAAGCTCCGACCCTTCGGCCTTAATCTCGCAAAGCGTTCCGTCTCCCGCCGAACACATCGGCATCGGCGGCTATACTTGAATTAATTGCAGCTAAGGGTCGCGGATTCGCCGCGTCACCGCTCTCAACAGGAGGTCTTTGTTTATGGCAGATCAGAAGCCGGTTGTCGGGATCATCATGGGCTCCAAGTCCGATCTGGGCGTTATGGAGGGCTGCACCGCCGAGCTCGAGGCACTGGGCGTGCCCTATGAGCTCGTGATTGCAAGCGCGCACCGTACGCCGGCGAAGGTCCATGAGTGGGCCTCGACTGCTGCCGACCGCGGCATCAAGGTGATTATCGCTGCTGCCGGCAAGGCTGCTCACCTGGGCGGTGTCGTGGCTGCGTTTACACCGCTGCCGGTCATCGGCGTGCCTATGAAGACGAGCGATCTGGGTGGTATGGACTCGCTGCTGTCGATGGTGCAGATGCCTTCGGGCGTGCCCGTTGCCTGTGTGGCCATCAACGGTGCCAAGAATGCTGCCATTTACGCCACGCAGATTCTGGGCGCATGCGACCCCGAGTACCGCAAGGTTATCGAGAAGATGAAGCAGGAGATGGCTGACGCCTAAGCGCTCTGCCAGTCCATTTGCAGCATAAGGAGAGCCATGTCCGACTATCAGGGAAAACGATTCAAGGCTTCTCAGATTCCCGATCCGTCGAAGCCGGGTGCTGCCCGTGCGGCACAGCAGGGTCGGACATCCTCTCCTCAGCAGCCGCGCGCGCCGCGTCCCGTAACGCCGACGTCCCATCGCCGCCAGGATACACCTGCTGCATATCGCCCTTCGTCATACAGTACGGCCAAGAAGTCACCTCGCTCTTCGGCGCATACCGCGCCATCGAGCTATACCGAGACGCCGCGCAAAAAGCGTCGCTCCGTTATCCCCATCTTGCTCATCATTATCGGCATCGGCCTCATCGTTGCTGCTGCCGCCATCTTTATCAACGCGCAGATTGGCTACAAGCAGGCGAGCGAGTCGTATCAAAAGATCGAAAAGCAATATGTGAGCGACAAGGACGCCAGTGGCGTGCCGATTATCGACTTCAATGCGCTTGCCCAGACGAATCCCGAGGTTGTGGGTTGGATTTACGCGCCCGGCACCAACATCAACTACCCCGTGGTGCAGACCAACAACAACTCCAAGTACCTCAACACGCTGTTCGACGGCACCGCCAATGCGTCGGGCGCCATCTTCTTGGATAGCGACGACACCGCGCCGGGCATGGTGGATCAGCAGACCACGATTTACGGTCATCACATGAACGACGGTTCGATGTTCAACGTGATTTCGGGTACGACCGATCAGGCGACGTTCGACAGCATGGAATATGTGTACTACATCACGCGCGATGCGACGTATAAGTTGCGCCCGCTGGCGACCAAGGTGGTCGAGGATACGTATGCCAAGGCGCGCACGCCCAACTTTGAGGGCGATGACGGACTGAAGAATTACCTGTCCGAGATGCTCGACGGTGCCTCTGCCGTGGCGAGCGACGCAAGTGACCGCGCCGCTTCGGCAACCAAGGTCGTAACGCTTGTGACCTGTCGTTCACTGTCATTCAGCAATACGCGCGCAGTCATGGTGCTCACGCCGGTCGAGGAATAGATTGTTGAGAGTAGCTAAAAGAGCCCCGTCCCAAATGAGCTACTCGACGACGGTAAAAAGGAGAAATGATGCTTGAAAGTGGCAAATCGATGCCTTCGGTTGATGCTTGGCTGCGCGAAGCCAAGGCCGATTCGTCGGCATCTACGTGTGGTATGTACCTGACGCATAACGGTGTGGTGCGTGCGACGCCTAAGTCCGAGGTGCGCGGGGTCGAGACAGATGGTGTGGCGCCTGGACATAAGGTGGGCGGCATGGTGTTTGGCTTCGATGCTCAGAAGGTGCGGGCCGCTATCGAGGCAACGCGCGCGATGCCGGGTATCGGCTATGTGCGCGTGTGGCTGGCGAGCGGCGAGCTTACCATGGGCGACGACATCATGCTCGTGCTCATTGGCGGGGACATTCGCCCACATGTGGTCGATGCGCTGCAGGCGCTTGTCGGCACCATCAAGAATGAATGTGTGAACGAGGTCGAGCGCGAGGCGTAGCGCTTTGCGATCGATTCGAGCCCATCTGTAGCAAAAGCCCGCTGGCAGTTAGGCTGAACTGCCAGCGGGCTTACTTGTCCGTTGGAACCGACTTGCACCAGCACCAGCGCTATACGCGCGTGGCGTCCTTGGGGCTCATGGTCATGCTCTGGAAGCGGTTCTCCATGTAGTCGTTATCGAAATACTTGCCGTAGAACTGCGCAACGGGAATATCGTTGACCGTGCCGTTGACGCGTTGATACCAGTAGTCGAGCGATTGCAGCGTCATGACGCCGTCGACCAGCATAATGACGGTAAAGATGACGGTTGCTGAGTAGCGACTCTTCCAGGGAATCATGTTAATGAGCTTGAGCAGCCTCGGCAACAGCAGCTTGATCCAGATAAGGCCACCCAGGCCCCACAGGCAGGCAAAGCCCGTGCAGGTGCGTCCGCCCGTAAGAACGGCGAGTGGGTCGGGCATGCCAAACAGCTTCATGTGCGAGTAGCTCCACGAGACCACGCCAAATGAGGTCTGCATAAACCAGCCCACGAACACCTCAAAGCTCGCGCCGAGCACAGCGCTTACCAGGAAAATGATGATGGGGTTCTTTTTATAGAAGCGGTTGAGCACCATGGTCATGAGTACGGCGCCAAAGCCATAGATGGGGCTGAAGGGACCAAACAGCATGCCGGCGCGGTTCTGGTAGACGCCCGGGTCGTCGACTGTCATATGCCAGATGTCCTCGGCGATCAGGCCGAGCACGCAGCAGACGAAGAATACCCAGAACAGGTTGAAGTAGTTGAGCTTGATGTAGCCCTCGCCGGTTTCATCGCGGCCGAGCATGCCCTCCGCCGCGGCGTCACGGTCGAGCATCTCCTGCAGGCGGCGCTGCAGTTCGCGCTCCTGGCGCAGCGTGGGGTCGACGGTTGCTGAAAGTGCAACGAGGATGCCGAGCTGGATCGCGGGGCGCAGCAGGAAGGGCCCGATGCCCTGGAGCATCACGTCGACCAAAAGCTCGACGACGGTGAATGCAATAAGGATGTAGGACAGGCGGGCGGCGTTGCGGCGCTGGTTTTTGATAAGGTCCAGGCCAAAGATGATCAGGATGACGGCACTTGCGGCAGAGAGCATGATGCCGGCGACGATGAGTCCAACCGAGACCAGCATATTGTCGCCGAGCTTTTCGGCGGCGTTGCCGTTGATGAGCGCGGTGATGACCTGCCACATAAAGGCAGCGACCGACGGGAGTGTGCCCACGCCGGATAGGATGCACAGGACGGCGTACACCTTAATGATGAGGGGAATCTTCTTGACCTCCGTGGCGCTGGGGACGCTGGGGTCGAGTCCGTTTCGATCCATACAGAACCTTTCTCGCTTTGTCCTAGGCTACAAGGATACGCCGCCGACCTGCCAAAAGACAGGACGAACGTCCCAATTGCAACTTTGTAATCCCCAACGGTGGACGCGGCGGCCATCTGGGGGCGCGGGCGCTTGCACTGGACAGACCGATAAAATGTTTGGCCACAAAACGGATTATTAGCTCGGTGGGCTTTTAAAAAGCGCTGCTCATGCGCTGGGGAGCGCGTCGTGCCGTGCGTATAATAAGGCGGGTAACGCCAAAATACGAGGCTCTGAGGGGATGCCATGTCTCAAGAAACCATCCGCGCGGCCGAGCGTGCCGCGGGACAGGTGAACGCCATGTCGACGTATGATCCGGACTCCGACCAGCTGCATGAGGAATGCGGCGTTTTTGGTGTCTGGGCGCCCGATCGCGACGTGGCTCGACTGACGTACTTTGGCCTGCGTGCACTGCAGCACCGTGGCCAAGAATCGGCGGGAATCGCCGTGGGTGACGGCGGTACGGTTATGGTCCGCAAGGATCTGGGCCTGCTCGACCGCGTGTTCTCCAATGCCGACTTGTCGACGCTCTCCGGTCAGCTGGCCGTGGGTCATGTGCGCTACGGCACCGCCGGCGCCAAGAGCTGGGAAGCCTCTCAGCCGCACCTCTCTACTATCAATAGCGTCATTATCGCGCTCGCGCACAACGGTACCCTCGTCAACACCGACGAGCTGCGTCGCCAGCTGATTGAGCTGGGCGTGCCGTTCCTCTCCAATTCGGATTCCGAGGTCGCGACCAAGCTCATCGGCTACTTTACCCAGCGTACGGGCCACCTGCGCGAGGGCATTCGCAAGACCATGGAGCTCGTGCGCGGCGGCTACGCCATGACGCTCATCAACGAGCAGGCGCTCTACGCCTTCCGCGATCCGCATGGCATTCGCCCACTGGTGTTGGGCAAGCTGGTGGACGAGGGCCTGGACCAGGCCGATGCCGCATCCGTTTCGCAGCTGCCGTCGCAGGACGGCGCCGCGACGGTTGACGTTGCCACCCATGTCACCCGCGCCGGCGGCTGGGTCGTCGCCTCCGAGACTTGTGCGCTCGACATTGTGGGTGCCGAGTACGTCCGCGACGTCCGTCCCGGCGAGATTTTGCGCATCAGCGCCGAGGGCCTTGTGTCCGAGCAGGGTGTGCCTGCCGCCGAGGAGCCTGCTAACTGCATCTTTGAGCAGGTCTACTTCGCTCGCCCCGATTCCATCATGAACGGCAAGAGCGTCTACGCTTGCCGTTATGACATGGGTCGTCAGCTGGCACATGAGGAGCCCGTCGAGGCCGACCTGGTCATCGGCGTGCCCGACTCCGGCCTGCCGCCCGCGGAGGGCTATTCGCACGAGAGCGGTATTCCCTTTGGCGAGGGCCTTATCAAGAACCGCTACGTGGGCCGCACGTTTATCGAGCCTACGCAGGAGTTGCGCGCCATGGGCGTGCGTATGAAACTCAACCCGCTGCGCGACAACATCGAGGGCAAGCGCCTGGTCGTCATCGACGACTCCATTGTGCGCGGCACCACCATGGTGCAGCTCGTCAAGATGCTGCGCAACGCCGGTGCCAAGGAGATTCATATTCGCATCAACTCGCCCGAGGTCATCTGGCCGTGCTTCTACGGTATCGATACCGACGTGCAGTCGCAGCTTATCAGCGCCAACAAGACGGTCGATGAGATCTGCGAGTACATTGGCGCCGATTCGCTGGCCTTCCTTTCGGTCGAGGGCCTGCTGAAGGTCATGCCCAAGGGCGGCTACTGCGACGCGTGCTTTACCGGCCGCTATCCCGTGGCGATTCCCGAGAGCTTTGGCCGCGACAAATTCATGGAGGGCTTTAAGCCCCGCAACCTGGACAAGCCGCTACACTTTGACGACGACGCCGTGGTCGAGAAATATGACGACCGCAGCTGGGAAGAGGAGCACGGTGAGGCCTAAAACCTGCCATGTAGGGACAGGTTTATTTTGGTAGGTTTTACCTGCTGTTTTGTTGATATGACGGCGCGTGCTGTTATGGCGCGCGCCGAAATGACGCAACTATGAGCACCGTTTGGCGCCTGCTCGTCAGACGGTAGTGGGAGAGGAAGGCTCAGATGAGCGACAGCAAGCATGTGACGTACGAGGACGCCGGCGTCGATACCGCCGAGGGCGGCCGCGCCGTCGACGCTATTAAGCAGATGGTCAAGGACACCAACCGCCCCGAGGTCATCGGCGGCATCGGTGGCTTTGGTGGCCTGTTCTCGGCCGCCGCGCTTAAGGATATGGAAGACCCGATCCTGATTAGCGGCACCGACGGCGTGGGCACCAAGCTCGTGCTCGCCCAGATCATGGACCGTCACGAGACGGTGGGCCAGGACTTGGTCGCCATGTGCGTCAATGACATTTTGGCTTCGGGCGCCGAGCCGCTGTTCTTCCTGGATTACGTTGCCATCGGTCACATTGAGGCCGAGCACATGGCAAAGATCATTAAGGGTGTGGCCGACGGCTGCAAGCTCGCGGGCTGCGCGCTCGTGGGCGGCGAGATGGCCGAGCACCCCGGCGTCATGGCTCCCGCCGACTACGACCTCGCCGGCTTTACCGTGGGCGTCGTCGACCGTCCCAAGATGCTTGACCCCGCGAACGTTCGCCCCGGCGATGTGATCCTGGGTCTGCCTTCCACCGGCGTGCACTCCAACGGCTACTCGCTTGTGCGCAAGGTCATCGGCGTCGACGGCATCAAGCCGGGCACGCCCGAGGCCGCCGCTAAGGCCGAGGAACTGAGCCGTCCGCTCGAGGAGCTCGACGGTGCTTCGCTGGCCGATGCTCTGCTGGCCCCTACGCGCATTTACGTCAAGCCGATTCTGGAGCTGCTGCGCGGCGGCGCCAACGTGCACGCCATCGCCCACATCACCGGCGGCGGCATTACCGAGAACCTCAACCGCGCGCTCGCCGACGATGTCGATGCCGTGGTCACCCGCAGCGGCGCCGAGATGGGCTGGGATGTTCCGCCCGTCATCACCTACGTGTCGCGTCAGGCCGAGCTCGCGCCCAACGAGGCATGCAAGACCTTCAACATGGGCGTCGGCCTGTGCCTGATCGTTGCCCCCGAGGACGAGGCTGCCGTGACCGAGGCCCTGGTCGCGCTGGGCGAGAAGCCGTTCCGCGTGGGCGAGTGCGTTGAGGGTTCCGGTAAGGTCGTGTACTCCGATGAGCGCTAGCGAGCAGATGGCTGCTGTCGAGGGCCTGGGCTTTGTGCCCTACACCCGTCCGACCGGCACCGATACGGCCGAGCCGCTCAAGATTGGCGTGCTTATCAGCGGTTCGGGTACCAACCTGCAGGCGCTGATCGACCTTATCGCCGCCGGCAAGCTCAATGCTTCGATTGAGCTTGTAGTGTCGAGCCGTCCTTCGGCCAAGGGCTTGCAGCGCGCCGAGCGTGCGGGCATCCAGACGCTCACGCTGTCCAAGGATATCTATGCCGACCCCATCTCGGCTGACGAGATCATCGCGCATGAGCTGCTCGAGCGCGGCTGCGAATATGTGGTCATGGCCGGCTATATGCGCATGGTGCACACGCCGCTGCTGGCGGCGTTCCCCAATCGCGTGGTCAACCTGCATCCGGCGCTGCTGCCGAGCTTTACCGGTGCCCATGCGATTGACGATGCGTTTGCTCGCGGCGTCAAGGTGACCGGCGTGACCGTGCACTTTGCCAACGAGATCTACGACAACGGCCCCATCATTGCCCAGCGTGCGCTGGCTGTTGAGGAGGGCTGGGACGTCGACACGCTTGAGGAGCACATCCACGCGATCGAGCATGTGCTGTATCCCGAGGTCGTGCAAATGCTCGCCGATGGCCGCGTCCACGTGCTGGAGAGCGGCAAGGTTGCTATCGACCCGGCGCGCTAGCGCGTGTAAACAGGTCACCTAGGTTTCTTTGTGACATAAGCAATCGAAATAGCCGCTTGGGGCATATGGAACCACATGTGCCCCAAGCGGCTTTTACCGTCTCTTCGATTTCGGGCTCCTGATAACGTGACAGGTGGGACCGAAAAATGGAGGGGGGGGTGGTTGGCTGCGAGCATGATATGGATATCAGCGGCGATTTCTCCATCTCGGTAAATAAAAATGGCTTCAAGTTCAGTATCGGTTCGAACTTCGAGGTAGCAACCCTGTTCAACGATTTTCTTACACTGACACCCATGTCATGAGCAAGGATAACTAGCCGGTATAGAGTCGCTTGAGCGGGTATGCGTCTGTTCAAGTGACCCATCGATTTGTTTAAGAAATAGTTAAACTACGAAACAAACGGCACGTGGGTAACTCACGACTCAGCGAGAGTAAAAGGAATAGGAGAAGAAGGTTCATGTTTTGCCCCAAATGTGGCAGCAAGATTGGTGATGATGCGCGGTTCTGTACCGAATGCGGTCTGCCCTTGGGCGGGCTCTCGGGCAAGACTGCGGCCGAGGAGGGGCCCAAGGCCGAGCCGTCGGAGCGAGAATCATCGTCCGCTGAAGTCATAATGGAACCCACAGATACCGAAACGGACTCTGCGATAGGATCCGCGAATGCCGAGTCCACAGCAGAACCGAGCCCCGAGCCGGTCTCGAAGACCGCGAATAGCGGTCACTCCCAGATGTACAACTTCTTAATGCAACGCTGTCAGGTCGGTAACCGCCTAGTGCCGCAGTTTGCTATCATGATCGCCGCATTTATCGCCGCGGCAGGCATCGCTTACGCTGCTTTCATGCTCTACAAGAACGTCATTGAGCCCAATCTCCAGCAGCAATCCGTGCAACAGGAGCAAGCGACCGAAAGGCCCAAGAAGGACGAGAGAGCGGTCGAAGAAGTTGTCTATACGTTGGAGGCAAAGTCATTGACGGTGTCTGCTCCGGTCGACCCTATGCTCGAACAGGGCGAGCGGAGGGACATGGAATGGTCCTATCCGCAACTTAAGAGCTCCACCAAAGACGACGTTGCAGACAAAATTAACAAGGCGATTCTCGAGCCCCTTCAAATTGACGCGGAGCGAACAAATCGAGCATCAGATAATGAGCAATCAGATGCTGAGTTGTACCCCGACGGCGAATTTCCCTGCATATCGAGAAACGTGACGGTAACGTACATGGATGAGAACTTTTTCTGTATCCGTGACGAGCGCTATTCGACGGGATGGGGTCCGCATGGCGGCACGGTTGTGACTGGTGTTATTTTTGATTTGCATACGGGTGATGCTGTTAGTCCTCAGGACATGTTTGGCATTGATACCGAGGATCTTGCCAGTTCCATGAGTTCGGCAGTTTGGCCGTATCTTACGGAAATGGGCAGAGAACATCCGTCTGATTACAATTCGATGCTCATGCGGAGTAATTCTTCGGACTATTCAATCAAGGGCTCAACGTGCTTGTGTGTGACATCCAAGGGACTGGTGTATCACACCGAAGACTATGAGCTCGGTACTTTTGCGGACGGCAATTGCGAGATTTTGGTTGCGTCCTGGGATGATGAGTCTCAAGTGGGGTCCGAAGTAACCCCTGATGAGGTCAAGGACGGTACAACGGTGAAAGTCGATAAGGAGGACTAACATGTTCTGTCCCAACTGTGGATTTGAGCTTGATGGCGATTTGCGATACTGCACCGAGTGTGGCCATGCACTCGAAGATGCAAAGGCGGTGCTGAACTCTGCCGGCAACGAAGTGGCAGAAGAGCCTTCCGTTATCAATGAGGCTGCGGAAGAGATTTTCGCTAGTGACGAAACGGAGAAGGAGCCTTCCGCCGGTGCCGAGGCGGGGGAGGAAAAGTCGCCCGTGGAGAGCGAGCCCGTAGCGGACGAAGAAGACGACCGGCCCAAGGACGACGTGTCGTCCGATGCAACGCCTTCGATTCAAGCCGTGCGCGCCGACCGGCCAAAGCCGAGCAATCCGGTCGCCAAGCCCGTCGCGGCGCCAGCCCCTGCGCCTGCGGCGAATGTATCCGCACAGAAAAAGGAGCCCAAGGCGCTCTATATCGTTGGTATCGTCGTTGGTCTGGCAGTCATTGCCATCTTTAGCTATCTGCTGTTCTTTAGCAAGTCCGGCGACGTTGCCCATTACGGCCAGGACAAGGCCATCGTGGTGGCCCAAGAATCCAAGATTACCCCGACCGACGCAAAGGGCGAGAAGATCAAGAAGTACTCGGTGACCCTGAACGGCGACAACGGCTACAGCACCAATGCTGAGGTTAAGGGTGACGAGGGCTTCACGGTAAGCCAGTTTCCCGATATCAAACCGGGAAAATATACCCTCACCGTTAGGGACTCCAAGTCAAAAGTCGAGTGGGGCATTCCCGTCAAAGTCGTCGATAACTCTAAATCCACTGATGCCGTAAAAGAGGTTTCCCTCGAGGTGCCTAAGGCCAACGAGGCCGATACAAAGACAGGCGAAGGCGACAAGAAGGATGGAGGCGCCGCTGCGGACAATACCGCTGCGTATGCCGCTTACAAGCAAAAGTGCCAGGAATATCTCGCGTGCTATGGAGAGCCACGAATTGTTGAGGCGACTGATTCTGTCTATGCGATGCGGGGGCTTTGTCTTGCCGACCTCGTTGATTTTGATCAGGATGGCCAGCCTGAGCTCTTGACCGTTGTGAACGGTATGAGCGATGACGAATTAAAGAGCGCTTGGAATGGAGATATAGAGGGACTTCAGAAGTCCTACACCGTAGAGGTTTGGTCGGCAGCTGATGGTGGCGTCAAGAGGCTTTACAGTCAAAATTGGCTTGATAACAGCAACGGAGGAACGATGTTTCTTCCGCTGATTAAAGCGGATGACGGCAGCATCCTCGTAAGCCAAAGAACATATGAGATAAGCAATGCGATTACGGCATTGCTTGCTGGCAGGCAGGCTTTGGCTGGGGACAATACTTCGGTATACGGCAAGAAAGGCGATGTTTTTTCGCTTGTAAGCAACTACGAGTCTTGGGGAGTTGCGCCGAGCGAGGGCAATGGCTACGAAGGCTATTATGCGTTGGAGGGCAAGGAAATTTCCGGGACGGACTATAATGCTCTATATCAGCAATTTGGCTATGGGCACAATTACCGGACATACTACTTCCTTGATTTCTCAACCTCAGATTACGGCTCTATTTCGGGGGAATCCCACGTCGATCCCAAACAAGTTGCGGAAGTCACCAAAGATACGCTCAAAAAGGTGGGAATCGAATAAAAACTGAAAGGGGCTTGGAAAACTGTTTCCAAGCCCCTTTCTTATAGTAGTTGCTCGAGTCCAACAAGCCTCGCGTTGCTTGCTTGAGCCGCTCTATTTTGACACGCTTTGGTAAATCCACTCTTGCTAAACAAGTAGCACTGTTTGATCGGCTGGCCCAGCAGCGCGCTGCGTCGCTCGAGTGTTTCAAGAACGTCGGTATCTACGGGCTCGTTTCTCCATTTGCACTCGCCAACGATGAGCTCCCCATCGGCGTCCTCAAGCACAACGTCAATCTCTTCTTGCCGGCGCGTGTTTGGGTTCGTGCCCCACCAAGAGCCGATTGCCTTGGGCAGCACATCCAGCTCGCTCTCAACAACCTGCCGCATCAACCACTGGCGGCACACTTCTTCAAATGCAGGACCCACAAAGGTGGACAAATCATGCTTGGCGATACGCGCGGCCACAGCGGCTCCGAGCCCCTCCTCAATTGTTCCTGCGTACAGTGGAACAAAACGATACCAAAACCTAAACAGGTTATCGCAGATCCGATAGACTACCTGGCGTTTTGTTGCCTTTACAACAGGCGTGACGCGCTCAACGATTCGCAGCTCGATCAATGCGTCGAGCAGTCGCGCGACCTGTGGCGTTGCGAGGTGGGTAACATCGGCAATCTCTTTGGAGCGTACATAGCCGTTGGCAATGGCGGTTATGACGGCATTGTAGATAGCCGGGCTGCGGACCTCTTGCAGCAGATAGTTCTGGGGTTCGGCATACAAAAACGCATCTTGACGCAACAGCGCATGCTCAAGGTTCCATTGAGTGGAACGCGTGCCATCGAGCTGTGATAGATAGAGCGGCATCCCGCCAACAACGGAATACAGCTCGATGACCCTTTCGATGGGTGCATCGGGAAGCATGAGCGCCGCGTCGAAGATGGTGAAGGGGTCAATGCGCAGCTGCATGGTGCGGCGTCCATAAAGAGGGCTTTGGTGTCCTAGTACCTGGTGTTCCATAAAGCTCATGGACGACCCGCAGAGTACGAGGAACAGCTTGCTCGTGTCTTTATGTCGATCGATAAGCGTTTGCAGGCACGAAGAGATGCCCGGATCGCTCTCGGCGAGGTAGGGATACTCGTCAATAATCAGAACGATTCGCTCTGTCTTGGCGTGTTCGAAGACGGATTCGAGTGCAACCTGGATAGAGGGGAACGCTGCTCCTGCGGCGCTATCGCCAAGTATCTCGCGGCTGAGCAGCGCGAGATTTTCGCTTGCAACGGTTTGCTGCCCAGTAAAGAAGATCACATGGGGTTTGCCCTGTGTAAAGGCGTGAAGCAGGCTGGTTTTACCTACGCGACGCCTTCCATAGACTACAGCAAACTGAAAGGAACCCTTTTGATAGGCGGTTTCCAGGGATTCAAGCTCTTCCCGACGTCCAACAAACATGATGTGCCTCGCTCATATACGTATTACTAACATATATATTACTAACACGTATATGAGCAACTTTCCACCCGTCAATCGGATGGAACAGAAATGACAGCGTTTCTACTTAACGTGGCGCTTGAGTCTGGCATAGTCCTGAACTTGCTTTTTGCGCTTGGCGTTGAGGAGGTTGTTGAGGTCGAGCTTCTCGGCGGTGCAGCGTTTGAGTAGCTTGGAGCTGTCAAAGCCGTTTGACTCAATGTCTTCATCCAGATCGTGCTTGAGCTTGGTCCATTTATTGAGCTGCGAGCGCACGTAGGCCGCGGGACGTTCTATCTCGTTGGCGATGTCGCGTACGCTGGTGCCCGCTCCAAACAACTCGCGTATCTTTGCCGTCTCCTTGCGCGTGCGCTCATTTTTGGCATCGGTCTTGCATCGATCGCTGCAGTAGTGCCGTTTGACGCCACGATGCCCGGCAAGTGAATAGGCGCGTCCGCACTGCTCGCAATAGCCAATTTTGACGGTGCTCAGCTTGCGTGAAAAATCAAACCAGAGCCACGAGAGATAGCTGTCAAAGGAGAGGAACCCTGTGGACTCGTTACCCTGGAACACATCCACGTGCGCGCCCGAGAGATGCGAGATCACGAGCGCCTGCACCAAAGCGGTGAGTGCATCGCGGTCATCGTTTTCAAGTTCTTCGCGGCGCTCCTGGATATCTGCTTGAGGGTCGATTACATAGAA
The DNA here is from genome assembly GCA_027673765.1 of Coriobacteriaceae bacterium AM113-163. GTDB lineage: Bacteria > Actinomycetota > Coriobacteriia > Coriobacteriales > Coriobacteriaceae > Collinsella. The sequence continues at coordinate 90,173 of JAQDWB010000006.1, forward strand.
GCTCTCCTCGCTATTGCTGACCTTGAGCCGCGCTGAAATCTCCGAGCTGGAGTCTTCGTCCATGTAGAACATCGCCTGCAAAACACTGAAGTCATTGGCGGTGAGCTCGTGTTCAAAAGAGAGCACGTTGAGTGCAACGAGGGATTCTTCCTCGTCGATCATAAACATAAAGGCGTAGAAATATCCCGCATCGGATTCGATTTTGCGCACGATGGGCAGGCTTTTGAATGAGTCGGTATAATCACCGCCCGCCCTCAGGATAGTGGTGTAGATCTTGAAGGATGACCCGTTTGCCGCGCAGGTCACCACTGATTTCTCGATTCTTTCCAATGCGGAGACCTTTGCGATGGTGCAGCTCCCGTTGAGGTATTCCTGGATGCGCATGGCAATAAGTGCTGCCATCGCGGCATTGGCCCAATCGCGTACGGATTCTATTGCGTGCTTGCCAAAAAGCGGCCCGGTCTGTTCGGCGTAATCAAGTACGTTAAAGAGGCTTGCGCGGAAGGGCTGCTCTTTAACGGCGGTGGGTTCGATGCATGATGCCAGCCTGATCAGATCGGCATGGCGCTCGCTGTGTGCGGGCCCTTCGTTGCTCTTGTTGCCGGCCAGCTCGGTGGGCATGTAGAGTTCAAAGACAAGCTGGGCCTCGCCAACGGGCCTATTGGGTTCGTTCTCTATGAGGTTGACTTTCTTAAACGGAATCGAACCTTCAACGGTGCGTGTTTGGGAGAACTCAAACATTGTTACCCCTGTCTATAGCTGCAGGTTTAATAGCGTAGCACGTTTAGGAAAATTACCCGGTCAAAATCTCTATATCGGATAAACGACAAATCGTATCTTGTGATCGTCAAGAAAAGGGGTAACGAGAAAGGACCCGATTATGCATTGCAAACAGTGTGGAGCAGAGATTAACGACGGCGCCAAGTTCTGCGGCGTGTGCGGAACGCCTACGGTCGCGGCTGCGGCCAGCGCGGTGGGGGATGCGATTTACGTCGAGGCCCAGCCGATTGAGAGCCAGTCTGTCGAGGCTCAGTTTCAAGCGGCGGAGGATGCAGAGGCCGCTGCTTGCCTGCAGGATTCGCTTCACGAGTCCATCGGGTCGCTTGGGCGAGCAGCGGTGATTTCATTGCTCTATGTGCTCTTTTTCAATTACGTGCTGGGAGGTGGCTCGCTGGGACTTAACAATATGATTCCGCTGGCGCTGCTTCTGATTGGTCCCTGGAAGGTGATTATCTCGCTGTACCGCAGCGGTGTAAGGCTTCCCTTTGTCTATGGTAGCGGCATTATCGGTATCACGATTATGCTAATCGAGCTTGTGGTTCTCGTGGGCCTTCCTGTCGTGGTTCTGATGCTTTTTTACTGGTTGGGCAGCGTGATTCACGGGGCGGTTCCTGTTATTCCCGAATCGGTTCCGATGACGATCGTGGCGCTCTGGCCTATTGCCTCGGTTGCCAACATCATCTTCAAGGCAATCAAGCTGCACATGGCTCGCGCCTAGCAAGTAGCCCGTCGCATGCCTTCCGCGTGGGGTCAGGCGAATTTGAAAGGTGAAAGAAAAGGTTTACAGTCGAGCAAATTGCTCCTGGGCCTTTTCTGTTTGCAGGCTGTGGGCTATCGTTTCGATATGCTGAAGTTCTAGGGGGATTTATGTACTGTGCAAGCTGCGGGGCAAAGATCAAAGACGGGGCGCGATTCTGTTCTGCATGCGGAAAACCGTTGGATGTGGATGATGCGCCGGCGAATGCTCAGCAGCCGCTTCCTTCAGGTACACCAAAGGCGTCTGCTGATAGAAAAGCGACAAGCGATCCTGCTGTATCTCGCGCGGAGGGCCCTTCTCCGGCGCCCTCTGATCATATGTCCTTTGCGGCCTTTATGATGCAGCGTCGGCAGATCGGCCGTTTTGCTGTGCCTACGTTTGTCACCATTCTTGCAGCAATCATCTTTACCGCTGGTGTCGCTTACGCCCTGGTCAAAGCTTACGAAGCCTTTGTGCTGCCTCAAGCGCAGCAGCAGGAGCAGCCGGCTGCAGTTGAGGAGAAGTCGTCTAAAAAGAAGGTCGCGGCAACAAACAAGAAAGCACGCAGGGCTTACGAGGGCGTGGTTGCGCGTTACGAGGACTTTGCGAGCTATTGCGAGCAGAAGGGGGCTGGTGCTGCCAGCTACGACGACTGGGCCCAGGGACGCGGTGGTGATTCTGGACTGGGGCAGATATTCGTTTATAACAACCAGACTGCCCCCGGCTTTTTAAGCTACTACTATGCTTTCGATGATTTGAATGGCGACGGAATTGACGAGCTGTTTGTTGGGTTTGTCGATGCGCAGAACGATATTTCGGCGATTGTGGGTGCCTACTGCTTTGTTGATGGAGAGGCCGTTTCGGTTATGCCTTCGTCAGAGATGGTAGAAGGCTCCAGCAATATGACGAATCAGTACGACGGTTTTATTGCTCAGGGTGAGAGCCAAGTCATTACTGTCTGTAAGGACGGCATCGTTAAATTTACTTGTAGTCAGGATTGTAACCAGGCAGATTTCTATATTTCGCTTACTGCAAAGGGTCCTGAGGTCGTAGACGCGGTGCAAATTCAAAATAAGGAATTCGATAGGCAGAATGGCGCCTACTTGGTGAGGACCGTTGAGGATGGTGGCAAACCGCAGGAGGCGATGGTCCAGGGGCGTGAGGAAGCGTGCAGAATTCTTGACGAGCTCGCCGGGAAGTATCCGGAGGCCGACATTGAAATGCCGTCCGCAAGCAGCGATATGTGGAAGGCATTCAAAGGGGTGGAGCCTTCGGAGGGCTCTTTGAAGGACGGCTCTGGCACTGCGGACGATCGATCTGGCGCATCTCAAGCACCATCTGAAGCGGCATCCGATAGCAGCGACGATGGGGAGGCCGCTGCGCGCGGCGATGGCGTGATCGCCGACATGGATGCGTTCATTGCAAACGCCAAGCGCGAGTTGATTGTGCCAGATGACGCCTCTATTACGTTCAAGGTCGCTGATAAGCCAAACTATTGGGAGGGGGCGGCAACGTACGTTTGGTACGTCGAGTTTTATAAAGACGGAAAGGTCGTAGCGTCTGCGGAATGCGGCTCCGAAGGGTACCCATGTCGGTCGATTATGGCCTATCACGAGAGCTGGTAGCTTTAGCCGAGCCGTTTTGGCATTACAGCGCGCGCAGCTCTTATACCTTTCCCCTTGTTCCATCCGACGAGTTTAGTTGCGGCTAAAACGGACGTTACGAAGAGCTGACCGCGACGCCGAACGCGCTCGCCCGCTCAGCGGATATGCCCCAAAAGGGCATCTGGGGTTCGAACCCTCCCGGTTCTTCGTCAGTTGACCAAAGGTGCGACATTATTGCCGCTCATCGGGGGTGGCTAAATGAGATGACTTGAGGGCTATAATTAGCCAAGCTAAGTTGGGGACAGATTGAGGCGCACAGGCTTTCGATGCGCCTGTCGACTCGGCAGTTCACAATTTATTAGACACGCGGAACGCGTGGTTTGGGATTAACGAAAGGAATCAGCATGTCACTGTTCCATAGCGATAACGAAAAGGAAGAAAAGCACAGCGGAATTCTCGGTGCCTTTTCTGTCGACAATATCAAATGGGAGCCTGGCAACGACGAAGATGCCTCGCTTGTCTCATTCCGCTATCCCTACGAGGATTTTCCCAACGGGTCCTATCTTCAGGTTGCGCAATCGCAGATTGCCGTTTTTACCAACAATATGGGGGCGGGCAGTTCTACTGACGCTACGGGTGCCGGCGATTCTCAGGTAAGCGTGTTTGTCGGTCCGTGCAAGATCAAGCTCGACACGGGAGACAGCCGATTCGCCCCGTTCCGCAATGCCGCCCATTCGCTTACCGGCGGTAGCTCGGCGTTTCATTCCGTTGTGTACTTTATCAATACTAACTACATGAACGAGCTGCGCTGGGGCACGACCGAGCCCATCATTGTCCAAGACCCTGAGGAAGACGTCAACGTTCATGTTCGCGCCTTCGGTTTGTTTGGCGCGCATATCGAGCAGAATGACTCGAGCCTGGTTCCCATTCAGGTGAGGAAGTTCCTCGTTAAGGTCGTGGGCACGCGAGATCGCTATACGCGAGAAGAACTTACTTCCTTTATGCGGGCAAAAATCCTTGAGTATGTTCCTGACCTGCTTGCCAAGGCGATTGTTGACCAGGAGGTTTCCGTTCTTAAAATTGCGACGCATCTGAGCGACTTCTCGTCTCAGATGCAGGGCAAGCTCGTTAACTATTTCGATGAGTTTGGTCTCACGCTCGATAACTTCTCGTTCAACAGCATCAAGCCCTTCGAAGAGGATCTTGCTGCCATCAACGAGATGAAGATCCAGCGTAAGCGGAGCATTCTCGAGGCGCAGGGTAACGCTGCCCAGATGGACATCGAGTCCGAGGCACTTGCCAGGAAGCGTGCGCGCGAAGGCTACAACTATCAGCAGGAGCGCGGCATGGACGTAATGGAGAGTGCTGCGGGCAATGAGGGGAGTGCCGCATCGGGCCTCATGGGAGCCGGCATGGGACTCGGCATGGGCGTTGGCATGGGCGGTGCATTTGGAGCTGGCTTCTCCAACTTGGCCAACCAGGCCATGGGCGCTGTTGCTCCCATGGTTGGAACGGCTTCCGCGTCCGCAGGTATGCAAAACGGTCCCGTGTGTCCCAGTTGCGGAAACGTTAATCCGATGGGTGCTAAGTTCTGCCTGGAATGCGGACAAAAGCTCGAGCAGGGTGTTGCGTGTTTGGCGTGTGGGCATCTTAACCCGGTCGGTGCCAAGTTCTGCCTGGAATGCGGGAACCGGTTGATCTCGCCAAGGTGCCCGAGCTGCGGAGCCGAGTTGCCCGAAGGGACCAAATTCTGCCCCGATTGTGGAACTAAGATCCAATAAGGAGAAACAAAGATGAACGGTTCTGTTAAACGTGTCATTTTGGGCGAGGCAATCGTCTTGGTGGCATGGCTTGTAATCATGTTTGTCTGCAAAAACGCGCTGATGAACCCTATCGTCTTTGCTATGTCGCTTGGCTTTGGGGTTTTGGCTTTTGCGGCGGCTTCGATTTCGGCTGCCATGTCCGATAAGCAGTCCACGGTCAAAAGCACGACCGAAATCCATTATTTGCCGGTCGCATCCAGCTGTGCCTACTTTGTCGTTGCCCTTCTGGCCAACACGTACTTTGTGTTTGCGGCATATGGGTGGGGCGGCAGCACGATTCCAGTCGTCGTAAACGTTGTCCTTCTTGCTGTGCTTGTCCTTGTGCAGATGGGTCTAGGCTTCAATGGCCGCCAGGTTGACCAAAAGGTTGCTGCCGTGGCCGCAAAGACGGTTCAAACGGCGCAGTTCGGATCGTATGTGGGACAGCTCCTCGCCGTGGCGCAGGACGCTCAGGTCAAAGCCGAACTCAAAGCGCTTAAGGATGACATCTCCTTCAGCTCCAACATGTCGCAACCCCATGTTCAAGAGATCGAGCGACAGTTCTCCGCCGCGCTTGAGGTGGTCTCGAATTCCATGAGTGCCGATGAGCCGGCAGATGTTACGGTTGGCCTTGTCCATGATGCGCGCAATATCTGGAAAAAGCGCAATGCGGCGCTGACCGCTGTCAAATAAGGGCTCGCGCTGCTTTTTGCCAGGGCACTTTGATGGTTGAAGTGGGGGAAGCTATTGGAAATCAACGGTATAACTTGTGAGGGCTGCGGCAGCACCGATGTCGAGTTTGACCCCGCAACTCGAAAGGTTCATTGCAACCAGTGCGGTCGCGAGATGTACTATTCGCGGGCGCGTCTGGGGGCCACGGGCAAAATCGCGTTTGCCAAGGACAATGCCATCAAGTTTTTTAAGGGTGGTAACTTTCCGGAGGCCCGCAAATTTGCCGCGGACGTGCTCAATATGATGCAAGACAACGCGGCAGCACAGTTTATGGTTGCGTACTGCGATGAGTTTTGCGAAGGTCTTTCGGGTTCGATGACGGTTTTCTTTAAAAGGGCCGAAGATATCCCTCTCGAATATGACGAAGTGCGTGACTTGATCGACTTGTTTGAGTCGACGCTCTACAACATGCGTGACTTTGAGGTTCAGATGGTATCGCTCGTGGTCGCCAATATGCAGAGCATGGAGGATCGGTCTCGGCTTGAGAGCTTTATCGATGCTGTGTGCCCGTTCTGCATAGCGCGGTATGCTTCGGAAGACTTTATGACCGCAGAGCGGGAGAGCTTCTATCAAGATATCGCCGCCAACTGCAACATACCCAAGACGTGTCTCGCACTACTCAAGGGCATTAGAGAGAACCCCGGGTCCCCCTATAAAACTGGTTCGTTTGCGTTACGAAGAAGGACCTCGTACTTTCTCGAACACTATGTGGAGCCCGTCGGGCGCATCGTCAATTCGATGAAGGCAAGCCAATACAAACAGAAGTTTCTCGTGGCCTATCAGCAGGTGTCCGAGCAATACCGAAGCATGGCCTCTCAATAAAGCGGATGGCGGGTGCTTACTCGCTTAAAGCTATTGGATGATCTAAACAGTTCAAACTGAAAGGTGGTACAGATGAGTGATTCGGGATTAGATACTGCCCTTATCGAGCGCAGGATCGCCGCTATTGGAACAAAAGTTGACCAGATGACCACGAAGGTCGATAAGGTCGAATCCCAAATGGAGGAAGTGCGGAAGGACCTTAAAAAGCTCCGAAAGGACTTTCTCGAGATGATGCTCGAACAGCGTCGTACCGCCGCACTTGAGCAGGCGACTACGGAGCTCGTGAGCGTCCGGCAGGAGATGGACAAGAAGTTCGGCAACTACTCGGTGGTTCGAAACACCATGGTCGGTATTCTCCAGGCAACCGATGCAGCGCTCGTGCGCAAGGCGACGATTTCGACGGTCTCCGAGGAGTTAATGATTTCTACCCCGGACTACTGGCTGGCGCCTGTCCTGGTTGCCCTTGCGGCATGGATCAACAACAACCGAGATCTTGCGGAGCGCGCAATACGTGAGGCTGTCAAACGTGACAACGAGCACACGTCGCTTGCGATGGCTCTGATTTGCAGACGTAATAACCGCACGGCCACGTGCTACGAATGGCTCGCACGCTACTTCTCGACGCAAAACGCCGCCCGTATTGATGCCGATGCGATGGTCTACATTGATGCCTATATCAACGGCATCTTCGGAACCGACGAAAAGCACCTGTGCGATGACTATATGGCGGGCTGGATCGAGCAGATCAGAAATCAGAGCCCTGAGTTCGAAAACGAGCAGTCTAAGTCATGGGCGGAGTATTTTATCGGCTACGAGGAGGATATGAGTTCGAGATATCCGGCGCTCAAGGTGGTGGTCAAGGAGTTTGACTACATCAATAAGTATCTCGGAAAAGTCGAGGCAATCGAGAGTATCTCCAATGACTTCGCCGCCCTCAAGGCTTCTGATGTTGACGAGAGGACGCTTGCCGAGCAGGTTGACAGGCATCTGATGGAGCTCGTTAACTCCGATGACTCCAAGGAGCGAAATTTGCGCCGCCAGGAGGAGTATCTTCTTGCGGTCAAGGCGTTTGGCGGAGACGTGGAGCGCGCCCGAGAGATCGTCAATCGTCGCCGTGATGAGAAGCGTCAGCAGACGATGAATATCATCGACCAGATGACACGCTCGATGCGCGACCAGAGTGCGTCTGTGGATGTGCATAAGAAGAAGACCGCGATTCAGTTTTTGGGCTCCTATATCAACGGTGGTTTCAACCGGTATCGCAAGAGCGATATCCCCGAATTTCCGCAGGCGATCACCCTTGACTTCGACGGATGGACAAGCAAGGCGGTTACCGGCGATGAGGGTAATGCGCTGCGCGGCGATTATGTTCGCTATGTCGGTGAAGAGAAGAAAAAGGAGCTCGCTGAGCTTGATGTCAAGGTTGCGAAGGGCAACAAGAGCCACAAGATAGCGGCCGTTGTCCTCGCTGTTTTGGGAGTAGCTCTCTTTGCATTTGTAAACCAGGTTATTGGCATTCTGCTTCTTGCGGGGGCTGGCTATTGTCTAGTAAAGACGGGCCTCTCGAGCAAGCAGCGCGCTGCGGAGGCAGAAGAGATTGAGGCCAAATACTCCAAACGCATCCAGGAAGGCTGTTCCGAGATCGATCTGGCGCTTAATCAGTGGAAGAGCGCGAAGGAAGCGGCGGCCGAGCGCAGCGACCTGCTTAAGCTCGATAAGGTTGCCTAGCCGATAGGATTGACTCGATAACCATGAATGGAGTGAAATAGATGACTGATGAAGTGACTGATTTCGACCATAACGATGCTGCGATGCAGGACTTCGATGCATTGAGCGAGCTCGATAGTCTGTTTGAAGAGGACGAGCGACTGAAGCAAGCTGAGAACAATGTTTTGACTCAAAATCTCTCAGGCTTTGCAAACTGCTTTCCCGATTGGGATTTGCATCCGCCGGTAGCGTAGAAAAGCGCTTGAAACACAAGCTGCGATCATTTGGAAACATCGATGTTTCTGCGGGCTAGAAGCCATGGGGCTTTTGGCCCGCTGTCTTTCATGTGCCGGTCGGCGGCATAGGGCATCAACCGTATTCCAGGTTCTTGGACGCCAGGCCGACTCGCTTCGGATCGGGCGCTACACCAACTTTCTCGAGACTACCAATCTGACAGGGCCTCGTCCGCGTGTGGACGGGGCCCTTTTGCGTGGCCTTTTATGTCTGCTATACTGCTAGCAAGTAGGAAGGAGCCGCTATGGGAACGGCAATGGTGCAGCTCAACACACGAATCGATCCTATGCTCAAGGCTGGTGGTGATGCGGTCCTGACTCGCAATGGATTGGGGCCGAGTGATGCCATTCGCGCGCTTTGGGCCTATCTTGTCGAGCATCAAGCGCTGCCGGGATTTATGGTGGCGGATAAGCGCGAGGCGCCCCGTGCGGAGAGCCTGGCCGAGCAGGGGTGTGGCCTAGCTTTTTCCTCGTTGGGGCTAAGCGCTTCGGATTTTGCGCCAGGTGGATCATCTGCGGAAGACTGGGATGCCGTACGAGATGATATGTATGAAGCGATGATTGCTGACATTGAGGCGAATTGCCGATGATTGAGGCAAAGCATCTCTTGGTAGATACGAACGTTTGGCTCGATTATTACCTGCAAGAGGGGGCGTTCGACGAAGCGAAAAGATTGGTTGAACTGGCCGAGGCGGGAAAGATCGACCTTCTGTATGCGCCAACGACGGCAAAAGACGTGTTCTATATTTTGCCTCGGCGACTAGCCCGGCGGAATGTGAATGGGATTAACGTGTCGTTTGCCTCGGCGTCATGGGCCTGCATCGAGCACATGATTCAGGTGGCAGCTGCCTCTCCGCTTTCGTTGGCAGAGTGCGAGATGGCGCGCATGCTTGGCAAGCGTATGCCGGATCTTGAAGACAACCTCATCATCGCTTCGGGCGAGACGGCAGATGTTGACTACGTGGTCACGAGTGACCGGCGCATGCTGGAGGCGATGCCCGAAGTTTGCCTGACGCCTGCCCGCGCACTCGATGTGATTGGAATCCTCGACTAACCTTGCCTGCCTCGTTTCGTTATCATATGGGGCATTGTGAACCTCATGCAACTTTGGAGGACGGTATGGCGGATAACGCCGAGATGCTATTCTCGCCCGAGCTGGTGTTTTTTGATTGGGAGTGCGCGACGCCGGATGAAATGTTTGCGCGGCTCGAGGACGAGCTTGCGCCTCGCGGCTACATTGCGCCCGGTTGGCTCGATGCCGTCCGCACGCGCGAGGATGCCTATCCCACGGGTCTTGCCATGCCGGCGGCCAACATCGCCATCCCGCACACCGATCCGGGGTTTGTGGCTAAGCCCTATATCGCGGTGGTGAAGCCCGCGGCGCCCGTGACGTTTAATGCTATGGCGGGCATGGGTTCCCCCGTGCCGGCGCAGATCATCATCAATCTGGGCATCGCCGAGCCGGGCGGCCAGGTCGAGGCCCTGCAATCGCTTATGAATATCTTTATGGATGCCGACGCCGCAGCCGATGTACTCGGCCAGACCACAAGCCAAGGCATGGTCGATGCCATCCGCCGTCACTTTTAGGGCCGGCACTTGGGGACTGTCCCTAACTGCCGGCAGAAAAGGAACGTCCCTAACTGCCAGCTGCCAGAGCTGTCCCCTTTGCACCAAAATGGTGCAGATTAACCCGTCTCCCATGCACCAGGTGTGTCTCGGGGGCTGCGTTGTGACACAATGGCGTTTGTTCGATTCGTGATGTGAAAGGCCAAACATGGCAAACAAGAAAAAGAACCCCGAGGTCGCGCCGACGCCCGAGCAGCAGGCCCGCGCCGCCTCCAGCTCTCGCAAGAAGCAGCGCAAGACGTACGTGTCCAAGACCGTCAAGATTGTCCTGGTGGTCATCGGCGTGCTGGCGATGCTGCTCTCCGTCTCGGCCATGGCGTGCTCCGGCCTGATGTCGCAGACCGAAAGCGCCAGCTCGGGCTATAAGCTCACTGGTGGCGTGGCTGCCACCATCAACGGCACCAACCTCACCGAGGACACCGTGACCAAGCAGATCATGAGCATGCGCACGTCCTATGGTTATACCAAGGACAAGGATTGGGCGCAGTACCTGGTCAACAACGACCTTACGCCCAAGAAGTACCGCAAGCAGCTCATCGATTCCTACACGCAGCAGATTCTGCTTCAGCAGGCGCAGAAGGAAAACGGCGTGACGGTGTCGGATGAGGAAGTCGAGAAGGCTTGGAAGGACGCGTGCAAGAGCGCGGGCGGCGCCAAGACCTTTAAGAAGACCCTTAAGACTTACGGCTACACCGAGGACACCTATAAGAGCTCGCTCAAGGAGAGCCTGGCGCAGCAAAAGCTCAAGGAAGCCGTGGCGCCCACCAACAAGCCCAAGGACAGCGAGATCGTCGATTACATCAACGAGAACCTGTCGAAGTACAACGATGCCCGCCGCTCGTCGAACATCCTGATCAAGGTCGATTCCGACGCATCCGACGAGGACAAGGCTGCCGCCAAGGCCAAGGCGCAGGAGTGCCTGGACAAGATTAGCTCCGGCGAGCTGAGCTTCGAAGACGCCGTGAAGCAGTATTCCGACGATACCGGCTCCAAGGAGAAGAAGGGCGATGTGGGTTGGGACAAGCTCACCACCTTCGTCGACAGCTATCAGGCGGCGCTCGAAGGCCTTAACAAGGGCGACGTGAGCGACGTCGTCGAGTCGACGTATGGTTACCACATCATCAAGTGCACCGACTACTTCCATGTCGATAGCCAGGTCGATGACATTAAACAGGTGCCCAAGGACATCAAGAAGTATGTCTCCAACGTGGTGAAGACGCAGGCAGAGAGCACTGCGTACAGCGAGTGGCTGGAGCAGTACAAGAAGGACGCCGACATCACCGTTAACCCCATGCCCAAGGACGTGCCGTACAACGTCAGCCTGAAGGGCGTCACCAAGAGTTCGACCGACAATTCGTCGACGACTGAGTAATCATGGGGCAGCGCTCGTGTGAGTGCCGCCCGCACTATTGAGGAGGATTTGCAGATGACCAACGAAGAGCTGCAGAAGGAAATGATCGCCGCCATGAAGGCCAAGGATAAGGTTCGCCTGTCCATCATTCGCCAGGTCAAGGCCGAGGTGAAGAATATCGAGGTTAACGAGCGCCGCGACGTGACCGAGGAAGACGTCAACAGCATGATCAAGCGTCTGATTAAGCAGACGAGCGAGACGCTGGAGATGTCCATCAAGGCCGGTACCGACCAAGAGCGTACCGACAACCTGACCGAGCAGGTCAAGATTCTGGAGAGCCTGCTGCCCGCGCAGGTTTCGGGCGAGGAGCTCGAGGCACTGATCGAGCAGGTCATCGCCGAGCTGGGCGCTACTTCCAAGAAGCAGATGGGCCAGGTCATGGGAGCACTCGGCAAGGCCACCGGCGGCAACTTCGACAAGCCGGCCGCGGCAAAGATCGTCGGCGCAAAGCTTGCGTAATTTGTTACGCGGTTTTACCAAACCGCGTAACGGCTCGACGCTGCAAACCCGTACACACGGCAATCTGACGTTCAATTTCAAGGGCGCGACCATAAGGTCTGCGCCCTTTCATTTCACGTCACCTTGCTCGCGTGTACGGGTTTTCGCTGACTTATGCTCAACAAGGGCGGTTGTATTATTTTCGGTGCTCATTGGGGACAGACTTAAATGAGTACCCACGGGGGGCACTCATTTAAGTCTGTCCCCAATGAGTGAGCGCCAATGAGTGGGTGAAAGGTTGCGGGTTCTTTACGGGAATGCAGTGTGGGCTGCGGGAACGCGTTTCTTTCCGTACAATGATGCAATTCGTGTAAACGCAGGGAAGGGACATTCATGGCAGACATGATCGAGATCAAGCATCTCAACAAGTACTTTGGCGACCTGCATGTGCTCAAAGATATCAATCTCACCGTCAAGCGCGGCGAGAAGCTCGTAATGATCGGGCCTTCCGGTTCAGGTAAGTCGACGCTCATCCGCTGTGTCGATTATCTTGAGGAGCCCACGTCGGGCGAGGTCATCATCGACGGTACGCCGCTCACCAAAAAGAACCACCTGGAGATGGCTCGCAAGTATAGTTCCATGGTGTTTCAGCAGTTCAACCTGTATCCCAACATGACGGTGCTCGGCAACCTGACGCTTGCGCCCATCAAGCTGCAAAAGAAGAGCAAGGAGGAGGCGACCGAGATTGCCATCGCCGCGCTCAAGCGCGTCGGCATGGCGCATAAGGCCGGCGAGTATCCGCAGAATCTCTCGGGTGGTCAGCAGCAGCGCATTGCCATCGCCCGTGCCCTGTGCACCAAACAGCCCATCATCTTGTTTGACGAGCCGACCTCGGCGCTCGACCCCGAGATGGTCCAGGAGGTTCTGGACGTTATGATTGAGCTTGCGCAGGAGGACATCACCATGATCTGCGTGACGCATGAGATGGGCTTTGCGCGCCAGGTGGCCGACCGCGTCATCTTTATGGAGGACGGCCGCATCCTGGAGGAGGGCACGCCCGAGCACTTCTTCGATAACCCCGAGAACCCGCGCTGCCGCGAGTTCCTGTCCAAGATTCTGCACTAGGCGCGGTGATGGACATGACGGATATGACGAGGGCGGCTGTATCGCGCCGTCACTTTTTGCAGCTGGCGGGCGCCGGCATGCTCGCGCTGACGGGGACCGCGCTCACCGGTTGCGGCAACTCCACCAGCGGCGAGGGTTCCGACAAGGGATCCAAGCTTGCGGCCATCAAGTCGCGCGGCCATCTGAATGCCGGTGTCAAGAAAGATGTTCCCGGCTACGGCTATTACGACACCGCCAAAGGCCGCTTTGAGGGCATGGAAGTCGATTTGTGCTACCAGATCGCCGCCGCTGTCTTTGGCGTGAGCTACAAGGAAGCCCGTGCCCAGGAGCTTGTCGAGTTTACCGACGTAACGCCCAAGACACGCGGCCCGCTGATCGATAACGGCCAACTCGACGTGGTCGCGGCGACCTACACCATCACCGACGAGCGCAAGAAGAGCTGGGATTTCTCGACGCCGTACCGCACCGACTACGTGGGACTCATGGTCAAGAAGCGTTCGGGCTTTACCTCGATTGAGGACCTGGACGGCAAGGTCATCGGCGTGAGCCAGGGTGCCACCACGCAGGGCCTGATCGAGCAGATGATCAAGGACAACGGCTTTAGCTGCAAGCCCGAGTTTAGGGCCTTTAGCGGCTACCCCATCATCAAGAGCTCGCTCGACGCCGGCAATATCGACGTCTTTGCCATGGACCGCTCCACGCTGGCCGGTTACATGAACGAGACCGTTGAGCTGCTGCAGCCCGAGGTCAAGTTTGGCGAGCAGGGCTACGGCGTGGCGACCAAGAAGGGCTGCGACCTTTCGGCCGTGGTCGATCAGGTGATTTGCGACCGTCTGGCCGACGGCTGGCTCGACCAAGAGGTCAAGACCTGGGGTCTTGTATAGGCGCATCGTCCAAGGAAGGAATCAAATGCTCGAAGGATTATTTGACGCCGACCGTTGGTCGACGACATTTCAAAACATGGGGCCCTTCTGGGAGGGCTTTGGCGTGACGCTACAGGTGGTTGTTGCCGGTCTGCTGCTGTCGCTGGTGCTGGGCACGCTGCTGGGTGTGTTCTCTACCACCCGTTCGCGCGTGCTGCGCGCTATAAGCCGTGTGTACGTGGAGTTTTACCAGAACACTCCGTTGCCCGTTCAGGTGCTCTTTATGTACATGGCCGGTCCGCAGTTTTTGCAGGCCATAACTGGTGGCGACCAGCCGGTGCGCATCGCGCCGTTCGTGCTGGGCTTCTTGGGCGTGGGCCTGTATCACGCGGCCTACATTTCGGAGGTCATCCGCACCGGTATCGAGGCCGTTCCGCGCGGTCAGATGGAGGCGGCCCAGAGCCAGGGCTTCACCCGTGCGCAGGCATACTGGTACATTGTGCTGCCCCAGACGTTCAAGATCATTTTGCCGCCGCTGTGTAACCAGGCGCTCAACCTGGTCAAGAACACGTCGGTGCTGGCGCTTGTGGCCGGCGGCGACCTTATGTACCGTTCCGACAACTTTGTGAGTCTGTACGGTTACCTGCAGGGATACATCGTCTGCTGCCTTATGTACTTCATCATCTGCTTTCCGCTCGCCATGCTGGTGCAGTGGCTCGAGCGCCGCTCCAAGGAGCGTCCGCGCGGCGTGAGCCTGGCCGAGCTGGGGCTCGACAACGTAGAGGAGGCCTAGCGCATGGAAATCTTCAACGCGACCAACCTGCTCTACATTTGGGGCGGCTTTGTTAAGACCATAGAGATCTCGGCGCTGTCGATCTTTTTCTCGCTCATCTTTGGCACGGTCCTGGCGCTCGTTAAAAGCTATGCGCCCCGCCCATTCCGTATTTTGGTGAGCGCCTATATCGAGCTGTTCCGTTGCACGCCGAACCTGCTGTGGATCCTGTTCATCTACTTTACGGTGCAGGGTTTGGACATTGTGATTTCGACCATCGCCTTTACGCTGTTTACCAGCGCTGTTATGGCCGAGATTGTGCGCGGCGGCCTCAACTCGATTCCGCGCGGCCAGTTTGAGGCGGCGCAGAGCCAGGGCTTCGGCTTCTTTGCCACCATGCGCTACATCATTCTGCCGCAGACGTTTAAGACGATCATTCCGGCGTTGTTTAGCCAGTGCACGACCGTCATTAAGGACAGCTCGTATCTTTCGGGCATTAACGTGGCCGAGCTCATGTACACGGCAAACGTCGTGATGGCCCACGCGATCGATCTGTCGCAGGTGCTTATGCTCTACGGCTTGGTGTTTGCGATGTACTTTGTGCTCAACTTTGGTATCTCGCTGCTGGTCCGAGCATATCAGCGCCGCATCGTAGCCGCATAGTCCTGCTTCCCCAAGCACGGCACCTTGCCCCTCAATCGTCGCTTGCGTACATTTAGTACGCGGCGCTCCTCTTTCGGGGCAATCTGCCGCACTTGGGAAACCAGGACGGTCGTAAGTGACAAAATGGGAATCAGGAATCGCCTATTTCTCATTTGTTAGAAAGGAATCGCGATGAGCGATCTGGAGAACAAGAAGAGTCCCGTGGTCATTACCATCGCGCGCGACTTTGGTGCCGAGGGCCACGAGATTGGACGCATCCTCGCCAACGAGTTGGGGATTCCTCTGTACGATAACGAGCTGCTAGTGCGTGCGTCGCTGCGTGCGGGTGAGTCGCTCGACAAGATGGCCGCCTATGACGAACGTCTGGCCGTGGAGAACATGGCGTTTCTGCCCGACCGCTACGATGCACGTTCGTACTCGGATAAGTTGTTCCAAAAGATGAGCCAGGTGATTTTGGATCTGGGCGAGACCGAGAGCTGCATTATCGAGGGTCGCCTGTCCGACTACCTGCTGCGTAACAACCCCAACCACATCGCCGTGCTGGTGACTGCGCCCTTTGAGGACCGCGTCGAGATCGTGCGCAAGAAGCGTGGCCTTAACAAAAAGAAGGGTGCCAAGCTGGTCAAGCAGCAGCAGAAGGCGCGTGAGGCGTTCTACAAGCGCTACAGCGCCGGCAAGTGGAAGATGACGAGCGGTAAGGATATCGTCGTCAATCGCGCCAAGCTGGGCCGCGAAGGCTGCAAAGACGTTATCGCCGCTGCCTACCGCTATAAAGTCGCCCAGCTCGAAGCCTAACCGACCAAAACCACCACAAAGGGGACAGGCACCTTTGTGGTGGTTTTTGTTTTAGGCCGAGGGGAAGGCCTTGGCGGCAGTGCCTATCCTCGGCTTTTGCATAGTCTCGATCTGTAACACCAAGCCAGCGAAAATGGCTCTAACTGTTACAGATTTAGATGAACCGTTCGGCCGTCAGCCCAACGTCTTGATCTGTAACACCAGGCGGCATATTTGGTCTCTAACTGTTACAGATTGAGATGCGGCGTGGGCGGCCGGCACAATATCTCGATCTGTAACAACTGCAGGGCTCAACGGACTCCAACTGTTACAGATTGAGACAAAACGATCAGGCAAGTCCAAAACCACCACAAAGGTGCCTGTCTCCTTTGTGGTGATCTGGGGTCTGGCATAGAAAAAGTCCCCGCCGGGCGTGTGCTCGACGGGGACTTTGCCGTTTGATGGCTAGCGCTGTGGGTGATTACTCGCCCAGCAGGCTCTTGGTGATGGAAGCGGCGGCCTTCTTGCCGGCGCCCATCGCCAGAATGACCGTAGCGGCACCGGTGACGATGTCGCCGCCGGCCCAGATGCGGGGATCGGTGGTCTGGCCGGTCTCCTCGTCGGCAACGATGTAGCCCCACTTGTTGAGCTCCATCTTGCCGCCGATCTTGGCAGCGAAGGGGTTGGCGTTGGTGCCGATAGCCGAAATAGCGACGTCGCAGGGGATCTCCTCGATGGCGCCCTCGATGGGCACCGGGCGACGACGGCCGGACTCGTCGGGCTCGCCGAGCTCCATCTTCTGGACCTTGACGGCGCACACGGAGCCGTCCTCGCCAGCGACAAACTCGAGCGGGGAGACGAGCGGCAGAACCTCGACGCCCTCGGCCTTAGCATGGTGCAGCTCGGCGCGACGGCAGGGCATCTCGTCCTCGGTACGACGGTAGGCGATGATGGCGTGCTCGGCGCCCAGGCGCTTGGCGGTACGGACGGCGTCCATAGCCACGTTGCCGCCACCAAAGACGACGACGTTCTTGCCGTGCTTGGTGGGGGTGTCGTACTCGGGGAACTTGTTGGCCTTCATCAGGTTCACGCGGGTGAGGTACTCGTTAGCGAAGAAGACGTTGGGCAGGTTCTCGCCGGGGACGTTGAGGAACTTGGGCAGGCCTGCGCCGGTCGCCACGTAGATGGCGTCGAAGCCCTGCTCGAACAGCTCCTCGGCCGTGGCCATATTGCCCACGACGGAGTTGTACTCAAACTTGACGCCCATGTCCTCCAGGCCGTCAATCTCGCGCTTGACGACTGCCTTGGGCAGACGGAACTCGGGGATGCCGTAGACCAGCACGCCGCCGCCGGTGAAGAATGCCTCGAAGACGGTAACGTCAAAACCGTTACGGGCGAGCTCGCCGGCGCAGGTGATGCCGGACGGGCCGGAGCCGACGACAGCGACCTTCTTGCCGTTCTTGGGGGCCATCTTGGGCGTGGAGGCGAGCTCGGGGCGGTCGCCCAAGAAGCGCTCGAGCTGGCCGATGGCCACGGGCTCGGACTTCTTGCCACGGATGCACTTGCCCTCGCACTGGTTCTCCTGCGGGCAGACGCGGCCGCAGATGGCGGGAAGCATGGAGTCCTCGCGAATGGTATCGAGAGCGCCGCCGAAGTCCTTCGCGCGGATCTGCTCGATAAAGCGGGGAATGTTGATGTTGACGGGGCAGCCCTCAACACAGAACGGCTTCTTGCAGTTGAGGCAGCGCTCGGCCTCGGCCAGCGCCATCTCCTCGGTGAAGCCCTTGTCGACGGGGCGGAAGTCGCAGGCGCGCTCGGCAGCCGGCTCCTCGTTATCGGGGGTGCGGGGCGACTTCATATCGGCAACGAAACGACCGTTAACTAGTGGCATGCGCAGCTCTTTTCCTCATAGGCCTTGAGGGACTCGCCCTCTTCGGAACGGTAAGCGGCCTGGCGGGCACGAAGGTCATCCCAGTCGACCAGGGTGGCATCGAAGTCGGGGCCGTCGACGCAAGCGAACTTGGTCACGCCGCCCACCTCGACGCGGCAGCAGCCGCACATGCCGGTTCCGTCAACCATGATGGGGTTGAGCGACGCGGTGATGGGGGTGTCGTACTTCTGGGCGGTGAGGGTCGAGAACTTCATCATCGGAACGGGGCCGACGCAGAAGACCTGGCTCACGGCCTTGTCCTGCAGCAGGCGCTCCAGCGGAGCGGTGACAACGCCCTGCTCGCCGTAGGAGCCGTCGTCGGTGGTGATGTGGATGTGGTCCTCGTCGAGGAGCTCGCGGAACTGGTCCTCCATGAGCAGGAGGTCCTTGGTGCGGGCGCCCATGATGGCGTGCACCTCGTGACCGGTCTCGACCAGGTGCTTGGCGACCGGGAAGGCAATTGCCAGGCCGACGCCGCCGCCAATGACGGCGCAGGGGCCCTCGGCCATCTCGGTGGGAACGCCCAGCGGGCCCACGACGTCGCGCAGCGACTTGCCGGCCTCGTAGGTGGAAAGCATCTCGGTGGTCTTGCCGATCACCATGAAGATGAACTCGACCCAGCCCTCGTCACCGTTCCAGCCGGCCAGGGTAAACGGGACACGCTCGCCCGTCTCGTTGGCGCGAACCATGAGGAACTGTCCAGCGTGCGCATGTTTGGCGATTGCGGGCGCCTCGATGCGGAACTTGAACACCTTCTCCGAGAACTGCGTCTTCTCCAGGATCTTATACATAGAACCCCTCTCTTGTTAGGGCCGCCGAACCGTGCCTCCACGGAAATGGACGGTAGCCCGAATAAAACCGTACGCGCACAGGCGTTGTGCAGACATACGGTACAAATTATACCCTCATGGGCATGTCGCTTACGTGTATCTTCGGCAGGCGGAAAAGTGACCTGCCAAAAAGGGACAGGTTTATTTCGGCAGGTTTTATCAGGCAAAACGACAAAGGGGGCCGGCCTCGCGCATCGGTGGGGCCGGCCCCCTTTGGGGCGCTGCATATGTATGGCGGCGCAGGACTTATTGCGATGCGGCCGCGGCGGCGTTTTCGCACATAAAACCTGCCAAAATAAACCTGTCCCTTTTTGGTAGGTTTTAGTGCTTACCGTTGGCGGAGGCGGCGCCGTTGACGTGGTCGCGGGCATAGATCACGCCGTGCACGATGGCGAGGCCCGCGGCGTCGGCCGCGCGGGCGCAGGTGTCCTGGAAATCCTCGGCCTCGCGGGCACGCAGCTGCTTGAGCACGTAGTCGGCCACGGCCATCTTGCCGGGAGGGTTGCCGATGCCGGTGCGGATACGGCTAAAGTCGCGGCTGCCCATCTTGTCGATGATGGAGCGCAGGCCGTTGTGACCGGCATGGCCTCCGCCCACCTTGACGCGCACGTCACCGGCGGGAATGTCGAGCTCGTCGTGGATGACGAGCAGCTCCTCGGCCTTGATCTTGTACTCGCGGCAGAGCTTGGAGATGGGTCCGCCCGAGGTGTTCATGTACGACTGAGGCTTGACCAGTACAATCTGGCGCTTGCCGCCCTCTTCCTCGGGATCGTTGATGTTGATGAGCGCGACCTCGGCGCCGGCCTGGTTTTTCCAGTACGTGACACCGGCCTGACGGGCCAGCTCATCGATCGCCTTAAAGCCGGCGTTGTGGCGGGTTTCGGCATATTCCTCGCCCGGGTTGCCAAGCCCGGCAACCATGCGAATCTTAAGCGGCTGTGCAGCTGCCATGTTCATCCTTTCGTTGATTTGTCGCCTGCTATGGTGAGCGACCCTGTTGCCGCTGTCAAATGGAGGGTAATTGAGGGCGTTTGGGGGCGTTTGGACGGACGTCGAAATCCGAGGTGGACAGTTAGTTCAGATACGTATAAGTTCTGAGGACTCGAATTACTCAATTCAATGCCGATACGTTGTTTTGGAGCTTTAGTTAGTCCATATGGCGCTGTTTTGAAGTCTACCCTGCCTTCAAATAGGGCGAATGGTATAGAGATAGCTGCAAAACAGTCTAATTCAATGCGTCCATTTATACGTATTTGAACTAACTGCCCAGCCCTGCTCGACGGCGCACGGGTGATTCGCCGTTTAGACCGGCGCGAGGCCGGTTCCGGCCCGCAGAGCGTTGAGCCAAGCGGCCTGACGCTTGCGATAGCCCTTGATACGGTACCGGAATCGGACTCCTGCGAGTCGATGCATCGTTTGGGCGAAGGCTTCGAGTGCAACAAGGTCTTTCATTTGGTCGCGATTGATAACCAGGACGTGGATGCCCATGGCCTTGAGGCCATTATTTCGATTGCCATCGTGGATGCGAGCGTTTTGAAGCTCATGCCCAATTCCGTTGTATTCGTTGTCGACTCCGGCTGCCGGGCAATATAGGTCGCAGATGGCATAGGGGATGCCCGAGGACATGTTGACCGCAAGAGTATCGAAGTCGATTCGATGGTTGAGTAGCAGGCCTCCCATGGGCAGGCTGCAACATCCGAATCCGCCAAAGCGCATGGGCGCTCCGAGAACGGCAAACATTAGGGATTCGGCTGGGGATGCGGATCCAGCCCGGGCGAGTTTGACTGCCGTGCGAAACGAGGCGTATGAGCTACTTTTGGCGAACCGTGCGACCGCCTCGAGCTCTTCGATGGTCGTGGCGGGCTCGCATTTGTAGTGCGCCTGTTCATAGCGGGTTTCGTTCTGTTGTTCGGCCGCTGACTGGTTGCCCAGGCAATCAAGATCGCCCGTCGCTTCGTAGCCATCGCCCTTGGGCCAGATGTCGTCATGGGCAATGGGGTATGTTGCCCCGGGAGGAAGGGAGTAAGTTCCGACCAGTTCCATGAGAAGCATCAAGGTTTTGGCGACTGATTCATTTTTAGAACAAAGCATGGCTGTCATGGCAGGAGACGTTGCGTAGATGTCGGCCTCGACGTGCATAATTGCACCTTCAGGAAGCGGAGCGGAGAGAATATGCTGAAGAAGTCGCTTGTCGGGGCGTCGGTTGCCTTCGTTTGAAACGAGAAGATCGAGCAGCTCGGAATCATCTTCATTCCAGGCGTCGAGTATCGAAAGTGCGCCAAAGTCTATCGCGTCATTATTGGGAATGCAGCTAGCCAAGGCCTGTGCTTGCTGTTCACTATCAATGGAGCTCCAGGGTAGGGCAGAGTACGCCCGTCGTGCGCGACGAATTGCGCGGAGGGCGGAGAAATGTGAAATCACGGTCGTCATAGCTATAACGTACTAAGTTGGCGGCAGAATGCGACCGCCATACCGTTCTTTTCGCTCAGCGGGGTGCTGGGCGCCATGAACGGCCGGGTGTTAGGAAATCGGTGGAATCGGTTGAGGGGATTGCAGGAAATTGAGCTCTGCCGAGAAGGTTGACGATGGCTACTGGACAGTTAGTTCAGATACGTATAAGGCGGCGGGCGTTCGAGGTGTTTCTAAGGGCCTTCGAGGGCGATTTGAAGATAATATATGCGGCGGTTGTACTCGAAAACGATGAGCTTCGGGCGGCATGGCATCCGCCGGGGAGCTCAGAAGGCTCCGAACGGACCTTTGGAGCTTTAAAAAATACGTATCTGAACTAACTGTCCAGGGCGGATTGGCGAGGAATAGAAAAAGGGTCGGAAGCGAGCTTCCGACCCTTTAAAAACATCAAAGATGATGCGATACGCGTTGGACTACAGCGCGAAGTCGCCGCCGACGAGCGTGGAGACGGGCTCCTCGTGGTAAACGGCGGAGATGGCCTGAGCGAACTCCTCGGCGACCGAGATGGTCTTGATTTTGCCGCCGACCTCGACGGGGATGGCGTCGGTGACGACGCACTCGACGATGGGGGCGTCGTTCAGACGCTCGATGGCCGGACCGGAGAAGATGCCGTGGGTGGCGCAGACGTAGATGTCGCCGGCGCCCATAGCCTTGAGCTCCTTGACGTTGGCGCACAGGGTGCCAGCGGTGTCGATCATGTCGTCGTTGATGATGCAGGTCTTGCCCTTGATGTCACCGATGATGCCCATGACCTCGGCGGCGTTGTGGCGCGGACGGCCCTTGTGGGCGATGGCCAGGTCGCAGCCGAGCATGTCGGACAGCTTCTTGGCGGCCTTGGCGCGACCCACGTCGGGGGAGACGACAACCAGGTTGTCGGTGTCGAAGTGCATGTCGTTGTAGTACTGGCCAAACAGCGGCAGTGCGGACAGGTGGTTAACCGGGATATCGAAGAAGCCCTGGATCTGGCCCTGGTGCAGGTCGAGGGTGATGATGCGGTTGACGCCGGCACGCTCGAGCAGGTTGGCGACGAGGCGGGCGGTGATGGGCTCGCGCGGGCCGGCCTTGCGGTCCTGGCGGGCATAGCCGTAGTGGGTGATAACGGCGGTGATGGAGCGGGCGGATGCGCGCTTGGCAGCGTCGGTGGCGATGAGCAGCTCCATGAGCATGTCGTTGACGTTGCCGCCGGCCACGGACTGAATCAGGAAGACGTCGGCGCCGCGGACGGTCTCGTCGTAGCGGGCGTAAATCTCACCATTGGCGAACTGCTTTAGCGTAAGGCCCGAAAGCTCGACCCCAAGGTACTCAGCAATCTTCTGAGCGAGGGGACGGTTGGAGGAACCGGAATACACGCGGATGGACTTGCGCATATTCTCCGACTTCTCGGGATCATTAATCGGCATTACCCTTCTCCTTTATACATCGAATGCCATATAGATGCCTTGTTGCATTGTAACCGCGCGGCGGGGTTTATCGGGTCCTGATAACGTCTTTACCGCCAACGGACACGAACCGACCACTCATCCGGTTGCGCAGGTCACGATAGAAAAAGGAGCCGCCCCCATGGAGCAGCTCCTTTTGTGCTTGGTAAAACGTTACACCTCGTCGTCCTCGTGCAGACGGCGGCGATAATCGGCGGCCCAGCCCTCAATATTTACCTGACGGGCGCGGCCCAGGCCGAGTGCGTCAGCCGGGACCGGATCGGTGATGACGGAGCCGGCGGCCACGAGCGCGCCGTCGCCGATCTGGGCGGGCGCGACCATCATGGTGTCGGAGCCAATGAAGGCGTCCTTGCCGATGACGGTCTTGTGCTTGTGGACGCCGTCGTAGTTGCAGGTGATGGAGCCCGCGCCCACGTTGACGCCGGGGCCCATGGTGGTGTCGCCGATGTAGGACAGGTGCGGCACCTTGGAACCCTCGCCGATCGTGGACTTCTTGATCTCCACGTGCGTGCCGGCCTTGGATCCGTCGAGCATGTGGGTGCCCGGGCGCAGGTAGGCGCGCGGGCCGCAGTCGACGCCATTCTCGATGACGGCCTCGATGGCGATGGTCTCATCGATGGTGCAGCCGCTGCCGACGGTGGTGTCGGTGAGGCGGCTGTTGGGGCCGAGCTGGCACTCCTCGCCCACGGTGACGTGGCCGATCAGGTGCGTCTGCGGCCACACGACGGTGTCGCGGCCGATGGTGGCGTCGGGGCCGATCCAGGCCTGCGTGGGGTCGATGAACGTGACGCCCTCGGCCATCCAGTGCTCGTTGATGCGGTCGCGCGCGATGGCGGTAAGCTGCGCGAGCTGGATGCGGCTGTTGACGCCCAGGCCGTCGCGGTAGTCGTCGCAGTGGAAGATGGAGACTGCCTGGCCGTGACCCTTGAGGATTTCGAGCATGTCGGGCAGGTAGTACTCGGACTGCGCGTTGTCGTTGCCGATCTCGTTAATGTGGGCGGCGAGCTGCGCGCCGTCGAAGGCGTAGCAGCCGGCGTTGCACTCGAGTAGCTCGGCGGCCTGCTCGGGCGTGCAGTCCTTCTGCTCGATGATGCGCTCGATCTGGCCGTCGGCACCCAGCTTGATGCGGCCGTAGCCAAAAGGATCGGGCGGGGTCATGGTCATGACGGTGCAGGCGAGCTCGCCGGTGGCGACGGTCTGTGCGAACTTGGCGACGGTGTCGGCGGTGATGAGCGGCAGGTCGCCGTTGAGCACGACGACGGGGCCTTGCGTGATGCCGCAGGCCTCGAGCGCGACCTTTACGGCGTGGCCGGTGCCCAGGCGCTCGGTCTGCTCGACGCACTCGACTTTGGTGGCGCTGTTGGCGTAGGCGCCGTCGATGAGGGCGCGCATCTCGTCGGCGTGGCTGCCGATGACAACCACGACGCGGCTGCAGCCGGCCTTGATGGTAGCGTCGACGATCCACTGGACCATGGGCTTACCCAGGATCTTGTGCGAAACCTTGCAGTGGTTCGACTTCATGCGGGTGCCCTCGCCGGCGGCGAGGATAATTGCGGTTGCGTCCATGTGATCTCCTGTTACGTTATAGAGACGTGTGTTTGGAAACGATACACGGCGCAATATGATACCGCAGGCATATGATGAGCGCGTAACGATTGACGCATTGCCGCCGATGTCGGTGCCGTTGACGCGGTGTTTGCGCTGGTTGTGTATGGTGGCGGCGCTGCGGCGTTGACGTTTGAGCGAGGGGATGGGGTGCCCGTGGATATCATGCGAGAGGAATCGGGCAACGAGCCCGTCGCGGCATTCTCGATGTCGCATCCGGCTGTGCCGGCACTCTATATAGTGCTGACGCTGGGGCTCACTATGTTCTCGATGCAGCCGGTGCTGATTGCGCTGTCACTTGCGGGCGGGCTGGCGTATGGATTTGCGATGCGTGGGGCTGCCCGCACGCTGGGCGCACTCCGCTGGCAGCTGCCGGTGATTTTGATTATCGCGCTGCTCAATCCGCTGTTTAGCGCCTCGGGTTCGACGGAGCTGTTCCGTATTGGCATGCGCGCGGTGTATCTGGAGAGCATGGTATACGGCCTGTGCATGGGCGGGCTGTTTGTGGCGAGCGTGTTGTGGTTTGAGGCGGCGGCATCGATGCTCGAATACGACAAGGTACTCGCCCTGCAGCGCAATGCCGCGCCGGTGATTGCGCTCATGATCTCGATGTGCATGAGGCTTATCCCGCAGTTTTTGCGCCGCGGTCGTACGGTGCTGGCGGTGCAGGATGCGATTGATGTGCCGGGCAGCGCGCCGGCCGACCCCGTGCGTTCGCGTTTGCGGGCATCGAGTGTGTTGATGGGCTGGGGCATGGAAGATTCGCTGGAGCGCGCGGACGCGATGCGCTCGCGCGGGTGGGGTGCCGCGACGCGTCGTACGACGTATGCGCGGTATCGACTGGGGCGCAGCGACGTTGCCGCGCTGGCTGGGCTTGCGGTGTTTGGTGCCGCCGCGGTGGCGGTGGCATGGACCGCGACAACGCAGTATTCGTTTTATCCGCAGCTCTCGGTGCCGGCGCCGTGGCGGGGCTATGTCGTGTACGCTGCCTGGATGATGCTGCCTTGCGCGTCGCACGCGATTGATGAGAAGAGGTTTGGCTGATGGCTCGGTTGGATAGGGGCCCGGTGTCGGGCGCGGCGTGCGGCCCGGATATTCCGGCGATTGAGGTGCAGGGCCTTAGTTTTGCCTATCCCGGGGCCGAGGCACCGGTGCTCGAGGGGCTTGATTGGCGTGTTCCCCAAGGTGCATTTGCGCTGCTTGTTGGCGGTACCGGTTCGGGCAAGTCGACGCTGCTGTCGCTGCTCAAGCCCGAGATCGCGCCGGCGGGCGAGCGCACTGGTGATGCGCGCGTGCTGGGCGAGAACGTTGCCGACATGGACGTGCGGGCATCGGCGGAGCGCGTGGGCTATGTGTTCCAGGATCCCGAGAACCAGATCGTGTGCGAAACCGTGTGGCACGAGATGGCGTTTGGCCTGGAAAACTTGGGGCTAGCACGTGATGAGATGCGCCGTCGCGTAGCTGAGACCAGCTATTTCTTTGGTCTGGAGGACTGGCTTCATCGCGATACCGATACGCTTTCGGGCGGCCGCAAGCAGCTGCTGTCGCTTGCCGCCGTCCTGGCGCTGCGTCCGCGTGTGCTGCTACTCGACGAGCCCACGTCTCAGCTCGATCCCGTTGCCGAGAAGAATTTTCTGCACGCGCTGTTTCGCGTGAACCGTGAGTTGGGCTGCACGGTTGTTGTGACTACGCATCAACCGCGTCCAATGCTCGAGTATGCGACGTGTGCGTACCGGATTGAGGACGGTCGCGTGCGCGAGGTGGCGGATATGGCTTCTTTGGGACGCCGAGAATCGCTGTTTTCCGACGACATGTTGGGGTGGGGTGCCGTCCGATGTGCAAAAAACGGAGTATTCAGCAGGCGTGAGGACAATTTGGGCTCTCTGGAGCCGCCCGGGGACGTATCGAGCGCGAAAAAAAGTTCGGAATTGGACAAATCGTCCGAATTTGTGGCGCAAACGTCGCTCGAGAACGGCTCGGAAGCCTTCCCGCGCACGGATGGGAGCAGAATACTCCAAAAAATGCACGGCGGGTCGGCTGCCACCCTGTCGGAAGGCTGGTTTCGCTACGATCGCGCGTGCGGTTGGGTGCTGCGCGGGCTCGATGCGTCGTTTTCGGCTGGCGCGGTGCATGCAGTCGTGGGCGGAAACGGCTGCGGCAAGTCGACGATGCTTTCGGTGCTGGCCAAGACTGCCAAGCTGCAGCGCGGCCGCATGGTGCGCGGAGCGGCTTCGGCGGCGCTGCTGCCTCAGAATCCCAAGGCCCTGCTGGTCGCCGAGACGGTTCGCGATGAGCTGATGGAATGGGCCTCGACCTGCGGATATGACGAGAACTTGGCGCGGGAACGTGCGGCGCAACTGGGATTGGACGGCCTGGAGACGCGCCACCCCTACGACCTCTCGGGCGGACAGCGCCAGCTGCTCGCGCTGGCAAAGCTGCTGCTGATTGGCCCCGAGTTGCTGCTGCTTGACGAGCCCACGAAGGGCTTGGATCTGGAGAGCCGCCGCATCATCGCCCGCGCCCTGCGTGACCATGCGAAGGCCGGTGGCACCGTCGTCATTGCCACGCACGACTTAGACTTTGCCGAGCAGGTGTCCGACGACGTCGCCATGATGTTTGACGGCGAGATTGCCTGCATGGAGCCCCCGGCCGACTTCTTTGCCGACAACGTGTTCTATAGGGCGTGATGGGATGACGGACTGTCGTTTCTCGCGCTTGCTTGCAAAACTGGAGATCCCGCTGCTGCTGGCGGTGCCAGCCGTGATGGCTGCGGCGTTGCTGGCGGGCGTTGAGCAGGCAGCGTTGGCCATGCTTGTCGTGGTGGCGCTCGTGCTCGCACTGTTCTTTGCGGGCTATGAGACATCACGTCCGGGCCTGCGCCAGATCATGCCCACGCTGGTGCTGGCGGCGCTGGCCGCGGCGGGGCGCATCTTGTTTGGCCCCATTCCCGACTTTAAACCGGTGAGCGCCATCGCCATTATCGCGGGGGCGACGCTTGGTCGCCGCAATGGTTTTATGGTTGGCGCGCTGGCGGCGCTGACCAGCAATTTCTTTTTTGGACAGGGCATGTGGACGCCGTGGCAGATGTATGCCTGGGGTCTGGTTGGCTATGTTGGCGGCGCGCTGGCGCATGCGGGCGCGTTCGACCGTGCGGATGGAACCGTGCGCATGCCGGCGCTGATGGCGTACGGCTTTGCCTCGGGCTTGCTCTACGGCGTTGTGATCAACGCGTATGACATCATCGGTTTTGTTCAACCGCTCACGTGGGCGGGCGCCATAGCGCGTCTTGCTACGGCGGTGCCGTTCGACATCACGCATGGCCTCGCGACCTGCGTGTTCTTGGCCGCTCTGTACAAGCCCTGGTGTCGCCGCATCAACCGCGTCGTCGTGAAGTACGGGATGTAGGGCTGGTTGCGCCGGGGCGGGAATCAATACTGCCGAAGTGCCATTTCAAAACTATGCCGGTTTACGGGGCTAGATTGGCACAGGCAGACCATACCGGCTTTTTTCGAAATAGAGCAAGCCGTTTACCTGCAGTTTTACTATTTTGGAATTGCGTATGGTTGGGGGTTCGCGATTTATCCCCGTAAACCGGCATAGTTTTGGAATGGCCGACTAATAATGACGGGCATCATAGCCCTCAGAGGGTCAATTGATCCGTTTTCTTCCGTCCCCAGACGTCCCCAGGGAATCAGTTGACGGCGCTCGCCACGAAACTGGCCCATCTACTACGTTTAGCCCGACACCCCCAAGCACAACCGCGTTTTATGAAAAACCGCAGGCTTTCTACCTGCGGTTTTCTTTTTGCGTTGTTCGCTGTGGTTGAGGATGGCGGCCTAAACGTAGTAGATGGGCAGGTTTCGTGGCGGGCGGGTTGCGCGAACACGCTCGCAAGACGAAAACGACCCGCCTTTCTCCGCCTTTGGGAGATCAGTTGGGCTAGAGCTCCAGGGCGAGCGTGACGGGGCAGTGGTCGCTGCCGAAGATGTCGCCGCGGATGCCGGTGTCGCGTACGTTGCCGGCGATTGCGTCGCTCACCAGGAAGTAATCGATGCGCCAACCTGCGTTGTTCTTGCGGGCATTAAAGCGGTAGCTCCACCAGCTGTAGACGCCCTCGACGTCCGGATTGGCTGCGCGCCAAGTGTCGGTAAAACCGGCGTTGAGCAGCTCGGTAAACTTGCCACGCTCCTCGTCCGAAAAGCCTGCGTTGCCGCGGTTGGACTTGGGGTTCTTAAGGTCGATCTCCTCGTGTGCCACGTTAAAGTCGCCGCAGGTTACGACGGGCTTGCCGGTTTCGCGCTCAAGCGCGCTCAAAAAGCCGCGATAGGCATCGTCCCAGGCCATGCGCACGTCGATGCGCGCGAGCTCGTTTTGGGCGTTGGGCGTATAGACGTCCACGAACCAAAACTTGTCGAACTCGAGCGCGCAGACGCGGCCCTCGGTTGCGGCTTGGGCGACGAGCTCGGCGGCCCCACCCTCGCCGGCGTAGGGCAGCAGTGCATCGGCGCGCAGTACGCGCAGCGGTTCCTGGCGGCTAAAGACCGCGGTGCCCGAGTAGCCCTTGCGCTCGGCGTAGCTCCAGGTTTGGTGATAGCCGGCCAGGTCGATATCGACCTGGCCCTCCTGCAGCTTGGTTTCCTGCAGCGCTAGGATATCGACATCGAGTTCCTGTGCGATCTGGATAAAGCTCGGGTCCTTTTTGAGCACGGCGCGCAGGCCGTTGACGTTCCACGAGGCGAAAGTGTAAGTCTGAGGCATGGTGTCCTTTCGACGGGGTTGGCAGGCTTAAGATTAGCGCAACAAGAGCGGGGCGGAGTCCGCGAGTGATAGTGCGAACGCCGCCGTCCCAGAGACACGGACGGAGGACATATTATGGCGCAGACAATATCGGACCCCAAACAGGCCTCCGCCGCGCTGGCGGAGCTGTTCGAAACCCATAGCCACGTGGTCTTCTTTGGCGGCGCGGGCGTTTCCACGGCAAGCGGCATTCCCGATTTCCGCAGCGTGGACGGTCTGTATCATCAACAATTTGCCTATCCGCCCGAGACCATGCTCTCGTACAGCTTTTACGAGGCGCATCCGGCCGAGTTCTTCGACTTTTACCGCACCAAGATGATCGCGCCTAACGCTAAGCCCAACTGCTGCCACACCAAGCTGGCCGAGCTGGAGCGTGCCGGCAAGCTCGACGCCGTGGTGACGCAAAACATCGATGGCCTGCATCAGGTGGCCGGTTCACGGCGCGTGTTTGAGCTGCACGGCTCGGTCCACCGCAACATATGCCAGGCGTGCGGCGCGGTCTATAGCGCCGAGTGGATCTGCGCGCGCGAGCACGAGGATGCCGCGGGCGTGCCCGTGTGCCCTGCGTGCGGCGGCCGCATCAAACCCGATGTGGTGCTCTACGAGGAGCCGCTTGACGAGCGCGTGCTTACCGGCGCCGTTGCCGCCATCGCCGCGGCCGATGCCCTCATTGTGGGCGGGACTTCGCTCGTGGTGTATCCGGCGGCGGGCCTTACGCGCTACTTTACCGGCGATACGCTGGCGATTTGCAATCTTGCTCCCACCGATCAGGATGCAAATGCCGACCTGCTGATTTCTTGCGACATCGCGGCCGCGTTTGCGTTCTAGCCCGCGCGCGCGGATACAATAGAAAGACTGATTGCAAAGCGACCCCGCCGTCAGCGCCCAAGCGCGGCGGCGTGGGCATTTTAGGAGGATGTTCATGGCGAACGACAGCAAGACATGGCGGTGCGGAAAGTACGAGCTCAGCTTTGATCGTCCGCGCATCATGGGCGTCCTCAACGTGACGCCCGATTCGTTTAGCGACGGCGGGGAGCACTTCGATGCGGATGCCGCTATCGAGTACGGCCTGGCGATGCTCGATGCCGGCGCCGACATCATCGACGTGGGCGGCGAGTCCACGCGCCCCGGCTTTACCCCGGTCAACCCCGACGAGGAGGCGCGTCGCGTGCTACCCGTCGTGCGCGCGCTCGCCAAAGAGGGCGCTATCGTCTCGATCGATACGCGTCATGTGGCGGTTGCCAAGGCGGCGGTGCGCTGCGGTGCTTCGATTGTCAACGATGTGACGGGCTTCACCGACCCCAAGATGGTCGAGTTCGTTAAGACGAGCACCTGCGGCGTCATCGTAATGCACGCCGGCGAGGTCGCCGCGCCCGCCCGCACGCACGCGACGGTGCAGCTCGATACTTCGGCCGCGGCGTTTGTTGCCGAGAAGGCGCGCGAGGCGGCCGCCGAGGCCGCGCGCGAGGCTGAGAAGCCCGCTCGTCGCCGTCGCGGCAAGTTGTTGGGCGAGTCCAAGGTTGAGACCAAGCTTCCGGGCGGTGTGGTACAGCCCTCGCTGCCGTTTGGCGAATCAGAGCCCACGCCCGAGCCTGTTGCCGAGTCAGAGACGCCGGCTACCGAGCAGGCTGCCCCTGCTGCCGTTGCGCCCGAGGCCGTGCCCGCAGCTACCGAAGTCGCACCAGAGCCCAGCGACCACCTGGCCGCCATGATGCGCCGCAGTGCCCGCCGTGAGGAAGCCTATGTGCCCACCTCGCAGCTCCGCCGCTTTACCTTGCCCGATTCGGCGCCCATCATGCGCCGCGTCATGGGCTTCCTGTCCGACCAGGCCCGCACGCTCATCCATGCCGGCGTGTCGCGCGACCGCATCTGCATCGATCCCGGTCCGGGCTTTGGCAAGACGGCCAACGAGGATATCGTCATCCAGCGCGAGACCGCTAAGATGGCGTCGCTGGGCTATCCGCTCATGTGCGCCGTGTCGCGCAAGCGCTTTGTGGGCGCCGTCTCGGGCGTGACCGAGGCCGCCGCGCGCGATGCCGCCACGTTTGGTGTGTGCCTGGGCGCCATCCAGGCCGGCGCCAACATCGTGCGCGTGCACGACGTTGCGGGCTTTGCGCAGTTCCTGAACGGTTACTGGGCCGTTGCCAAGCCGCAGCCGCGCCGCGCGTTTGTGGCCGTGGGTTCCAACCTGGGGCATCGCTGCGACAACATCCGCGCTGCGCGCGACATGATTGCCGAGATCCCGCTCACCTGCGTGTCCAACTGCTCGCGCATCTACGAGAGCGAGCCGGCTTACGAGACGCGCCAGGACGCGTTTGCCAACGCCGTCATCGAGATCAAGACCGAGCTGGCTCCGCTGGTGCTGCTTGACGAGCTCATGAAGATCGAGGCCGAGCTGGGCCGCGACCGTTCCAAGAAAGCCAAGGCAAACGGCCCGCGCACCATCGACCTGGACCTGCTGTGGATGGACGGCGAGACCCACGGCGGCAAGAAGCTGCGCCTGCCGCATCCGCTGATCGGCGAGCGCGACTTTGTGCTGGTGCCACTCGAGGACCTGATGCACGACCCGGCTCGGTTCTTCCGCTACAACGGCGTTGAGGTCAAGGAGCCCGAGGATCGCGTGGGCCATATCGTGGGCGAATTGGGGCGTATGTAGATGATCGAGATGAATGCTGTAGCCGCCGGTACCGAGCTTGACGCTGCGCGCGACGCGGGCCGCGAGGGTGCGTCCGCGGGCCGGTGCGCGTGGAGCGCGGGCGAGGCGTCGTTGACGTTTTCGCTGGTCGTGCGCCCCGA
The DNA here is from genome assembly GCA_027673765.1 of Coriobacteriaceae bacterium AM113-163. Taxonomy (GTDB): domain Bacteria; phylum Actinomycetota; class Coriobacteriia; order Coriobacteriales; family Coriobacteriaceae; genus Collinsella. Next base: position 122,187 of record JAQDWB010000006.1, read on the forward strand.
TGTGAACATGCACGCCTTCCACGGTCTGCCGTTTGTGGCCGCAATGGGCATGATGGACGCGCTCGCGGGCACGGCCGCAACGCCGGGCCTGGGGCTTGCCGGCAAGGTGGGCATCCAGTGGCCGAGTGGCATCGTGTGCGGCGCGCCTGCGTTTGAGACGTCGCTCGCGCGCGTCGCCGTCAACGGCGGTGCCGGTGCCGCGGGCATGTTTGCCGCGGTGACGGTGGATATTGAGCGTTCGGCACTGGGCGAGCTCGGCGTGGATATGGGCGACGAGGCACTGGTCGAGGCATTGGCCGCGGCGGTGCTCGCTCGCGTTGACGCCTGGGCGGTTGCCGCCAACACACCACAGGGCGCTGCCGGCCCGCTGGCCCCGGTGCTGGGCGAGTATTTCGATATGGTGCCGCTGCTGGGTCGTCAGGTCGCGGCGGTGTCGCCCAACGGCCTGCCGCTCGCGGTCGGCGTGTTTGCGGGCCTGGACATCTGGGGTCGCGCGACCATTAAGACCGACGCCAGCGAGCAGGAGTTTCCGCCCGAGGCCGTGCGCATTCGCGGGCTGTAGCGCGCGGCGACCGCACTCAAAGATAACGATGACAACAAGACCCTTCTCGGCTGTGCCGGGGAGGGTCTTGCTTGTCTGGGGAATGGGTTGTCAGCACCCTATTCCTCAAAACTGAAAATCTTTCGATTTTGAGGAATAGAATTAAGCCAGCTCGGCCTTTAACGAGGTATATTCGTTGCAGAGTCTATTCCTCAAAACTGAATAATTTTCGTTTTTGAGGAATAGGACCGATGCGTTGCCTAGTTCGCCGCTCGCGCTCGACTTAAACCCCGCCTTACCCCAGCCTCTGCATGCGGCGGTAGATTTCGCAGATGCCTTTGATGGTGAGCTGCCCGTCGACCACGTCGAAGGCGTCGGTCGAATCGGCGACGATGCTGGCGAGACCGCCTGTGGCGATAACGGTGGCGTCCTCGCGCCCCAGCTCGCGCTTCATGCGGGCGACCAGGCCCTCGGCCATGGCTGCGGCGCCCGTTACGGCGCCGACTTTGATGCACTCCTCGGTATCGCGGCCGATGACGTGCTCGGGCGCCTCGAGCGGAACGCTGGCGAGCTTGGCGGCTCGGGCGGCGAGCGCGTCCATCGAAATGCGGATGCCCGGCGCAATCGCTCCGCCAATGTAATAGCCGTCCTCGTCGATGACGTCGATATTGGTTGCGGTGCCAAAGTCCACCACGATCGCCGGGGCGCCGTAGAAGGTCTCGGCAGCGACGGCGTTGGCGATGCGGTCGGCACCAACGGCCTGGGGACGCGCCGCCCGCAGCTTGGTCACGGTGGCCGTCTGCGGGCCGATGACGATGGCGTCTGCCGCGATGCGGTTGGCCACGGCGTGCCACTCGCGCGAGAGCTGTGGCACCACGCCGGCAAAGGCGATCGCGTCGACCGCGCCGAGCGAGAGGTCGTACATCTTAAAGAAGCCCATCAGGCGCACGTGGATTTCGTCGGCGGTATAGGAGCGGTCGGTGGGCATGCGCCACGACTGCACCAGCTCGTCTCCGTCAAACAAGCCCATGGCCGTCTGTGTGTTTCCCATATCGATAGCGAGCAGCATGTCTACTCCCGGTGTTGGCATAAAAGGACGCGCACCATTGTATACGCGCCGCCGGCGCTACGCCACGATTTGCCAGCGCGGAACAATCACGTAGCTCAGGTCGTTGCCGGGGATAAAGATGTGCTCGCCGGGGTGAAGGTCGGCATGTTCGCCGCAGGCAACGTGGCGGTTCTCGATCCACGCGCCAGCGGGGTTGTGAACGATTGCGCGCAGCGAGCTATCCTCGCGTATGCGCAGGTCGAGCACCCATCTGCCGATATCGGCGCTGCTGAGGATAATGGCTTTGACGCCTGCGCCATCCTCGGGCGTATCGAACGCGCGCGGGTCGCGGCCCAGGCGGCACGCGCGGCAGCCGTCGAGGGGCACCGTCTTCCAAAGTGCCTCGCTGCCGGGTGCCGGGCGGTCGCCGGCGGGTGCGATGGAAATCTCGAGCGCGAGCGTGCGGTTGAGCCCGGCGGGCATGGGGGCGCCGCTTGCTGGCGGCTCAATCTGCGTGCTGCCGAATCCCTGCTCGGCGGTGGCGGCACCCAGGCCGGCACGGTCGAGTTCCATGTCGTGGGCGATGCCGTACAGCACGGCGGCGAGCTGCGGCCCCAGGTAGTGGTTCACGATATAGCTTGCCTGCTCGCGCACGAAGACACCGCGATCGGTACGGCCGCTTTTCTTTTGGAGCCAGTTGAACATCCAACAGGCCTTGCTCAGGTCACGGCGGAGCGTCTGCCGTAGCAGGCGAAACTCGACGAGGCCGTTTTCGTTGCCGGCAGCGGCGGCGGCCAAGGCAAGTGTGGCGTCATCGACGGCGTGGATGGTCCCACCGGGCGTGGTCGCCGTGCTGCACTCCCAAATCCAGCGGGCGAGCAGCTGGCCGGCCTGTTGCCAGGCGGCCGAGTCGTCCGCGGCGATCGGGGTGCGCCGCGCGGATGCATCTTCGGCGCGGCCTTGGGTGAACTTCCAGAGCCAACCGGTGCGTGCGAGCTCAACGCGACACGCGGGCATTGCGCCCGCCTGTCCCGCCAAAATGTCGACATTGCCTTCGATAGCGGTGAAAAACGTGCGTTTGGCCAGGTATTTGATCCAGTCGGCGCCCGCCTTGCGATTGGCCGGCTTGGGTGTTGAGGGAATGCTGCCGAGCTGCGGCTCGGCAAGCGGAAGCTCGGCATCCGAAGCTTCCGAATAACCGGGCGCGTCCAGCAGCGTGCCGATGCGGCGCTGCGTCTTTGCAAAATTGCGATTACGGACGATGGGCTGAAAGGCATCCCAATCGCCGCGGTCGATAAAGGCGAGCGTGGCGGGGTCGATGCCGCCACGCTGGTCGTATGAGCCCATCTTGATGCAGGTGCTGCGCAGCAGGGCGCTTTCGTTTTCGAGCACGGCATATTGCAGGCAGAGCATGCCGATCTGGCGACGCAGCAGCTTGGGATCGGGCTCGCGGGTGTCGGGCGTGCTGACTTCGATGCCCGCCGGTTCGTCTGCAGCGCTCCAAGGATCGCAGCCTCCGTGCTCCAAAAACAGCAGACAGGCAGCAGTGCTTCCCGTTAGCGCGCGGGGCCGAAACTCGGCATCGTTTGCCATGCTGCCGCAAAGTACCTGTTCGGGCGAAGCCGAGCGGCGACGCACCGTAAAGTAGTCGCCCAAAAAGCTCTCGAGTTCGTCGCGGGCGCGCTCTGCGGCAGCTCCCGCGCCGGCCTGTGCGAGCACCTCGCTTACCTGCGCGCCCGCGTGATACCAATCGACGTCGATGGCGTAGACAACCTCGTCACCGAGTGCTTGGGCGCACCATGCGCCAAAGCCGCGGCTGGTCAGGGCATCGAGCTGCTCAAACAGCTCGGCATAGGCATTGTGGGGCGCGGCGCTGGCCATGGGATGTCCTTTCGCGATTACTTAGCTTCGCAGGGTATCAGATGCCGCCCATGATGGCGCGTACGACCGTGAGCGGTGGGCGACGTCGTTCAGCTGAAACGCGCGGTGCGGGTGTGCGGTCGCGTCCGGGTAGGCCCGCCGACAAGTTGGGCGAGCGGACGGAGGATGCCATGGATGCCCAAGGTGTGCTGAACAGTGTGTGGGAGCCGTTGTGCCGCGCGGCGCGCGGACGGCTGGATGCCGAGGCCGAGCTGGATCGATTTGCTGCGCGCGTGGAGCGCGTGCTTGCTCCACGGCCTGGCGCGGCCCGCGCGGCGGGGGACCAGGCCGCCGGCGACCAGACGTTCGCCACGCCGCTGGCGCCGACGCCGTCGCAGCAGACGATGCTGGCGGATGCCGCAGCGGCCGCGATGGCCACGCTGCCGGAAGTTCCCGCGCAAACGCAGCTGCCGTTTGCCGAGCTCATCTACCCCATGCCGGGCACGCGCCACGCGAGCACGCTGGTGTATCGCGCGGGCGGGCGCGTGTTCAAGATTGCGCTGGATGCGGCTGCGGCTGCCCGGCTGGCGCGCGAGGCTCGGTTTTTAGCCGGGCCGCTGTTGGGCTACGCGTGTTTTGCCGATGTGTATCGGCTGGGCTCGGTTTGCGATGTGCGTCTTTCGACCGAGCCGCTCGCGTGCCTGTCCGAGCAATATATTGCGGGCTTGCCAGCCGATGCGTGGGTCGAGCGGCATGCGCAGGGACTTGGGCCGGGGTCGGTGGCGCGCGAGCAGATCGTGGGCGCACTCTATGACCGGCTGCTCGAGGCACTCGCCATTGTTCATCGCGCCGGGATTATCCACCGCGACATCCACCCGGGAAACATCTTGGTCGACGATGCCGGCGCCGTGCATCTGATCGATTTTGGTTGCGCGATCACACTTGCCGAGGCCGATGCCGCCGCGCGCGAGCCGGCGCTGCGCGAATGCGTGCTCAGCCGCGGCTTTGAGGCGCCCGAGGCCCATGTGGGCGGGCCGTATGCGCCCAAAACGGATCTCTATGCCGCTGCTGCCGTGGCGGCGCAGCTTGCCTACGGCACCCGCGACGTTACCGAGTTGCCGCCGACGCCGCTGGGGCGTCGCTTGGCCCGCGCACTGGGGTAGGGAGCGCGCGGCGGCGCTCGCTGCCGCGCCCCGCGCCGAGCTCGCGCGTCGCCGCCCACGCTTTCAGCTGAATCGCGCGATGCCCCGGCGCTTCGGCCTCTTGCCACACTGTCGCCAACAAGGCGGGCATCCAGAGCCCGTCACACCAACCGAAAGGATCAATCATGAATCGCTTCGAAAACGTCCCGACCACCATCCTCGGCACCGGATATCTCAACGAGCCGCACATGAGCGTGGTTTCGGTTAACGACTGCTCGTCTTCTGTCGCCGGTGTTATGGCCCAGATGAACCGCGGCCGCGCGCACTTTAAGCAGAAGGTCTGCGAAAACGCTAAGGCCCGCGAGCTAGTGGACATTGCGATGGTCAACGTGGCGAGCGATGTGCAGGTCATGCGCCTGCGCGACGTCGTGTCCGGCGAGGGCGACTGGAGCGATGCCGGGCCTGTCAGCGCTGCCGCCGATGCCCTGTCCGCACCCGACCTGGACGAGGCCGATGCTGCCTTTGTCCCCGTTAAGGACCTGCCCGACATCACGCTCAAGGCCCACGGCCTCACCCGTCTCAACGACGGCATCGTGCGCGCCCTCAACTTGGTGCACGACCACGCCCAGCGCCAGCTGCGCGCAGGCATCAATGTTAAGCGCTCGCTCGTGCTCATCTACACCGATGGGCGCGACGAGCCAGCCGGCAATGTGGACGAGGCTGCCGAGCTTATCGCCAAGATGGTCGCAAAGGACCAGGTAAAGGTGGTGTTCTTGGGCTTTGGCGAATTTGATCGCGCGACGGCCGAGCAGCTCACCAAGAGCTGCGGTGGCTATTTTGAGGCCAACTTTGACGCGAGCGACGGTGTGCCGTTCGACCGCTTCTTCCACTTCATGAGTGAGATCGCGTGCGGCATGAGCCAGCTGGCGCCCGGCACGGCGATCGCCACGTCCGAGACCTTCGACGGCGATGACGACGACATTCGCTTTGTATGCACCGATGGCGTGACCACGTTCGAAGAGTTCTGCAAGTAGGGCATCTGCCAGCGTCTGTATTCCAGCAAGCCCCGGACGCGGTGCCGGACGGACCAGAGCCCGCCGCGCCCGGCTGGTACGGATAGAAAGGACAGCCATGTTGATTCATTACGAGGCCAGCGTGACCGGCCCCAGCCATAAGCTGCAGGGACGCAGCAACCAGGATTGCCACTGCGTGCGCGTGGTGGAGATGCTTCGCACGGAAGAGGCAGTCGATGCGGCTGAATCGCGCGAGACCCCTGCCGCTCCTACGTCTGGCCGGGCGATTGTCGCCGCTGTTGCGGACGGCGTCTCGTCCATGATTTTGAGCGGCGAGGGCGCCTATCTGGCAAGTGAGGCCGCGGTCGACGCGGCTGCCGAGGCGTTCGTGCGCGGCGAGCTGGCACCGGGCGATGCTTCGGCCCTTAAGGGCGTGTTCGAGCGCGCCCTTCGCGCCGTAGCGGATGTCGCTGCCGGCGAGCCCGCTGCCGACATCGCCTCGTTTGCCTGCACGCTGTGCCTGGTGGTGTGGGATGGCGCGCGCGTTTGGTATGGCAATGCCGGCGACTCCGGTGCGATTGCGGCGGATGCCGCGGGCGCGCCGTTTGCGCTGACGCATCTGCACCGAGGCCCGCTTTCGTGCCAGGTGTTTCCCCTGCATGATACCTATCACTGGGAGTTTGGTTTTGCCGCGGGCGCTGCTGGCGTGCTCATGGCGACCGACGGCATGCTCGAGAAGTTTGCCGACTGGGAGCCCGGTGCCTATGGGGCGCCGACCGACTTTAGCCGCGATGCCATCGACCTATTTATGGCGTGCGATATCGACGCGGAGGACGTGCCGGCGCTCTGCGGCGGTGCGGCGGATTATCTGCGTGCGCTGCCTGCGACCTGCGTGGATGACGACAAGACGGTGGTGGCGCTCATCAATACCGAAGGTGATTTGCTGGCGGGTGCGGACGAGGGCGCCGCTGAGGGCGACGCTGAGGACGTGACCGCCGAGCGTCTGGCCGCGATGGGTGCGTCCTTTGCGGACGCGGACGGCGACCTGGTCGTGCTGCCGTGGCGCGACGAGCTCCGCCTGCGTGCCAGCGACGTTGCCCGCGACGTGGGCGGCAGCTTTAGCGTGGAGCTCGAGTACCAGCTCATGTGCGGTGTGACGCTCGACCGCGCGCTCGAGCTGGCTGCCGCCGCCGCTGCCGAGCGCGCCGAGACGTATCGCGTGTTCGAAGACTGCGTGGTCGGCGAGTTCGAGGATTTTGAGGCCGTTGTCGCGACTGGCGATGATGCCGCGTTTGACGAGATGGAATAGGAGATTCGCATGTACGTGTACGACAGCGACGGTACCGTCGTCGAGCTGGGCGATGTGATCAACGCGGGCGGCGAGGGCGAGGTGCGCGCCGTTGTGGGCGATGGCGCCGCGGTGGCCAAGCTCTATCGCGAACCCACGCCCGAGCGCCGCGCCAAGATTCAAAACATGGTCGCGCTTCACGACAAGATTATGGCCGTGCAAGCCGGCGTGCTTCGCGCCGTGTGCTGGCCCCGCCAGGCGCTCTATGCCGATTCCGAAGCGGCGGAGTTCATCGGCTTTTTAATGCGCCGTGCGCCCGTGGGCAGCGTGGCGGCAAGCGAGCTCTACCGCTATCCGCGGGCTGCCACGGGTCTGTCGGCGCTGACCTGCGTCGATGCGCTGATCGCCCTGACGCGCGTGCTCGATGCTCTGCACCATACGGTGGTGAACGGGTATGCGCTGGTGGTGGGCGACCTTTCGGGCGACAACGTACTGGTAGCGCCCGACGGTAGCGTGCATCTGATTGACGCCGACACCTTTTACGTGCAGCGCGGCGGTGCGCATCCGTGCGTAGCCTGCGCGCCGGGCGTGGCGGCGCCCGAGCTGATTGCCGCGGCTCACGGTCGTACGTATGCCCAAATGGAGGCCGCGGGCGAGCCCACGTTTACCGTGGCCACCGACCTGTTTGCCCTGGCGGTGCTGGTGTTTCGCATGCTGGGCAACGGCGTCCATCCTTTTGAGGGCGCCGTTGAGCCCGATGCGGAAGGTGAGTATCCGCTGCCGCCCGCGGTCGATTGTCAGGTGCGCGATGGACGCTCGCCCTTTACGGGCACGGCGTCCGGGGTGGGGCTGTTTGCCTGGGCGGTGCCACTTGGACACGTGCCGCCTCTGCTGCGCGAAGCCTACGAACGTTCGCTGTTTAGCGGGGCCGATGGTGCGAGTCGTCGCGTTACTGATGCCCAGTGGGGCCGCCTGTTGCGTGACTACCGTGCTCACCTGGTCGAATGTGGGCACGGGCATGTGTTTCATCGCGGATTTGTAACGGCTGCGGGGGCACCGGCCTGCCCGTACTGTGCTGCCGACCGCCGCGTGGCGCGCATGGCGCAGGCGCCGGCTGCATAGGGGTGTGCGATGTTTGCTGCGTGTACCGATGGGTTGCGCTGCGGGTGGGCGGCTGCGCGAACGGCGCGCAATGCCTGCACGCCGGCGGTTGCTTCCTGCGCGTATCTGGCTCACCGTCAGGCGCTCAACCAGCGCGAACGCGGACTGTACGATTTGATCGATACCGCGCTTGCCCGCCGCGAGCCTTCGACGGTGTTGCCAGGCGTGGGCAGCTTCGCTCGTGCGGCGGAGCTCTACCACCTGGTGTGCCACGACCGGCCGGGCTACATTTACGCCAGCCGTACCATTTGCGGGAGCGACCCCGGGCCGACGTCGGGCGATGTGAGACTCGACTTTGTCTATCGCATGGAGCCCGAGGCCGCGGCCCGTGCGCTGCGCAAGATGGAACGCCGTGCGACCCGTCTGCTGCGGCGCGTGGACCGCACGGCCCCCGCGGGCGTCATTGCGCTGCAGGTGCATGATCTGCTGCTTCGAGACTTTACCTACACCCATCAGGGGGCGGTGCCCCATGAGATGCCGGATGGGGCGGATGACGCCGATGATTGCCATTTTGCCCACGCCGCGCTGATCGGGCACAGCGCCGTGTGCGACGGTTGGTCGCTCGCGTACAAGTACCTGCTCGATCGCGTGGGCGTGGCGAGCGCGGTGGTGTGGGGCCAGGCGGGCGATGCCGAGAGCCCGGCAGGCAATCATGTGTGGAACGTCGTGGATATTGCCGATAAGCTGGGCGGATACCATCGCTGGTCGCATGTCGATGTGACATGGGACGGCACGTGTTCGGCGCCCGGCGTTGTCTCGCATGGCAACTTTGGGCTGAACGGGCGTCAGGCTGCGGCAACTCATACGGTTGAATCGCCCGGCTTTGATCCGGTTTGCGTGGCGGCGGATTATTACCGCGCGCATGGCCTGCAGGTGAGATGCGCGTCGCAGGCGGTTGAGCTGGCGCGCCGTCTGGGGTATCCGAACGCGGGGTTTGAGCTGCAGCTTCCTTGCTGCGGGGATGCGGATGCACAGGCGCAGTGCCAGGCAGTTGCCAAGCGCCTGAGCCGGGAGTTTCGCGTGCCGGTGCGCACGAGGCTCATTCCTGAGAGCCGCGTGGTCCTGGTCTTTCCGTCGCCGCGGGTGTTCAAGATATGAAGGAATTATGCTCTACGAGATTTTCCTTGCCGTTTACCGAACTCCCGCGTAAGATTCTTTCTTGCGCACATGAGGCGCCCAGACATTGCGGGGTGGAGCAGTCTGGTAGCTCGCCGGGCTCATAACCCGGAGGTCGTAGGTTCAAATCCTGCCCCCGCGACCAAGAACTTGCAGCTCGTCGGCCTAGCCGGCGAGCTTTTTTGTTATTCCGGGACCGTGTTTTCGGTCCAATTCTCGGCCTCCCAAACAAAATCTCGATCTGTAACATCTAGACCCGATTTGGGCGGCTAGATGTTACAGATCGAGATGTTTCGGCAGGACGGTCTCCGTTTGTCTAAATCTGTAACACGAGGGACGGATTTTGCCGAGTAACTGTTACAGATTTAGATTTTCCGGCAGGCGGGATCGGTCTGTCTTGATCCGTAACGGTTAGACCTGATTTGGACAGCCAGCTTTAGTCGTAAGATACGACTAAAGCTCGAAATCAAGGTCGCCTTAGTCCAATCTGACAACTAGAAATAAGATTTTAGACCGTTCATAGGACTAAATTCTGTGGAAGGCCCATCTTTAGTCCAATCGCAGTCTGACGGCTCGCCATTCCCATAACCCTGCAAAGCGCCAGTTTCATAGGCAATGAATAAAGCGGCAGCATTTGTCTGGTCGGTTGGTCAAGTCCCATCACGGACACGAGGGCTCTATTCCGGACATTCACGGATAATGTCCGGAAATGGGCTAAAAATGTCCGGAAAGGGGCTGAAATGTCCGGAATGGCGAGGCTGTCCCATGCTTGGGCTGCCGCGGTGCGGGCCTCGGCATACCATCTCGCCCTGACCATCGATAGCACAAGGACCGCACGCGCATCGAGCTGTACGTGGACGACGACAAGGAGATTGGAAACTGAGCTATCGCCTGTAAGGAGACCTCTGGGGAACGCTTCGGGTTGACGGCGGCGCCATTCGATGACTCGATATCGAATGGCGCCGCACGTCTGCGCCGTTTCCTCGATGTTGCGCTTATCGGTGGAGGCTGCTCAGGAAACTGGGCAGCCATCGTGTGACCTCGCTGACGCTCTTGCCGACCCAGTCCCTGTGGGAGGACTTCATCCGTGCGAGGAACTGCCGGTTGGAGAGCGTGCGCTCGACGCGCCTGACGACATCCTCGATGCTGCCATCCCACATGTCCGGGTCATCGAGGATCGTCTCGTCGATGTAGCGCATGAGCCGCTTCCTGTCGAGGTCCCTTCTGTGCCCGATGTAATACATGTCGTAAAGGTCTCGGAAACGCGTGCTGCGGATGCCGTGGCGCAGCAGGGATTTGAGTTTCTCGGCGAACACCTGCTCCTTCGAGTTCGCAAGCAAGCAGACACCCTCCTGACTGTGCGTCACATCGAACCACAGCTCGTCCTGCTCCATCGCAGCGCTCGCATGGACTCCCAAGTCGAGCTTGGTGTCGAACGTGCTGCGGCCGTCGCTGACCCTGAGGTTGACGCGCCTGCCCTTGTAGTCTTGCTGCGACAGCTCCTCTATCTCGCCCGCGATGCGGACGGTGATGCCGTCGCCAAGGTTCGAGAGGACGGACACGAAGGAGCGGATGGAGGCGTCGGTCATCGGGTACCGCACGAAGTCGAGGTCTATGTCCTGGGTCGCGCGGCGGCTGCTCCCCGACAATGCGCACATCAGGACTCCTCCCTTGACCGTCACGCGGTCGCGCATGCTCGACGCCGCCAGCTTCGAGAGGATCACGTCCTGGCAGACGCGCGCGGTCGCGTTGAGGCGGGAGTAGCCTTCCTCGTGTTCGTAGCGCGCCCTCATCTCGTTCAGGTTCATCAGAATACCTCCTCCATGGCGCGCTCGAGATATGCCTCGCCGCGCGGGATCGCCTCCGCGTAGTCCTGCAGCCTGTATATGTCCAGCCGCTCCGAACGTCTACGGAACGAGGCGACGGCCTCCCTGTAGAGGTCGTAGGGCAGCTTGTTGCGTGAGCGCATGAGCTCAAGGAGCATGCGCTCGGGGTCGTAGGCGGGGAGTTCTGTTCCGTCCATCGAGACGGTCGACCTCCCGACGTCCAGCCATTCTGTCGGGATGAAGTGCTGACGCACCGCGGCGTCGCGGATCTTGGTCCCTCCGCGCTTCGTGGCCAGGTCTATCTGGTCGGGTGGCGTGGTTACGAGTCCGTGGGCGTAGAGCGCGGTCTGCCCGGTCAGGATGCCGCCGGGGTAGCGCTTCGCGATTACGTCGAGGGCGTCCTCGTCCCGGCCGGTCGAGTACATCCCCCGGGCGACGGGGTGGAGCGCCCCTTCCGACACCGCCCTGCGCACGCGGTACCTGCTCCCGAGCTCGGCCAGCGCCTCTCGATAGCTAATCACCATGCGACATTCCTCTCGAAAGCCATAAAAGCCTACATCTGATGACAATTGTAGGTGATAATGGCTATCAATAGAAGGTCTCACCGCGACGCCTTCCTTGCCATGGCGGTGAGCCTGCTTCCGTCTATAACAAGGCATTCGCGGAATAATGTCCGGTAAGGACTAAAAATGTCCGGAAAGGGGCTGAAATGTCCGGAATGTCGGGGCTGTCCCATGCTCGGGTTGCCGTGGTATGGCCCTCGGTGTGGCGGCGGAGCGATGTTGACGGCCCGGCTGCGTTTGTGTTTGGACTCTGGTCCTCAGCTTCTCAAGCAAAATCTCAATCTGTAACAGGTGGACCAGGTTTGCGCGGCTAGATGTTACAGATTTAGATTGTTGAGGATGGGCCGTGGGGAATGTCTTGATCTGTAACATCTAGATCCAATTCGGGCGGCTAACTGTTACAGATTGAGACAAACCGACGGGCCGTCCCGCCCCATCCACCTGCCGCCACCTGATATTCGCCGATTTTCGTTGTGCCGCTGTACCCCCATGCCATATCCTCTAGACAACTACGCGGCACCATCGCCGCCGCGCCTACAAGAGAGGAATGTCCATGACCGCACCTGCATCCAAGCTGCTCCAGCCCATTACGGTTGGCCCCCTTGAGCTCAAGAACCGCATTATGTTCCCGCCGCTAACCACCGGCTACGAGGAGCGCGACGGTTCCATCGGCGAGCGCAGCCTGGCTTTTTACGAGCGCCTGGCCCGTGGCGGCGTGAGCTACATCGTCATCGGCGACGTCGCTCCCGTCATGACCGCGAGCCCCACGCCCAAGCTGGCGACCGACGCCCAGATCCCCACGTTTAAGGCACTGGCCGACGCCGTCCACAAGCACGGTGCCAAGGTCGCGCTGCAGCTGTTCCACCCCGAGTACGACGTGCCCGGCGTCGGCCGCATGGTCATGGGCTCCATGGCCGCCGCCAAGGCCGCGCAGGAGGCCAAGGCCGCCGGCGACGAGGAGACCTTCGCCGCCAAGATGGCCGAGTCCAACGAGATCCGCAAGCAGGCCTACGCCAAGCTGCACCACGACATGCAGCACTTTGTGAACGAGGCCACCGTGGAACAGCTCACCCAGATCAAGGAGGCTATCGCCGCCTCGGCCGCCCGCGCGCAGCAGGCTGGCATCGACGCCATCGAGGTCCACGGCGACCGTCTGGTGGGTTCGCTGTGCTCCGCCATCCTCAACAAGCGCACGGACGAGTACGGTGGCTCGTTCGAGAACCGCGTCCGTTATGCGCTGGAGGTCGTCGCCGCCATTAAGCAAGCCGCACCGCAGCTGATGGTGGAGTACAAGCTCCCCGTGATCATGGAGAACCTCGACGGCTCGCCGCGCGGTAAGGGCGGCCTGCTGCCCGACGAGGCCTGCGAGTTCGCCAAGCTGCTCGAGGGCGCCGGCATCGACATGATCCAGGTCGCGCAGGCCAACCACACCGGCAACATGGGAGACACCATTCCGCCCATGGGTGCCATGCCCTACAACTGGACGCTGCCCGTGGCCGAGCGCGTCAAGGCCTTGGTCTCCGTGCCGGTGGCAACCGTCGGCCGCGTGGTTTCGGTCGAGGCCGGCGAGAAGATTCTGGAAGACGGCGCCGCCGACATCATCGCCTACGGCCGCTCGCTCATGTGCGACCCCGACATTGCGCTGAAGGCTGCCACGGGCGAGCCCATCCGCGAGTGCCTCAACTGCAACAAGGGTTGCGTCGACGCGATCCAAAACCGCAAGTACATCTCGTGCGTGCTCAATGCCGAGAACGGTGACGAGGCGACTATCGCCATCAAGCCGGGCGAGGGCGACAAGAAGATCGCCGTGGTGGGCGGCGGTATTGCCGGCCTGGAGGCCGCGCGCGTGGCGGCCAAGCGCGGCTACGACGTGACCGTCTATGAGGCGAGCGATCATCTGGGCGGCCAGATTGTGCTGGCGGCCGCGCCTCCGCGCAAGGACGAGATCATGCGCTCGGTCGAGTACTACGAGAAGATTCTGCCTGGCCTGGGCGTGAAGGTTGAGCTCAACCACGCCGCTAGCCCCGCGGACCTCAACGCCGCCGACGCCGCGATTGTGGCCGTGGGCGCGCACGACGTGGTCATCCCCGTTCCGGGCGCCGACTCGGAGAAGGTCGTCTCGAGCTGGGATGTGCTGGCCGGCAAGGTGGAGCTTACGGGCCGCGTCGCCGTCATTGGCGGTGGCCTGGTGGGCACCGAGACTGCCGAGTATCTGCTGCAGCACGGCTGCGAGGTGGCGATCGTGGAGATGCTCGACAAGATTGCCGCGGGCGAGTCCGAGACCATTCTGCCGCTGATTATGAGCGACTTTGCCGAGCACAACGTGGAGCAGCACGTGAAGACCCGCCTGACCGCCATTACCGACGAGGGCGTGGAGGCCGTCCGCACCGCCGAGGACGGCGCCGAGGAGCCGGTGAAGATCGCCTGCGATTACGTGGTGATGGCCGTGGGCTCCAAGGCCAACGCGTTTGACCTGGACGGCGTGACGGTGCCCGTGACCTGCGTGGGCGACTGCTCGGGCGAGCGCACCGCCGACATTGCGAGCGCCATTCGCACGGCGTATCACGCGGCCAACGAGCTGTAGCCGAGAAAGCCATCGCGTATTGAGTGGGCGGGGAGTGCCGTATCGGTGCTCCCCGCCTTTTTGCCAATAAGAGCGCCCGCTGACCAGCGGGTTCAGAAAATCCGAATCTTGAGCACCCGAAAATCCGAATCCTCAGAACATGAAAATCCGAATCGCTGACACCAGAAAATCCGAATTTTGGTGCAAGAGGATTGGTGCAAGGGGGTCAGGTTTGTTTGCGCCATGTTGGTGCGAAGTAGCCTGACCCCCTTACACCAAGGATTTGACTTTTAAGACATCATTAAGGCTTGCGCCGTGGAGCAAGCCGCAGGTCAATGCTATTCTTTTACCTTATCGTACGGTGTTGTATTCTGCCTGAATTCTATGCCTACGAGCAATGGACTGAGTGCGACCAAGCGGAAAGGATGGCACGCCCGCAAGCAGGGCAAACGCAAGCGATGAGTGGCATGGACCGACATAGCGAGCTCCAGCAGCACAAGACGGCGGCCGAGTACCGCCAAGCTGCCGACGAGCACGTGCGGACCCTCAAGGATTTCTGGAAGGATTTCCTGGTGAGCGGTCTGTTTGTGCTGGCCGCCATCGTTGCCATCTTTGCATGCCTGGCCTGGTTTGCCGCGAATAACCGAGTGAGCGCCACGGGGAGCACGATCGGGGCGAAGGGCCCGCGGTTTGTGCTCTCGGGAACGCAGGGCGGCACGGCGGGTAAGTACGACACTCAGGACAACTACGCGTCGGACAGTACAAGCCTTGCCGTGAACAATCTTTTCAACCTCAATAACATGAGCGCCGATGGCGGTCTCTCTCCGGGGTCGGCCGGCCAGCTCCAGCTCAACGTCAGGCCGCTCTGCAATGACCTGCACGATATTACGGTGGAGATGACCTGGGAAATTTCTGTTCAGACGAGCGTTGCGGGCACGGGCGGCACTGCTACGGACGCATCGAAAAATGAAGAGATCATCAACTCGCTTAAAAATCTGGTGCGCGGCCATATCCTGGTTTTCCAGGGCAAAGACGCCTCTGGCTTTTACTCGAATCCGCTGGTCCCCACGACCACCACGGTAACCCAGGACGGGGCCAGCGTCACCGTCATTACGCAGAGCTTTACCATTCCGGCGAAGAGCTTTCGTGCTGAGGGCTCAAACAATACGACCGAAACCGTCACCAAAACCCTCTACTGGATTTGGCCGGAGCAGTTCAAGAGCTATGTTCGCACGGGCAACGCCGGCTACGGTGGCAACCTTTTCGCTAACACAGGCGACGAGGGGGGATACACGACCCTCGTCGGCGACATCAACAATAACCACGCGTGCTATTTCCGCGCCGATAGCACGAGCGTGCCAGGTCAGGCGCCTAGCGCGGTTCCGCCTGTCGGAGCCGGCATGTCCTCTGCGGATGTGGAAACCTGCGCCAATTATTACAACAACGCCGACGAGATTATCGGCAAGAACGTCAAGTACATTCGCGTGCGCTTTACCGCCAAGGAGGCGGATAAATAAATGGACGAGCAGCTTAATGCCCGCGAGCAGGGCGATATCAAACACAACGAAGGAGCGGCAAACCCCGGCGGCAACGGGTTCGGCTCGCACGGCGAAGCGCGTCCGGCTGGCCGCATCGAGCGTATCAAGGCTTGGGTGAGCGGCCACCGTCGCGAATCCCTTGCCATCATGGGCTTGCTTACCGTGCTTCTCGTGTTGCTGGGATTGACGCTCGGATGGTTCGTCGATGCCAATCGCGGCTCCACCGTCGGCAAGATCAAGGAGCCGGCAGAGCTCAAAGTGCTGGGCCCCAACGCTACGGCAACAGAGCAGATCGACCTGAGCTACAACCCCGAATACGGCGATACCAAGACTGGCAACACGGTGACGCTCAAGCGCGCGTTTTGCGTGCAAACGGGCGGTGACGGTTTTGAGCTGCAACTCGCGAATACGACCAACATTACAGGTCTCACTATTGAGCTGTACAGAGCCGAGAACACGTCTGCGCTCCAGACGCCCGACGTGAGCGGTACCGCAGACGGCAAATCTTATAGCTGGAAAGCAACCGGAGAGAACCTGCTTACGAGCTTCGAATATATCAACAAGGAGAACGACGGTCTGGCAGCCGTGCCGGGCGAGGGCGCAAGCGACCCTACGTTCAAGGACTATCAAAACGTCCAGCGCAACGCGCGCCCGCTCTACCGATACAAGAAATTCGGCAAGAGCGAACTCAACGCTAAGACGCTCGACGGCTCGACTGACAATGACACGCTCAACTTTATCATCAAGCTTTCGTGGGACGAGAGCGCCAAAGAGACCGATGTGATCTACCTGATCGCGCGCAACACGAGCGGTAAGTAGGAGAGGGGGCGCACATGGAGAAGCGAGAGAAGCAGCAGGATGCCGAGCGCGAGCAGCTGGCAAAAAGCAAGAGCCTAGCCAAGAATAAGCTGGTTGTGGCAGCAATCGCACTTGCTTGCGCCGTGGCGCTCGTGACGGGTGGTTACTTTACCTATTCCGCCTACACCGCCAACGGATTTCTAAAGTCCGTCGCCGCAACGGGCACCGCGCAGAGCCTGTTTGCGAGCGACCTGCTCACGGGCTATATGAGTGCGCCTGGCAACGACGAGCTCGACCGCGCCCAGCGCTCCGTTACGGTATATCCCAACAACAAGCAGTGCAGCTTCACCTTTAGCATCTATAACTATTTGCTGAGCAACAGCAACTTCTGCAACGATAAAAACGTGACGTATACCTTGACGGTCGAGGGGTATGGGCTCGATGGTGCCACGTGGAGCTATGCGCCCCAACCCGCCGGAAACGTCAAGCTTCCGGAGAATCAGCCTACCAAGAACGATTACACCGTGACCTTTCCTGAGGACAAGTTGGGACATGCCTACTTTGTGATTAAGGCCATGGTTGTTTCGAAGGAGAGCCCCGGCACCGAGCTCACCTGTCTGGCGGCGAAAGTCGTGCCGTCAAAGAAGGCCGAGGTCAAAACCGCTGCGGTTGAGGGCGCGCTGGTTGATGAGGCTGGCAAGTTTGCTGATTACGCTGCGTACAACTACCGTGTGACGGTTACGGGCGCACCGGCAAGCGTCACGCTCACGTGGGGGGAGAACGTGGAGATCGATCCGTTCTTCGAGACCAACCATGGTGTGACGGCGGATAAAACAAATCACACGGTTACGTTCACCATGGAGCCTGGCTCGATGATCGTCAACTTTTACCGAGCGGACGGCAAGACGCCCGGTGACTGGGGTGACCTGGGCATTAGGGTGAGCGGAACTACCCTGACGGGCACGACGGAGACTCAATAACTCTGGAAGCAGAGTTTTTAGGATAAGAGGTACGGAATCGATGAGAACGGCAAAGCGCATACTCGCAGAGTTCATGACGGTGGTCATGGTGCTCCAGGCATGTTCGCCCACGGTCGCCGCCGTGGCGGCAGGCTGGCAGAACATCTCGAGCGAGATTGCCACCGCGGCTGCGGAGGCATCGGACGCAGCCGAGAGCGGCGAGACCAAGAGCGATGTCACGACCGGGTCTGGGTCGAGTAATACCGGCGCCGAAAGCGACAGTGCTGGGGATGACGCGGCGAAGGATGACGCTGCAGCAGGCGATACCACCGATAACGCTACGGGTTCCGATTCCACGGGCGACCAGACGGAAGGCGACGATGCCGCTGACGATGCCGCCGCTGACGACGCCGAGCAAGATGCCGATGATGCGACTTCGGAGGACGCTGAGGACCAGGCGGGTGCGACGATTACAAATCTCGATGAGCTTGTCGAGCTGCTCGAGGCGAACGGCGCGGAAAACATCGTACGCAAAGACGACAGGAGCGGAATCCGAAGCCTTGATGTCAAGTCGTCGGAGGCGTTCGCCGTCCTGTCTAACGCCGACGCTTCGCTTTACTATGATGCGCAGATCAAGGTTATCATCACGGGCGATGCGAAGCTCACCGAGTCGGCTAAGAACGGCATGTCTTTCCAGGGCCTTGGCAGTGATGAGCATCCGTTTGAAGGCAAAATCTATAGGTCGTTGAATGGCGTTGATAGCCCTGTTGAGCTTACGTCTAACCGGACGGTTTTCAATAACTTCAAACTGACTGACCAAAACAATACGTTCAAGATAAAGTGGATAGGCGCAACTACCTATAGCGCGCCGATGGTCGCTACGAAGGTCAGCGGTGGGGGCAAGACGCTCAACGCTGTGGTCAACATCGCAGATCCCGTAGGTACCGGCGGGACGGATACGACTTCCGCTCTGACGGCGCCCCTTTTGGGTGAGGCGATGGGTGACCTTACTACAGAGGTCACCTATGGCCCTGCCGGTTCTCTCGAGAAGCTCAACGTAAATGCAGCGGGAAACATCGGTCTTTTAGCGAATACAGTCAAGAGCGGAACCTTTACGGTGGGGTCTGTTAAGTTTCCCGCTAGCCTTGCCGCGGGCGGTGTCGTCGAGACGAGCTCCGGTAATGCCGGTCTGCTCGTAGGCACGGTCGAGGATGGCGCGACTTTGAACGTCGGCACCCTTAATGTTCCCGCTGCTACCGTTCAGTCTGCAAGCGGTTCCGCCGGTGGTGTCGCAGGTCTCGTCGGTTCGAACACAGGCGCCACAGTCAACGTCACGGAGGCTCTCGACCTGCACATGCTCACCGTCAAGGGCACCACCGCCAGTGGCGGCTTCATCGGTAAGGCGACCAGGCTCGCGCTGGGCGCGGACAACAAGAAGTTCACCTGTCCCGCCAACGTCGGCGATGCGAACAGCAAAAGTTCCGGCGGCTTCATCGGCGACGTTAGTTTTGCCGGCCCGGTCGAGTTTGCCAACAACGACCAAATCGATACGGGCGAGGGCGTGAATCTTGGCCAAAGTGGGGACACGGGCGCGGGCGGCGTGTTCGGTCTCCTGGACACAACGAACGGCGATGTCGCAATATCAGGTGGCTCGTATACTAGCAAACTGGTGACGGGCTCCAGCTCCATCTATGGCGGTCTGGTCGGTAGAGTTCAGGATGTGACCAACACAGAGAAGTCGAACAACACCCTTCATATAAAGACGGGTGCCGCGGGCAACCGCTGTTCGGTTGATACTACATGCAGCGTCGCGCCGCGACTGGCAGGAGGCCTGGTCGGCTGGGTGGCAAAGAGCAACAATACTGGAGGCGTTGTAATCGTTGACGGCGCGGACGTCACGTGCCATTCTCCAAAAGCCAATGGAAAGAACTGCGGGTTTGGCGGTGTTGTTGGCGCCTTGGATAGCGGCTATAGCGTGGGCGGGCGTTCGCGTTTTGGAATTCTGGACTGCGGGGACGTTCGCGTTGAAACTGATAAAAACGAATCAATCGCATGTGGTGCCGGAATTGTGGGTTCGGCATGGAACGGCGTCTTGCGCTTGCGTGGGACTACCGATTTATCCGATTGCAAGCTCGAGGCCAACGGTAATACCAGCCAAATTCTTAGATCCTTGGATGGATGCGCCCCATTGGTGTTTGCTCTAGGTTCAGGCTCGGATGCTGAGGCAACGAACGATAATTATTGGCTTTACAAACGTCCTGCTGCGGCGAGGATCGATGACCTGACCTATAACCAGGTTATCCGCCTGACCGGAGAGGAGGGCAAGCTCAGCAAGGATCTTATTAAACTTGATGAAAGCACCTTTTATCAGCCGTTGTGCAATCTGAGTGGTGCTCCAGATGCTGGCAGCAGTGCTGGCTACTCTTGGGGTTATCAGCTACGGTCCCAAAATGGTGACGGGAAGTCGGGTACATACCTCATTAATGATGCGGATACATTCGCATGCATTGCCATGACGGTCCAAACGAACGGCTACTTTGGCGGTGTATTCGGCATCGGCACGGCTAATATTACGAGCTGGTATGGTAATAGTGGGAATGCTATCTCAATTACTTCCGACATTGACCTGCGAGGTACAGGCCTTGAAGGTCTTGCATGTGATGGGTCCGGGCAAGTTAATGCCTTCGTAGGGGCTGTCGAGGGCAACCATCATACCGTTACCTTGGCGATTGGCGAACCTTACGGTACGCGCAACGGCAATGCGCTTGGCGCAAACGATTCGACTGAAGGCAACGGCAAGATTTACCGGCACAGCCGTCTGGGCCTCTTTGCCGCTATCGGCGGTGGCGCGACGGTGAATAACCTCACCGTCGATGGCGTTATGAAGTTCGATAACGGCTTAGGCGTCGACGCTGGCTCGCTTGCGGCAACTATCACTGGCAAGACAACGCTCAGCGGCGTTACGTGCAAGCCGAAAATCACCTGCGATGATACGTTCGGCAACGATGTCAACATTGGCGGCATTGCTGGTAGCGTGAGGGGTGGTGGAACCGTTACTTTCGGCAGCAGCAACATAAGTGGCAGCACGAAGGCGCAAGCGACCGTCAAAACGGGCGCTACCCTCAACGGCAACACGCGCATTGGCGGCGCTATCGGTTATGTGGCGGACGTTGTCGCTATCGTCAACGTGACGAGTCTCGAGGTCGGTGACGCGACCGCGAGCGAAAATGCGATTACCGCGGGCGACAGCGCGAGCAATAAGAAATCCCAGATTGGCGGCCTTATCGGCTGCATCACTCAGGGCACCGCGGCGAATACGACCAACGTCAACATCACAGGACTTACGTTCAATTCGTTCAGCATGACCGTTGGCAAGAACGGTGACGCGAAGAACGGCGCTGGCGGTCTTTTGGGCTACAGCTGGGGCAATACGGTTGTCACCATCGGGGATGGCGCAAACACCAGCGACAGCACGTATGCTCTCAAGACGAACAACGCTTCCATAACAGCAAACAGCTCAGGTGAACTCGGCGGGCTCGTATATGCAGCCAGCGGTCACTGGGTTATCAACAACTATGCCATCGATCTTTCTGGTGCAACCATCAATGCCGAGAGCGCTACAACGCTTGGTCTGCTCATCGGTCGAGGCGGTAGGACGGAGAATTCCACAACATATGGAGTGGAAACTTATAGCGGCTTGTATCTGGAGAACAAGGCGGGTTGGGACACTGCATATAAGGTCAATGGTGTTGCTGCGGGCAATGGCGTGAAAATCAACAACACGGCAATCAAAAGCAACGACAATGCTACTTCGTTTGATGAATGGGTCGGCAACAGCACGAGGCCTGCCTATGGAAATAAAGACGCCAGCAAACTCATGGACGGCGAATGGAATGTCGTCGTTTCGCTTCATACCAAAGACGGCGTTAATGACGGCAAGCTCGACATGAGCGGAGAGCCGGGAAACGACAACAGCTATCGCAACCGTTCCGATTTCGGCAAGAACCACAACACGAATGCCTGGACGAGGTATTACTACAACCTCGACAAAGCCTATGCGGCACTTGGGCAAGGCAGCTCCAAAATTAGCAAAATCGATACGGCGGAAAAGCTGCTCTTATGGTCTGCTTATCGCTATGCTCCAGCCGCAATTCGCTCGATGATTGTGCCGCAAGCGTTCAACGACGCCGTGGCCATCGGCGGCGAAAGCGGCAGAAGCGTCGAAATTGATTTGACGGGCTATAGTTACTATCCCACCCAGCCGAACGGAAAGGTGACGGTTGGTAATGCGACCATCACCTTCCATTACTCCGACATCAAGGCCGAGCAGAAAAGCAACAAGCTGAACTCTGCTGCTACCCAGCACGAGAACATGCACTGCGGTCTTTTCCGAACGGTGGCAAATGGCGATCTTACGGTGAATGCCGTCACTTTGGGTGGCACTGTTGGGCCCGTTGTCAACGACGGGAGAAGCAAGAATGATATTGCCGCCGCGGGTGGAAGCTCTTCGGGCGCGCTGGTGTGTCGCTACGTGTATGGGTCTAACAATGGCACGACCACCACTATTAGAAAAATCTCGATTGATGGCCTTACGCTCAACAATTTGACCGTCGATGGCGCTAGTGAGGCCACGGGCGCTGATGCTTATATGCCTCTGCTTATAAACGAGATGCAGACGTACGTGAACCTGAGCGCGAAGAACATCACGGCTACGGGATACGGCCGCAACACCAAGGTGGCAACCTCACTTTTTGGAAGACTGGGCGTGGGTTCGAGTGCCGACCAGGTTACGGCGACGTTTGGTACCATCAACGTGCCGAGTGCTACGAACAACGCCATCTTTACCCGTGCAAGCTTGCTTGAGAGCTTTGGCTACGGCGAGGGGAAGACCGGCTCGGCGGTGTATACCTTTATAAAGGATGACCAGACAAACGATAAGGTCACATTCGGCAGCGAGATCGACTCGAAGGGCGAATACTCTGGTAAGCAACTCTGGTACTACAACGAGAGCACCTATGGGACCCGCGCTGGCCTCGTCACCGTTGACAACAAAGAGGCAAATGCGGATACTCCGCAATTCGGTGGTTATCTCCCGTATGTGAAAAAGGGCAATGTCAACGAAAACAAAGTCCAATACCATGAAATCAAAGTTAACCAGCGCGTGCCCAAGCTTACGACAGGCTGCGGCACCTATGGTGATCCCTATACCATAACCAAGGCAACGGAGCTCAACACGGTTGCTGAGTACATCAATACTCAGAATCCAAGCGACGGCTGGGAAGTTACGATTGCGGCCGATCAGGAAACGCTATGCCAGCGCCGCTCGTCCAGCAAGGATGCTAGTAATGAAGTGACGTACGTCTACAAGCAGGCGAGCAAAACATGGGTGAGAATGATCGGGAACGACATCGACCCCAATGACACGCTTGACGATACGACGATGCACAGCTATCTCCAGAGTGCCTACTACAGCATCGAGCCGGAGAACGACAAGGGGGAAAGCACTGACACGCTTGAGCTGGACGCTGCCGTTTTTCAGGGCTTGGGTAATAAAGATTACCCGTTCCGTGGCGTTATCGTTGGTAATCTGAGGGGCTCGTCGCAGGCAGCTACGCAGGCGACTATCAAGATCCACAACTCCAAGGACACAGGTGCGCTTTCTGGGTTGATCCCGTATAGCTACGGTAGCGTTGTGAGTAATCTGAACATTGAATACTCGGGCAAGGCGGCCTCTATTGCACATAAGAATAAAGACGCCTCTGGCGTGCCGGGCGCGTTTTTTGGCGGCGTGATCGGTTGCATCATGGGCGGTGACAATATCATCGATGGCGTGTCGGTGAAAGCGTCTGGCGGCTTTAGCGTTGCTGGGGCAGCAGGCGATAATGGCGGCGCGCACCTTGTGCCCGTTGGCGGCTACGTTGGTGCTGTTGCGGGTGGCGGCGTCATCTTCCGCAACTCTTCCCGCGGCGACGGTGCCCTTAACGACTGGCATAGCGCTGGCGCTTCTCTCTACGACAACCCATATGTTGGCCGCGTGATCGACGGCTATGCGTTCAGCGAGCTTACCGATGATAAGAGTCTCGACAACACTGATCGTAACTACAAGGTGAACAATCTGGATACTTCGAAGACGGGGTGCATCAAGACGGATGCGACGCAGGGCCGCTATAGGGGAGACGACGCCAATAGCTCTGCGATAACCACAACCGTCAATGACTCGCAGGGACTGCTCGTACTCTCGGCCATCATCAGCAGCGGTGCGGCCGGCGGTTCGGCGAATACGAATACCACGAACGATGCGTATGGAACGTATGCGGGCTCGCGTGCCTACATGGGCGGCAACAACGCAAAGGGAGTGTACCAATTCGGCAACAAGCAATACGGCAAAGTTCGCAACGCGAGCTATACACATGTTGGAAGGCCGGCGAGTGCCGCTGAAGACTTTGCTAATGCGATAAGCGATGACATGAAAAGCCCCGGTATCCAGTTAGAGGGTAACGCGCTTGGCTACGCAGGCGATGGCTCGGGCGTTAACTCCCCCTACCTAGTAAAGAAATACGCAACGTGGCAGACGGGTAACATCTGCGCCGCGCAGGTCTCGGGAATGGATTTGCAGTTCAAAGCGGGTGAAACCTACGACATGACTACTTATGGCACGGGTTACACGGGTCTTTCGGGCCGCTACTACTCAAACGCATGCGCATCCGGTAAGGGCGCCGACCGCGATCGCATCGTGCCGCTTGTTGCGTGCATCAACGGTAACGGTGCAACAATTAAGGTCGGTAGCAAAGAGGCCAGCAAGGTATATGGGGTCACGGAGTACGCCGATGATAATTACAAACTCACCGGAGTGGGCGCTCTCTTTGGTACCGTAACGTATACCTCGACCAACGTGTTGGATAGCATCGGCACTCCGGCAACGGACGGCGCTGCTGCTACGGGCAACGGCGGCTATACCGTCCAGAACCTAAAGTTCGATGACTGCAATATTTCTCTTACGTATATCAATGCAGCCGGCGCCTCCAGTGGTGCGGGTAATGAGCAGGTTGGCGTCGGTCTGCTTGCGGGTACTACGGCGAACGCGAGCTCGCTGGCAGATTACGGCAAATATGCAGGAATTACCACGAATAGCTGCAGGGTGAATGGCCCCAATAACGTTGGCGGATTGCTCGGCGCATCCGGCTATGGTAGCCGCAGGACTGATAAAGATACAACTTTGCTGGTGAATCGTAACGACACCTCAAATTCGAACACGCGCTATTCTCCGGTCAAGCTTTACGATTGCTCTTATAGCAACATGGACATTTCTGGCGTGCAAAACGTCGGCGGCTTCGTCGGCAAGCTGAACCAAAATTCCGCTGGTGGCGTTTGGGCAAAAACGAATATGCCTATTGCCGAGAGTTCCACAATTATGTCAACTGCTGCCAGCGCAAGGACCGGCGGTATCGTGGGTCTTGCCGGAGGTGGTTTCCTGGTGAACACCGATGACGCTGGAACGCCTTCGCAGGGTGCCGGAAAGGCGGAGATCAGCAATGTCACGCTTCAGCCGGCAGCATCGAGCGCGACCGAGGGGACCGGCGGCCTTATCGGAAGGTCCGAAAATGGAATCGTGTCTGTCTACAATCTGTGCATCCATGGCGACGTGCAGAATAAAACGGTATTTGGTGTTAGAGGATCGAATAATCTTAAGTACGTTGCTGGTGCAGTCGGCGAAGCAGCTTCGGGCGGTGCATTTAAGTTCGATAGCTGTGTAATAAAAGACATCTATCTTGGTGCTCGTGAGTGCTCTGCCGGTTTAATCGGTGATCTGAAAGGTGGGTGTGCCCTCGAGGTCAAGAATTCAACTATCACTGGACTGGTCGTCGATGGTTCGTATTCTGGTGGTGTTGTTGGCTCGATCGGTAACACGGCGAACTCTGTCACGCTTTTGAACTCGACCATTGGCGAGAATAACTTTACCGGTAGCAAGAACGCTGCATGGAACTCATCGCTGGGAAGTTGTTCTGGTGGCGTGTCTGGCGATGGCCGTGGCTCATTTAGGCTCGTAAATGTGCTCATGGATCGCAATATCTTTGGGGCGCAAACTAGCCAGGGCTATTTGTTCGGAAATAGTTCATCCGCTGATCTCGTCAACGTTTTTGTCGCAGGAATTGCCATTAGACCAAACAGTGCGAGTGAATCGCTCAAGCTGATGCGCAATTCTTCCGGCACCGACGACCTTAAAAAAGTGAACAAAAAGTCATACATCGCATTTGCTGCCTATGAAGACAAGCTTTCCGATGCCAAGGGCGCGACACTGTATGGCAACGATGCTGCGAACGGCAATGTGACGGTGGCCGTTTCGCCCTACGTCACGACGAGTCCGACGAGTGGCCTTGTTGTGCGCGCCTCCGATGCTGACACGGCCGGCCGTTATCTGTTCGGCGACGGCATGAACGTTGGCCTTGCCACGGCCATCCAGAATCCGTCGAGCCCCGTCGTTGCCAACCGTTATACCTACACCAACATCGGCGGCATCAATGACGATGGCGCCTATCAAAATACGTCGAGCTATAACGCCAAATCCGTGGCGAGCATGTTCAATGCGAATAACGATGCAAGCGACAGCAAGGTTGCAACGGATTTTCCCGTTTTGGTGATCTCGGGTACCGATAATACGACGGCCAAGAGCTATCTAAACATCATCACGAACGGCGGCTTCTCTGACGCTTGCAGATTGAATAACGAGAATGGCACCAATCCGCACGTGACGGCCAAAGCAGATGTTTTCCAACTCAAGGATGGTGTGTTCGTTAAGGACGATGACGCGTCGAACAATCCCACGCTTCGCGTAGTGAACAACGGCAAGAACAATATGTCGTTTAGCCCAAGCTCCGATTGGGACAACGGCAAGGGCCGCTTTACGCTCCTGACCGTTACCTTTACCGAGGCGGGTCAGAGCTACAACGTTCAGGTGCCGATCGTCGTTAAGCGCAAGCTCGAGATTGATTTCGCTGCAACGTATGATTACGGCATCAAATTTAAAGAAAAAAACTACGCTAACCTTGGAAAAGATGCACACGTGCTTACGAGCTTTGGCGAGCCGATGACGGGTCTGCTTACCTGGACATACAATTCTGCCAATGGGAAGGAAGTCGACTTTGGCTGGGACAGCTATATGGCTGCTGGCGGCTCGATGAAGGGGCTCGGTAAGAGCATCCTCTTCAATGGTGCCGACGGAAGGTTGCCCCAGGGCACCCAGCTTACGCTCATCGATGCGAACGTTGACGGCCGGGCCGGTGGCAGAGAGTATCACTATACGGTGGGCGAAGGCGGAGCAACGAGCGTTTCCCTGAGCGGAAACGACGGCTTTAAGGATTCTGCGGGCAATCCATATCAGGAGCGATGGCTGAGCGAGATTTTGGATGTGTCGGCCACACAGGATGGCGCCGGCACATGGACCGTGTGTGATAACGAGGCAGAGGCGACCGCTAAAGCGAAACTCGATGGCAAGTGGACGCTGTTTAAGGTTGCGGGTGCTGACGTTCCCAGCAACAGCCGCTATACGCTAAAGGTACCTAAGGAGAAGGATACCGGCAGAGAGAAGCGTGCATCGGAGAGCGTCTACCTAGTTGTCAACGTGCCCAAGTCGGGCGACGGCGTGACGCAAGCTAGTATCAACGGTTTTACGGCTTCGTCTATTGACTCGAATTCTTCGGGTGGCCGCATATCTTGGAATCTGCATCACGTCTTGCGCACCGGTGGCGACGATAATCAAAACGGTACGGCATCGACATACAGCATCTTGTCCAATTACGGGCAGGAAGTTAACGACGGGAAGCCGGAGGCGCGCACTCCGGTTTCGAAGTCGACGGACGGCGCCGCCTACGTTCTTTCTCTTGACGTTACCGACACGATTACGTTTAACCCAAGTCAGAGCTATGCTGACTCGGACTCTTTGTTCTATCAGCTCGATACGTCACTGTGCAAGTATGGCGCCAACAATACCCTGACGGGGGTGAGTAGTTTCCCGAGCGGAACCTCGGCGATCGCTAAATTCTATGTTGCCATCGACAATCAGAACTATAAGTGGGATGGCGAAGATTGGGCGAAGTGTGATTCTTCGACGCCTGCGTTCACGCAGACCGTGACGGATACGGGCGATGACTCGCTGAAGCTCAAGCTCGATTGTGACCTCGCCAGAATCCGCAAGCGTGCAACGGGCGGATCCTTTACCGTGCGCACGGCTGTGGAAGAGATTCGCCTTACGCCGGACGGCTGCAACAAGGTCATCTCCCTGTCCAAGCAGTCTGGCGAGGACGCCTGTACCAAGATGTCCTATACCGCCAAGCTTTCGACGCGTAAGGAAGGCCTTAATACCTCGAGCCTGACGCAGACGAAGCGCGGTAACGTCGGGTACTATCGCATGGACACGGGTGATACGACCATTACGCTTTCTGCGCCAGATAAGTCGCAGCTTGGTATTAACGTGGACGACCTGCGTCCGATCGCGAATGGCACGATTGGTCTGGGTGCCACGTATGAACTGGGTGGACTCAGCAACGCCGCCGAGGCAATTGCGAACGCAGACTCTGTTGTGTACACGCTCGCGCTTCAGCGCCGCGGAACCGACGGCACGTATGAGAGCGTAACGGATGATATCTCCAACTACGTAACAGTGACGGAGAGTAAGCTTGCCGCGGTCGCTCCCTCCGGTAGCACGATCACCTTCACTGACTCGAAGGAGAACGGCAAGTTCAAAACGAAGAACGGTAATACGACGTTTAGCCTGCCCTTTACCGTTAAGGTCAACACGCAGGTTGAACAGCGTGAGCAGTTCTACGCGAACTATCGTCTGGTGATGACAGCGAGCTTGGTCAAGGGTGACGTGGCGAGCGCAAAGCCTCAATCGCCCGACTATGTGACCTACACGCTCACGAGGGTGAACCTCAACGGCATCGACCACTAGTTCCGAAGCCAACTGGCTTCGCAAAGGGGGCGGCAACCACCCGGTTGCCGCCCCCTTTCTAGTCTGCGCGATCCCAGTCTTGGACTCCGCTGGACAGTTAGTTCAGATACGTATAATTCCAGACCGCAGCAGGCGCATCCGGCGCTCGTTTTGGGGAAGAAAGGGGCTCAAAACTAGGATTCGGTAGCTATCTGGGCTCGATTTGCGTGCAATGAGTCGCCAAAGAACCCTCTCCGGGGACCATAGCGCAGCTTTATCAGCATAGAAAAATACGTATCTGAACTAACTGTCCAGCCGCCGTTGGAGAAAGGTGTTTTAGCTCTCCCGACCCCTCCACCAGGCTTTCCAACTTCCCACTTAACTTAACACTTAAGGTGGAAAGCTGGGTAGAAAGCTGGAAAGTTAAGTGGAAAGCTGGAATGTTAAGTGGAAAGCTGGAAAGTACGCGGAAGACTGACATGCTAGCCCAGAGGCTAGAGGGGTTAATAATTATGAAGACCATACCAAGCGAAACAAAAAGATACCAATCTGGTTGGTAAAACACGCTCAATGAGCTGCGAGCTAACTAGCTGCGTAAATTAAATGTAAAGAACTGTCGCAAATAAATGGCAAATGCCCAGATAACGCCGCGTCTATTTTAATTAACTGCTTTGAGCAAACAGTAAAATGCTACTATCTAACTTGCACGTAAGAAAGCAGATTAACGGTTAAGGCTAAGAAGTGGCAGGTATGTCGGAAGCAACTAGGACTCGCACGCATGCGCCCGAGGTTAGGCAGCGCGCCGTCGAGATCCTCCAAGAGGGGGTCGGTCATCGCGCCCTCGCCGCGGAGCTTGGCATTCCCCAGGCCACGGCTCGTCAGTGGGCCCGCGCGTATGCCGTAGGCGGTGCCGACGCCGTTCTCAACGCCGGTTCGCATCATCACACCTATTCGTACGAAGTTAAGCTCGCCGTGGTCAAGGACCGCTTGGAAAACGGCTTAACGGTTCGCGAGGCCATGATCAAGCACAAGATTCCCAGCGAGTCTTCGGTCAAGGCTTGGTGCCGCCAGTATCGCGAGAGCGGTGAGTCCGCGCTGGTTGATAAGCCGCGCGGTCGCAAGCCGCGCGTTAAAAAGGCGGAATAGCGAACGGGATGGTGCGCCCACAGGGGCGCATTTTTCTTGCCGCGCCAACTTTTTGGACCGTCGTGAGCCTACTGGAACATCCTCCAAAGTGGTTAATAAACCGCGCGCAGTGGCCCGTGCGCCCGCCGCCGCGATAGGGGGAGCGTCGCCTCTCTGCTCCAAAGCGGACAGACTCGTTACCCCGTACGCCTAAAACTCCCCAGTTGACCGAAAACCCGCCGCCGCTACTCCTCAACTGAGCTATAACGTTAAACAATTGCAGCGTTTTTGCATGGGGGAGTGATGGTATGACGCTACTGTATTTCCTTACCCTGTTTCCGCTGGTACCGGCGCTGGGCATGCTGCTCGCGCGCGGTGACCGCGCCCGCGATGCGGTAGGGCTTGTAGGCTCCGGCATTATTATGGCGGTGACGGTTGTAGTCGCCGTCATGTTTTTTGGCACGGGCCCGCA
The DNA here is from genome assembly GCA_027673765.1 of Coriobacteriaceae bacterium AM113-163. Classification (GTDB taxonomy): domain Bacteria; phylum Actinomycetota; class Coriobacteriia; order Coriobacteriales; family Coriobacteriaceae; genus Collinsella. Next base: position 152,127 of record JAQDWB010000006.1, read on the forward strand.
GAGCTTCGAGGTTGCCCCCGGCACCTCGCATGTGCTCTCGATCATCAGCTCCGTCATCGACGTGATCCTGTGCGCCGTCATCCTGTACAACGCGCGTAAATATAAGAGCACGCTCACCACGGTGCTCGGCGTGGTGCAGCTGGTGGGCTCGCTCACCTTTGCAGCTATGACGCTGCCCGCGACCGAAGCCGTCACGGCAACGCCACTCTACCTTGACTACATGAGCGTGATCATGGTGCTTGCCGTCGGCATTGTCGGCAGCCTTATCTGCGTGTACGCCCTGGGCTACATGAAGGACTTCCAGGCCCACGACGAGCACGAGGCAGCGCTGCGCGGGCAGACGGCGCCTGACCGACGCCCGCAGTTCCTGGCGCTTATGTTCCTGTTCCTCTCGGCCATGTTCGTCATCGTGACAAGCGACAACCTTGAGTGGCTGTTCTGTGGCTGGGAAATCACCACCGTGTGCTCGTTCCTCATGATTGGCTACACGCGCACGCCCGAGGCCATAAAAAACGCTTTCACCCAGATCATCCTCAACATGCTGGGCGGCATCGCGTTTTTGGCCGGGCTCATGTACCTGCACGTTAACGGCATGCCGCTGACCATCTCGGGCATGATCGAGCTTTCCAGCGCCGGAACCGCGCAATCCGCGCTGCTGGTGATGCCGGTCCTGTTGCTGTCGCTTGCCGCGCTCACCAAGGCCGCACAGATGCCGTTCCACACTTGGCTATTGGGTGCCATGGTTGCCCCCACGCCCACGAGTGCCCTGCTGCACTCGTCAACCATGGTCAAAGCCGGCGTGTTCCTGATGGTCAAGCTCAGCCCGCTCTATGCCATCTATCCCGTGACCGGCTTTATGGTCACGAGCGTGGGTGCCATCACGTTTTTGCTCGCTGCCCTCATGGCCATCTCGCAGAGCAACGCCAAACGCGTCCTCGCGTACTCCACCATTTCCAACTTGGGCCTCATCAGCGCCTGCCTGGGTGTCGGCGCGCCCGAGGCCGTGTGGGCCGCCATCTTCCTGATCCTGTTCCACACGGTGGCAAAGTCGCTGCTGTTCCTGTGCGTGGGCACGGCCGAGCATCATATCGGCAGCCGCGATATCGAGGACATGGACGGTATGTTCAGCCGCATGCCGCACCTGACGCGCCTGATGATGCTGGGTATCATGGGCATGTTTGTGGCGCCGTTTGGCATGCTCGTGTCCAAGTGGGGCGCCCTGGTGGCGTTTGCACAGACCGGCAACGTGCTCATGATCATGGTGCTTGCCTTTGGCTCGGCCGCGACGTTTTACTTCTGGGGCAAGTGGCTTGCTAAGCTTTCGGGCGTCGATCCCACGGCTCAAAACGTGGAGGGCAATGTTCACAAGACCGAGTGGATGGCGCTCAACACCATCGCCGCGCTGCTGATTCTGTGCTGTGTGGCGTTCCCGGTTATCTCGAGCGGTCTGGTGTCGCCTTACTTGGCCATGGTGTTTGGCCGCGTGCCGTACGTTATTGGTAAGGACTCCATGTATCTGATGGTGGTTATCGTGGCGTTTATCGCCGTGGTGCTGCTGACTTCATTCCGCGTGAGCAACAAACCGCACGTAAACGTATATCTTTCGGGTGTGGGAACCGATAATTACCGTCATTTCCGCGGCTCGATGGGCCACGAGGTGAAGGCCGAAAAGCGCAATTGGTACTCGGAGGACGCCCTTGGCGAGAAGCGTATCGGCCCCGCGGGTAGCGTCGTGTGCTGCAGCATTATCTTGTTTGCGCTGCTGTGCTGCGCGTGGATTGGGCCCGAGAGACTTGCCATGAGCGCGCCCTCGGTGCTGCGCGGTAAGTATTTCGAAGGTTCGGGCGTCGTGGGCATCTTCATAGGCACCGTGGCGTTTGCCCTGCTGGCGCCTTTGGTTGGTGGCCTGATTGACGGCATCGACCGCAAGCTGTCCGCCCGCATGCAGGGCCGCATGGGCCCGCGCCTGCTGCAGCCCTTCTACGACGTTGCCAAGCTGCTGCGCAAGGCCCCCGCCAGCGTAAACACCATGGACGATACCTACATGGCGTGCGCGCTCATCTTTACCGTGGTGGGCGGCGGTATCTTTGTGTCGGGTTCCAACACGCTGTTGTGCGCCTTTATGGTTACGCTCGCCGCGATCTTTGTGGTGTTGGCGTCCGCTTCGACGCAAAGCCCGTTTGCCCAGGTCGGTGCCGACCGCGAGCTGCTGCAGGTTATGAGTTACGAGCCCGCCGTTTTGCTGATGAGTGTTGGCCTGTACCTTGCCACCGACAGCTTCGACTCCATCGCCGTGACGGGGCAGTCGGCCCCCATCATCGTGTACAGCGCGCCCATTTTCCTCGCACTGCTCGCGGTGCTTACCATCAAGCTGCGCAAGTCGCCGTTTGACCTTTCGTACTCACATCACGCGCATCAGGAGATTGTCCAGGGCGTCGCCACCGAGATGAGCGGCGGCACGCTGGCCAAGATGACCCTTATGCACTGGTGCGAGACCGTGCTGTTTTTGATGTGGGTGGGCATGTTCTTTGTCTGGGACAACCCGGTGAGCTGGGTCGTAGCCCTGGTCGTGATGGTCGCGACGTATTTTGTCGAGGTGCTGATCGATAACACCTTTGCCCGCAGTACCTGGCGCAGCTGCTTTAAGCTCGGCTGGGGCGTGGCGCTGGTGTTTGGCCTGCTCAACCTTATGCCCATCCTCGTCGACGTGTTTATTTAGGAGGCGGCATCCATGGATCATAAAATGTCGCGCTCGCCGTGGGTTATTCATTACGACGGCTCGAGCTGCAACGGATGCGATATCGAGGTGCTGGCCTCGCTCACGCCGCTGTTCGATGCGGAGCGCTTTGGCGTGGTCAATACCGGCAACCCCAAGCATGCGGACATCTTTTTGGTGACGGGCTCGGTCAACGCTCAGAACTTGCCCGTCGTGCGCCAGATCTACAACCAGATGCTCGAGCCCAAGTGCGTGGTGGCCTGCGGCATCTGCGCGTGCTCGGGCGGCGTGTTCCGCGATGCCTACAACGTGATCGGCGGCGTGGACCGCGCGATTCCCGTGGACGTGTACGCGCCCGGATGCGCCATTCGCCCCGAGACCGTGATCGATGCCATCGTGGAGGCGTGCGGCATCCTGGACCAGAAGGAGGCCGTGATGCGCGCCGGCGGCGACCCGCTTACCGTGGGCGGCGCCGCAACCTGGGACGGTGGCGTTGAGCTGGGCGAGGACGGGTTTGTGGCTGCGGGGGCCGGGGCTGGGGCCGCCGCCGGTGACGCACCTGTCGGGAAGCCCGTCGCTGGCGACGCGCCTACTGGGACGCCCGCCGCACCCGCCGCTGCAAAGGAGGCCGAGTAATGCAAAAGGCAATCTATACCACCGTCGGGATCGACGAGCTCCTGTCGCATGTCCAGGCGCTCAAGGGCGCCGGCGCGCACTTTGTGCAGATGCATGCCGAGCGCAACGTCGACGACGGATCGTATCGCTTGGTCTATACGTTTATCAACGTTCGCGCTGCTCAGGAACATATTGCGCAGGACGGCAGCTATGCGATCGAGAATCTGGTGGTTGAGGGCATCGACCAGTACCAGGAGATTCCGTCCATCAGCTCGTATTACCCCGCGGTGTTCCCGTTTGAAAATGAGGTCCACGACCTGTTTGGTCTTGCCATTACCGACATGCAGATCGACTTTAAGGGCTTTTTCTACCAGGTCTCGACTGCCGAGCCCATGAGCGTTATCACGCCCGAGGTGAAGGCTGCGCGCGAAAAGGCCATGAAAGTCCGCGCGGCTGCCGAGGCCAAGGCGCGCAAGGCCGCGGCCGAGAAGGCCGCCGCTGCTGCGGCTGCTCCAGGGGAGGGCGCTGCCAGCGCCGGCGATGCCGCGGGCGCCGCTGCTCAGCCCGCTGCGGCTGCCGGCTCCGATGCTCAGCACGATGAAGCTGCCGCCAAGGCCGCGCTCAAGGCTGCCGAGATGGAGGCAAAGCTCGCCGCCATGGATCCCGAGAAAGCGGCCAAGGTCCGCGCGGCGCTTGCCGCCAAGGCCGCCCGCGACAAGCAGAAAAAGGAGGCGTAAAGTCCATGGCACATCGCTCCGTTATTCCGTTTGGCCCGCAGCACCCGGTGCTGCCCGAGCCGCTTCATCTGGACCTGGTGATCGAGGACGACCGCGTCATCGAGGCAATTCCGCAGATCGGCTTTGTGCACCGCGGACTCGAGAAGCTCACCGAAAAGCGCGACATGCACCAGTTTGGCTACATCGCCGAGCGCATCTGCGGCATCTGCGCCGTGGGCCACAGCTATGGCTATGCCAGCGCCTGCGAGCGTATGCTCGACATCGAGGTGCCCGGCCGCGTGCAGTATATCCGCACCATTCTGCATGAGCTTTCGCGTATTCACTCGCACCTGCTGTGGCTGGGCCTGCTCGCCGATGCCTTTGGCTTCGAGGCGTTGTTCTATCGTTCGTGGACGCTGCGCGAGCAGATTCTCAAGATCTTTGAGAGCACGTGCGGTGGTCGCGTGATTCTGTCGATCAACGAGATCGGCGGCCTTAAGCACGACATTGAGGACTCCGAGCTGGCAGGCATTGTCCAGACGCTCGATGCCATGCGTCCTGACTACGAGGCTCTGGTGCATACGTTTTTGGACGATGACAGCTGCGGCGAGCGCCTGCATGGCGTGGGCGTGATTAGCAAGAAAGACGCGCTGGAGCTTTCGATGGTCGGTCCGTTTGGGCGCGCCTCGGGCGTGGACTACGACGTGCGCATGTTTGGCGACGGTGCCTATGCGGACCTGGCTGCGTTTGATCCGGTTGTCGCTACCGATGGCGACTGCTATGCCCGCTGCCAGGTGCGTTGCGCCGAGGTCACGCAGGCCATGGACATCATCAAGGAGCTTGTGGGCAAGATTCCGCACGACGGGATCGGCGGGCGCACCAAGCTTACGCCGGCCGACGGCGCACGCGGCGAGGTTGTGATTGAGCAACCGCGCGGCGAGGCGTATTACTATGTGCGCGGCAACGGCACCAAGAACCTGGACCGTTTCCGCGTGCGCACGCCGACGTCGCAAAATCTGGCGGGTCTGACGCATGCGCTGCAGGGCGTGCTCATTGCCAACGTGCCCATGATTATCCTGACCATCGACCCCTGCATTAGCTGCACGGAAAGGTAGGCGCGGCATGAGTTTGCTGACATTTGCCAAGACGGCCTTGGGTTCTATGGTCAAGCAGCCGGTAACGGTGTGCTATCCGCAGGAGGGGCTGACGGCACCCGAGCGCTTGCGCGGGCATATCGTCAATGACATGGATGTGTGCATCTGCTGCGGCATGTGCGCTCGGCGTTGTCCGGCGGGCGCGCTCGCGGTCGATCGCAAGGGCGGTACCTGGTCGATTGACCCGTACGCCTGCGTGGTGTGCGGCGAGTGCATCGAAAGCTGCCCCAAGCACTGCCTGACTATGGACACCGCCCGTACTCCGGTTGCGGCGGACAAGACCCCCACGGTAGAAACCAAGCCGGAGTAGCGCTGGAATAGAGCTGGAATAGAGCTGGAATAGAGCTGGAATAGGGGCCGGTGGGGCAAAAATGCCCCACCGGCCCCGCGCTTAAACGCGCGGTTGGGCCGCCACGAACAAAACTATGCCGGATTACGGAGCTGGATAGCGAACCTCCGACCATATCGAAAATTGCAAAAACAAAACCGCAGGTAGATAGCCTGCCGTTTTTCAAAAAATGAAGGTATGGATGAGGGCCCCGACTTTAGCCCCGTAATCCGGCATAGTTTTGAAATACCACCATATCCGTAGCATCCCTTGATCTCCCGTGGACAGAGGGAAACGGATCATTTTGGCCTTGCGAGGGCTGCCGCGTGACCCGTCTGCCACGAAATGGGCCCATCTACTACGTTTAGGCCGCTACCCTCAACCATAACGAACAACGCAAAAACAAAACCGCAGGTAAAATGCCTGCGGTTTTTCATGAAACGCGGCTATGGTCAGGGGTATCGGTGGCGCGCGCAGACGTGGTGTAAGAGCGTCCCGAGGT
>JAQDWB010000060.1 GCA_027673765.1 Coriobacteriaceae bacterium AM113-163
ATGGGAGGTGTTCGGATGAAGTTGCCAATCAAGGGCTTTTTTAAATTTGGAAAGTTACACGTTACTAAAGGGAATGGAGATAAATTATTAGATATACTACTGACAGCTTCCAAGAAGCTAAAGAGGTCCCTAGCGCCTACGGGGAATTTGTATCGATAAGGGGTACAAATTCCCACTAAGCGCTCGGGACCCCTTGTAGGAAAATGTCCTAAGTGTGGCAACAATATTGTATTAAAAAAATCGTTTTATGGTTGTTCAAATTATCCTGAATGTAAGTTTACTTTAGCTGAACATTTTAGAAAGAAAAACATAGCGATGTGCTACACATTTTTCAATGTTATGTCGCTAAATGCTACTTATTTTGGCGTAAGTGGTCATTTATCCCCAAATTAGTCTGTTTTATCCAATATCTGTGACTAACCCCTACACGATTCATTAATAGGGGGTTCGATATTATGCGCAACCAAAAGAATCATACCCCATTACAGTCTGAAATAGGCCATCGATAAATTTCGATG
>JAQDWB010000007.1:0-105614 GCA_027673765.1 Coriobacteriaceae bacterium AM113-163
TGCAGACCTTTCGTCATGGCCTCCTACCTTTCTTTCGGGCCTTTCGGCCGAATCTATCAGCACCCTTCCGTAACGGGCGCTGCTTGCTGACAGCTCTAGTTATATCCAAATTCCACCCGCAATTCCACCTCACCCCCGAACGGTCAACAAAGTGCGATGAACGGTATATCGCATGTGATTCCCCCATGATGCACTTCGGCGCTCTAAAGTACCTTTTCAAAGGTAAACGCTCTTTTTCCTATAAATTATCCCCATCGCATCTATAAATCCATGATTCAGAATTGCATAGGTAAAACGGTTTTATGTATATAAATGAAGCTAGCCCACGTTTTGGACCGAATTCAATGATATTCAGCTTGCCATCATTCTTATTCACGCATCCTTATCAGTTGAGTGAGAATATTGAACGCTAGCAATAGCGTCGCGAGCGTTCGTTCTATGGCCGGGCATCGTAAGAAATAGGTAAAGATACCGTTCACGCGATACGTCCGTGCCAGCGGTCAACTAAATTGAGACAATAGAGAATAGAGTTAGGCTATCGTCCCCTGCGGGGACTGAACGGACAGATGCATATGCCGAGCAAAATCGAAAAGAAGCAAAAGGCCGCCAAGCTGCGTAAGCCGCCGCGTGATTTTTCGTATACGCAAAACCGAGAGCTTAGCTGGCTGCGCTTTGACGACCGCGTGCTTGACGAAGCCTTCGACGAGACCGTTCCGCTGTTCGAGCGTCTAAAGTTCGTGTCGATTTTCGAGTCCAACCTCGACGAATTCCTTATGGTGCGCGTGGGCGGCCTGTCCGATCTGGCAGAGCTCAAAAAACAGCCTGTCGACAACAAGAGCAATATGACCGCCTCCGAACAGGTCGACGCTGTCATGGCAGAGCTGCCCGGGCTCCTTACCCGTTGGGAGTCCATCTTTAAGAGCATCGAGGGCAAACTCGACACCCTGGGCGTTCACCGCGCCCGCATCGATTCGCTTACGCCCGAGGAGCGCACCTTTGTAACCCGCTACTTCCAGGCCTACGTGTCGCCGGTTATCTCACCGTTGGTCATTGACCCGCGCCACCCCTTCCCCAACCTGCGCAACGGCGCGCTCTATCTGGCTTGTGGCCTGGACGGCGTCACCGACGAGGAGAGCCTGCTGGGCCTTATCGAGATTCCCGCCTCGATGAACCGCGTGGTCGAGATTCCCTCGCCCGCCGGCACCTACTCCTACATCTTGCTCGAGGACGTCATTCTTGCCTGCTTGGACAGCTGCTTTGGTTCCTATAAGCCGCTCGACCGCGCTCTGATCCGCGTCACCCGCAATGCCGATATCGACCCGGACGGCGAGGGCGTCGAGGAGGAAGAGGATTACCGCCAGCACATGAAGCGCATCCTCAAAAAGCGCTTGCGCCTGCAGCCGGTGGTGCTTGCCGTCTCCGGTTCGCTCGAGAAGGCGACGCTCAAGACCATCCGCAAAGCGCTCGAGCTTTCGCGCCGCTCGGTTTTTACCTGCGATATCCCGCTCGACCTGGGCTACGTCTTTGGCATCGAGGGCAAAATTCCCGAGCACCTGCGCAACGAGCTCCTCTTTACGCCGTTTAAGCCGCAGCCCAATCCCACCATCGACATGTCCCGCTCCATTCGCGAGCAGGTGCTGCAGGGCGACAAGTTGCTCTTTTACCCCTACGAGGCCATGAATCCGTTCCTGGACCTGGTACACGAGGCCGCATACGACCCCGAGTGCATCTCGCTGCGCATCACGCTCTACCGCGTGGCCAAGCAGAGTCGTCTGTGCGAGTCGTTGATTGACGCCGCCGAGAACGGCAAAGAGGTCACGGTGCTCATGGAGCTTCGCGCGCGCTTTGACGAGCAAAATAACATCGAGTGGGCAGAGCGTCTGGAAGAAGCGGGCTGCACCGTCATCTATGGCTCCGAGGGCTTTAAATGCCACTCAAAGATCTGCCAGCTCACCTATCGCGAGGGCATGGCGCTCACTCGACTCACGCTTTTGGGCACCGGTAACTTTAACGAGAAGACGGCCAAGCTCTACAGCGACTTTATGCTCATGACCGCCCATCCCGGGATCGGCGAAGACGCCAACCTGTTCTTCCGCAACCTGTCGCTGGGCAACCTGCGCGGCGACTACCGCTTTTTGGGCGTGGCGCCCGTCGGCCTTAAGCCACTCATCATGCGCGGTCTGGACCGCGAGATCCAACGTGCTCTCGCCGGCGAGCCCGCGCGCGTGTTCTTTAAGCTCAACTCGCTGACCGACCGCGAGGTCATCGACAAGATTTCCGAGGCATCGTGTGCCGGCGTGCGCGTGGACATGATCATCCGCGGCATCTCGTGCCTGAAGCCCAACATTGCGGGCAAGACCGAAAACGTGCACGTACGTTCCATCGTCGGACGTTTCTTGGAGCACGCGCGCGTCTATGCCTTCGGCGTGGACTCGGACATGATCTACCTGAGTTCTGCCGACATGATGACGCGCAACACCGAGCATCGTGTGGAGATCGCCTTCCCCGTGCTCGACCCCACCTGCCGCGCCCTGGTGCACGAGTACATGGGCATGCAGCTGCGCGACAACGTGAAGGCCCGCAGCCTCACGAGCGACGGCACCTGGGTTCCCGTAGAGCGAAAAGAGGGTGAGAAGCCCTTTAACTCGCAGGAGTTCCTGTTGGAGCGCGCTTATCGCAACGCCGAGTCCGCAGCCGTGGCTTCGGAGCCCGTCGCCAAAGCAAAACCGGAATCCGCACCTGTTCTGGGCCCCAAGCCCAAGCCCCAGGCGGACGTTCCCAAGGTCCAGGCGGTCCAGGCAACCGTCATTGAACCCGACCTGGAATCCGAACCCGAGCCTGCGCCCCAGCCCCAGCCTCAGCCGCAGACCGTCAAGTCCGCGCCCCATGCAAGCGCCCGCCGCGAGAAACCCGCCGGCAAGACCAAGGCCATCGAGCGCCATCGCCCCGGCCGCGTGCGTATGGGTCTGGGCCTGATCGGCTTAGGCCTTAAGACGCTCATTACCGGCAAGACGAAATAGACGTTTGTAGAAGCGCACCGTATTTGAGGAATGCCTCAGGTACGGGGCGCTTTTCCCTGCTACCATGGTGCGAATAACAACGCGAATGACAGGTAGGGATATGAAGCTCACTATAGAATCGATGACCTACGGCGCCGACGGGCTGGCGCACGCCGACAACGGCAAGGCCGTCTTTGTGCAGGGCGCCGTGGCAGGCGACACCGTCGAGGCCGAGGTCGTACAGGACGGCAAGTCGTTCATGCGCGCCCGCACCACCGAGATTCTGGAGCCAAGCCCCGATCGCATTCAGCCTCCCTGCCCCTTCGTGGGCATCTGCGGTGGCTGCTCGTGGGGCAACCTCTCACGCACCGCTCAGCTTGCCGCCAAGGAGCAAAACCTGCGCTCCACGCTCGAGCGCATCGGCAAGTTCACCCCTGAGCAAGTCGACGAGCTGGTGCAGCCCATCCGCCACACCAAGGACGATTGGGGCTACCGCAATAAAATTGAGCTCGAACCGACCGTTGTAAACGGCCGCGTGCGTCTTGGCATGCACGGCGTCGATCCCAGCAAGATCGTGACCGTCGATTCGTGCCCGCTGTTCGATAAGCGTTTTTCCAAGGCGCTCAAGTCAGTCGTCGGCGCGCTCAACTATCTGAGTGGCAGCCACGACCTGGGTCTGGAGCGCGTGGGCATTCGCGCCTCGCGTCGCACCAAGGCACTCGAGGTGGCGCTCTGGACGCCTACGGGCTCTTTCCCGCGCTCACAGGTCTCGCGCGTGCTGGCAGACGCCGCACACCCCACAAGTGTCGTGCGCGTGATGAGCAAGGGTGAAAAGAAGGCCCGCCGTGTCTCCAAAGTCGAAATGCTCGCCGGAGAGGGCTCGTGGACCGAGAACATCGCTGACGGCCAGATGCGCTTGTCTGCCCCGTCTTTTTTCCAGGTCAACACCAAGGGTGCCGAGATTTTGATCGACCTTGTCATGGACGCCCTCGACCCGCAGGAAAACGAGCTGGCCGTGGACCTGTACTGCGGTGCCGGCACCTTTACCCTGCCGCTCGCCCGCCGCTGCGATTTTGTCGCCGCTGTCGAAGCCTATGGCCCGGCCGTGCGCGACCTGCGCCGTAACCTGGAGATCAACAAGCTCGACAACGTCGACGTCATCGGCGGCGACGCGGTGCGCGAGTTCCCCGATCAGGACGCCGATGTCCTGGTGGTCGACCCGCCGCGTGCAGGCCTCGCCCCCGAGGCGATCGACCTTATCGCCAGCACGAGTGCCCGCGATGTCGCCTACGTGAGCTGCGACCCGGCCACCCTGGCGCGCGATCTCAAACGCTTTGTCGAGGAAGGCACCTTCTCCCCCGTCAAGATCACGCCAGTCGATCTGTTCCCGCAAACGTTCCACTGCGAAACCGTCGTCCACCTTAAGCGCAACTAGACTGTTTGCCCCAGACCACGCCCGATGATTTTTCTGGCACGGGGATAAAAATAGATTTGCTCCGAATGATTATTTAATCCCCGTCCCGAAATTGAACCGCCCCTCATTTCTTGAACATTAGAAATGGGGGCTTCTTTATGGACGGGAGAGTCAGGCACGACGCCACGCTGAGGACTCTTGCAGCAGAGCTTTGCGACAGGGGGTGCGGGCGCGCCGAAGGCCAGCGGGAGGCCGAAGGGTGCCCGGACCCGGCCGGGGCCGGCGGCGTGCGAGGGCAAGCTCATGCGACGGAGCTGCTGCCCGGGCGCCTGAAGGACGAATTCTACAGGAACCGGACGTGGCGGAGCTTCGAGGAGTTCAAGCGGGACCTCGAAGCCTATACCGTTCACTGGAACAAGAGGAGGCGGGTTAAGCAAAAGGGACTGACCCCGGAGGAGTTCCGGAATCAGTCCCCATGCGCGGCATAGGCCGCTAATTGACCCGTCCAAGTTTCGGGACTCAGTTCATTTCAGCGCCGCCCGAGAAAGCTAAACGCCTTCTGGCAGGTTGTCCCGGGCCGAGGGCGGCCACCTTGATCGCCCTCGGCCCTCACCCACCTCAACTGCTCCTCAATTACATAGAGCTGATTGAGGAGGGCGCAAGCTAGTGGGCGCCTTCCTCCTCGTCGTTGGGTCGGTAGGTGATGAACTCGATAACAAAGGCCAGGACGGCGGAGATGAGCGAGGCGATGATCGCGAAGATCATGTGGGAGATCCCGGCGCCACCAGGGGTCCCGTCGATGAAGTTGAGCAGGTTGAAGACGCCGAGGCCGCCCGAGATGTACATGAGAGCGCCAGTCATTCCCACGATAGCGCCGCCCACGGCGGAGCTCAGGCATGCCACGACGAACGCGCGCTTGTTGGGGAGGGCGATGCCGTAGATGCCCGGCTCGGTGACGCCGAAGAAGAAGGCGGAGATCATCGCGGGAAGGGCGATGCCGCGGAAGCGCTCGTCCTTGTTTCTGAGGTACATGGCAAAGATGACCGCTCCGAGTGCGAACCCGTGGCCGATGGTGGCGGCGAGCACGCTATCGTGGCCGAGGGTGTTCAGGTTCATGATGGAGATGGGGATGAGGCTCCAGTGGAAGCCGAAGATGACGAGGCACATCCACAGTCCGCCGACTAGGGCGCTGCCCAGGACGGAACCAACCACGGGGAGCTGGAAGATGAACGAGAACGCCGCGCTCAGCAGGTTGGTGATGAGGGTGGCCACCGGGCCGATGATGAGGTAGCCCAAGACGATGGAGACCGTCATCGTGGCGAGCGGGACAAGGAACATCTTGAGCGCAGCCGGCATCCAGCTCTTGAGCCAGCGCTCAAGGATAGAGCCGAACCACACCATGAGAAGGACGGGGATCACCGAGCTCACGTAGCCGGACACGGGCATGATGATGGGGAGCCCGAGGGCGGTGGCGTACCACGAGAACGTGCCGGCCACGCCGAGGTCGATGCTGCCGAGCGCCTCGCCCGAGGTCAGGGCGACCATCGTCGGGTAGAGGAGCGCCACGCCGATTGCCACGCCGGTGAACTCGTTCATGCGGAACTTGCGCGCGGCACTGAACGCCAGGGCGACGGGAAGGAAGTAGAAGAAGCCGTCAGCCACGGTGTAGAGCAGCGTGTAGAGGCCGTCGTTTGCAAAGGCCGGGACGAAGTAGGTGATGAGGGCAAGCAGTCCCTTCATGATGCCTGCGGCGGCAAGCGGTCCCAGGATGGGCTGGAAGATGCCAGAGATGAGGTCGATGATGACGGAGGCAACGGTCTTATCGCCCTGGGGCTCGTCGTCGGCGCTTGCGCCGCCCGAGAAGTTGCCGGCCTCCAGGACCGCGTCGTAGACGTCCTCGACGATGTTGCCCACGACCACCTGGTACTGGCCGTTGGCCTGGATGACCTGGATGACGCCCTTGAGGGCCTCGATCTTGGCCGTGTTGGCGCGGGACTCGTCCTTGAGTTTGAAGCGCACGCGCGTGATGCAGTGCGCGACGCTGGCGACGTTCTCGGCGCCGTCTACGTTCTCGAGCATGGATCTGGCCAGGTCGTCGTATTTTTCTGCCATTTTTTCTCCTTAGTGATATTGCCCGGGTGGTTAGCCCAGGTCGCCTCCGTTGGTGGCGATGGCCTGTTGATACCAGTAGAAGCTCTTCTTGCGCCTGCGCTCGAGCGTGCCGTTGCCCAGGTTGTCGCGGTCCACGTAGATGAAGCCGTAGCGCTTCTCCATCTCGCCGGAGCCCGCGCTCACGAGGTCGATCGGCCCCCAGGTGGTGTAGCCGAGCATCTCGACGCCGTCCTGCTCGATAGCGTCGCGCATGGCCTCGATGTGCTCGCGCAGGTAGGCGATGCGGTAGTCATCCTCGATCGTGCCGTCGGGAAGCACCTCGTCATAGGCGCCGAGGCCGTTCTCCACCACAAAGAGCGGCTTCTGGTAGCGGTCCCAGAGGTCGTTGATCGTGATGCGGAACCCCAGCGGGTCGATGACCCAGCCCCAGTCGCTCGTGCGCACGTAGGGGTTCTCTACGCCGGCGAAGGCGTTGCCCTCGGCGACGCCGCCCACGGAATCGGGGTCGCCCGCGGTACAGCGCGAGGAGTAGTAGCTAAACGAGATGAAGTCGACGGTGTTCTCCGCAAGGATGCGCTCGTCCTCGGCGGTCATGCCCACGTCGATGCCCTCGCGCTCGAGCATCTTGAGCGCGTAGCCGGGGTAGTGCCCGCGTGCCTGCACGTCCACGAAGAAGAGGTCCTCCTGGTTCTTGACCTGCGCTGCACGGACGTCCTCGGGACGACAGGAGTAGGGGTAGTAGCTTCCCGCGGCGAGCATGCAGCCAACCTTGTTCTCCGGGTCGACCTCGTGGGCGATCTTGGTGGCCCAGGCGCTCGCCACGAGCTCGTTGTGCGCGGCGCGGTACTCGGCCTCGCGGGCATTCTCCCCGGGCTCGAGGACGATGCCGGCACCCATGAAGGGACGGTGCAAGATCATGTTCATCTCGTTGAACGTGATCCACCAATGCACGAGGCCGCGGTAGCGGTTGAAGAGCACCTTCACGAGCCGCTTGTAGAGCTCGATGAGGGCGCGGTTTCGCCAGGCGCCGTACTTCTTGACGAGGTGGATGGGGCAGTCGAAGTGCGTGATGGTCACGAGGGGCTCGATCCTGTGCTCGCGGCAGCAGCGGAACACGTCCTCGTAGAAGGCGAGCCCGGCCTCGTTGGGCTCCTCCTCGTCGCCATTGGGGAAGATGCGGCTCCAGGCGATGGAGAGGCGAAAGACCTTAAAGCCCATCTCTGCGAAGAGGGCTATGTCCTCGCGGTAGTGGTGGTAGAAGTCGATGCCCGTCTGGGCCGGGTAGTAGTACCCGGGCTCAAAGTCGAGCATGCGCCTCAGGCCGCGACTTACGTCGTTGCGCTCCGACCCGTGTGGGATGACGTCGACATTGGCAAGGCCGCGGCCGCCCTCGTCATAACCTCCCTCGCATTGGTTAGCAGCGGTGGCTCCTCCCCAAAGGAACCCTTTTGGAAATGGCATGGTGCCTCCTTCTCTCTGGCGCCCCCACCTCTGCGGGGATGCTTTATAACGTCCTTGCGACCTCACGCGCCGGGCCCGTGGCCCTTTCCCTGATGCGCGCGGGCCGCCCGTGAAGGGGTGACTAGCTGACAGCTTGTCCTGCGGCGGCGCGACGTGCCTCCCGGCCTCCAAGCAGGGAGGGGACCTGTGCCAGGCACACGCCGGCGAGGATGATGGCGACGCCCAGCCACTCGACGACGCCGAGCGGCTCGCCGAGGACGATCATGGCGATGAGCAGGCCGGCGGGGAGTTCCGCGGCGGCCATGACAGTGGAGAGACCCGCGGGCAGGTGCGGAGAGCCCATGCCGAAGAGCAAGACCGGGCAGAGCATGCCAAAGAAGCCGGCGATGACGGCAAAGGGCAGGATGCCCTGGGCGAGGACGCCCGAGACGACGTAGTCCGGGCACACCGTGAGCGACATGACCACGGAGCCCGCGCACACGATGACGCCGCGCTGCTCGGACGAGCAGGGGGCCTCGACCTTGCCGGAAAGGGTGACAAAGAGGGAGCAGGACACGGCCGCCCCCAGCGCGCAGAGCAGGGCCACGGGGTCGTACCCGGTGATGCCGGTCTTGTAAACGCCGCTCGCGAACACCGTCCCGAAGACGATGGCCAGGGCGGAGGCCACTTGGAGGGGCCTCGGCGGCCGGCGCGTCATGACGGTCTGCCACACGAGCCCCAGCCACGTGAACTGGAAGAGGAGCGTGAGCGCCACCGGGGCGGGCAGCACGCTCATGGCGTAGCAGTAGAGGATTGAGGTGAGGCAGGTGAGGGCTCCCAGGCCCATGAGCTTAAGGGCGAGCTTCCAGCCCACGCGCTGCCAGCGGTGCCCGAGTGCGTGCCCTGCGAGCGTGGCGAGGGCGAAGAAGAGGCAGCCGAGCCACGCTTGGCTCGCCACCACCTGTGCCGAGGTGAAGCCCGCGGCGTAGGCGAGCTTGTAGGTCGTGGCCATCGCGCCGTAGCAGGCGCCGCCCGCAAAGACCTGGAGCGCCGCCTTGGCCTGTCCCGCGCCCGTGGCTCCCGCCCCGGCGGTCTGCTGCTTGATTGTGTTTGTTCCTGCCATTAGGCTCCCTTCCGTCTGCTGTCTTGCAGACGCACGTCTCGTGCGTCTGTTCCCTGCAGTCGGAAGGTGGGCTCGTGCGGTCTTCTGGCGGTGCATGTGGCACCTGCTGCCAAGACGAAAAAAGCCACGCAACCGACTGCTCGGTTGCGTGGCAAAAAGGTGGCTAGCGCCCAGAAAAGTCCACGCGTTTTTAGACTAGGACAAAGTACTACAACAGGTGAGATTCCGTCAAGAAAAACCGAGGAAAAAAGTGAGCCTCTGCCCGCCCTACCTGTGGCGGTCGTTCCCCGAACGGGGCGGTGCTGTTGGGGACTGTCTCGATCTGTAACAGTTGGGGCTAGTTTTGGTCGATGGATGTTACAGATTGAGATTGTTGAGGATGGGTGGGGGTAGCTAATTCGGACGGGGCTATTTTAAACATTGGGAAATCGAGCGTGGCAAGCGGAGGTCTTCGGGGTATAAGACGGCTAATTGTATGCCGTCTATGAAAGGAACCCTCATGCCCAGCGTTGCCGTTCTCGCCGCCGATGGCTTTGAAACTATTGAATGCCTGACCATGGTCGATGTCATGCGTCGCGGCGGCGTGCGCGCCACGCTTGTCTCGATCATGCCCACGCGCGAGGTCGTAAGCTCGCTGCAGATTCCCGTGACCTGCGATGCGCTCTTTGACGAGATCAACTTTGACGAGTACGACTGCGTCGTGCTACCTGGCGGCCTGCCCGGCGCCACCAACCTGCGTGCCGACCAGCGCGTCTGCGACGTGGTCTGCGAGTTCGCCGCCGCCAAACACGTCGCCGCCATCTGCGCCGCCCCGTTTATCCTGGGTGAGCTCGACCTGCTCGAGGGGCGCCACGCCACGTGCTTCCCTGGCTTTGAGAAAAGCTTCCCCGAAGGCGCCTATACCGGCGAGAAGGTTACGCAAGACGGCAACATCATCACCGCCAGCGGCATGGCCCAGTCACTCCCCTTTGCGCTCGAGCTGCTGCGCACGCTCGCCGGCGACAAGGCCGTCGAGAAGGTCGCCGAGGGCATTCAGCTATGATTTTGGCTTCGCAATCACCGCGCCGCATCGAGTTGATGCGCGAGGCGGGTTATGACATTCGCATCATTCCTGCCGATATCGACGAAACGCCGTTTGATGGCGAGGCCCCACTTACGCTCGTTGAACGCTTAGCACGCGCAAAAGCCGCCGCCGTTGCTGCCGAGTATGCCGAGCCCAATGAGCTGACGGTCGCGGCCGACACCATCGTCACCTTTGACGGCAAGATTCTGGGCAAGCCGGCAACCGAGGACGAGGCGCGCACCATGCTCCGTGAGCTTTCGGGCCGCACGCACCAGGTCGCAACCGGCGTCTGCATCGTTAAGGCAGGCGATACGGCCGCCCCGCATGCCGCCGAGAGCCTGTCCTTTGTCGATGTGACCGACGTAACGTTCTACGAGCTCAGCGACGAGCAGATCGAGCACTACGTCGCCTCGGGTGAGCCCATGGACAAGGCCGGCGCCTACGGCATTCAGGGCACAGGAGGACGCATGCTCGTGCACGATATTTCGGGCGACTTCTATAACGTGGTGGGCCTACCCATCGCTCGCGTCGCGCGCGCGATTCAAAAACTCTCGTAATTGCATCTGGCGCTGGGTATCCCCCAGCGCCTACAATTTTGGCGTACCGTACGGATCCCGACCGGGCACATGGCGCGGCGGAAAACCGATAGGAGTTAAACATGGATACACTGCTCGAGGCCATTGACGTTTGCGATGTCGATGGCTTTTGCTTTGGCAACTATACCGACGAGGAGGCCGGCACCGGCTGTACCGCAATCGTGGCGCCCGAGGGCGCCACCGGCGGCGTTGACGTTCGCGGCGGTGCTCCAGCATCGCGCGAAACCGACCTGCTGCGACCCGAGAACACCGTCGACAAGGTCCACGCCGTCTGCCTTTCGGGCGGATCGGCCTTTGGTCTAGAGGCCGCAAGCGGCGTCGCCCGCGAGCTCGAGAGCCGCGGCATCGGCCTGCCCGTCGGCCCCACGCAGGTGCCTATCGTGTGCTCCAGCTGCATCTTCGACCTCGCCTTTGGCGACCCCACCGTGCGCCCCGACATTGAGGCGGGCATCGCCGCCGTGCGCGAGGCGCTCGACAACACCCCCACCACGCTCGAGCAGGGCAATGTAGGTGCCGGCACGGGTGCCACCGTCGGAAAGCTCATGGGGCCTGCCACCTGCATGAAGGCCGGCCTTGGCGCTGCCGCCGTGGCGCTCGGCCCCGTTAAGGTAGGCGCCGTGGTCTCGGTCAACGCCTGCGGCAACGTGGTCGACCCCTTCACCGGCGAGTGGGTCGCCGGCATGCGCGCCGCCGCCGATAGCGACCAGATTATCGACATGGAACTCGCAGCCTTTGCCGCCGCCGGATCCATGCAGATGCCGCTCGACCGCACCAACACCACCATCAGCTGCATCGTCACCAACGTGGAACTCAGTAAGGCACAAGCCACCAAGGTCTCCCAGATGGCCGCTGACGCCTACGCACACGCCATCCGTCCCACGCACACCACCAACGACGGCGACACCATCTACACCCTCGCCAGCGGCAAACTGGGCGCCCAGGCAAGCGCCGCCGTTCCCCTAGACCTGCTGGGCATGCTCGCAGTAAGGGCCCTGGAAACTGCCATCGTAAACGGAGCCAAAACTGCCAAAACCTCCCACGGCATCCCCGGCGCCGCGAAGTAATCCACTCGACCGTCGGTCGGAGGCGGGCGGGCGTTACGTTTGCTGCTCTACAGTCCTATGCAAGACGAAGGCCACATTAAGTGGCCTTCGTCTTGCATGCGGAACTCGCGACAAACGTAACGCCCGCCCGCCTCCGACCGACTACCAACCAAATTCTTTTCAGCCCAGGCCCCTGTGTACCGCGCGTCTAAGATCTTCAAATTCAGACAGCCTGACAATTGATTCTTATAGCAGAGGCCCCTTGGCCTTTAGTTTGATACAAGTTCCGCACGAGTCGGAAAGCACTAAATGTGCTTTCCGTGCGAGCAGGACTGTTCGCAGTAGCAAACTAAAGGCCAAGGGGCCCAGTCAACCTATCAGCAGCGATTACTCAGCAGCTAGTTGAATTTGAAGATCTTTGAGGCAAGACGGTATAGGCCGAGTGTGGTTTTGTCCCCGGCACGACCGCGCAGGTTGGTGAAGAACCCGACCACGCCGTAGCGGGCACGACGATACATGCGCTCGTCGTAGGCCTTCAAATCATTCCACAGCGTCTTTAGGCGCTCGTCGGCGCAATCTTCCTCAGAAAGCTTGGTGAGCACCGAGCAGATCGCCATCATCATGGTGAAGTAGCCCATCATGTACGAACGCAGACGCGACGACTCAACATCGCTGTACAGGTGGTACGACTCCATCATGATACGCGTAACACGGAACTGCTGGTCCAGACGCTTGACCATCGTTGCCTCGTTGACGCTCTGGCCTTCGCGACCGATAAAGTAGCGGTAGAGGTCAATGTCGGCGTAGTACATGGTCTTGCAACGCGGCAGCGGTACGTAGGCGTAGATGTTGTCCACATAGAACGTGTGCGGCGGCATGGGAAGGTTGGACTCGCGCAGCACATCCGTGCGATAGCACAGGCTGTGCATGAGTAGGTTCTGGTCCAGGCGGAAATGACCGATCTGATCCCAGGAAAAGATCTTCTTGCGCGGCAGGGCAAATTTGTAGCCAATAGCGGTATGCGTGCCCTCGTAAACTTTCTCGTACACGTAGTTCGAGATAAACAGGTCAACGCGCTGGTCGCGCTCCTCAAAGCCACGCAGAATCGACAGCATGGTCGAAAGGGCAGCGCCGTCAAGCCAGTCGTCCGAGTCGACAACCTTGTAGTAGGTGCCCTGCGCCTCGCGCAGACCCGAAAGGACGGCAATACCGTGACCGCCATTCTCCTGGTGTACCGCGCGAATGATACCGGGATAACGTGCCTCCCACTCATCGGCCTTGGCGGCCGTCTCGTCCTTGGAGCCGTCGTCCACCACGATAATCTCGATATCGGTGGCGTAATTGCTCCCCTCCAAGATGGAGATGATGCAATGGTCCATGTCCTTGGCGGCGTTATACGAGGGAATACCGAATGTTATGACTTTATGCATGGCAGGCGATAATCTCATCCGAAAGATCGAGGGCGGAATTGGTCACGGCGTCCATATCGTAGTAACGATACTCGGCCAGACGACCCACCGGGTGGAAGTTCGTCAGGTTCTGGACGCGCTCAAGATAGCGTTCATAGAGCTCACGGTTCTCGGGCTCTAGAATGGCGTAGTACGGCGTCTCGCCCGAGCCGGGCGTATAGGCCTTGGAGTACTCCTTCATGATGGTGGTCTTGCCGGGCAGGACCTGACCGGTCATGTTCTTGAACTCGGTGATACGCGTGTAATCCTCGCTCGTGGTGTAATTGACGGTGCCCACGGGCTGGAACTGGTCCATATCGAGCGTCTCGAACTTCATATCGAGCGTACGGTACGGCAGCGCGCCCAGGTCGAGGTTGAACAGCTCATCGAGCGGACCGGTATAGACGATCTCGCCGCCGTAGACCTTGCCGTCGACCTTGACGGTTGTCTCGTCGATCTCGAAGAGATCGCGAGCATCCACGTCGCAGAACACATCAATCAGGTCGTGGTCGAGCATGTGCTCAAACAGCGCCGTGTAGCCATCCTGCGGCATACCCTGGAAGGGGGCCTGCGGGAAGTAGCGGTCATCGTCGCCCACAAAGACGGGAACGCGGCCGGTGATCGAGGGATCGATCTGGTCGGGCGTCTGGCCCCACTGCTTCATGGTGTAATGCAAAAAGACGTTCTCGTAGACGTAATCGGCGACCTCGGCCAAGTCGGGGTCGTTCTTCTTACGCAGCTCCATGATGGGCACTTTGACATCCTTGCCAAAGGTCTCCACGAGCTTCTGATACAGCTCCTCGCCGCGCTCATCACCAAAGGCGAGCTTGAGACTCGCATGGTTGAAGGGCACGGGCATAAGGGTACCGTTGATGTTGGCGAGCACCTTGTGCTGATAATCCGTCCACTTGGTAAAGCGCGACAGGAAATTATGCACGCGCTCGTTAAAGGTGTGATAGATATGCGGACCGTACTCGTGGATCAGGATTCCGGCCTCGTCAGTGCAGTCATAGGCATTGCCCGCAATGTGGCTACGGCGCTCCAAAACGGCAACACGATAGCCGATGGTCTCGGCAAGACGGCGGGCGCAAACGGCACCGGCATATCCAGCACCGACGACAATCATGTCGTACGCGCCGGCGTTAAAGCCTTCAGGCAGGCCTGAGGTAATCTGCATCGATACTCCTTGTCAAAAGCCACGGGCTCGTTAGCTGGGCTTTTCTCGAACATTCTTCGAGACATATTTATCAGAGCGATTATAGCGCTAATGCGTCCTATAATGAGCTTGCCACACAAGGAAAGCTCAAGCACCGCGGCGTACATAATTGAAAGGTAAACCCGCTAGCAGCGGGTTTATTCGTGAACAGCCGGGCGCCTGGAGCTTAGCGAAACGCTTGCAAGGAGTAACATGAGCGATTTCCTAAACCGTATGAAGTCTGCCGCCAAGGCCGACCTTAAGACCATCGTCCTGCCCGAGGGCGAGGATCCGCGCACCATCGTCGCGGCCAACAAGATCATCGAGGAAGGCCTGGCCAACATCGTCATCCTGGGCGATCCCAACGAGATCAACGTTCCCGGCGCCACCGTCATCGACCCGCGCAATGCCGAGAAGCACGAGGAGTACGCACAGAAGTTTGCCGAGCTCCGCGCCAAGAAGGGCGTTACCATCGAGCAGGCTCGCGCCCAGGTGATGGACGCCACCTACTTTGGCACCATGATGGTCAAGATGGGCGACGCCGACGGCCTGGTCTCCGGCGCCTGCCACTCCACCGCCGACACCCTGCGCCCCGCGCTTCAGATCCTCAAGACCGCCCCGGGCACCAAGCTGGTCTCGGCCTTCTTCGTGATGTGCACCGACACCCCGCAGTTCGGCACCGACGGCACGCTGATCTTCGCCGACTGCGGCCTCAACATCAACCCGTCCTCTGACGAGCTCTCCGAGATCGCCATCGCCTCGGCCCACTCCTGGTCCACCTTTATGGGCAATGTTGAGCCGCACGTGGCCATGCTCTCCTACTCCACCATGGGCTCCGCCGGTGGCGAGGTCGCCAAGAAGGTCCAGGAGGCCGTGAAGTTCTGCAAGGAGAAGGCACCCGAGCTCGCCATCGACGGCGACCTGCAGCTCGATGCTGCTATCGTCCCCACCGTCGCCCAGCTCAAGGCTCCCGGCTCCTCCGTCGCCGGTAAGGCCAACGTGCTCGTGTTCCCCGACCTCGAGGCCGGCAACATCGGCTACAAGCTGGTCCAGCGCTTCGCCGGCGCCGACGCTTACGGCCCCATTCTGCAGGGCATCGCCAAGCCGGTCAACGACCTGTCGCGCGGCTGCTCTGCCGACGACATCGTGGGTGTCGTAGCCATCACCGCCGTCCAGGCTCAGATGGCTGAATAGCTTACATATCCCCTCGGGACCCTGCAGGGCAAAGCTCTGAAAACGTCCTCGGACATGCAAAGAGGCTCCGCTGCGCGCTTCGCGCGGCGGAGCCTCTTTGCGTCCTGCGGAATGTTTTCAGAGCTTTGCCCTGCAGGGTCCCTGCCGTCACGCAGCAGTCAGGGAATCTGGAGTGGGCGGCGGCTTGGCTACGAGCTGGGGCTGAGGATCTGAACGAATGGGTGACGTTGCTGGGAGCGCAGGCGTTGCCGGCGATGATCACTTTGGAACTGGAATTTCCGCCTGCTAGTAAAAAGGCCTCCGGGCTGTTGCTCTGGAGGCCTTTTTGTCAATTACAGACGAATGCGTTAGTTGTTCTTGGTCAGACGCTCGACGTCGTGGGCGATCATGTATTCCTCGTCGGTGGGGATGACCATGACCGTGACGGAAGAGCCGGCGGCGCTGATGACCTGCGGGCCGTTGCCCACGGCCTCGCGGTTCTTGTTGTTGTCGATGCGCACGCCCAGCCACTCAAAGCAGTCGCAGAAGGCCTTGCGGATCGACCAGTCATTCTCGCCGATGCCGGCGGTAAAGGTAATGGTGTCCACGCCCGCCATGGAGGCAATCATGGAACCAGCCTGCTGCATGGCCTTGTATGCGAACATATCGAAGGCGAGCAGGCAACGCTCGTCACCCTCGGAAGCGCGCGTACGAATGTCACGGGCATCGTTGGAGATACCCGAGATGGCAAGCAGACCGGACTGCTTGTTCATCATGTCGTCGACTTCCTGGTAACTGTAGCCGCCCTCGCGCTGCAGATAGCACACAGTGGCCGGGTCGATGGAACCGCAACGGGTACCCATCATCAGGCCGTCGAGCGGTGTGAGACCCATCGTGGTGTCGCGGCACACACCATCCTCGATGGCGGCAAGCGAGGCGCCGTTGCCCAAATGGCACGAGAGCAGGCGGTGGCAGCGCGAGCCCAGAATCTCCTTGGCCATCATCCACTCGTAGCGGTGGCTCGTACCGTGGGCGCCGTACTTGCGCACGTGGTACTTGTCGCACACGTCCTTGGGCAGCGCATAGGTGTAGGCAACCTCGGGCATGGTCATGTGGAACGAGGTGTCGAAGACGGCCACGTTGGGCAGCTCCGGATACTTCTCGCGGCAATATTCGATTGCCGCGGCCTCGCCGTAATTGTGCAGCGGGGCGAGCGGTGCAACCTCAAGAATCTTAGCCATGACCTCATCGTCGACGACCGCGGAATCATCGAAGTGCCAGCCACCCTGAACGATACGGTGGCCGATGCCATCGATCGTAAAGTCGGTCTTCTCGAGCTCCTCGAGCACGCGCGCAATGGCGCAGCGATGATCGGGAAAAGGAATCTCCTCGGTCAGCTTGGCACCACCGTTCTCGGAGTGGCCAAAGATGCCCATCTCCGAGCCGATACGCTCGCAGTTGCCCTTGGCGAAAACCTCGCGGGTATCGGTATCCAAAAGCTGATATTTAAGGCTCGAGCTGCCGGCGTTGACAACAAGTACGTTCATGAGACTCCTTCGTGATTACAGTACGGTCGGCAAACCTATAAGGCGGCCGTACCCTTAATAAGAAGTTATCAGAATCCAATAAATAGCTATTAAACTCTTCGCTCAAAGAGCGTAAAAGGGGGCTGAACGGCACAAGGCCATCCAGTCCCCTCCCCTTGCATCAATTACTTGCCGTTGACAATGCGCTCGACGTCGGAAGCGATCATGAACTCCTCGTCCGTGGGGATGACGAAGATCTTGACCTTGGAATCCTTGGCGGACAGGCACCAAGCGCCGTCGCCGCGCAGGGCGTTGCGGGCATGATCCATCTTGACGCCCATAAAGGCCAGACGGTCGGCAACGCCGGCGCGAACGGCCGGAGCGTGCTCACCGATGCCGGCGGTGAAGACCAGCGTGTCCATGCCGCACATGGAAGTGGCCATCTCGGCAGCCTTGGCGGCAATCTTGTAGACAAACATGTCGAAGGCGAGCTGAGCCTCGGGGTCACCAGCGGCGGCGAGCTCCTCGACGTTGCGGCAGTCGTTGGTCTTGCCGCCGGTCACAGCCAAAAGACCGGACTTCTTGTTCATCATCTCGTCGACCTCGTCGAAGGTGTAGCCGCCTTCGCGCTGCAGGTAGCACACGGTGGCCGGGTCGATGGAGCCGCAGCGGGTGCCCATCATGACACCGTCGAGCGGCGTCAAGCCCATGGTGGTGTCCATGCACTTGCCGTCCTCGATGGCGCACAGGGAAGCGCCGGAACCGATGTGGCACACGACGACCTTGCGAGCCTCGCCGTTGGTCATCTCGGCAACCTTCTTGGAGATGTAGCGGTAGCTGGTGCCGTGGGCGCCGTACTTACGGATGTGCAGCTTGTCGCAGACGTCCTTGGGCAGGGCGTAGGTCTTGGCGACCTCGGGCATATTGAAGTGGAAAGCAGTATCGTAGACCGTGACGTTGGGCAGGTCGGGATACTGCTCGAGGCAGTACTCGATAACGTTGGCCTCGGGGTTGTTGTGCAGCGGGGCGAGCGGAGCGACCTCGCGGATCTTGGCGAGGACGTCCTCGTCGACGAGGGAGGAATCGCCAAAGTACCAACCGCCCTGAACGATACGGTGGCCAATGCCCTCGATCTTGATGCCGTTAGCCTCGAGGTCCTTCAGGACGACCTCGATGGCGACCTTGTGGTCGGGGAACTCGATGTTCTCGGTCACCTTCTTGGAGCCGTTGGCAGCGTGGGTGAAGGTACCGCCGGTAAAGCAGACGCGCTCGCAGGAGCCCTTTGCGGACACCTTGTGGGACTTGGTATCGATGACCTGATACTTAAGGGTCGAAGATCCTGCGTTGACGACCAGAACGTTCATGTGTCTCCCTACTAACAGGCGGTGTGGCGCCGCCAGGTTACATACGCTTCAATAATAAACCCAAACGCCCTCGCGCTCGGGTTTATTGCGTTGATATATAAGTTATCGATGCCCAAATACTCATGACCTTTGGCGTGTAAGACGAAAGAGCGCGGGGATATACACAAGGGAAGAAATCCCGAGCGCGACAAGCAATACGACTCGAATGCCCGCAACGCTACTCAACACAGCGTTGAGCAGATAGAAAAGAACGGCACCCACCGCCACCATCTGGCTTTGAACCGAAATCAGTGAACAGCGCATCGAAGAATCGGCTGCCTTTTGAAAAATTGAGTATTTAATTGGAGCAAATAACGAGTACGCAACCGTCTGCAGCACATAGAACACGGGCAGCAAATTAGCCGGAGTAAGGGGAATCAAAAACAAAGCTGTCAGGAAAAGGCGCACGATGCCGCAAATACGCGCAAAGCGGCCCTTGTCGACATGAGCAATCGCACAGGGCACAATAAGTCCCATGGAGGCCGAGGCAAGGAGCTGGACCGCAATGGTCACACCCGAAGCGACGGCATTCATTCCGCGACCCGCAAGCAGCAGTGAGAAAAAGTCTTCCAGGGCGACAAAAGCAAATGCCTGAGAACAGTCCATGATGAACGCTGAACGAAGAATGCCATTACCCGCAATAGCGGTACCGATCATCTTCGGGCTCATTCCACGCTCAGGTGTCGTCGCAGTGCCCCCTCTTCGCATTTCAGGAATGCAGACAACGACAACCAACGTCAACACCATTGCGATGATATCTGCCGAAAGACCAATGAGATATGCACCGACGGACGAAATGAAACCGCCCACGCAAGCGGAGATGGCATAAGAGGCATAGAAAACAAATCGCTCAACGACATTAAGTCTTACGAGCTGGTCCTGAGAGACGCTGTCAATGTAAATCGCTTCGATGGATCCGCTCACACACGCAACGGCAAAACCCTTGAGAGCGAACGCACCGATTAAAAGCAGGGGAGAACGGACGAGAAGCAGGGCGGCGTAGTATCCAAGCATTCCCACGACGCCAACGAGACCGCTTGTCTTTCGTCCAAACCTATCAGCAATATAGCCAGTGGGAACTTCAAGGATGAACTTGCTCACTTGATATGCAATCATCATGCTAGAAATCGATACCATCGAAAGTCCGACGAACTCAAGGTAGACAGTTAGAAAATACAAGATGGTGCTGAAGTTCGACAGAAAAACGAACGTCATATAAAGCAAAACCGTACGGTTTTTCATGCTCCGCCCTCCAAGAGTCAGCAATCTAAATCGGAATCTTGGAAAAGCATGAGGGCAAAGCTGTCAGCTATGTGTTACAAGGCGTCAATAATCACTTGATGCCTCGAAGCCAATTAATCTCACGAAGCAAGATGACGCAATAGGTGCAGAAAAACCGTCTGGTGTCGATCAGTCCAGGAATTTTGCCGATAGCAAAAGTAGATAGGCAAGGTTACATCACGCGAACCTTCAATGGAGCACTCACTCACTTCTGACCCATCCGATGCGAGAGAGGACCCAGACAAACTCAATATCAATCCCCCGGCTTGAAGAAACTCAGTCTGAGCCCTGCTTCCGTATTCAACATCACGGAAGCGAAAATTGACGAGCTGGGATTCGGGACATTGATTGATTGCATTGAGACAGGGTGACAAATTAATGGGAACAGCGAGCCTGCCGCCCAGTAACTCGCGAATGGTCATGGCGCCCACAGATTGATGACCCGCTGGGCATGAAAGAACCTTGAGCTCCTTTTCACCCAAATATTTTGAAGAAAGGACGCTGTCCCGTGGTTCCTCGAATGAGATAGCCGCATCCGAAATGCCAAGCACAAGTGATTCAAAGCATGTAGCCGTTGGCTGATGCCACACATCAAGGTGAATCTGAGGGTGCGAGCGTTCAAACGAGTCATACCAGCTTTCGGCAAAAAGGCGCCCCCGCCCATGAAGGCAGGGGGCGTAAAGACGAAAGTGGCCATCGGGCGAAACGCCGTCGCCCCTCGATTGAGCGTACTTTTTGAGATCGTCGACTTGTGTCAGGATCACGCGTGCACGACGCGCAAATTCTCTGCCCGCCGGAGACAAAACAGCCTCCCCCGCCGATCGGTCGAGCAAAACAATCTGATACTCAGATTCCAACTTTTTGATTGCCGACGAAACGGCCTGCGGACTCACATGAACGGCGCGAGCTGCTTTGCGCACGCCGCCATAGTTCGCTACCGCTTGAAGGTATTCGAGTTGAGAAAGCTGCATAGATTACTCCAAAGGCAGCCAAGTCGACGGGCTACGCGTCCTCAGATGAGGTTCTCGCCCAGGTTTTTGCCGCCGAGGACGTGCATGTGGAAGTGCATGACGGTCTGGCCGGCGTTGACGCCCTTGTTGGAGATGACGCGGAAACCGTCCTCCAGACCCTTGGCCTTGGCGACCTCCTGGATGGCGTGGGCCATGGCGCCCATGGTCTCGGCAGGCACGCTGTCGGCGATGTCGCTGTAGTGCTTCTTAGGGATCACGAGCGTGTGGACCGGCGCCTGCGGGTTGAGGTCGTCGAAGGCGATGACCTGGTCGTCCTCATAGACAACGGTCGAGGGGATCTCGTGGTTGGCAATTTTACAGAAGATGCAATCGCACATAGCTGGTTCCTTTCTTACAGACCAAGGTAATTATATTTGGTCGAGATGCTTAGAACGAAAGGTTATCATCGGTGTTGGCGGCCTCGCCGTCGGCGAGCACGTCGTTGCCGTCGACGTCCTTAAGGAGCACCGAGACCTTCTGCTCGGCATCGGACAGGCGGGTGCGCAGGCTTTTGAGGAGCTCGACGCCGCGGGTGTAGCTCTCGAGCGACTCCTCGAGCTCCATATCGCCCGACTCCAGGCTGCGGATGATGAGCTCCAGCTCCTGCGAGGCCTGCTTGTACGTAAGCTGCTCGACCGGGGTCTTCTCTGCCATATCTGTTTCCTTTCCTAAGGGTCTATCACTGCGAAACGCGGTCTACTCGACCGTATCGACCGTTGCTGCCACGTTGCCGTCTGCCATGCGCACGCGAATGGCGTCGCCAGGCTTAAAGGTCTTGGCACTCGTAGCCACACCATCATCGCTGTACGCGATGGAATAGCCGCGAGCAAGCACTTTGAGCGGCGACAGGGCATCGAGCGACGCTGCCGCACGGCTGAGGTCGGACGCTGGCTTGCTGAGCATCGTGCGCCCTTGATGCTCTAGGCGGGAACTCGCAAGCGTGAGCGCATGGCGCTTACCACCGAGCCCCGAGGTGCTTGTAATCAGACGCTCGGGCAAGCGCTCAAAGTTGGAGCGGAATGTCCCGACCGAGCGTACTATGGCGCCCGACAGGCGATCGGCAGTCAGCGCAAGCTCCGATTCGCGACGCTCGACCATAAATGTGGGGTCGTTGAGGCACGGGCGACACGCAGCGGCATCGAGCGCATCACCCAAGCGAGCCGTATAGGTATCCCAGGCACGGCGACCGCGCTGATCGAGCATCTCCAGGTCGACCTGGGCCGACCCAATCATCGATGCCATCGCGGCACCCAGACGCTGATGGCGCGCCTCGAGCACATCGGCCAACTCCGTCATAGCCGGCGCCACCGATTCTGCCGCCGCCGTGGGCGTGGAGGCGCGTCGGTCGCTCACCATGTCGCAAATCGAGGTATCGGGCTCATGGCCAATGCCGGTCACCACGGGCACAGGACAAGCCGCCACCGCGCGGGCAAGCTCCTCGTCATTAAAGGTCATGAGGTCCTCAAAGGAGCCGCCGCCGCGCACCAGCAAAATACAGTCGGGCGCCGGCGTAATGGAAGCGGCGCGGCGCAAGCCATCAATGAGCTCGGCCGGCGCACCCTCGCCTTGAACCTTGGCGCCCACGCAGACAAGCTCGACGAGCGGGTTGCGACGGCGCAGCGTACGCTTGACGTCGTCGATTACCGCACCGGAAAGCGAGGTGACGACCGCCACGCGTGAGCAAAACACCGGGATGCGGCGTTTGCGGGACTCGTCCATCAGTCCCTCGCGGCGTAGCTTTTCGGCCAACTGCGCCACCTGTTGACGCAGCAGACCCTCCCCCGCCAGCGAAAACGAGCGAGCGACAAAGCTCATGCGGCCCGTGGCCTTATAGAGATTGAAGCTGCCCTTAAAGCTCACCTGCATGCCGTCACGCAGATCGAAGGTACGCTTGAGATAGGCGCCCTTCCAGATGATGCAGTCGACGGCGGCCGAGTCGTCTTTAATCTGGAAGTAGCAGTGGCCGCTTCGGGCATTGGGACCACGGAAACCCGTGACCTCGCCCAGGACGGTCAGTTGCGGAATAGCATCGAGCGCACCGGCGGCGATCTCTACCGCCTGGCTCACGCTGAGCTCTTTACGCTCTTGCTCGTCCGAACCGTCGAACTCGGCGGAAACGGCATTGCCGGTTAGATTCCAGCCTGCCACGCAGCCTCCTTTCGTCATCGTGCACAAGGGCTCCGGCCCTGCGCAAATTCAAGTCCAACACATAGTACAGCGCCGCGGGGACACAAATCCCCGCGGCGCCCAGCGACCCAATTTGTTATCGGTTGGAGTTTCTGTTGTAGCGAGCCATAAGATAGAGCAGCTGAATAATCGAGGTGAGCGCCGCAGCCACATAGGTAAGCGCGGCGGCCGTCAGCACCTTCTTGGCACCGTTGACCTGTTTGGAGCTCATGCCCGACTGCTCGATATACGCCACGGCGCGGCGGCTGGCGTCAATCTCGACCGGCAGCGTAACGAGCTGGAACAGCACGCTTAACGAGAAGAAGATCAGCGCGAGGGTCGTGAGTCCCGCGATGTTCATAAACAGGCCCATGAGCAGCACGATGGTCCAGGTGTTCTGGGTAAAGTTGACGACCGGGACCAGGGCAGTGCGTACCTTCATCATGGCATAACCACTTTGACGCTGGGCGGCATGGCCCGCCTCGTGGCAGGCCACGGCAACGCTTGCGACCGATCCGCCCGAGCGGTTGGCTTCCGAGAGATACAGGTTGTTATCCTGCGGGTTGTAATGGTCAGTGAGTTCACCGGCGACACCCTTGATACCCACGGCATTGCAGCCGTTGGCGTCGAGCATGCGGCGAGCGACCCTGGCGCCCGTGTCGCCGTCCGAGCGAACCTTGGACCACGTCTTGTACGTCGAATTGATATAGCTCTGCGCGGCAAGGCCAAGCACCGTGCAGACAAGAACAACCAGCAGGTACAGCGGGTCGATACCAAAGCCGTATCCATAGTAATAAGGCATGCGAATTCCTCCGAATCGAGTTACACGTTGGAGGCATTCTACCCACTCGCCCAGCAGGCAAGTCAGCATCGATGTTTAGGCATTGTCAGCGAAAACGGCCGAGAGCGAGCAAGGTGACGTGAAAGAGAAGCGACGCGTACTTTGGTACGCGAGCGACGATTGAACGTCAGATTGCCGCTCTCGGCCGTTTGCAGCGTCGAGCTGTTACGCGGTTTGGTAAAACTGCGTAACTATATACCTATAACAACTCAATCTTTCCGTCCTTCACGGTGAGCCCCATATTGCCCGAGAGCAAATCGTCCAGGCGCGAACCCACAAGCTCAAAACGCCAGCCTTCGCGCAGGGGGCTTTGCTCAGGATGCTCGATGTAATCGGCCAGGTCATCGCGCGAGGCAATGACCGAGGTCGCCACTCCCGAGCGTTCGGCAACCAAGCGGATGAGCGCGTACATGAGATCCGTCACGCTCTCCAGCTCCGGAGAGATCTGGCGATGCCCGCGCACCATGAGCGGCAGGCGATCGTGCGGGCAGCTCGCGCCGCGCTTGATGGCCATGAGCGCGCCGTCCACATCGCGCTCCCCCAGCTGATCGGTGCCGCGGATGCTGCGGAACTCCTCAACACGCACGGGGTTGCGCTTGACGAGCGCCAGCAGCGTATCGTCGGACATGACCCACTTGCGCGGGATGTTGCGCCGCTCAGCGCGGTCCTCACGCCAGGCGGCAAGCTCGCGCGCGATACCCAGCTGATGGCGGCTGCACGAGTTGATGCGCTTGACCTTGCGGAATGCCTCATGGCGGTCGGCGCGGTAGTGAGACTCGTCTGCCAGCGGGCGCAGCTCATCGAGCACCCAATCCACACGGCCCAGCTCGCGCAGGCGGCTCATCATCTCGGTATAGGCAACGATCAGATACTTGACGTCATCGATCGCGTACTCAATCTGCTTATCGGTCAGCGGGCGGCGCGACCAGTCGGTCAGCGACTCGGTCTTAGGCAACGAAACGCCGCAGAACGTCTGCACGAGCGCACCGTAGGAAATCTGCTGGCGCTCGCCCAAAAAGGCGGCGGCGACCTGCGTGTCAAAAATCGGACGCGGCAGCGCGCCCACGGTATGGAGCATAACCTCCATATCCTGCGAGCAGGCGTGGAAGACTTTGGTCACGCTCTCGTCGGCCATAAGCTCGGCCAGCGGCGACAGGTCGTCGATCACCAGAGGGTCGACCGCGACGCTCTCGGCAGGGGTGGCAATCTGAACCAAACACAGGCGCGGATGGAACGTGCGCTCGCGCAAAAACTCGGTATCGACGGCAATCGCGTCAAACTCACGGGCGCGCTGGCAAAAGTCGAGTAGAGCCTGATGTGTGGAAATGTACATATCAACCCATCGAATAAGGTTAGGCCCGAAAAACACGGGTAGGATATCGGCATTGCCTTACAACTATACTCGGTTAGTCACAGAACGGGAACGTAAGTATGCGCTGCCTTATCATCCACAACCCGGCATCGGGCCCCAGCTCAGATGAAATCTACGCATTCACGCACGCCCTCGCGCAAGGCGGCGACGAGGTCGTGATGCGCTTCATCGGCGATGGCATGGAGCCCGAGGACGCCGTGGCAGACGTGCGCGAGTTTGATCGCGTGGTCGTTTCGGGCGGCGACGGCACCGTCTCCAACGTGCTCGATCAGATGCGCGGATGCGGTGTCCCCACGCTCATCTTCCCCTCCGGTACGGCCTGCCTGTTCTTCAACAACATCGGCAATGCCCCCGAGGCAGCGGCGCTCGCCAAGGCCTGCCGTGCCGGTCGCACGGTCAAAGTCGACATGGGCGAGCTCTTTTGGCTCGACGAGGACGGCAACGAGAAGCGCCACGGCTTTATCATCATCGCCGGCTCGGGCTTCGACGCCGAGATCATGATGAAGGCCGCTCCCACCAAAAACGACATCGGCGAGATCGCCTACTTCCTCTCTGCGCTCGCCACGCCCAACCCCACGGTGGCGCACTTTACGATTGAGCATGACGGCATTGTCGAGGAGCTCGACGGCATCTGCTGCATGGCCGGCAACACCTCGGTCATCCAAAACGACATCAACCTGTTCCCCGACTGCCGCATGAACGATGGCATGGTCGACATTGCGGTCATAGAACCCGTGCGCACCGTGCAGCTGCTGCCTACTGTGATCACCGCTGCGCTTGACCCCGCCGGCAAGGTACTCGGGCGCCCGCAGTTCAAGATCATCCAGACCAAGGAAGCCAAGATCACCTGCACCCCGTCGCTGGGCATGCAGTTCGATGGCGAGATTATCTCCAGCAATTCGGGCGTCTTTGGAGCCCGCGCGCTTCCGCAATGCCTCGACCTCATCGTCGACGAATTCTCACCGCTCGGAAAATAGGAGGACCCCATGAACGACAATCCCCTGATCGGCTTTATTGTCATCGTCTTGGCCATGCTCGTCGGTTACGCCATCAACGTGATTCACCGCCGAAAGAAGTAAATCCACATTGGTATGATATTCATCCAGTTATCGACTCTCCCGCTGTTTATGCAAATCCTAAACAGCGGGAGAGTTTTCTTTTTGAGCGCCGTCTAGTGCTTTATTCAGCTACAGTAAATGCAGGGTGCCTTTATTTAACTAAAGCTATAAAATGAGTATTATTATCCGTTCATCGTATATTTCTTCACGCTCATCGAGTAAAAGCTGTTGTCGAATGAATACTCTTTACGCTTCCTTTAGGCTAGTAGATGTATTTATTAGCTGAAACTCCGTACGGTTTCGCGGGGTTTCAACAGTTGGGAGGGATTATGAGGTTTACTCATCCTGTCAACACGCTCAAGAAGCTCGGCTGCGGCCTTGCGTTTGGAGCAGCGGCCATCATGGCCATGCCGACTTCGGCGCTCGCCTGCACCCAGATCTACATGGGCAGCAAGCTCACGGCCGACGGCAACACGTACTACGGCCGTTCCGAGGACTTCGGTCCGCGCTACATCAAGCACTTTGGCATTGAGCCCGCACACAAGGACGGCAACGAGTACACCTCGGTCGAGTCCGGTTTTGAGTACAAGTCCAAGGGCGCAACCTACCGCTACACCTTCGTTCGCGACAACCCCTCGCAGTGGGAAGATCGCTACGACGCATATTCCGAGGCAGGCATCAACGAGAAGGGCGTCTCCTGCTCTGCCACGTTGAGCACCTCCTATAACGAGAAGGCCGAAGAGGCCGACCCCATCACCGAGGAGACTGGCATTGGCGAATACAACTACGCCAGCGTCATTCTGGGCGAGAGTGCCACGGCCCGCGAGGGTGTCGAGCTCCTCGGCAGCCTGATTGACGAGCAGGGCGTCTGCTCCAACGACCAGATCATCATTGCCGACAACAACGAGACCTGGTTGTTTGCAGCGCTTTCCGGCCATCAGTGGATCGCCATGAGGCTCACTGACGATATCGCCTCGCTCAACCCCAACATCGGCAACCTCACCTATGACGTCGACCTCGACGACACCGAGAACTGCCTCCACTCCGAGGGCATCGAGTCTATGCCTAAGGAGAAGGGCTTTGCCGAGTACACCGACGGCAAGTTCGACGTCGCCAAGACCTACGGCGAGGAGATTAGCGAGGCCGGCATGCACCAGTGGTCGCGCTATATCCAGGGCCGCGATTACTTCATGGCTCCGCTTGCTGAGGGCACCGACTACGAGATCGTCAAGGACGAGCGCGAAGACGCTCGCGCGACGACCGGCGCCCTGGTCCACGAAATGCAGCCGCTGTTCTTCCAGCCCGGCAAGTCCGACTGGAACACCTTTGAGATGATTCGTTCCTTCGCCGCTCGCGGCGAGAATGTCGCCGGCCTCAACGCCAACACCGACGGCGCCTATGCCATCGGCTCCAACCGCAACACCGAAATCCACACCTTCCAGATCCGTCACGGCATGGACCCCGAGATCGCGACCATCCAGTGGGAGATGCTCTCCAACGCCGAGTTCTCCGTCGCCATCCCCCTCTATTCCGCACTGCTCACCGAGGTCAGCCCCTACTTCAGCGATCAGGATGTCTCCTTCGATCACTGCGAAGAGGAAGACGTCGTGAACAACGAGGAGCCCAAGAACTCCATCAACTACGTCCTCATGGACATCAACACGCTCGCCTATGAGAACCGCGACCACTGCGCCACCGGCGTCCGCGCCTATCTCGACGCCCTGCAGAAGGAGCTCATCGAGCAGAACCTGACCGTCGACGAGGCCATGCAGGCCGAAGAAGGCACCGAAGCCCGCACCGCCCTGGCCAACAAGGCCGGCAAGGCTGCAACCAAGAACACCTATGTTAAGTGCAAGGCCATGCTCGAGGAGATGCGCGACTACCTCCAGGAGGGCGATTTCTCCGAGGAGTTCGTCCCGAGTGACTACGATGCTGACAACGACTGCCTGGTCGAGTCCATCACCTACGCCGACGAGGCCCTTTCCGATGAGGACGTGGCCGAGCCCGAGGCCGAAGAGGAAGAGGTCACCGAGGAGAAGTCCGAGGGCAACAACATGGCCACCATGGCCGTTGGCGCCGTCGTCATCATCGGTGTCTGCGCCTACGTGATCTATCGTCGCAAGAAGGCCTAAGGCCCTCATGTCTTAGCTGAGCGGACAAGGCAGCAATGGCAGCCTCGCCCGCTTAGCCCGCTCTTTTGACCGACGGGAAACCCGCCTGAAATCTTTTTAAAAAAGATTTCCCCGCACACACTTCGCTGTGCTATAGTGCAGCGCAACAGCAATCAGGTGCTACCGCGCCACGGCATCACGAAAGGAGCCACCAACATGAAGAACACGATGAAGTCTCTCAACAACTGGTGGTGGCGTGATGCGAATACGATCGGTCGACAGTGAGTCCCTCACGCCTGTTTTTGCGCTCTAGGTGATTGGAAGGCCTCCGGTTTCGACCGGGGGCCTTTTTCTATCTCGAGCCCGATCGCATTCGCATCACGCGCCTCCGCTTTTCTCTTGCAATCCCCTTCCGAAAGGATTTTCACCATGTCTCAGAACACCACCGCCACCCAGCCCCGCACCGTCCAGACCGCCGATCGCGGCAAACTCGATGTCCGCGCCCTCGTCTTGCTCGCCATCCTGCTCGCCGCCGGCTTCATCCTCAACTTCACCGTCGGCAAGGCAATCTCGGGCATCTCGGGCGGCATGATCAGCCCCGAGTTCATCATCTCGGCCTTCTGCCTCACCATCCTGGTCGTTCGCCCCAACATCGGCCAGGCGCTCGTCATTGGCCTCATCTCGGCTGCTGTGATCCAGATCACCACCACTTCGCCGTTCGTCGATTTTGCCGCCGAGGGCATCGCTGCCATGCTCATGGCCGGCATCGTCAACGCCGCCGGCAAGAACGGTCAGGTCAAGCCCGCCATCGCCATTGTCGCAACCTTCCTGACCACCTTTGTCTCCGGCGCCATCTTCATGGTCATCAAGATGGCCATGCTCGGCGTGGTCGGCGAGCTCGCCGCCGCCATGTTGCCCGTCGTCGCCATGACCGCCGTCTTTAACGCCATTCTGGTCGGCGCCCTCTACCTGCCCATCCAGAAGGCCCTGAAGCTCAACTAACCCACAGTGCCCCATCGGTATAGACTGTCCCAAACAACTAGCTCTTGGGGACGTTCTTAAACGACTAGTCATTAAAGAACGTCCCCAATGACTATGAAAGGTATCCATGGAAACGATCATCAACGTCGACGATGTCTCGTTCTCCTATGGCACGCAGACCGAGCAGGCGCTCAGCCACATCTCGCTCAGCGTGAACAAGGGAGATTTCATCGGCATCATCGGGCCCTCGGGCGCCGGCAAGTCCACGCTTGCCGCCTGCCTGTCGGGCGCCGTGCCCCACCACTACACCGGCACGTTCTTTGGGTCCGTCATGGTTGACGGCCACGACACCTGCGAGGTCTCGTTGACCGACGTGTCGCAAATCATCGGCAGTGTGCTGCAGGATATCGACACGCAGATGGTCGCTTCGGTCGTCGAGGACGAGATGCTCTTTGGCCTCGAGAACTTTGGCGTTCCCCACGACCAGATCGAGCGGCGCGTGAGTGAAACGCTCGAGACCGTCGGCATCAGCGACCTGCGTGACCGCGAGATCGCCACCCTCTCGGGCGGACAGAAGCAAAAGGTGGCCATCGCCGCCATCCTCGCCATGCGTCCGCGCGTCTTGGTTCTCGACGAGCCCACCGCGGCACTCGACCCCGCCAGCTCCACGTTGGTCTTCGAGACGCTGCGTGAGGCAAACCGCGCGCTTGGAATCACCATCGTCGTCGTTGAGCAAAAGGTCGCCCTACTCTCGGAGTACTGCAACCGCGTGCTCGTGCTCAACCATGGCGAAATCGCGCTGCAGGGCGAGCCACACGAGGTCTTCGCGCATACCGACGAGCTCCGTGCCATCGGCGTCGACTGCCCTCGCGTCACGCGTATCTTCAATAGCCTCGAGGCCGATGGCCTGGTAAGCGGTACCCCTTGCTTGGATGTCGATGAGGCCGAGCGCCTGATTTCGGGCATCGTCGACCCCGCACACGCAAGCAGCGACATTCAGGCACCCGCCGGCTCACCGCACGCACCGTCGTTGCGCCCGCACGCCAAGGACGCCGAGCCCGTGCTCACCTTCGACCATGTTGAGTTTGCCTATCCCAATGGCGGCGCTGCCGTCCACGACCTCAACCTGACCCTCTATCCCGGCGAGCTCGTGGGCATCGTCGGCCAGAACGGTGCCGGCAAGACCACGCTCACCAAGCTGCTCACAGGCCTGCTTAAGCCCGCCTCGGGCAGCGTGCGCGTTACGGGGCTGGATACCGCCGCGGTCCCCACGAGCCGCATTGCCCGCGAGGTCGCAACGCTCTTCCAAAACCCCGACCGCCAGATCTGTAAGGATACCGTACTCGACGAGGTCGCTTTTGGCCTGGAGCTTGCCGGCATCGACCGCGCCGAGGCTCTGCGTCGTGCTCAACTTGTTATCGACCGCTTTGGCCTGCCTGCCGATGAGGCACCTTTCTCGCTTTCGCGCGGCCAGCGACAAATGGTGGCGCTTGCCTCCGTCGTAGTGGTTGAGCCCAAGATCGTCGTGCTCGACGAGCCCACGAGCGGCCTTGATTACCGCGAGTGCATGACCGTCATGGAAACAGTGCGCACCATGGCCGAGCGCGGTTGCGCCGTGATTATGGTCTGCCACGATATGGAAGTTGTTTCCGACTTTGCCGAGCGTATCGTAGTAATGGCCGACGGTCACATCCTCGACCGCGGCCGCACGCACGAGCTATTCTCGAACATCGATCTCATGCGGCGTGCCTACGTGGAGCCTCCCCAGGTTATTGAACTCTCGCGCCGTCTGGCATCCTCCGTCTCTCCCGTCTTTGCACAGGTGAGCGAGGTCACCGATATCGTTCGCATTACCGAGGAGATGGTCCACCGTGGTTAACGTCATCGACTATATGCCGGGCGACACACTGCTGCACCGCTTGAACCCGGTCGTCAAACTGGGCCTTGCCGCCGCCATCATCATCGGCATCTTCCTGTCCGACACCTACGTGGCGCTGTTGGGCTTTTTGGCACTCACCCTCGCACTGGGCGCCTATGCCGGTGTCGTCGACCGTCTGCTCTCGCTACTCAAGCTGCTGATTCCGCTCGCGCTTATCATGCTGGTGCTCCAGCTGGCCTTTATGCGCGACGGCAACGTGGTGTGGGGCTTTATCACCGACACGGGCCTCATTACCGGATCGAAGGCCTGCCTACGCCTGTTGGGCGTGGCGCTGCCACTCATCCTCATGCTTATGGTGACCAAGCTCAACGACCTCGCCAACGCCTGCGTCGAGGTGCTGCACGTGCCATATCGCTATGCCTTCACCTTTACCACGGCGCTGCGCTTTGTGCCGGTATTTGGCCAGGAAATGAACGCCATCATGGAGGCGCAGACTGCACGCGGCGTCGAATACGACACTAAGAATCCCGTCAAGAAACTCAAACTCATGCTGCCGCTGTGCGTGCCACTGCTTATTTCGAGTGTGGGCAAGACCGATGCCACCGCACTTGCTGCCGAGCAGCGCGGCTTCTACCTGCGCACGCGTGCGAGTTCGTATAAGCGCTACCCCATCAAAAGCCTGGATATCGCCGTACTCATCATCAGCATCGCCCTTATCGCCATCGGCTTCCTGTTCTAGCAATCGCTGGCAGCAACCGGCAAATGCAAAAGGCCTCGGCTCGCACCAAATGAGCCGAGGCCTTTACTGTTTTCCCAGATAAAACCTGCCAAAATAAACCTGTCCCTTTTTGGCAGGTCGAGGGTTATAGGCGGTAGAGGGCGCCGCTGCGGATGATGGACTCGCGTACCAGGACATCCATCGCATCAAGGGTGATCTCGGGCATCTCACGATACTTCTGCAGCACCGAAAGCTCCGTGCAGGCCAGGATGACGCGGTCGCAGCCGCTACGGGCGAACTCCCACATCACGCGGTCGAACTTATCCATATCGGGCTCGCGCCCGGCCTTCACATCATCGTAGATGAGCGACATCACGTCGGCCTGACGCTTCTCACTGGGATAGACGACCTCAACGCCCGCGGTCTCGCATTCGCGCCCATAGACGCCGGCGCCCACGGTACCGTCGGTGCCCATAATGCCGATCTTGCGCACCGGCTCGGCCGGCATGCTCAGGTTTGGATCGAACTCGCACTCCCCCATCACCGCGCCGGCCAGAGCATAGCGCACCGACTCGCGCGGCATGTGGATAATCGGCACCTTGGTAAACGACTGGATCTGGTCGTAGAAGTAGTGTGACGTGTTGCAGGGAATCGCTATGTGCGCGCAGCCCAGCGACTCGAGTGCCTGGGCACACTCCTTCATGGTCGCCAGCAGCTCGGTATGCTCACCGGTCTTGATGGCCAGCGTGCGGTCGGGCATGGTCGACTTGGAAAGCACCACCATGTCGATATGCTCCTGGTCGCACGTAGCCGCCGTATGGCGTACTACCTGGTCGTAGTAATACGACGTGGCCTCGGCGCCCATGCCGCCAATAACTCCCAGCTTTTCCATCGCCGCCTCCTTGGTGACGCCCACGCAATTGCGCGTTTCATACCCGCGCCCGCCCGATACATACCGGACGGGCGCTACGCTCGTCTACTTGTAATACGTCTTGAACAGCTTATAGTGACGCAGCTTGGTGTGCCACATGCGCAACCAGCGGTTAAAGATAAAGTCTCCCTTCATAAACGAGGGATCGGCCCCCTTGCCCTCCTTGGCAAGACGATGCACCTTCGCGCGCAGCTCGGGAGCCTTGACGTACTTGTCGACGACGCCCATGGGAACGACCATCCACAGCGCCTCGTCCTGCGCCGTCACAAATTCCGGCTCAAACGGGCGGCTATAGACGTACTCATCCACCACGTACTTGGCAACGTTAAAGCCGCTGTTGGTTACGTAGTAGTTGCTGCGGCCCTGACGGGTGTTAAAGTCAAAGAACTTAAACGAGCCATCGCGCTCGTCATACTTGACGTCAAAGTTGGAATAGCCCACAAAGTGAAGGTCCTCGAGCAGCTTGCGCACGCCACTCATAAGCTCATCATTGGGCTCGGTGATGATGCAGGCGTGATTACCGACGCCATGGGGCTGATGCTCCTCGAGCAGCACGTGACCCAGGCACATCATGCGAACCTTGCCGTTGCGATCAGAATAGCTGGTGAGCACGCGCATGTACTCGTCGTTGCCGGGCACGCGATCCTGCAAAATCAGGTCATCGGTGTAGCCACTGGCATAGGAATCGCGGATAACCTGCTCCAACTCGGCGCGGTCGGCAATCTCATAAGCCTTCTTCTGACCCTCGAACTCATGCTGCCACCACATGATGCCGTCGGAAGGCTTCAGGATCATCGGGTAGGGGAAGTCAATCTGGTCGAGCACCTCGGCAGGTGCCTCTCCTTGCGTGTTGAGCATCTGCGCAGTAAAGGTAAACGTATGCGGATAGGGCACACCGTGCTTCTCGCACAGCTCGTAGAAGATCTCCTTCTTCTGGCACTGCTCAAGCATGCTATAGGGCGCGTAAGGCGCAACGATGTTATCCGCCAGCTCGTTGGCATCCTTGGCCTGGGCCACCAGGGCAACATAGTTATCGCCGCAGCCCATCAGGACAATCGTCTTGTCGGCATGCGCCCGAGCGATACCGTTGACGGTCTTAAGCATCACGGGCATGGTGTCGATATCCACGTTAGGCGTGTAGTCGATAATCTGGCTGCGATACGCAGGGCCCGTCTGATACTTGCCAAAGACCAGGCTCTTGACCTGATACTCCTCGTAGAAGGCGCGCGCCACCGAATACGCGTTGATGTCGCCGCCGAGCAGCACGGGAATAAACTCGCGCTCTGTAAACTGCAATGCCATGGAAACTTCCTATCATGAACTGCCCACACGACGGGCGGTCTTTGTGCAACTGATTTATTCTAGCGTGCCGAGCCGCCGGCACCCAAAGCTCCACCGTATCTATGGCAATCGGCGTAATTATCCAGCACGAAGGCGGCAATCACCGGTGTACGACAACGGGGCAATGAACCCACCGTTGTTGTAGGATTCAACATGTTGCCCGCCCCGTCGAAAGGTGCACCGTGCCCCAGGCTCATCCGATCAACAGCCCCATCATTGACGCCGCAAAGCGCGAGCTTGCGGATCGTGCCCAGACGGCAGCTCCCCTACGCACCGCAAACGATGCTTACAACGGGCCTGCCCGCATCGTCTCAATCAACACATCGGAGCACAAAGGCACGCGTAAGTCACCCGTCGCCGACGGGCACGACACCGTCATCGAGCAGTTTGGCCTCGCCTCCGATGCGCACGCCGGGCATTGGCATCGCCAGGTTTCCTTTTTAGCTGCAGAGTCTATCCAGACGGCGCAGGCGCGCGGGCTCGATGTGCACGAGGGCGACTTTGGCGAGAACTTCACAACCCAGGGCATCAACCTGCTCTCGCTCCCCCTGGGAACGCAGCTCAAGATTGGCAGCGAAGTACTCGTCGAAATCAGCCAGATCGGCAAAGTCTGCCACACCCGCTGTGCCATCTACTATCTCGCCGGCGACTGCATCTTCCCCCACGAGGGCATTTTTGGCGTCGTGTTACAGGGCGGAGAAGTCCATATCGGTGACGACATACAGGTGGTCAAGCTCGGCGATGGCACCTGTTCCTTCACTCCCGCCGAGGCACTCAAAGAGGTGGAGCAGGCTCGTCGCGAAGGAACCCTATAGTTGCAAAACCCCACGTTAAGGTAGCTTTTACAACCAAGAATCCCGCTGCAACAGGGTGCCGTAACGTTAAAGTTGAACTCTATGGTTTCTCAACAAT
The DNA here is from genome assembly GCA_027673765.1 of Coriobacteriaceae bacterium AM113-163. GTDB lineage: Bacteria > Actinomycetota > Coriobacteriia > Coriobacteriales > Coriobacteriaceae > Collinsella. Next base: position 35,137 of record JAQDWB010000007.1, read on the forward strand.
TCACCATTCCCGCAGGTCAAGGCCAAAGCCTCAAGTTCAACTTGACCCTTTAGAACCTTTAAGGTTCAAGTTGAGGTCGAAAGCAGTAGTAGAATACAGCTCGACCAATAACCTACGATTGATTGCAGAGGGACTGGATGCAGCATTCGAATCATCGCACCGCAGCGCTCATCGCGTCGAAGCCGGCTCGTATCATCACGAGCGCCGCGCTCGCCGTCGCGCTGACGGCCACGCCGATGCTCTCCCCCGTCGCGGCCTATGCCGCCTCGCAGGCAACGCAGGATCAGCTTTCCGCCGCCCAGAAAAAAATCGAGGACGCTACGAGCGCCTACAACGACGCTCGAACCAAGCTCGAGGATCTGCAAAAGCAGATCGACTCCAATGAGGCGAACATCGATAAGATTGAGGCCGAGCTACCCGAGCAGCAGGCCAAGGCAAGCTCCGCCATGCGCGATCTGTATAAGTACCAGAAGGGCACCAGCCCCATCGTGAGCTTCCTGGTAAACACGCAGAGCTTGGGTGACTTTATCACCACCTGCAAATACACCAACCAGATTACGAGCTCGAGCGTCGACGAGATCGAAGAGCTTAACAAGATGCAAACCGAGCTCGAGCAGAACAAAACCGAGCTCGATCAGGCCAAGTCTCAGCTCGAGGGCGAGCAAAAGAATGCCGAGGACGCGCTAGCCCAGGCACAGCAGCTCCGCAGCGAGGCGCAGGCAAAGGCTGAGCAGGAAAATGCCGCCGAACTGGCTAAGCTCGAGGCCGACAAAGCTGCTGCCGCCGAGAAGATCTCGGGTACCGGCGTGAGTGGCAATAACTCCAGCAGTCAGGCCACCAACTCCAACACCACCATCGACACCACGGTGAACAACTCCAACAGCGGCAATTCCGATTACGACTCGTTTATTAACGAGTGGACGAGCCGCATCGACAACTACCTCGCCGGCTCCCCTATGGCAGGCCAGGGCTATAACTTTGCCGTCGCCGCCTGGAACACCGGCGTCGATCCCCGTTGGTCCCCCGCTATCGCCTGCATCGAGAGCAGTAAGGGCCTCTATTGCGCCGGCTCCTATAACGCCTGGGGCTGGAGTGCCCGCGGCGGTGGCTGGCGTAGCTTTGGCAGCTGGAGCGAGGCTGTCTCCGCCCACGTTGCTTACCTGGGCGCCAACTATGGCTCCACGCTTACCCCGGCAGCCGCCAAGAAGTACTGCCCGCCCACGTGGCAGGACTGGTACAACAAGGTCGCCAATCAAATGAACCGTATTTAAGTGCAACTGCAAAGGGGCCCCAAGCGGGGCCCCTTTTCGATTATCTAAGAGACGACACCGGTCGCATTGCCGATAACAACGACGACGCACATGACGGCAAACATAAACCCGAGCGCCTTGAACCATAGTTCGACAAAAGCACTCACCCGATACCGATCGAGCACGGGAAAGCGACGCCGAAGCCTGCGGCGGTCGAGCATGCCAAACGTAATAAGCAGCACCAAGCCATCGACCATAAAGAAATACTCAAGTGCCAAAAACCACGTTGGATAGTTTCTGTTTTCGCCCGTCGGCGTAAATACCGCAAAATGGCTGCCCATCAGCAGCAACAATGTTGTCGCATAGACGCATCCGTTCCATATGCGCCCCACGGGCTCGGGGATACGCGAGAGCAGACGCGCGCATTTGGACGTCACGGGGGAGACGATCGAACGCCGGTTTGCAGAAGCCGGAAGCGTGAGGGCAACCGGCTGCTGTACCCGCTGCACCTGCGACGCCACGACCCGGGGCACACTGACAGCAGAAAAGGTCGCGGGCGACGGTGCAGGGAGACATAGCTCATACGCCGCACGCGCAGCATGCCCCAGCGCCTTTGCGCTCGCAAAGCGCTTAGCCGGATCGAGCGCCATCGCCATGCAAACCGCATCGGCAAGCGGGGTTGGCATACCGTGCGACTCGCATTGCTCACGTATGTCCCGCCCCGGTTTGGGGTCAGTTCCCGTCAGGCAAAAGAACAGCAGCGCGCCAAGCGCGTAAATATCGCTCCGGACGCTCGTCTGCCCAAACCCAAACTGCTCGGGCGGCGCATAAGAACGCGTGCCAAACTTGACGGTGTCGGCATCGGCGCCATCGCGCCAAACGCGCGCGATTCCCAGGTCGATAATCACCAGCGAGGAAAAGGTCATGCCGGCATCGGCCGCATACCTCACGCCCGATACAATGATGTTCGAGGGTTTAAGGTCGCGGTGGATTACCGGTACCTCCGGCTCCCCCGCAGCTGCAAAACCAGCATGTAGCTCGCCCACTGCTTCACACAAAACGGGATACAGCCCGCGGGCATAATCGGGCGTCGCCCCCAAGCGCCCCACCAACGCCTCGAGTGTCTCGCCTTCGACATACTCCATCACCACGTCAAGCTCGTCGCCCACACGGCGGCAATCGACGATTCGGGGCAAGTGCTCAAAACGACGACCGGCGCGCTGGGCCGCAAACAGGCGCTCATATGCTCCGCCAATCTGCGCCGAAGCATCGATGCGCTTGCGGACAAAGGGACCGAGAGACCCACCGCCAGAGCCCTCAAAATAGACGAGTTCGGTCGTCTCGACATCCGAGAGCTTGAGCACGCGCTCCACACGATAGCTGTCATCGCGGTCGAGCGACGCCAAGTGGTCAACAAGCGAAACAGTCAGCTCGTCATCGGAATATGTTGGGCTCTGAGTATCCATAGCGTCCATCATAACGCAGGGTACGGACACCCCATGGTGTCCGCACCCCGTTCGTTTGCATGGTTGTTCTGGTGACACCGCTGGCTCAGCCATCGGCCACTAGCTCACCGTTTCCTCGCCAAAGCGATACAGCTCTTCATTGACCTTTTGGAGGCTACAGCCACGGTCGATGCAAAAGATAATGATTGCATCGCGACGGTCCTTGCAGTTGAGGACGCTCACTCCGGCAGCCGTCAGGGCGCGATTGGTCTCCTTCATCGATAGCGCCATTGCAAAGGCAATCTGCAGCACCTTATTGCGGCTCGGATTGCGCGAACCGGTGAAGATCTGATAGCCAAAGGTCTCGTTGAGGTCGGCCATACGCACCACGCGCGAACGCTCGAGCCCCTTCTCTTGCAGCAACTGCTTTAAGTAATCCGAAAGTGACGGGGCGGCAAAGTCGTGTTCTTTGATATAGCCATCGATACTCGGCGCATCAAGGAGCTCGTTGAGCAACTCGTCCGTCAGCTTTTTATCGGGCATGCGGCTTCACCTCCCCATGCGGTCAACAGCGGCAACAAGCTAGGCGAGCACCCAACTTGCAGTCGCGGACTTATCAAACACGTTGACAAAATAGAGAGCCTTCTTGATGTCACCATCAAAGTAGATATTGCCCGCCACGGAGCCACCGGCGGCAAGGGTGCCAGACTGCAGCTCATCGGAGCCCTCGCTGTAATAACCCTGGTTCTGCTGAGCACCGTTGGCGTCCTCGCCCTTCCAGTCGTAGATATTGTAATCTGCGCCCTCATCGCCATTGTTGACGTACGTGACGTGAATGCCCGTCATGGTCGAACCGTCATAATTTGTGAGGCCGGGCTGAACGGAATCGACGACGACGGAAAGGCCAGCAGTCGTGGTCACCGTCGTGCCAACAGCCAGGTCAGTCGTAGGCTGTTCTTCCTTCTTCGTCTCTTCCTTCTTGACGCCATCGCCGGCATCCTCGGCGACGGTCGCCTTATCGCTACCGCAACCGGCAAGAAGACTGGCAGTCCCCAAGGCAACAGTGGCGAATGCGCCAAGTGCAGCGCGACGGCTCAGCAGCGCATCGTTTTCGAGCTTTTTCATTATGCATCCTTCCTACGATCCGGCTACCGCGCCGGCACACAGCACATCGTAGGAAGGATTGAATTTGAATTCATTAGCTGAGGGCTAAGGTTGCGGTAAACGGCCAATGCAGTTATCCAAACGCCGAGCAAACGCATTTTGCGCGACCGTCTGCTGGCAGCGCATCAACCCACCGTGACGGATTCCCCGGTAAAGGCACTGATCATCAACAGGACGAAGAACACCAGGTAGCTGACACTCAGCGGGTACGCAATGACCAGGAATACGACCCAGCCGACATTGGTTTTACCGTCGGCACGGCGTCGCTCGCGATTGCGGCAGAGCCAAATCGTCACGCCAATGGCCACAATCAACAGCACAAGCGCTGCCGCGGCCAGTCCGGCAAGCGCAAACATCACGCCAATGCTCACAGCAATAACCGGAAGCAGCAACAAGCCGCATCCACACCCACCGGGACTATAAACGGCAGATTGTCGGCGTCGCTCCATCGTCACTCCAAGTCAAGCAATCGTTTGTAGACATCGAGGCCTTTGAGTAGGATTTCCTCGTCAAAGAGCATGGTATCAGTATGCAGAGCGCTCATGGCATAGGTGGGACAGCCATCCGAATCGCTCGGGTTTTCTTGACCCTCCGGCACGCCCGTGCCCAGCAAGAAGAATACGCCCGGCAGATGACGCTGATAGAACGCGAAATCCTCGGCGATTAGCAGCGGCTCGTCCACAAGTTGCAACTCGGACAAGGCAGGCGCAATGTGGGCGAACAGCTCGGGGTCGTTATCGACCGGCGGATAGCCCTCGGCAAAGTCGAGATCGTACGTACAGCCTGTTGCGGCGCAGGCCTCGTCCAACACGCGGCGCACGCCCTCGCGCGCACGGTCGAACATACCGTCCGTAAACACGCGCAGGCTGCCAGCCACATGGGCCTCCCCCGCCACCGCATTGCAGACGGTGCCGGCCTGCAGCAGGCCGAACTTACCAATGCAGGGCTCGTCGGCACCCAACTCGTCCATGAGCGCGCGCTCGGAAACCAAGAACTTGGCCGCTGCCAGCGCGGCATCATGCGATTCCTCGACCGGAACGCCGTAGGTCTTGGCGATATGGATGCTCGCGCCATGGATATGAATGTGCGTCTCGCTTGAGCGCGCCAGCAGCGGACCGGAACAGCTCGCCAACGTTTTCGCAGGCAGGTCGGGCCATACGTGGAAGCCAAAGATGCGATCCGCCCCGTAGCGCTCGAATACGCCGCTCTCACACACCGTCTTGGCGCCACCGGTCGTTTCCTCGGCCGGCTGAAACACAAAGAGCACGTTGCGCTTGATGGCGCCCGGCTGCTCACGAATCGTGCGGTCGACAAAAGTCGCCGCCGCGAGCGCCATGGCCATGTGACCGTCGTGACCGCACGCATGCATCCTACCGGGATGGGTCGAGGCAAAGGCCGCGCCCGTTGCCTCCGCGATGGGCAGGGCGTCCATGTCGGCGCGAATCGCCGTGGCATGCGCGGCGCCCGTGCCGGCATCGAAGAAAGCGCAGACGCAGCTGGGGCACGGATGGGTCACCTCGCAGGCGAGCGGGGCGAGCACGCCCTCGATATAGGCGATGGTTTGCGGAAGATCGAAGTCGAGCTCCGGAATGCGATGGAGATCGCGGCGATAGCGACGGAGTTCTTGGAGCTCGGTCATAAAGGTTCCTTTCATAGGTGCGCGCCAGTTACCGTCTTATTGTGCCGCAAGATTGCCGCACCCTTGTTTCTAGCATATCCCTGCATTTTTTAAACGTTATATACGAATACTCTTGTTTGGTAAAGTGCAACGTGGTAGGGTCGTTACCACTTGATAGAGGCGCGGGCACGATGAGCCGCGGGCGAGTCGGCAGACTTTGACCCCGCGGGGAGGTGAAACCCGCCGAACTGGGTTTTTCGGGCACGAACAACCTGGTGGGCCTGCGGGAAACACCCGCAGGACTGTCTGCAGCAATGCGGGAGCGCTATCCGGACATTGGGTCCACGCTATGCGGATTCGATGCGCAGATGGCGCCGTCTGGATAGCGAGGTTTACGGGACATGGCATTGATCCCCAGCGAAGCGTATGCGGCCAAGCAGCCGTTTGTGGACAAGGAGACGCTCGAGCATATCGTCGAGCAGTTCCCCACGCCGTTTCATCTATACGACGAGGCGGGCATCCGCCGCAACATGCAAGAGGTGCGCGACGCCTTCGCATGGAACCCGGGCTTTAAGGAATACTTTGCCGTCAAAGCCAATCCCAACCCGGCGCTCATCTCCATCCTCAACGAATACGGCTGCGGCTGCGATTGTTCGAGCTATACCGAGCTCATGATCGCCCGCTCGCTGGGTATCACCGGCCACGACATCATGTTCTCGTCCAACGACACGCCGGCGGCGGACTTTGCCCTTGCAGATAAACTGGGCGCCATCGTCAACTTTGACGACATCAGCCACATCGAGTTCTTTGAGCGTGTCGCGGGGCCCATCCCCAAGACAGTCAGCTGCCGCTTTAATCCGGGCGGCCTGTTCCAGCTCTCCAACGGCATCATGGATAACCCCGGCGACTCCAAGTACGGCATGACCACCGAGCAGCTCTTTGAGGCCTTTCGCACGCTCAAGGCCAAGGGCGCCGAAAACTTTGGCATCCACGCATTCCTTGCCAGCAACACCGTCACCAACGACTACTACCCCAAGCTCGCGCGCATCCTCTTTGAGCTTGCCGTGCGCCTGGAGCGCGAGACCGGCGCACACGTCGCCTTTATCAATCTGTCCGGCGGCGTCGGCATCCCCTACCTGCCCGAGCAGCAGGCCAACGATATCCATGCCATCGGCGAAGGAGTGCATGCAGCCTACGATGAGATTCTGGTTCCCGCCGGCATGGGCGATGTGGCAATCTGCACCGAGATGGGCCGCTTTATGATGGGCCCCTACGGCTGCCTGGTCACCAAGGCCATCCACGAGAAGCAAATCTACAAGGACTATATCGGTGTCGACGCAAGCGCCGTCGATCTGATCCGCCCTGCCATGTATGGCGCCTACCACCACATTACGGTGATGGGCCAGCCGGGTGGCTCCGACAAGACCGCGGCGCCTGTCACAAACACGTACGACATTACGGGCAATCTGTGCGAGAACAACGACAAGTTCGCCATTGATCGCGAGTTGCCGCATATCGACATGGGCGACCTGCTCGTGATCCACGATACCGGCGCCCATGGCTACTCCATGGGCTACAACTACAATGGGCGCCTGCGCTCCGCCGAGGTGCTGCTGCGCCCCGATGGCTCGGCCGACCTTATCCGCCGTGCCGAGCGCCCGGGCGATTACTTTGCCACGCTCGACGTGCTGCCGTGCGGCCGCGAGCTGCTGGCCAAGTCGCGCGCCGAAAGTGCCCGCCATCGTGCCCAGGACGAGCGCCTGGCGGTCGCCGCCCAATGGAACAAGCGCATCCAAATCGCGAGAGCGAAGGAGAAGAACATGGACATCCGCAATCTCGAGGGCTCAATCGTCGCCCTTGTGACGCCGTTTAAAAAAGACGGCAGTGTCGACTTCGATGCGCTCGAGCGCCTTATCGATTTCCACCTGCAAAACGGTACCGACGCCATCCTCACCCTGGGCACCACCGGCGAGAGCGCCACGATGACCGACGACGAGGACAACTCCGTTGTCGCCGCGGTGGTCAAGCAGGTTGCAGGCCGTGTCCCCGTCATCGCCGGCTCGGGCTCCAACTCCACGCAGACCATGCTCACCAAGTCGCTCACCTATCAGGGCCTGGGCGCCGACGGCCTGCTGCTCATTACCCCCTACTACAACAAGTCCAACGAAGAGGGCATCTACCAGCACTTTAAGACCGTTGCCGATGCCGTAGATATCCCCTGCATCCTGTACAACATCCCCGGCCGCTGCGGCTGCGGCATCAGCGAACGCAACGTAGAGCGCTTGGCCGCGCACCCCAACATCATGGGTATTAAGGAAGCCTCGGGCAACGTCGCCTACGCGACCAAGATCGCTCACCTGCTGTCCGACGACTTCCGCATGTACTCAGGCGAGGACGCACTTACCGTACCGCTCATGAGCCTGGGCGCCTCGGGCACCATCAGCGTGTGGGCAGACATTCAGCCGCAGCTCGTGCACGACATGTGCCGCGCCTATCTGGACGGTGACGTGGAGCGCGCCCGCGATATCCAGATTGCCGGCCAGCCGCTCATCAACGCCCTCTTTAGCGAGGTCAACCCCATCCCCGTCAAGGAAGCACTCGCCCAGATGGGTATGATCGAAGCCAACTACCGCATGCCGCTGTGCCCCATGGCAGACGACACGCGTTCCGCACTTACCGATGCTCTGAAGGGAGCTGGTCTGCTTGATTAAGACCGTCATTATGGGAACGGGCCGCATGGGCTCGCTCATCCGCACTACCGCCGAAGGCATTGCCGACGCCTCCGGGCAGCCCGTTTTTGATATCGTGGCCCAGATCGGTTTTGACCTGTCCGAGCTCGAGAGCGCCCCGGCAGTCGACGTCATCATCGACTTCTCGAACGTCGTGACCTTCGATGCCGTCGTCGCCTATGTCGAGCGTACAGGCGCCGCGTTGGTCTCGGGCACCACGGGCTACACACCCGATCAGATGGACCGCCTGCGCGAGCTTGGTCAGAACGTCCGCGTCATGCACTCCGGCAATTACTCCATCGGTATCGCAGCCCTGCGTCATCTGGTAGCACAGGCCACACGCGAGCTGCCCGGCTTTGACTGCGAGATTGTCGAGACGCACCACAACCAAAAGGTCGACGCTCCCAGCGGCACCGCCAAGCTGCTACTCGACGCCGTGGTCGAGGCCGAGCCAGAGGCTGGCTATCATCCCGTCTACGGTCGCGAGGGCATGTGCGGCGTTCGCGATCCCAAGGAAATCGGCATGCACTCGCTGCGCGGCGGCACCGTCGCCGGCGTACACGGGGTGAGCTTCTTTGGCCAGGACGAGGAGGTCACGCTTAGCCATCGCGCTACGAGCCGCCAGATCTTTGTCAACGGCGCTCTGGCCGCCGCTCAAAAGCTCGTCGCCCGTGAACCCGGCTTCTATACGTTCGACCAGGTCATGTTTGCCTAACCAGGTATCAACCGAATCCGCCCAAAGGAGAGATAGCAAATGAGCAACGCAGCCGAGATGGATGCCCAGGAGATTATCAATTACATCGCCACCGCGCCTAAAAAGACGCCTGTCAAGCTGTATGTGCGCGAGAAGCCCGGCATGAAGGTTGCCTGGGGCGATGCGCACGTCTACGGCGGCCGTCGTGGCAAGACCGTCTTTGGCGACTGGGATGAGCTCAAGGCCATCCTCGATGCCAATGCCGATTCCATCGATTACTACGATGTGGAGAACGACTGCCGCAACTCCGCCGTGCCCATGCTCGACCTTAAGGGCATAAACGCCCGCATTGAGCCGGGCGCGATCATCCGCGACCGCGTCGAGATCGGTGACCGCGCTGTCATCATGATGGGCGCCATCATCAACATCGGCTCCGTTATCGGCGAGGGCTCCATGATCGATATGGGCGCCGTGCTGGGCGGCCGCGCCACCGTGGGCAAGAACTGCCACATCGGCGCCGGTACCGTGCTGGCAGGCGTCGTTGAGCCCGCGAGCGCCACGCCCGTCATCATCGAGGATGATGTCATGATTGGCGCCAACGCCGTGGTCCTGGAAGGCGTACACGTAGGCAAGGGCGCTGTCGTTGCCGCCGGCGCCGTGTGCGTCGAGGACGTCCCCGCTGGTGCCGTCGTGGCCGGTGTCCCCGCCCGCGTCATCAAGATGCGCGACGCCCAGACCGACAGCAAGACCGGTCTCGAGGAAGGACTACGTCAACTTTAATAGTTACGCGGTTATGACGAAAAGGCCGAAGTCCCAAAGGGCTTCGGCCTTTTCGTTACGGTCAATCCGCTCGATCCCTTATCGGTTCTCGATGCTGCCGATATTCTTGAGCTCGATGGAGATGAGGCCGTTGGGTTCGTTGACAAACTCGATGTACTCGGAGTTCGAACCCATCTCGGCCGGGAAGCTGATCTCGATGCCCGTATCGGTACGAATCTTATGATTGCGCACCGCCGCGCGCTCGACCTGTTTGCGCTCCACGGGAACGCGCTCGGGAACCTTCTCCTCGGTCAGTGCCGCGCGCACACTTTCCTTGATGACCGGCTCGTCCTCAAAGACCTCATCGACGATATCCCAGGGCGGAAGCTCCTCGTCATCCTCGACCTTCTCGGCCACAGCGGCCTTAACCTTGGCGAGCGCCACGGCCGTGTTGGCGCCGTGCTCCTCGGCGACTTCCTCGACCACACGCGTCACGGTGTCGATGACCTCCTTGCCCGATACGCCCGTGTCGCACTGCAGCAGGCCATCGGGGATAAGCATACGGTCCTCGCCGGCAATCTTGCGCTTCTTGTCCACGTAGCCGATCTCCATGGTGCTCGCGCGCACGATGGCATAGCTCGGCACCTTCTGCGAGGGGTTCGGCAGGATGGCGTAGTGGCGCGCGATGTCGTTGCGCACCTCCCCCTCCTCGCGGCCCACTTCGTGCATAAAAGCCTGCTTGGAGCCCAGCAGCATCACGGCAAACCAGCGGGCATCCTCATCGTCGTCAAAATCGGCCACGAGCACGTCGGTGGACTCGGCTTTCTCGGCTTTGGTGAGCTCGGAGGAGATAAACTCCGCAATCTGCTGCGACAGGTCCACAAACTCGCGCTCGCCAAAGAAATAGCCCTTGAGCTCGCCGCCAAACGCAGAGTTCTCGGCAAACGTGGCGCGTTTATTGTCGGCCGAGGTACGTGCGCGGCGCAGATGCGTGGTCACGAAGTTGCGCACGGTACGGCTCTCGATATCGAGCTCGCGCTGGCTCATAACGTTGACGGCAGAGTCAAAGTCCAGGATATGCAGAATCGCGTGATTGATTTTCATATACGGCATTCCGTTCTAGATCGATTTCGGCACGAACCAGTATAGCGGTCGAGCCCTCCCCGAGCGCATCGAAGATTGGTGCATCGGGGACAGGTTGCTTTGCACCAATGGTTAGCGCAGGAGCTCGGACTGCCAAGCCTCGAGCTGTTCTGCCAGACTCTTACCGGCAGCGGACATGTCGAACTGGGGTCGTTTGGGCAGCAGTGCGCATTTAAGGATTGCCACGATGGTCTGCGAGACAAAGCGTCGTGTATCCTTGTCGAAACCTTGCGCAGCCTGGAGCATCACGGGCAGGCTCTCGCGCAGATTCCCAGCGATATCCGCAAACCGCTCAGCACCCGTAGCCTCAAACACGGAGAACAACGCATCTACAAAACGCTCGCGCTCGCTAGGCCCCACTGCAAGCAGCATCTCGCGAATGGAGCCATCAACGTATCGAGCACCGGCGGACAGGCGCTCACAGTACACGAAGTCGCGGCCATCAACCACCCAGCTAAAGGGATTGTGCTGCAGCAGGCTGAACTCGGTGCTCTCAACGATGGCATAGTCCTCCTGTGTCTCGAACATCATGCCAAAGATCGACGACCGAGGTAGCGTCTTGTCGATTCGACCGGAAAGATCGGCAAAGGCGTTGCCGTTCAGAAACTCCTCGACGAAGCCCGGACCATCATGGGAATACACCCGTTCGATTCGCTCACGGGCGACGTCGGAGCACATCGCCGCACCGTACACCGCAAGGTTTCCGCCCTTGGAATGACCTCCGCACAAAAGCGGCCCGTCAATCGCATCCGCCGCCTCGTCCACATAACGCGCCGCAGATTCCTGGGCCGGCACGGGACACCGGAACGCCATGTTGAAGTCCTCTTTCCAGCCCACAATCGTGCTGTCGGTCCCCCGGAAGGAAAGATAGCTAAACCCCGCCGGAAACCGGAACGCCATGGCTGCAAACTGCTCCGTCGCCACCACATCGCTCACGGCACGATAGTCGCAAACGTGCACGCCACGGTAGCGAGGGCTTGCTGCCACGGCCTCCAACAAGGCCCTGCTCCCCTCTGGATCCCACAGGTCGCCAATCATGTCCCGGTAGCACTCGGCACGAAGCAGCTCGCGTACGTCTAGGCCCTGCCAGTTCGTCAGCTCCGCCATATCACCCGGCAAACGCAAATAGGACAACCACGCAAAGACCAGGCTATCCACCGCGCAGAACGGCCGTTCCTCAAACGGGTCAAACGCCGTCTGGGCATAGGTCAAAAAATTAGGCGAATCCGACATGGCGCTCCCATCAACTATGGTGCATTGGGGTCAGGTTACTTTGCACCAAAAAGGCGCCCGGACCGTGTGGACCGGACGCCTTTCATTGTAGCCTGTTGCCCAAAAGAGCTTGATTTAGCAGGAGAAGTCGACGCTGTCGATGATGTCCTTGAGGGCCTTTGCAGAGGCGGTGAGCTCATGCTGCTCGTCATCGTTCAGCGGCACGGGGACGCGGCAGACAACGCCGTCGCGGCCAACGACCGTCGGCATGGAGATGGCAAGATCGGACAGGCCATACTCGCCCACCATGAGCGAGGAGACGGGCAGAACGGTCTGCTCATCGCGCATGACGGCGGTGCAGATGCGCTTGACGGCCATGGCGACGCCATAGTAGGTGGCGTGCTTCTTCTCGATGATGGTGTAGGCGGAGTTCTTGACGTCCTCGGCGATGCGCTTCTCGGCAGCCTCATGCTCCAGATGACCGTGAAGCTCGCAGAAAGTGTTCAGCGGCACGCCGGCAACCTGGGCGCTGGACCAAGCGACAAACTCAGAGTCGCCGTGCTCACCCATGACATAGGCCTGGACATCGCGCGGATCGACCTCGACGTGGGCACCAAGCATCTGCTGCAGACGGCCAGTGTCGAGCACGGTGCCGGAGCCGATGACATGGCCCTCGGGCAGGCCGGACATCTTGATGGCGGCATAGGTCAGAACATCGACCGGGTTGGAGACAATGAGCAGAATGCCGTCGAAGCCAGACTTCTTAATTTCGGGAATGATGGACTTAAAGATGTTGACGTTCTTGTTGACCAGGTCCAGACGGGTCTCACCGGGCTTCTGGGCAGCGCCAGCGGTGACGACGATCATGGCGGCGTCGGCGACATCGGAATAATCGCCGGCGTAGATCTTCATCGGCTCGGCAAACGTCATGCCGTGCGCGATATCCAGGGCCTCACCCTCGGCGCGGTTCTTGTCCACGTCGATGAGGACCATCTCGGAGAACAGACCGCTCTGCATCAGCGCGAACGCCGAAGACGAACCGACGAAACCGCAGCCGACAATAGCGACCTTCTTCTCGTTAACCATTAGAAACTCCCATCTCTCTCCACAAACAAGCCACCCGGGAACGACCCGAGCGGCTTGTCGTAATCCCAATACATCCAATCGGGACTTTGATTATGCTCCTATTCGCAGCCAAAAATCGACCGTTTACCGAAATTGTTTGCAGGATTCGTAAAATAACTGCACGAAATCGGTTTCGAGCTATTGACGAGTCGAAACAGGTTTCTAATACAGACCCGCCTCGCGGATGGCCTCGACAGCCAAAGCAATCTGGTCGGGCGGCAAGACCAGCGCCATGCGCACGTGCCCCTCGCCCGAAGGACCAAAGCTCGCGCCCGGCGTCACCACAACGCCGGCCTCCTCCATGAGCTCCTCGCAAAACGCCATGGAATCGGTGCGACCACCGGGAAGCTTGGCCCACACAAACATAGAGCCATGCGCGTTGGGACGCTCCCAGCCCAGGCCCTCAAGACCGTCGCACAGGGCATCGCGGCGCTCCTGGTACTTCAGACGCTGCGCCTCGACCTCATCGCGCGGACCGTTCAGGCAGGCGATAGCAGCCTTCTGGATCGGGAAGAACATACCAAAGTCGATCTGGCCGCGCAGCTTGGCAAAGGCCGAGACCACATCCTCGCGACCGACCAAAAAGCCGATACGCGCACCGGTGACGTTAAACGACTTGGAGAGCGAGAAGAACTCAACGCCCACCTCGAGCGCGCCGGGATACTGCAAGAAGCTGCCGCCCGGCTCGCCGTCGAACACGATATCGGAGTATGCGTTGTCGTGAACGATGAGCAGGTCGTGCTCGCGGGCGAAAGCGATGATCTCCTCGTAGACCTCGGGCGTGCCCACCGAGCCCACCGGGTTGGCGGGCAGCGACACAATCATGTACTTGGCACGATCGGCCACCTCGGGATCGATACCCGCCACATAGGGCAGGTAATTGTGCTCCGCCACCAGCGGATAGTACTCGAGCTTGGCATCGGCGATCTTGGCACCTGCCTCAAAGACCGGGTAGCACGGATCGGGAACCAGAATGGTGTCACCCGGATCGAGCAGGGCAAGGCCCAAATGGCCAACGCCCTCCTGCGTGCCGTTGCACGACTGCACCATAGACGGCGTAATGCCCGAAACGCCAAAGCGACGCTCGTAGTAATCGCACACGGCTTGCTTGAGTTCGGGCAGGTCGCGCAGGGCATACTTCCACATCTCGGGGTCCTGGGCCGCTTGCGTGAGCGCCTCGACCACGTGGTCGTACGGCTTAAAGTCGGGCGTGCCCACGCTCATGTTGTAAATGGTCTTGCCCTGAGCCTTCAGCGCAAGCAGTTTGTTGTTGAGCGAGGCGAAGACCTCCGCGCCAAAGCGGTCGAGACGCTGCGATGCCTGCATGGTGCCACCTTCCGATATAAAAAAGCGGCGCTCCGACAAGAGCGCCGCGCGATACGGGCCATCAGATTGCAAAAGTGTAACGCTTGCAACCCCCGTATTGGTTCAATTTAGCCAACCTTAGTCAACTGGATTGAGCGCGTCGATCTGCGCAAGCCACAGACGCGAGCTGGCGTCACTCGGCATACGCCAATCGCCGCGCGGGCTGAGCGTCACCGAACCAACCTTGGGGCCATCGGGCAGGCAGCTGCGCTTAAACTGCTGGGCAAAGAAGCGACGATAGAACGTACGCAGCCACGTGTGGACGGTCTTGGCGTCGTAGACACCCTCGAAACTCTTGAGCGCCATGCGGTAGATCTTGCCCGGCTCAAAGCCAAAACGCAGCAAGTAGTAGAGGAAGTAGTCGTGCAGCTCGTACGGGCCCACCAGGTCCTCAGTCTTCTGCGCAATCTCGCCGTCGCCCGTAGGCGGCAGGAGCTCGGGGGACACCGGCGTATCGAGGATATCGAGCAAAACCTCGGCAATACGCCCGCCAAAGACATCGGCCGCATAGCGCACCAGATGGCGCACAAGCGTCTTGGGCACGCTCGCGTTGACGGCGTACATGCTCATGTGGTCGCCGTTATAGGTAGCCCAGCCGAGTGCCAACTCCGACAGGTCGCCCGTGCCGATGACAAAACCGCCAGCCTGGTTGGCCAGATCCATCAGAATCTGCGTACGCTCGCGGGCCTGGCTGTTCTCGTAGGTCACGTCCTGCACGGTCGGATCGTGCTCAATGTCCTTGAAGTGCTGCTCCACAGCCGCGTGGATCGAAACCTCGCGGAAGCTCACGCCCAGGTCGCGCGCGAGCGACTCGGCGTTGGACTTAGTGCGATGCGTCGTGCCAAAGCCGGGCATGGAGACCGCCGTGATACCCGTGCGCGGCAGCCCCAGTGCATCGAAGGCACGCACCGTCACGAGCAGTGCCAGTGTAGAATCAAGGCCGCCCGAAAGACCGATGACGGCCGCCTTGGTGCCCGTATGGGCCAGGCGGGTCTTGAGGCCGGCGGTCTGCAGGTCGAGGATGGTCTCGCAGCGCTCGGCCAGGTCGCCATGGTCGGCCGGCACAAAGGGCGCGCGGGGGAAGACACGGTCGATGCCGAGCGCATCGCGCAGAACAGGATCCTTCGCAAGCACGCCCTCAAACGAAAAATCAACGGTCGTGGCCTCCGGCGCATCGTCCGCGCGCGTCCACGTCGTCGAGCGACGGCGCTCGGCAACCAGGCGGTCAAGATCGACGTCGGCGATGGCCATGTCGCAGGTAAGCAGTTTGGTCGCGGCGAGCTTGGAGCCGTTTTCGTAGACGAGGTTCTCCCCCGCAAAGACCATGTCGGTCGTTGACTCACCCTCGCTCGCATCGGCGTAGACATAGGCGCAGTACAGGCGCGCACTCTGATTGGAGATAAGGCTGCGGCGGTAGTCTGCCTTACCGATAATCTCATCCGAGGCCGACGGGTTGAGAATCACCGTCGTACCGGCAAGCGCCATCTCGGTCGAAGGGGGTGCCGGCACCCACAGGTCCTCACAGACCTCAACGCCCAGCACCAGGTCCTCGGCGCCTTCATCACAGCAACGGTAGACAAGCCCCGAACCCAGCGGGACCGGACCCTGACCGGCAAATTCAACCCACACGGGATCCGCAGGCGCCGGAGCAAACCAACGGCGCTCATAGAACTCGCCATAGTTGGGCAAATACTTCTTGGCCGTGAGGCCCAAAAGCTCGCCCGCGCAGCACACGGCGGCGCAGTTGTAGATATTCTCGGCAACTGCAACGGGAAGACCGATGGTAAAGACGACCGGCAACTCACGGGTTTCATCGAGGATGTGCACAAGTGCGGTCTCGCAGGCGTGCAGCAGCGTGCGGTTATGGAACAGATCAGCCGCGGTATAACCAGTCAGGTTAAGCTCGGGCAGCACGAGCGCACGAACGCCGCGCTCGGTAGCCTCGCGAACAGCCGCCAGCGCAACCTCGGCATTGCCCTCGACATCGGCCACGCGAATCCGCGGCGACGCCGCCGCCACACGCAAAAAGCCATCGTTCTTATTAGCCGAAACGCAGCATTGCCTTGTTGATCTGGACACTGGAGGCCCCTTCTACCCTGAGATTCAGTCTAACGGACGTTCACATATCTCTAACTAGCCAAAGCAACCTCCCAGTTTACTGAGAGGCCAACCTGTGCTAAGAGCATGTATTTCAAAATTTAGGCATATCAACGTCACATCTTTCGCAAATAATTCAATTGAAACACAACTACCATCATAATTGAAAATACACCAAGTCCTGTAACGAGAATTGAGAACATCGCGATGCTCGTGAACAGCGAAACAAGAAGTGTTGAAATAACAACAGCAACCGATTGCAAAGACTCCCTAATTGAAAACAGGCTTATCGATTCAGATCCGTCTCTCGCCAAATCCTGCAGCGATGTTATGAGAAGCACATCTTGAATGGCGTTTCCGGCACCGACGATAAAAAGGAAAATAAACGATATCCCAGACGCATAGCGATAGCCAAACGCCAGATACGCACCGAGCGCAAGATACGTCACAAAACAATATGATTTAACGCAATCGGAACCACTGATTAAACGACCATATATTGTATTTCCGAACAACAGTCCGATTGTAAGACTACTCTGAAGGAATCCGTATTGTATCGATGACGAGTCAAATTGCAATTGCGCTATAGCTGGCAAAAGAGAATTCAGAGAGCCGAATGCCACGCCACTAGAAATATCGATTAATAGGAAACCAATTGCCAAGTGCTTCGCGCTAAGATCACTAAATGCAGTCCTGTTTTTTTCATTTTTGCTTATTCCCTCTTTATCATTAACCTCGATAATCGACGGAACATCTCGCAGCAACCAGAACGACGCGGCAAAAGAAAGCGCGTCTAATGCAAGAACAGCCTCCGCCCCAAATTGAGCGACAACAAAACCGCCGGCAACTGGCCCCAGAACCATCATCAAATTCTGCAGGAACCCAAACGAATTATTAATTACGTCGCGATTGATACTATTCGTATTGGCTCTTAACAACGAGTAAAAGCAGGGCATTTCTACCGTTCGGCAAAGCGATACCGCGCACGTAATAGCAAACATACTCCATTTACTATCAACAAAAATATAGCAAACGAATAATCCCGCGCGAATTAAGTCTGCCAATCTCATGGCCTGCAGTGTCCCGATACCCATCTTCTGAGGCAGCTGCGCGAGCGCAACTGAAAACAGAGAGGGGGCAAATCTGCAGCAGACCATCAAAGCAGTTGCAGAAACATCGTGAGTTACCTCGTAAATCAGCATTGGCAAAGCAATATTCGCACACCAATTGCCTATTTCGCTTATCCCTCTAGCAATATATAGGACCCGAACCGGACGGCTAGCTCTCAATACCGTGAACATCACGATTAACCTCGTATTTCAGGCCTCGTTCATCCCTTAATAGGAATCCATAATCAACCAAGTACCGCCTCAACACGGCATAATCAGGATAGAGCTGTGACAGCACACGATTAACCTGAAGCTCCGTATAACTTGTATTTAATTCAAAGAAAGAGACGGCCCATAGCAGCATGATTCTTTTATAGCTTTCCTTTTTTGGAATTGAAACCAGCTCGCCATTCTTGAGAAATCGTTTTTTAAAGTCTATTAGCTCATCCATTCACATCCTCCATTTCATACGCATCTAATACTAAAAATGCATACGCTTTAGGTCATCGCATTCAGCTTCTTTATTCGAACTAAACTCGAACTAATCTAAATTATTTGCTCAGACACTCTTCGAAAGCTCGTTTTTCACTCTGAGTAAAATGCCCTTCCCAGTCAGTCCACGAACAGGAAGGCAACTCACAACGAGCGGAGTCGAAACCCTCTGCCGTCGGTCGTTCAAAATGCACGATAACCTTTTCGATATCGCCATCTGTAATCAGGTCAGAATGAATGACCTCGGTTCCATCTTCGAATGTCATATACGGGTACATCACGTAAACCACCTCGCAAACATAAATCCAGTTTAGCATCAAGCTATTGCACCAAAGACAGCAGGCCCCCTTGATGAGTTGATGGTATCTGTTAAATGTCACGTACGATTCACATCTGGTGGGTACCCTGATGGCTACACGAAACGAAGCAGATTTACACCGGGAGGACCCCGTATGGCAACCAAGTACACCGACGCGCCGCGCACGCGCGTCATGACACCGGCCGCGCTCAACAACGGCGTGCACGAGAACCATTCCATCGGACAGACCATGGCCATCGCGCCCAAAAAGGGCCTGTTCGATGACATTTCCATTCCCCAGATCATCGCCGGCGCCGCAGCTGCCGCCACGAGCGTGGCGCTTGCTTCAAAGATCGGCATTGCCGGCTCGGTGATTGGTGCCGCTGTGAGCTCAGTCATCACTGTTGTGTCCTCGCAGGTCTATCGCCACTTTATCTCCGCCAGCGCCGAAGCAATCAAGGGCACGCATGCCGCTGTCGACTACCCTACCGGCGCCTACGAGCCCGTTGAGCCCAATGTCGAGGAGCACCTAGGTGGCGCCGCAACCACGCAGGAGATGCGCCAGGTTGCGGGACGCGCGACCACGGCGCGCGTCGCTCCCAACAGCCTGCGCGCCAAGGCGGCGGCTGAGCGCAGCCAGACGCAAAAGAAGGTCATCGTCTTCTCGATCGCTATCGCCATCGTCGCGGTCATCGCCTGCGCCGGCGCCATCCTTATCACCACTGCCGGTGAGGGTCTGGGCGAGCGTCCCGAGCCAATCCTGTCGTCGCGCACGACCGAGAGCGATGCAAATGGCAACACCCAGTCGCAGGATCAGCAGGCACAGACGGACGATACGCAAGACAGTTCTACCTCTGCCAATTCGTCCTCGAACACCCAAAACCAATCGCAGGGCGTCGATTCCTCTGCGAACAACAGCGGCACGCAATCCGGCACGACTGACTCAAGTCAAACGACTGACGGCTCTCAACCGAGCACGGGCGACCAGGCGAATGGCAATACACCGAGTACGGGATCTACCGACAACAGCAACACCAACAGCTCGAGCGGAACCGCGTCCGGCACGGCATCTGACAGTTCAAGCCAAGGCGCGACATCGGGCAACTAGGCACATTTGCCTCTCATAGATAACCGACCTGTATAACGGGCGCGAATCGACAGCGGTTCGCGCCCGTTTGCCTTGGGCGCCGCCATGGCGAGCGCCATGCGATGGTAAGATGCTTTACATGTGTAAAGAGGAGATTTGCCATGAGCAAGACAATAGTTAGGCCCACGCTTTCACTGGGCAACCACATCTATCTGTATCGCCTGCTGCGCGATGCGATTGGATGCGGCAAGCAAACGTTTATGACGCAGGTCGAAGAGGCGCTCGCCGCTGGCGACATGACCGCTTATGACCTGGGCTTCGAATCCACGCGCGAGCTGCTCGAAGAGCTTGACGACTGCATTAAGCTGACCGTCTTTAAGGGCGGTCACCTGTATGCCACCGTCATCGCCAACGAGGCCTGGGATGCCGCCCTTGCCAAGGGCGAGGACAAGCCCAAGACCGCCAAGGGCGCTAAGCAGTCCTACAAAAAGAAAAAGCGCGGTGAGAAGGACCTCAAGGCTGTGCGCCCCAAGCACGTTAAGCGTCCCGAACCAGAAGCCGCGGTTGAAGCTGTGCCGGAGCCCGAGCCCGAGACAGAGATCGAAGTCGCTATTGAGGTGGCAGCGGAAGCCGAAACCGAAATCGCCGCCATGACCGATCCCGAAGTCATGCCAGAGCAGGAAGCCGCTGTGGAGCTCAACGAGGCATCCAAGTCGACAACCGAAGAGGCGGCTGGCCAGCCCGAGGCGCCCGTGTTCCAGAACCACGATGCCTTTGGCGACAACACCGAGGACAATCAGTCCGACGAGCTCGCGGATCAAGATGCTGCCGAGGCAACACCGGAGCCCGAGGCGCCCCAGCCTGCCATCTCGCTCACGGTTGTCTACGACCCCGAGAACGCCAACGCCGGCATCACCACCATGGTATCCACGCCGGTCGAGGCCAAGCCGAACGTCGAGGCAGAGGACACTCCGCAGGCCGATGCCAAAACCGGGACCGAAGACACGTCCATCTCCGTGGAACCGACAGATTCCATAGCTAAGCCAGAAGCGGCATCTGAGTCTGCACCTGTCATTGAGTCCGCATCCGCACCCGCCTGTGACCAGGCTCCCACACCTGCACCGACTCCGGTCCCCAATTCAGCACCGGCCCCCGCTCCCGCAGCACCGACCATCCCCGGGGACTTCCCCATCGATTTCGCGACCGAGGTCTTCTGCCCTAGCCCGCTGCTGCACCAGCTGTCGACTTATCTCCCCTACGGCGCTGACACCCTCGGCATCGTCGGCGAGTACTACTGGATCGCTCGCGAGCGCGGTACCATCGAGGCCGGCCGTAACCGCGCGTGCTTCCCCCTGCGCTACACACAGGCCGGCAAACGCCACGAAGTCACCGTACGCATTCGCCGCAACACCACCGGCGGCCTCGGAGCCACCTGGACCGTCGACAAGGTTGAAGAATCCAACGAATAGCAAAACGCGGCGAACGTCACAAAAACGTTCGCCGCGTTTTTTTATTTTCCCAGGTTGAGCATAAGTTCGTGTGACAAAGGGGCTGTCCCTTTGCCACATCAAACTAGTCCCTGGTAAGTTTCCTGTGGATACGATGCGGCTGGGCTGCGTCCTCGCCCAGGCGCTCGATGCGGTTGGCCTGATAGGCCTCGAAGTTGCCCTCGAACCAATACCAGTTGCCCGGATTCTCGTCGGTGCCCTCCCACGCCAGAATGTGCGTGGCGACGCGGTCCAGGAACATACGGTCGTGGCTAATGACCACCGAGCAGCCCGGGAACTCGAGCAGCGCCGCCTCGAGCGAGGACAGCGTCTCGACGTCGAGGTCGTTCGTGGGCTCGTCGAGGAGCAGCAGGTTGCCGCCCTGCTTGAGCGTAAGCGCCAAGTTCAGACGGTTGCGCTCGCCACCGGAGAGTACGCCAGCGCGCTTCTGCTGGTCCTGGCCCTTAAAGCCAAAGCTCGCCACATAAGCGCGGCTCGGAACCTCGGTCTCGCCGACCATCATGTGGTCCAGGCCATCCGAGACGACCTCCCACAGGTTCTTGTCGGGGTCGATGCCGGAACGGTTCTGGTCGACGTAAGAAATCTTGACGGTCTCGCCCACCTCGAGCTCGCCCGAAGTCAGCGGCTCCAGGCCCACAATCGTCTTGAACAGCGTGGTCTTACCGACACCGTTGGGGCCGATAACGCCCACAATGCCGTTGCGCGGCAGGGTGAACGAAAGGTCATCGATGAGCACGCGGCCATCGAACTCCTTGTGCAGATGATGGGCCTCGAGCACCTTGTTGCCCAGACGCGGGCCCACGGGGATGCGGATGTCGGTCCAGTCGAGCTTCTGGCTGGCGCGGGCCTCGGCCTCCATCTCCTCGTAGCGAGCCAGGCGGGCCTTGTTCTTGGCCTGACGAGCCTTGGGCGAGCTGCGTACCCACTCGAGCTCGGCCTCCATGCGCTTGGCGAGCTTGGCATCGCGGTTGCCCTGCGCCTCGATACGGGCGGCCTTGGTCTCCAGATACGTGGAGTAGTTGCCCTTGTAGGGATAAAGGTGGCCGCGGTCGACCTCGCAGATCCACTCGGCGACGTTATCCAGGAAGTAGCGATCGTGCGTGACGGCAAGGACCGCACCTTGGTAGTTGTGCAGGAAGTGCTCGAGCCACAGGATCGACTCAGCGTCCAGGTGGTTCGTGGGCTCGTCGAGCAGCAGCAGGTCGGGAGCCTCGAGCAGCAGCTTGCACAGGGCCACACGGCGGCGCTCGCCGCCGGAAAGCACGTTGACCGGCATGTCGGAATCGGGCAGCTGCAGGGCGTCCATGGCCTGGCCGAGTTTGGAATCGATATCCCAGCCGTCGGCGGCGTCAATCTCGTCCTGGAGCTTGCCCATCTCTGCCATGAGGGCGTCCATGTCGCAGTCCGGGTCACACATCTCCTCGCCGATCTTATTGAAGCGATCGACCTTGGCGATCATGTCGCCAAACGCCATGCGCACGTTCTCGATGACGGTCTTGTCGTCGTCGAGCGGCGGCTCCTGCTGCAGGATACCCACGGTATAGCCGGGGGTGAGCCTGGCATCGCCGTTGGAGACCTCCTCAATGCCGGCCATAATCTTGAGCAGGGTCGACTTGCCCATGCCGTTGGGGCCCACGACACCGATCTTGGCACCGGGGTAGAAGCTCAGGGTCACGTCGTCAAGGATTACCTTGTCGCCATGGGCCTTGCGAGCCTGATACATCTGGTAGATAAACTCTGCCATTTGCCTGTTTTATCCTTTCTACCTGCTGTTTCCCTATTCTTGATTCGCTTTAGTGGAAACGAAATGAGGAAACCAGCTCTGAAACTTAACGAAAAAGGGGCATGGTTGCCCACACCCCCTAATACTACCTGGGAAAAGTCCCCCTTAACACACTATGAACTGCGTACGCTAGTTTTCCGCAACCTTAACGAGCGGCTCGCTGCGATTTGCGCCACAGCAGATACGAATAGACGTAGGCAGCTCCAGCTGAACCAAACGCCAGAACCGCAATCACCGCGGCGACGACTTCACTCGAAAGCACGCTACCCGCCACGCCCATCACAATCAAACCAACACCCAGCACCATAAAGCAGGCGCCGCCAAAACGCTGCGTACGGCGCCAGTTCTCGGGATCGGCAAGCGCCCAAGGCGTCTTGATACCGAGCGTATAGTTCTGCTTCACACGCGGCAAGTAGTTGCCTACGCCGATGAACAGCAAACCGATAGCACCGGAAATCAGCACGTTGACCGAACCGACCGCCGGCACCACGCCCCAGACCGTAAGCTCACCCAACCAGCTTATGGCACACATGAACAAGGTGAAGGCGATTACGAAGCCCTGATAGAACTTGCCCGAGGTTCGATATGCCTCACCTTTGGGGTCAATGCGTGGCACCACGTAGAACATTGCAAGAAGTGCCAGAGGCAGCACGCCGAGCGCGGAGGCCATCCAGCTAGGGCCCCAACCGTCGACGGCGCCGTTCGCTCCCCAGTGCGTGGGAATCTGTGCAGGCAAGCTCGGCATCACCATAAGGTGCGCCGCGACATTAATAGCGCAGACCACAACAAGCATGGCCCATACACGCGGCGATACCCCCGTGGCGTGAATGCCCTTGTTTTCGTTATTCATCCTCATCACCTTCAGTGTCTGTAAAGCCCATAAACCAGCCAATCAAGTCCTGCATGACGGTGGTGTTTAAGCTGTAAACGATGTTTTGGCCATGGCGCTCGTCGGTCACCAGCCCGGCGTTTTTGAGCGTCGCCAAATGATGGCTCAATGACGGCTTGCTGATGTCAAAATGCTCGGCAAGCTCCCCGGCCGTACAATTGCCCTCGCGCAGTAGTTCCAAAATGTGACGCCGTGTAGGATCGGCCAGCGCTTTAAAACCCTCTCCCGGCATAAGACCTCCTCTCAGCACCCCACATGACGCGCACACTATACTCGATATTTAGATGTTTGTCTAACTATCTAATCGAAATGCTTCAAACCACATCAAAGTAAGCGCCATCGCAACCTATGGGCGATTACCTATAATGGCGATAGCCAAAACACGATTTGCTTCCCCATCGGAGGATGTCTATGACCGAAACCACAGCCGCAACTCCCAACGAGACACGCGACACCAAGCTCGAGATCATCATGGGCCGCGAGGCACTCGACAAGCTCGCCAACGCCACGGTGCTGATACTCGGCTGTGGAGGCGTGGGCTCCAACTGCTGCGAGGCACTTGCCCGCGGCGGCATCGGTCATTTTGTGATTCTGGACAAGGATATCGTCGCGCCCAGCAATATCAATCGACAGGCCATCGCCTTTCATAGCACCATCGGCAAGCGCAAGGTGGACGTGATGGAAGCCATGATCAACGACATCAATCCCGCTGCCACCGTTATCAAGCGCACCGAATACCTGCTGAGCGACAACATCGATGATTTCTTCGCGAGCGTTTTGGAGCAGACGGGTGGCAAGCTCGACTACGTCGTCGACGCCATCGACACCATCTCGGCCAAGCTCACCATTGCCAAATATGCTCAGGACCACGACATCCGTTTGGTCAGTTCCATGGGCGGGGCCAACAAGCTCCATCCCGAGTGCCTCCGCTTTGCCGACATCTTCGATACGGTACGTGATCCCATGAGCCGCATTATGCGCAAAGAATGTAAGAAGCGCGGAATCAAGAGCCTGCACGTGCTGTTTAGCTGCGAGGAATCGGTTAAAACCCAACCCCGCGACCCTTCCAACATCCACGAGCGCACCGAGCTGGGAACTGCCAGTTTTATGCCGCCCATCATGGGTCAGATGATTGCCGGCGAGGTTATCCGCCAGATCAGCGGGCGCGGGTGCGAGCGCGTGCGCGCCGATGGCCAGCGCTTGGACTAGCAGGATGCCCTGCGATGGAACCGCGATTCTTTGACACGCATTGTCATCTTGATTTGATGCTCAGCCCCGATGCTGCAGCCAGTGAGTCGGCGGCGTTGGGTCTGGGGCTCTTTGACTGCGGGGTCGACCCACGCGACTTCGCGGCAGCAAAAAAGCGGGCCAGCCGATACCCAAACATTATCGCGGGCGCCGGCCTCCATCCCTGGTGGCTCGCCGACGGCCGCTGCGGTCCTGCCGAAGTCAATCTGCTTTGCGAAGTTGCTGACCAAGAGCACTATATCGGCGAAGTCGGACTCGACTTTTCCGCGCGCTTTGCTGGAAGTGAGCTGCTACAAATACAGACACTTAACCGGCTCTGCGATACACTCGTGCAGCATCCTCTTACCGGGCGCGTGATATCAATTCACGCCGTTCGTTCAGCGGGAGCCGTACTGGACGTCCTCGAATCGCATGGACTACTCATCCCAAACTCCGACTCCCCCGTTATCATCTTCCACTGGTTTAGCGGCACTTCGGACGAACTCGTCCGCGCGCGTAATGCGAGCTGTAATTTTTCCGTCAACGAACGCATGCTTGCGTCTAAACGTGGACGTGAATATGCCCGACAGATTCCACTCGACCGTCTACTGCTCGAGACCGATGCGCCGGCCGAGCCAAACACAGAAACAAGCGCGCAGTCGCTCATCAGATCGCTCACAAGGACCTCGGAACACATCGCCTCACTCAAAAACTGTGACATAAAGCGCATCGAATCGGCAGTTTTAGCAAATGCGCACTCTGTATTTGACCTTCGCTAACCCCTGTGGGCAAAAAATGCCAAGGGACATGCGAATCACACAACGCAGTCCCTATTGGAAGGCAGTACAATTCGGCAGCATTACACCAATTCGTGCATGAGATCACAGTTGCGTGCATACAATTCGTCAAAGATATGACGACGCGACGCATATAACTCGTGGGCAGCCATATCGGGCACGATTGTTTGCGCAACGCCAAGGACTTGGGCGAGTTCATCCCATGATGCATAGGCGCCACCTGCGAGAGCTGCCATGATGGCATCACCGAAGCATGCGCCCACCGTAACCTTGGCAACCGAGACCTCGCGCCCGCATACGTCGGCGATAGCCTGCATCCAAACTGGATTCTTGGTTCCACCTCCGACAAGCATAATGCGCCCAATTGGCAGTCCATGCTCTCGCTCGATAATGTCGACATGGGATGCAACGGTATACGCGACGCCTTCCAAGGCGGCGCGAACCATATGGGCTCGCGTATGCCTTCCGGTCAGGCCAAAGAAGACGCCACGCGCCTCGGGATCGTTGAGCGGAGTACGCTCCCCCGCAAAGTACGGCAGACACACGAGCCCATCGGCACCCGGCGCCACATCGGCGGCATCATGCGCCATAACCGAATATGCATCGGGGCCACCGTGGCCCTCGGCCTCCACGGCGTCGCGATACAGCTCTTGGCGCAACCACGATGTGAGCGCACCCGCCGTATTGGTCCCCGCGCAGATCCCGTAAGTTCCGGGAATGATGAACGTCCCTGGCCACAGGCGGGCATCATCGACCATATGATCAGCTAGGTAGATGAAATACGCCGTGCTCCCCAACTGAACCATCATATCGCCGGGACGAAATACACCCGTCGAAATGGCCTCGGCACCAGAGTCGCCCGTTCCCACTAAGACAGGTGTCCCTGCCGCGAGCCCCGTCGCCTCAGCCGCACACTGCGTAATCACCCCGGCAATATCGGTAGCCGACATTACCTCCGCCATCTGGTCAGGCCGGCAGAAACGAGCACATTCCCGAGCATCAACCTTCCAAGTGTAGCGGTCATATAGGGGAAGAAAATCCTCCGCTAAATAACGGTCCACCGTAAAACGCCCCGTCAACTTTGCGCATAGAAACGATGACGCCGTCAGGAACTTCGCGGCACGTTCGTGCACCTCGGGCATATTCTGCTTAAACCACAAGATCTTGGGAGCAATATCTGATGAGCAGGGATCGTGCCCGAAAAGTTCGCGTGCGCGACCTGACCCATATTCGGAAAGGAGCTCGTCAATCTGCGGCTTCGAACGTGCATCGACTCCATACAAAATCGCGGGCGCCAGCGCGTTGCACTCGGTATCGACCGGCACACAGTCGCAACCCAATGCGGAAAGGCCCACGCATCCGATCTGCGCCGCGTTAACCCCCGATCGCATCACCAGCTCGCGCGACAAGCGGCAAAAATCGCCCCACCAAACTGCCTCAGCATCATGCTGGTACCATCCATCACACGGGTTGTCCGTCTCATGTCCACAAGAGGCTTGGCAAACGATGTTGCATCGATCATCGATTAAAACGCCTTTAGAGGCGCTTGTCCCAATATCAATACCCAGATAGAGCGCCATAGGTGCCTACTCCCCTCGCGCCGTACGAGCGGCAGCCATAAAACGAACCACCCGCTCAACATCAATCGGGGCATCCAGCTTTCCGTCGCGCTTTAAGCACGTGCCGACAAACGCGCCATCGTAGTGAGCAAATACGTCAGCCACGGTATTTTCGCGACAACCGGTGCCACATACCACGGGCACTTCGCCAACACGCTCGCGGACCTCGTCGGCAAGCTCGCCCGAAGCGCCACGACCGGCAGCCGAACCGCCGATGACTATCGCATCCGGTAGGCAATTAAAGAGAAGTGAATCGGCAATGTCCGCGGTCGTGCGGTCGTTGAGATAAACCTCGCCCTCGCTCGTGATGAAGTGAAAAAGCTTGAGGTCGTCCAAGCGCAGCGCCGCCTTGCGACGCATGGTGTGAGCGAAATCTCGGTTAATCAGCCCGAGATCACCGGCCCAGGCACCGCAAAAATTGCAGCGCGTGAACTGCGCGTCGACGGCAGCGCACAGCTCGATTGTGGCATCACCATCGTAAATTGCCTCAGCTCCCCAAGGAGTCGACAGATCATGGGACAGAGCCCCGATTACATAGCCCATCGATGCAAGGGTTGAGGGAGAAACATGCTGCTCATAGGGCATCGAGAGCTCATTGGTAATCAAAATGCCATCGACACCGCCCTGCTGCAACGCCTCGAGATCGCGCTTGGCGGCTTCCACGACCTGCGATACGCTTCCGCCCGGGTAATACAGCGGATCGCCCGGCAGA
Organism: Coriobacteriaceae bacterium AM113-163; assembly: GCA_027673765.1. Taxonomy (GTDB): domain Bacteria; phylum Actinomycetota; class Coriobacteriia; order Coriobacteriales; family Coriobacteriaceae; genus Collinsella. The sequence goes on from JAQDWB010000007.1 coordinate 63,259, forward strand.
GGACGCAGGTGCAGCATTCCGATAACCGGCTTTTCGTTCTTGAACATCGAAGTTAGAAACGACATAACGTGCTCCTTCATAGGGTTATTGCAGGGACGTTACTCCCCCAGCACCTCGACGTACACTTTTCGCTTCTGCGGACCGTCAAACTCCGCAAGATAGATGTTCTGGGCACTTCCGCACACGATGTGGCCATCTTGGACGGGAAAGAAGCAACTGTTTCCACAAATCATGCTCTTGATATGCCCACAGGAGTTGTTACCGGTGGCTCCATAGCTCGGCAGGAAGTGTGCATGCGCATAGGGGGCATCGAGTGGGGCGATGCGATCAAGCGTCTCCATAAGATCCGTCTCCACGCAGGGCAGCCCCTCGTTTACCACGATTCCGCAGGTCGTATGCGACAAAATAATCGCCGCCAAGCCATTGGTCACCGAGCTGCGTTCGATGGCAGCGTGCACGTCCTCGGTAATATCGATGAACTGGTCCGGAGCAGTCGATAGATAGCTCAATGTCTCGAGCGTCACCATGTTCACTCATCCCCTTCAAGAAAACGCAGGGCATTACCCCAGTAGAGCCTTTCTCGCGCATCATCGCGCATGGGCACGGTATCGAGCGCCCGCTTGAGTTTGAATGCACGGAAGCGCGGCGTATTGCTGGCGAACATCACTTGGTGCGATAGCGCGCGCTCATACCACAGCGGCCCCATATCGACCGTGAAAAGACGCTGCATCATCTCCTCGGGCGAATCGATGTAAGTGATAGAGGTGTCCGCGTAGCAGTTGGGATACTTGAGCAGCATCGCCACGGTCTCGCGCACCCAGGGCCAGCCAAAATGGGTCAAACTAAAACGCACATTTGGATGCGTTGCGATTGTGTGCTCAAATGCAAGCGGGTTACTGCGCGAGAGCTCTGCGCCCGGCTCCCAAGACATACCGGCATGGAAAACCACCGGCTTGTTATAGCGCTCGCACAGTTCGTAAAGCGGCTCGGCCACAGCATCATCGGGGGCAAAACCCTGCTTTGCAGGATGCAGGCAAAGCCCCTTTGCCCCCAACTCGGTAAAGGCGCGCTCCAATTCGTCTGCGGCACCGCTCACCTGCGGGTCTACGCTCGCAAATCCCCACAGACGATCGGGATGTGCGGCAACCAGCATGGCAATCTGGTCATTGGTGCCAAAGTGCCCTCCGCATGCCGTGGTTACATCGAGCGGCATGAGCACGCTCTTCTGCACATCGCAGACGACCATCTCGACTTGAAGCTCATCCCAATCCATGGGGCCCATATGCCCCATACCAAATTCTCGTGACCAAAAACCGAATCCATCAGGCTCATCACCCGGCGTACAGATCTCGCCGTAGAGCATAGGATGGACCAACATGTCGATAACCATTTCGTACTCCTTTCCAGGCATTTGACCCTAGTACGGCTCAAACGAACCGATCACTCGGGACGACAGCTCAGCGCCCGCCTTCATACACGCCGGAATATCAAGGCCATCGATCACGCCCTTGGTAAACCCGGCGATATACGAGTCGCCGGCACCCACGGTATTAACGACCTTCTCCGCCGGCACGATCCCGCACTCATAGAAGCGCTCACCGTCATAGGCAATGCTTCCCTTCTCGCCAAGCGTGGCAACCGCAACGCGCGGCCCCAATTCCTGCGCGTGACGTACCCAGTCCCGCAGCTCCGGAGTGTCATCTTCAAACGACATAAATGCGTAGTCAACGTAGGGAAAATGATTCTCGCAGGCATATTCGGGATCCTGGCTGAACACCGAGAAGTCCATAACCACCGTCTTGCCCGCATCATGCCACTCGGGCAGGAGGTCCAAACAATTGCCAAACAGGTCGGTATGAATGATGTCATGCTCTAGGATAAACGCCCGGTCATCTTCATTCGGACGATATGTCTCCATTACGCCATCGATTGCCTCGAGATGCACGCGATCGACGCCGTCTTTCAATGCCATGAGCATCACCGAGGTGTCGCCATCCTCCACCCGCAGATGAGAGATATCAAACCCCTCGGCGGCCAGCGCCTCTCTCATCTTGTCTCCGTACTCGTCCTTGCCGACAACCGACACGGCGGATACCGAAACGCCCATTCGTGCAAGATGGATACCCCAGTCAATGCCATTACCAGTCGGATAGAACACGCCGATGTTTTGATAGACGTCCGCACAGCAAAAACCAGCCGCACACGCTTTAATACCCATGGTCTTCTCCAATGTTCAAAAGGGGACCCACCACATGGCGAGCCCCCTTTTCGCGTTTCGCTTATTGTTTTGCATCGGCTGTCCAAGGCCTCATAGCCAGACCGCCGTACGCTTTCTTAAGCTATTCGACGATTGGTGCTCCGTGGCCCCAAGAACCTTCCATGCCGCACACGGTCGAGGCAAACCCGGCAGCAAAGTCGAGCGCGCGCTCGATGGCCTCGGCGCCACCCTCACCACGCTTGGCGGAATCGAGATAGCACATCAAAAACGAGGTGAGGAACGAGTCGCCCGCCCCCATGGTGTCCTTCATGTCCGTTACCGGTTTAGCCAGCTGGCGGTAATAACGCTCGCCGTCGTAAGCGATGCAGCCCTCGGCGCCCGCCGTAGCCGACACAAAACGCGGACCCAGATCCTTCACCCATGCCAGACGCTCGCGAATCTCGTCCTCACTCGCGGCATCCGCCGCACTAAAGAAAGCAAAATCGACATAGGGCGCAATCTGCTCGTAGTACTCGTCGGTGGAGTCGTCCGAAAAGTCAAAAGAGACCGTGACGCCCGCAGCCTTCAACTTGGGCAGCTCGCGCTCGGTGAAGCAATAGTTGCCCGAATGAACCACATCGAACTGCTTCATGTACGAAAGGTCAAAGCGATCGAGAACATAGCGCGCATCGCCACGGATACCGCCCTCGTTGGAGCCGAGGAAGACACGGTCACCGTCAACGACGGTCACGCGAGCCGCTCCGTTCTCGCCAATCATCTGCTCGCACTTGTCAAGCTCGATACCCTCATCCTCGAGGCTTGTAATGACATGCTCGGCAGCGGCGTCATTGCCAAAAATGCCCATGTATGCAGAGCGTGCGGCACCGCATTTCTTGGCATAAACGGCGAAGTTCACCGCATTGCCGCCGGGATACATGGTGTGGATATGCTCGTAGCGATCGACGACGTTGTCGCCAAATCCGAGCGCGTTAACGTTAAATGCCATGGCCTTTGCCCCTTCTAGTACTCGACAACACCCATATAGCGACGGAAATCGGGATCGTGATCAAACACCTTGCCGCGTGCAGCACGCAGCTCGCAGTTCATGGCGTAGAACAGCACCGGGTCCAGATAGGCACGGACGCTCGCCGGCACGGCTTCCATACCGTACTCCTTGGCATCGAGCACCATCAGCGTATCGGTATGCGTCTTAAGGAACGCAAGGGCGCGCTCGTCCATGGCACGGCACTCGCTGGAGCCCATCTGCAGGAAGTAAAAAACGCCATCCTGAGTAGCCTCGAAGGGGCCGTGGAAGTACTCGGCAGAGTGGATGTAGCTGCAGTGCTGCCACTGCATCTCCATAAGAGAGCAGATAGCGAAACCGTAGGTCTGGCTAAAGTTGGGACCGCTGCCCAGAATGTAGAAGAACTCGTGCTCCTGGCAAAGCTTGGCAAAACGATCGCCTAGCTCGGCATTTACCTTCTCACGTGCCGGGGGAAGAATCTTATCCATCTCGGCGATACCGGCATACATATCGGCAAGATCGGCGTAGCCCTCCTGCTGATCGAGCAGCTCGGCCGCAAGCGACAGCGAAATGCCAGCGGGGACCTCGGCCTGCGGCACGCCCTCGCCCCACGGGTAGACCCACGTGGTCCACTTGCCGGAGTCAATCTTGGATCCAGCGTTGTCGGTCTGGGCGATCACCGTAGCGCCGGCAGCAAGGGCAATCTCACAGCCCTCGACGACCTCGGGGGTGTTGCCACTGTGGCTGCAAGCAATGACCAGGGATTTCTCACCCAAGCGGCGCGGGCGCATGATATCAAACTCGCGAGCCGTATAGATATACGAAGTGAAGGTGGTTGCCTCGCGCTGCAGAAGCTCATGAGCCGGGATCAAATCGATCATGGAGCCACCGCAAGCAATCCAGTAGACGCTGTCGAACTTGCCCTTCTCGGCAATTGCCTCTTTGATCAGATCGTGTGCGTTCATATCCAGTTCCTTTCTTGTTTGGTCCGCAATCAATGACGTTGGCTGCGTGGCCGATAGTTGGTTTAGTCAATCAGATATTTCTCGAATGCGGCCATGTTCTTGGCATCTGCCGCCGCCGGGTCATCGTAGTAACGCCCGTCCGTGATTTCCTGGCCCAGCATGCCATCGAAACCATGGGCATTAAGCGTAGCGACGAAGGCGTCCATATCGTGCTTGCCATCGCCCCACACCAGATGGCCATACGGGTCACCGTCGATAAAGTGCATCTCGTGAATTGCCCCATCACCAAAGGCGGCAAACCAGTCCTCGAGCGTCTCGCCCGCAACGCCCATCGCGGTTGTATCAACCATGGGCTGTAAGTACGGGCTCGCGACCTCGTCAATCATGCGCTTCGCATCGGAAACCGTCGTTACAAGGTTGCTCTCCTCGGGACGCAGGCTTTCCATCGTAAGCACCAGACCGTGCTCACCGGCATACTCCGCCAGAATGGACAAGTGCTCGCGGCTGCGCTTCCAGGCTTCCTCGCGGTCCTCGTCCCAGTCGCCCCAGCCCGAGTTGACGGACATACGGTCGCACCCAAGTACCTCGGCAAGCTCAATGCCGTGCTTAAAGTACGCCAGGCTGCGCTGTTCATGCAGCGGTTTGCGTGCGCAGTACTGCCAAGGATAGACAACATTCTCGGGGCACAGAGTACGATACCTAAGCCCACGGTCTGCAGCCTTTTTCGCCAGGACCTCAGCCTCAAAGTAGCCCGTGTGGTCGAGCGTCACATGCGGCTCCGCACACCACAGCTCAATGGACTCAAAGCCCAAACGCTGCTGCACATCAAGGAAGTAATCGAGCGACCACATGATGTAGTGGATATTCATGCCCGCAATCTGTTCGCGGCGCAGCGTCGGTTTGGATTCAGACATCTTATGCCTCCTTATTTCGATCGAACACGATTTGTCCGTCCGACATCGTCATATCAACCGAAAGATCGCGTGCGTCGCGATAATCGAGGTCGAACACATCCCGATCGAGCACGCAGATATCGGCAAGCTTGCCGACCTCAAGCGTACCCAGTTCGTCTTCGCGCATCAGATCGTACGCGCCCCCGGCAGTCCAAGCACGCAAGAGCTCGACAAGCGTCAGCGCGTTGGCCTCATTCACGGGCAGCCCATCGTCGAAGTATCCACCGCACGCGCTGTAGATTGACTCGCCCAGGCTCGGAATCAGCAGTGGCAAATCCGTACCACAGCACACCGTGCATCCGGAATCTTCCATGCCGCGGCGATTCCAGCTGTGCAAAAGTCGCGTCTCGCCAATTTGTCGACGCATCATCGACAGGCAATCCTCGCGCCGGTCCAGCGTCAAAATCTGCGGATAGACCTCGCAAATTCCACCTAACTTGCCAAACTCGACAAGATCGGTCGGATCAGAGTTCTCGAGATCGGTAATCGCATGGCGGCGAAGCAACCGTCCATGCTCGTCTCGAGGCAGCGAGGCATAGAGCGCCACGGTGCGACGAACGGCGCCATCGCCCTGGCAATGCAAGGAATATCGGAAGCCGTCAGCATCAATTGCGCGCAGCTCGTTCTCAATCAGATCCCACTCGGGCTCCTCGACAACCGTCTTGCCGGCAGCTCCCGCATCGGCCGTGTCCTCATAGGGGTCAATCATCTCGGCAAGCCCCGCCCATACGCCGCGATCGGTCATACGGTTGAAGCCAGAAAAACGAACGAACGGTCCCCGAAAGCGCTCTCGTGCCTCGCGAGCATACGACAGATTTGCACCGGCACCCACCGGCTGCGACATCATAGAGACGCGAACCGTCAGCTCACCAGATTCTTCACGGCGAGCCATTTCGTCGGCAAAACCGTAGTAGTCATCAAACGCCATCTCCTTGATGGCGGTAACGCCGCGCTCGTTAAGCATGCTCATGTAGTCCGAATACCCCGCACGTACCTCGGGCAGCGCGAGGAAATCGCTCATCATGCGCCAGATCTTCTCGGCATAGCACGCCTGGGGTGTGAAGCCGTATCGCGCACTGGCGGCAGCATTGAGAACGCAGGTCTCCGCACCCGGTGTAAAGCAGACGACAGGGATATCGCCAAAACAATCGTCAAACACAGCCGCCGTATTTGCGTTCTCGGCATCCGATGCCAACGTTTCGGGTAGGTTGTGGCCAAAAGCCGCCGCGCAATCCGGATGATCTTCTTTCCATGCACGCAAGAGCGACACGGCCTCTTTGGCATCAGCGATGCCGGACAGATCAGGCCCCAACGTCCGCAGCGCCCAGCCTGTATAGAAGGTATGCACATCGATCAGGCCAGGCATGACGGTGCGGTCGCCCAGGTCAACTACCTCGTCCGCTTGGGTCAAATACGAAGCTACCTCACACTTGGTGCCAACAGCCTCAATTCGATTGCCACGGACCGCTACGAAACCTTCAAACGGCAGGTCCCCCGTACCGGTAAAGACGCTCTTAGACGTCAGGACCGTCAAACGATCAGACATCACAACCACCTACATCGGAAGCATGCCAGAGATTGCCGTTACGATCAGGCCAAAGACGACCATGAAAATGAAGAACTTCCAAATGGTCTTCCACCATTGGCCAAACGAAATCTTAGCCACGGCAAGGCCGGCGACCGTCATGCCCGCCACGGGACTGATGGTGTTGATGGTCTGATTAGCAAACTGGAGCGCGGTAACGGCTGCCTCGGGATTGAGGCCCATAAGCTCGGTCAGGGGGCCCATAACAGGCATGGTGAGCGCCGCCAGGCCAGAACTCGAGGGAACCAGCAAAGAGAGCAGGCCAAGGACGATATACATAAACGTGGTGTAGACGGCGGCGGGTGCACCGGCGAGCGCAGTAGCGAGCGCCTGGAGGATGGTGTCGATGATCATGCCGCCCTCGGCGATGACCAGAATACCGCGAGCGATACCAATAACGATGGCAGCGTACGCAAAGTCGGCGAGACCCTTAACGAACTCCTCAGCAATCGTCTGCTGGTCAAGACCGCCCAGGATACCGGCAAGCAAGCCCATGCCAAGGAACACGGCGGAAATCTCATTCATGTACCAGCCCTGGGTAACAAGACCCCAGACGATAATGCCCATACCGCAAGCAAAATCGATAAGCACGAGCTTCTGACGGATAGTGAACTCTTCCTCAATGGAGGCATCGGTCACGGAAAACTCGATACGCTTGAGCTTATCGTCCTCATACGTAATGGACGACTCGGGGTTTTTCTTGACGCGCATGGCGTAGCGCATGGCCCATGCGATACCGACGGCAGTGAAGATGACCCAAGAAACGGCGCGCAGCCACAGTTGCGGATTGCCCTCGATGCCAATGATGCCTTGGGCGATCAAAACATTAAACGGGTCGATGGTCGAGGCACAATATCCCAGGTTAGGGCCAAGGAAGCAGATGATGAATGCCGTCATCGAGTCATAACCGATACCCATCATGATGGGAATGAAGATGGCATAGAACGGCAGGGCTTCCTCAGACATACCAAACGTAGTGCCGCAAATGGACAGCAACGTCATCGTGATGGGAATGATGAGGATGTCCTTGTTCTTAAGCTTTTTAATCACACGGCTCATGCCGGCATTCAAAGCGTTGGTCTTGGTGATGATTGCGAACGATCCGCCAATCAATAAGACGAACGCAACGACGTCGGCAGCCTCTTGGATACCCTTGGTGGGCGCTTGCAGGACCGCGAAGATATCCTGGCCCAGATTGATGGTCTCACCGGTCTCGGAATCGGTGTAGTTCTTATCGACCTGTTCATAGGTTCCAGCAACGGCGACTTCACGCTCGCCCGCCGCTGTCGAAATCGTCTTGCGCTGATACTGACCAGAGGGAACGATCCAAGTCAGGACCGCAAAGACAACGATCAGCAAGAACATGATCGTATAGACATGCGGTAATTTGAACTTAAAACGTCTGTTTGTCTTCTTCGCCTTCGTATCTGACATAGATACCTCCAAAGAACTCGAGACTGCATCGCATCTCGCTTCAACGTTTGCACAATGCAAACGTTCTATGACGTTCTATAGATTACCAGCAGCTTTTTCCTTCATCAAGATAATTTCAAACTGATTGCCGCAACGCGGTTGAACGGTTGCGTTTGCGCCGTGAACGGTATGGAAACGCCCGGTGAGATGATCCACCGGGCGCTTCCATTCGCAATGTCCTAGATGTCAAAAACGTAGCGAGACCCAACGATTCGCTGACGACCGATGATAAACGGCCGCCGCTGCTCATCGAAAAAGAAGGCTTCCATATAAAACAAGGGTTCGCCAACGGGAACTGCCAACAGTCGAGCGACCTCGGGCGACGCGCAGGCGATCTCGAGCGTGCACGGGTCGGTAAACGCGGGCGTGCGGCCCGTCCGGTTGCGCACGAACTCAAAAATGGATTGGTTAGATAGAGGTGCCGTTGATAGATAGGCGTTGTCCTCGTAAACATATATGTTGTTCTCGAGCATGACAGGGACGCCATCGGCAGTGCGCACGCGCTCAACGCAAATCAAGTCAGTTCCAACGGGAACACCAAAGAACTGTGCTTCGGTGGAATCCGCCGGCAGTATCTTTCTCGAAATGACACACGCCCCCGGTTCCATTCCGTTAACGCGGCATGCGTCCGAAAAACTCTGAACGTCATCCTTCTGGCGAATCTTGCGCTTGAGCTTGGGGGCATTGACAAACGTGCCTTTCCCCTGTCGCTTCGTTAGATAGCCCTGCTGGACGAGCTCCTCAATAGCGCGTCGCACGGTAACGCGGCCAACTTTATAGCTCTCAGCCAATTCGAATTCGTTGGGTATCCGCGCGCCTGCCTTGTAGGCGCCGGAGTTGATTTCGTTTTTAATGATATCAATGACCTGTTGGTACAGCGGTATCGCTGCTTTACCGTCAGTCGGCCCTTCAGTCGGTGGCATATACCCTCTCCCAGCACAATTAATTCTAAAACGGGCTTAAGGGCATTCAACAAGCCCTTAAGCCCGCATTAGCTTAAAGTATGCTAGGTGTCGCACCAAAATGTTGGCTATTTACTCATCAGACCCGAAAAACGCGCAACTACCGCGCTCCTAAGAAAGCGTGAGCAGCTCCGGCAGCTGGTCGATAATCTTGTCCGCGGCATCTTGGCTAAAGCCAAAGCGCTCCTCACGCTTGGCGATTACTGTCAGACCGGCGCGCTTGCCGGCAGTGATGCCAGGCACCGAATCCTCAACGCAGCAGCAGCGATTCGCGGGCAGCCTCAGCAGGTCCAGCGCATGCAGGTAGATGTCGGGCTCGGGCTTGCTCTCCTTAAACTGCTCGCCACTCACCACATACTCAAAGGCATCCGACAGCCCGCACGCATTGAGTACTTCCTCGATGCTATCCATGGGCGACGAGCTGGCAAGCGCCACGCGAACGCCGCGGCGCGGCAGCTCTCGAATCGTATCCACGGCGCCTGGGTTAATCAAAGTCTGATAGTCGCGCGGACGTTTATGCGCCCACTCATCCCAACGGGCCAACGCTTCCTCGCCAGTAAAATGCCCCTTACCGGCACGCTCAAACCAATCGACCAGCATGCGGAGAAAGAACTGATGCGAGGTACCGACCTGCCCGTTCAGCTCCTCTTGGGTTAGGTTAAGCCCAAGCTCCTTGGCAAACGCGGCAGTCTCGCCCAGGTAGTAATACTCGGTATCGACAATGACGCCGTCCATGTCAAAGATAACGGCGTCGAACGGAAATGCGGACACGGCACCCTCCCTAACAAAAGGGCGCCCGCAAGCGGACGCCCGAACCATGCACTATCGGCGATTCTAACCCAGCAGCTGGTCAAGTGCTACCGCGATACCGTCTTCGTTGTTGTTGGCGGTCACCATCTGGGCCACGGCCTTGACTTCATCGACAGCGTTACCCATGGCGACGCCGGTACCAGCCCACTCGATCATAGACTTGTCGTTCTGGCCGTCGCCAAACGATACGACCTCGCTGGCATCGATGCCGAGCTTGGGCAGGGCACCCTCGAGCGCACGGGCCTTATCGATACCGGGCGCCGTGTACTCAAAGTACCAGTCGGCCGTAAACATGCCCGAAAGCGTCTGCTTAAAGGGCGCATACATCTCCTCGTAATGCGCCTGCAGGTAGGCCGGATCGCCCGCCGTCAGCAGCTTGTCCACGGGATAAGTGTCCACGACCTCATGCAGGCTCTCGACCTCGCGAATCTTAAGGTCGCACGCATCGCGCTCGTATTTGACGATGTTTTTCTGCGAGCCGTCAGGCAGCGTGATCATGCAATGGTACGAGTCCTCGACGTGCAAATCGCGACCGAGCGAGATGATGGGGATCACGTCAAAATTACGCAGGTGATCAATCAGGCGATGCAATTCGTCGGCAGGCATAGCCTGATCGAACAGCACCTCGTCGGTCTGAGCATCGACGACGTGCGCGCCATTAAAGGCAACTAGCAGACCATCATGGTTCTGAAGGTCGAGCTCCTGCGCCAAGGCATGCAGCCCCCATGCGGGACGACCCGAAGCCAAGATAAGCTTAATGCCCGACTCCTGCGCCGCGAGCAGTTTCTCGCGCGTACGCGGGCTGATGACCTTTTGGTCGTTGGTGAGCGTACCGTCGATATCCATTGCGATGGCTTTGATTGCCATATATGCCTCCCTGACATTGAACAACCTTTTCTGAGCCATCATACAGAACACCCACGGCGGCGTTGTTTGCAACGGGAAAAATGTCATATTGTCCCAAACATGAACGGCGCGCCTTCGACGATTGCGATGCCCGTCGAGGCGCCTCCCGATACATTCCATCCTATCCAAATAGCAAAGGGCCCGCATCCCAACGGATACGGGCCCTTGTCGGCTATGCGTTAGTTTTCGCAGCGAATCCTACTTGCGGTGAGCTCGGTAGAACTCGATGAGCGCCTGGGTCGAAGCGTCCTGTTCGGCCTTGGCGGCGTCGTCGTGGAAGGCCGGGGTGATCTGCTTGGCAAGCTGCTTGCCAAGCTCGACGCCCCACTGGTCGTAGGAGTCGATGCCCCAGACCGTGCCCTCGACAAACGTGATGTGCTCGTACAGGGCGATGAGCTCGCCGAGCGCGAACGGGGTCAGTGTGTCGCCGAAGATCGAGGTCGTCGGACGGTTGCCCTCAAAGCAGCGAGCCGGGACGATCTGCTCGGGCGTGCCCTCGGCGCGCACCTCATCGGCCGTCTTGCCAAAGGCGAGCGCCTTGGTCTGGGCCAGGAAGTTGCCCAGGAACAGCTCGTGCACGTCCTGGCCGTTGTCGGTTGCAGGGTTGGCGGTGTTGGCGAAGGCGATGAAGTCGGCCGGAACCACCACGGTGCCCTGGTGCAGCAGCTGGTAGAAGGCATGCTGGCCGTTGGTGCCGGGCTCGCCCCAGAAGATCTCGCCGGTGTCGGAGGTCACGGCGCTGCCGTCCCAGCGGACATGCTTGCCGTTGGACTCCATGGTGAGCTGCTGCAGGTAGGCCGGGAAACGGTGCAGGTACTGGCAGTACGGCAGCACGGCGTGGCTCTTGGAACCGAAGAAGTTGACGTACCAGACGTTGAGCAGGCCCATCAGCGCGACGGCATTGTTCTCGAGCGGCGTGTTGCAGAAGTACTCGTCGATGGCGTGGAAGCCCTCGAGGAACTGCTGGAAGCGCTCGGGACCGAGCACGACGATCAGCGACAGGCCCACGGCGGAGTCGACAGAATAGCGGCCGCCGACCCAGTTCCAGAAGCCGAAGGCATTGGCGGGGTCGATACCGAAGGCCTCAACCTTCTCGAGTGCGGTGGAAACGGCGACGAAGTGCTTTGCCACGGCCTCGGCGTTCTGCTCATCGGAGCCGTCGATGGCGCCCTGAGCCTTGAGCTGCTCGAGCATCCAAGTCTTGACCTCGCGGGCGTTGGTGAGGGTCTCGAGCGTGGTGAAGGTCTTGGAGACGATGATCACGAGCGTGGTCTCGGGATCCAGGCCGCGGAGCTTCTCTGCCTGGTCGTTGGGGTCGATATTGGAGATATAGCGGCAGTCGATACCGGCGTCGGCATAGGGACGCAGGGCCTCGTAGGCCATGACCGGGCCCAGATCGGAGCCGCCGATGCCGATGGACACCAGATGCTCGATCCTCTTGCCGGTAACACCCTTCCACTCACCGGAGCGCACGCGCTCGGCGAAGGCATACATGCGGTCGAGAACCTCGTGCACGTCGGCGACGACGTCCTGGCCGTCGACGATGAGCTGGCCCTTCTCGCTTGCCGGGCGGCGCAGCGCGGTGTGCAGGACGGCGCGGTCCTCGGTGGTGTTGATGTGCTCGCCGGAGAACATGGCGTCGCGGCGCTCCTCGAGCTTTACCTCGCGGGCAAGATCGCACAGCAGCTTGACGGTCTCATCGGTCACCAGGTTCTTGGACAGGTCGAAATGCAGGTCACCGGCGTCAAAGCTCAGCTTGTTCACGCGCTCGGCATCGGCGGCGAACCAGGCCTTGAGGTCGATACCCTCGGCCTCGAGCTTCTCCTGATGAGCCTCGAGCGCCTTCCAAGCGGCAGTCGACGTAGCATCGATAGGTGCGGCAACAGTTGCCATAGAGTCCTCCTCAGCATACGGGCGCACGCCTCCATGCGCCCGGACATTCAGATGCCACTATTCTAGCGCAGGTCAAGACCATAATCAGCGAGCGTTGCCAATCCGCCCCTAAGCGGCAACCGACCAAAAAGGGACAGGTTAATTTTGGCAGGTCAAACGCTTTACCTACCATAATTAACCTGTCCCTTTATGGCGGACATTAGGCCGCGGCGCACACGCTGCCGAGCAACTCGCGTAGAGGAGACCCAATGCCCTCAAGCAGTTCGGGAGCGATAATGGCAAAAACGGGAACCTCGCCGGCTCCCGCGACGGCAGGCACCTTGCCCTCCGAGACAATACATCCATAAGGGACAAAACCGTCTTCGCCGGCATCGAGCGCCGCCATGCGACGCGTGAGCTCGCGCGCAAAGCCGGCGGTATCGGCATCGCCGATCGCCAGGACAAAGTCCACGCCTTCGTCGGTCGCCAGGGCCACGGCTTCGTCTATCAGCTCGTTTCCCCCGTCGCCCCCGACCAAGCCGCAACGAAAGAGCACGCGTTCGAGCAGGGCGCGATCGAGCGAGCCCAGCGCCGCCGAAACGAGCTCATCACGCGTGTGCTTGTCGCCTCCCAGAACGACCAGTGTCTTGGTGCCGCCATAGTGGGCAACCAATCGCCCGCACCAGCGAGCCACGTCCCCATCCGCAACCAAGCGCGTCGGCATACCAAACCCATAGTTAACCATTATCCCCACAACCCTTCCGTGCTTTATGGTGGCATCAATCGTTAGCCTCATGCTACGAAGCGAGCTTTTCCGAGCTGTTTCGCGCTCTTTAGGGCTGCGTTAAAAACCCGATGCAACCGCACGACCATACCTGCCAAAAAGGGACAGATTTTGACGGTGTCCGGTCGAGCAGGTATTATCGAACAGGTATTCGATAAGAACATGTGTTTGATGGGAGGGCTCGGATGGCGCACGAGCAGCACACCTACATCTGCATCGACCTCAAGACGTTTTATGCCAGCGTCGAGTGCGTCGATCGTGGGCTCGATCCGCTCACCACCAACCTGGTCGTTGCCGACGAATCGCGCGGACGCACGACTATCTGTCTCGCTATCACGCAGGCTATGAAGGACCTAGGGATTCACAACCGCTGTCGCCTGTTCGAAATACCCGATGGCATCGACTACATCAAGGCCGTACCGCGCATGCAGCACTACATGGAGGTGTCGGCGCGGATCTACGGTATCTACCTGGAATACGTCAGTCCGCAAGACATTCACGTCTACTCAATTGACGAGTGTTTTATCGACGTGACGCCATATCTGGACCTCTATCACACCGATGCGGAAGGCTTCGCCTGCATGTTGCGCGACGAGGTCCTCGCGCGCACCGGCATCACGGCGACGGTCGGCATCGGCCCCAACCTATTCCAGGCCAAGGTAGCACTCGACATCACTGCCAAGCATGTGCCCAGTCGCATCGGCACACTCGACGACGAGACCTTTCGCAAGGAGATCTGGCCCCATCGCCCCATCACCGACATCTGGGGCATCGGCCCCGGCGTAGCGGCCCGTCTCGAGAAATACGGTGTCTACGACCTGATGGGGGTCGCAGCGCTCGACGAGAACCTGCTCTACGACGAACTCGGCGTCAATGCCGAATATCTTATCGACCACGCCTTCGGGCGTGAGCCGACAACCATCGCCGATATCCAAGCTTATCGCCCGCAAGCGACCTCGACCACCACAGGGCAGGTGCTCTCGAAGGGCTATGCCTATGAGCAGGCCTACACCGTCTTGCGCGAGATGGTCGACAACGCCGTGTTGGACCTAGTCGATAAGCACGTGGTCTGCGACAGCATCTCGCTCTTTGTGGGTTATGCGAGCGAACGAGCTGACATACGCCGCCTCGACGCCAGCGGTACAGCGCAATATGTGGACGGATGCGGACACCTACGCTCGAGCACGTCGAGCATCGAACCCACCGCAACCGCCGGCCCTGAGCTCGCGCCCCGTGCGCCCAAGCCCGTCCAGCGCGATGACGAACGGCGCCGCCTGGTGCGGGAGGCGCAGGCTATCGATGGCATCTTTGTGGGAGAGCATGGCGGCAAACCGCGCGGTGGCTATGCCGCACTCTTAGCGCACTCCAACGCCTCGCGCAAGCTGCCCGAGCGCACCAATTCGTTTAAGAAGATCATGGGCTATTTCGATGAGCTCTGGGCGCAGACTGTCGATCCCAAACGACCAGTCAAGCGCATCAACCTGGGATTTGGCAACCTCATGCCGGAGGAGTTTGCCACCATCGATCTATTTAGCGATGTCGAGGCCGATGAGCGCGAGCGCGAGCTGGCCCGTGCCGTGCTGGCTGTAAAAGGCAAATACGGCAAGAACGCGCTGGTTAAGGGACTGAGCTTTACCGCCGGTGCCACCGCACGCGAACGCAACGATCAGGTAGGAGGGCACCGTGCCTAAGCCCCAACAGCAGCCGATGCGGCCACCGACACCTTTTGAACGCCTAGCGGACCCCGAGGGAAGACGTCGCTCCGCCGACCCCAAGCTCACCGCTAACGGCGCCGTCCGTGCCGGCCGTGCCGCGCAGTTTATGCCCTTTGCCGCCCTCACGGGATATTACGAACTCGTGCGCAAGCAAGAGATCACCGCCGAACCAAAATGTGAACTCACGGAAGAAAAAGCCCTCGAGCTTTCGAAAAAGCTCGAGGGCCTCAAACGTGGCGACCTAGTCCGCGTCACCTATTACGATGCGTACGGCTATCGCTCCCGCACCGGCATCCTCGACGAGGTACTCCCTGCCTTCAAGCTCCTCAAGCTCAAAGACATCGCCATCGATTTCGATGACATTCTTGACATCGAACTGCGCGGACGAGCCTAGACAAGGAAGTGCATCCAAGGCGGCGCTTACAGCGTCATGACGTAGTAACCCGCATCCTTCACGGCCGCCACGAGAGCACCGCGATCGATTGGCCGCTTGGAGCGCACGCGCGCCGTGTGGTCCGCGTACGTTACCGTTGCCCACACACCATTCAGCGCATTGAGGGCATTGGCCACATTCTGAGCGCAGCCATCGCAGCTCATGCCGCCGATGAGCAGCTCATCGCTATAGGGGTAGTGGGACGGATCGGTATCCGCAACCACTACCTTCTTGGCCTTCTTACCGCTCGTGCCATCGCTGCAGCAGCTCTTTCCGTGTGTCGAAGCGACAATACGCCGCAGGCCAAAGAACATGCCGACGACAATCGCGGCAAGCACGATGATATTTGCAGGGTTTAGCAAGTCTTCCATGCGATCCCCTTTCTCCAAACTCTTATACCTATACCCCCATGGGGTGTTCCCATCTTACTCCAGACTCGTGTCGGTTCGGTCAATTAGTTTCCCGCTTCAAACTTTTTTGTTGACCTTGGCTTACTTTCGTGTATAAGTTTTCCTAGGCTAACAGTTTAGATCCGTAAGGAGCGCCGTGACTCGAACCATTGACATCCCAACATACCAAACGGCTGTCGTGCGCAACTGCTCCCCTACGCTCGCAGGTATCAAGCCGGCCTCGCTCTTTACCTATCCCGGCGTTTACGCCAACCAAGGCGGAAAACCCGGCGCCGCCCATATCGAAGAGCGACGCTCTCGCCTGCTCGCGGTCATTGCCCAATGCAACCGCGAGCTCCAGCCACTCGGGATCCATATGAGCGTTTTGGTCTGGCGCCCCTGCGGAGCGCTCATCTATGTGTACCGCCCTGCGGACCTCATGCGATACCTCTCCGACCCCCGCGCCACGACGGCGCTTACCGCCGAAGGTTACGATGTCCACAACCTGCCCGCATCCCTGGTGCATCTCGCCGCGCGCATCACGCTGGCAAGCAGCAATGCCGCAGAAAGCGCCTATGACAGCAGCGTCTGCGCACTCGCGCGAAATAGGCACTGCGATACGGGGTGCATGTGCGAGTTCCCCCACGAAATTGGCTATTTTTTGGGCTATCCCTACGAAGATGTCCATCAGTTTATCGTCCAGCACGGCGAAAACTATAAGGTCTTTGGCGCATGGAAGGTATACACAAACGTTGAGCAGGCGCTCACGACCTTCGATTCCTATCGCGCATGCACGCAATACCTCACCTACATCTATCAACAGGGCTGCACCCTGGGGCAACTTGTCCAGGCAACCCGATAGAGCATACAAAACGCGGCCGCACGCCGCACAACCGAAAGGAAAACATATGAGCAAGATCGCCGTCGTCTATTGGAGTGGCACGGGCAATACCGAGGCCATGGCAAACCTCGTCGCCGAAGGCGCCACGTCCGCGGGTGCCGAGACTGAGGTCATCCCCTGCGCCGACTTCTCTGCCGACAGGGCCGCCGACTACGACGCCTTCGCCTTCGGCTGCCCCGCCATGGGCTCCGAGGAACTCGAGTACGATGAGTTCCAGCCGATGTGGGACGAGGTCAAGGAGGTTCTCGGCGACAAGAAGGTCGTCCTCTTTGGCTCCTATTCGTGGGCCGAGGGCGAGTGGATGGACAACTGGAAGGCCGACGCCGACGAGGCGGGCGTCAACGTCGTCGATTCCGTCATCTGCTACGACGCTCCCGACGATGAGGGCGAGGCGGCCTGCCGCGCCCTTGGAGCCGAGCTCGCCTAGCGGCAATGAGCTCCGCCCATAACGAGCTCTGCACCAAAACACATTCGCATCCCAACAAAAACGGGAGCCGGATCACATCCGGCTCCCGTTTTCTGTTATGTCAGTCATATAAAGCGGCTACGAGATATTTCCCAAGAACGCCTTGGTGCGCTCGCTCTTGGGGTGGTCGAAGACCTCGCTCGGCGTACCCTCTTCCACGATAACGCCGCCGTCCATAAAGACGACGCGGTCGGCGACGTCGCGGGCAAAGCCCATCTCATGCGTCACGACGATCATGGTCATACCGTCACGTGCAAGATCGCGCATAACGCCAAGAACGTCGCGAACCAGCTCGGGGTCGAGCGCCGACGTGGCCTCGTCAAAGAGCATGACGTGAGGGTTCATCGACAGGGCGCGGGCGATGGCAACGCGCTGCTGCTGGCCACCCGAGAGCTGGCTCGGCATAAAGTCGATGCGCTCGGCAAGACCGACCTTGGTCAGCTCCTCGATAGCGATTTTCTCGGCCTCTTCCTTGCTGCGCTTGAGTACCTTTTGCTGTGCGAGCATGACGTTCTTTTTGACTGACAGGTGCGGGAACAAATTGAACTGCTGGAACACCATACCCAGATGCGTACGTACCTTGTTAAGGTCGACGCCCTTGGCGCAAACGTCCACGCCCTCAACGACGATCGAGCCGCTCGTGGGATGCTCCAGACGATTGATGCAGCGAAGCATCGTCGACTTGCCCGAGCCCGAAGGACCCAGGACTACGACGACCTCGCCCTTGTGCACATCCAGATCGATGTCGCGCAGGACCACGTTATCGCCGAAGGCCTTCTGGAGGTTCTTGATGCTGACGACGACCTCGTTCGAGTTATTGGTTTCGCTCATGATAGGACCTCCTTACAGACCGGCGATGTGGTCGGCGGGCGTCGCGACGACCTGTCCAGCGCTCTTGGCGGGACGCTTCTTCTTGGTTTCGGCCGTCCCCAGAAGCCTCGCCTCAAGACCGCTCACCAAGCGAGCAAGCGGCAGGGTGATGACCAGATAGAACAGGGCGGCAACCACGTACGGTGTAATGGAGCCCGTCGTGGCCACGATGGTGCGGGCGTTCATGACGATCTCGACCACGCCCACAGCCGCGAGCAGCGACGTATCCTTGTAAAGCAGGATAAACTCGCTGGTCAGCGTAGGCAGGACATTACGGAACGTCTGCGGAATCATGACATAGAGCAGCGTCTGGAACGCGTTCATGCCCAGCGAACGCGCAGCCTCGTTCTGGCCCTTGGGGATCGACTGAATACCGGCGCGGAAGATCTCACACAGATAGGCAGACGAGTTCATGGCCATGACGATGACGCCGAGCACGTAGTCGTCCACCTTGACGCCGGCCAACGGCAGACCGAAGAACGCGATATAGATCTGCAGGAACGCCGGCGTACCGCGAATGATATTCACATAGATACCGGCAAGGCAACGCAGGATGCGCGACTTGGAGATGCGCATGAGCGACAGGGCGAAACCAAAGGGAATTGCCAGCGGAAACGCCACGAGCACGATCGAGAGCGACATGAGGAAGCCTTTGAAGACGATCGGCAGGCTCTGGACCAAAATGACCGGGTTCAGGAACAGGCGAAGGAACATGTTGGAATTCCATGCCTCGACCCACGGCTGCTCCTTAAGGTCGGCCAGGAAGTTATCGAATGCCGTCACGCCCTTGATCTCCACCGACGGAATCTTGGAGATCTTCTTGGTCGAACCATCGGCCAAAGTGTAGGTGCCGCTAAAGGCCTCGTCGCCGCCCTCGACGGGGAAGGTCACGCCGTAGACCTCGACACGGAAATAACCGCCGGCGGGCGCCGTCTCACCAAAATCGATCTTGAGCGTCTGACCATCGACCTTGCACGTGGGCTTCATGGGCGTACGGTCCATAAGGTCATCGCCCGAGAGCATCGTCAGACGCGTGTCGTCCGCACCAAAGGTCGTGCCATCGACAAACGTCAGCGAAAGACCGCTCAGCTCCTCATCGGCATCGGCCTGGACCTCCCAGGTGATACGAGTCTCGGTGCCACCGACCACGTCGCTACCCGAACCGGTATTGGGTCGGGCGGTGATCTTTGCGGTCTCAAGTGCCTGAGCAGTCGGGGGCACGCAGGCCCCCGCGCATACCAGGGCGAGCGCCACAGCCAGGGCACAGGCCAGCTTTTGGAGCATCGAGGGCAGTGGATGGCTCTTGCCCATGGCTCCTTGGTTCAATCGAGACAAGGTGGCTCCTAACGTTTAAGTTGCCGACATAACGGGGCGGGATAACGCCCATTCAAGAAACGCAAAGGCCCTCTCCGCCAAAACGGAAAGGGCCCGCGTGCAATCAAGTAGCTATTTTACTTGATGTTGTACTTAGCCATAAGGGCGTCAACGGTACCGTCATCGGTCAGGTCCTTGATGGCCTGGTTGACGTCGTCCTTAAGCTTAGTGTTGCCCTGGTTGATGGCGATGGCGTACTCCTCGCCGGTGCTGATCTGCTTGATGGTCTGGCAGGTGTTGAACTGCTCGGCGGTCAGCTGGCTGGCGACGGAGCGGTTGGTCACCACGGCGTCACCCTTATCGGACTGCAGGGCGCTGAAGCACTCGGTGGCGTCCTTGTAGGGAACAATCTTGGCCTTGGGGAAGTTCTCCTGGGCAAAGGCCTCGGCGGTCGAGCCAGACTGGACGATGATGGTAGCGTCGGCGTTGTTGAGCTTCTCGCTGTAGTTGTCGGCCGTGATGTCGGTGTTATCGACCTTGGTCACGATAGCCTGATCGTCCATGTAGTAGGAATCAGAGAAAGTGACTTCCTTCTCACGCTCGGGCGTGTCGGTGATAGCCGCGATGGAAACGTCATACTTGGCGCCCGAAGCGACGCCCGGAACCAGCGTGTCAAAGTCATTGTTGACATACTCGACATCCAGGCCCAGCTTGTCGCCGATAGCCTTGATGAGCTCAAGGTCAAAGCCCTGATAATCGCCGTTGTCATCCTTGTACTCAAACGGAGCGTACTCGGCAGAGGTGCCGACGGTGAGCGTACCGTCCTTGACGAGTGCATACTCCTTGGAGCCGTCGACCTTCTCGACCTTCGCGTTGTCAGAGCTGCTGGAACCGGCATCGGAACCAGAGGTGGCGTTGGACGAACCACAGCCCGTCAGTGCAAGAGCGAGCGCCATGGCGCCCGTGGCTGCAAACGCGCCAAGCTTCTTGAGCTTCATAATCAGTCTCCTTCCAGTGACCCCGTTTGATTCAGAGGTCTGCAAAAACTGTTGGATATTATGCGCCCGTTTGGAAGAATCCGCAATTAGAAAACTGATTGAAACAAACCCATAACGTGAATGGAACACTCCACTTTATGACAGTCATTACTGCTGCAATGACCTTAACAGTTTGATTTCAGCCGCATAACCTGCAAGTTCGTTCGGTGTCTCCAAAATGAATGGCAATGCGCGCAAGCGGCCATTCGATACAATATTCTGCATAACCTGCATACCGCCGCCAAACTCCTCGCTGCCAAGGTAGCCCTTGCCGATGCACTCGTGACGATCTTTATGGGCACCACTGGGGTTCTTCGAATCGTTGATGTGTACGGCACGCAAGCGGTCGATACCCACCACGCGGTCGAACTCGTCGAGTACGCCGTCCAGATCATGGATGATGTCGTAGCCGGCATCGCTCACATGGCAGGTGTCCAGACACACGCCCAGCTTGTCCGATAGCTCTGGACGCCTGGCGGCAGCACCCTCGATAATGCGCGCCAGCTCTTCAAAGCTACGGCCCACCTCGGTACCCTTTCCCGCCATGGTCTCGAGCAGCACCGTCGTCTGCTGGCCCTCAAACATCACCTGGCACAGGGCGTCGACGATCATCTGAATGCCGGCGTCGGAGCCCTGCCCCACATGCGCGCCGGGGTGGAAGTTGTAGTAGTTGCCGGGCAGTGCTTCCAGACGCTGCAAGTCCTCGGCCATTGCCTCCAAGGTGAACTCGCGCGCCCGCTCTTTAGCCGAACAGGGGTTATAGGTATACGGAGCATGAGCCACAAGCGGGCCAAAATCGTTTTGCTCCATAAGCTCGCGCAGGGCCGCCACATCATCCATATCAAGGTCTTTCGCCTTGCCGCCGCGCGGGTTGCGCGTGAAGAACGCAAAGGTATTGGCGCCAATGGACAGCGCCGTCTCCCCCATCGCCCGATAGCCCTTCGTCGTCGAAAGATGACACCCGATCGTCAGCATCTCCAACTCCCCCTCATCAGTTGCGGTGAAATACGGTCTATTGGTGCCTTATTTTGGCGCAAACAGACCGTATTCCACCGCAAGATATAAAAGGGGCATCGGGGGCACGGTCCGCCGAGCCTTCTTGAGCACCAGCACCGCAGCCTAGAGCGTCAAGCGAATCGCATCGATGATCTGCGCGCAGCGCTGTGTGGCGGCAAGGGGCATGACGGGACTCTCGAGTTTCCCCGCCCGGATGAGCTGGGTCGCATGCGAAGCTTCGCCGTAAAAATCATCGACCTCAAATGGGGCGTCGATTTCGAGCACTCGACCGTCGGAGTACTTCACATGGGCGAGCTCGGGGCGATGGAGGCGCTCGATTTCCAACGAGCCCCGCTCGCAGGCAATCGTTAAGCGGCTTTCATATGCTGCTTTGCCGTCGTACACCATATGAATGGGTATACCGCCGACACTCATATGGATCTCATCGGCCCAATCCACGCGGCCACCCGATACGTCACGCCAGCGAACTTCACGAGACGAAACATCGCACGCACCCGCAAGAAGATCCTCAAACCACCCGACCGCGTAGCAGCCCATGTCATATAGACAGCCACCCTGCAACGGATCGAGCAGATAACTCGAAGGCGGCTGACCATAATCGAGTTTTTGCACGCTTTCAATCGAGACGATACAGCCAAGCTCGCCCGACGCAAGCAAACCCTTCACGCGAGTGCGCATCGGGCAAAACCGATTCTTCATCGCCTCCATAAACAGCACGCCGTGCTCGCGAGAGGCGGAGGAAATCGAGAGAGCCTCTTCCTCACTCAAAACGGCCGGCTTTTCGCACAGCACGGCCTTTCCGGCGCGCAGCGCGCGACAGGCCCAACGCGTATGCATGCCATGCGGAAGAGCCAAGTAGATTGCGTCGACATCGGGGTCGGCAATCAGCGCGTCATAAGCCGCATCGCCGCTACCGTCAGCCGTGGCATAACTGTGCGCGGCATCAATCGAAAACGCCCTGCAAAACCCCTCAACATGCGAAGGGGTGCGACCGGCGGCAGCCACAAGCCGTGCCCCGTCCACCTCCTTGAGCGACGATGCAAATCGATGCGAAATGTGCCCAGCGCCCAAAACGCCCCAACGAACCTCGCGCAAATCATCATATGAATCCCGATGGCCCACGACAGCCCCCTTCAGTTGCGGTGAAATAGTTCCTGTTTAAGCCCCATTCTGCCGCAAACAGGAACTATTCCACCGCAAGTTATAAAAGGGTCATGAGGAGCGCGTTTTGCAAAAGGCTTTAAGCGCAGCCGTTACGGGGCCAGGCTGGAAACGTCGGCGCACATCGTCGAGACGCTCGGGAATATCGATGTGCTGCGGGCAGTGACGTGCGCATTTGCCGCACTTGACGCAATTGCTCGCCAGCTTGGGCTCGTTCGTCCGCACCGCACTCGCCGTAAAGTACTGAGACAGCCCCGTAAACCAACTATGCGCGTAGCTCGCGTTGTAGGCGCCAAAGCAGCCGGGAATATTGATGCCCTTGGGGCACGGCATGCAGTAGCCGCACCCCGTACAGGGCACGCGATTCGATTTCTCAAACTCTCCCAGCACACGTGCGATGGTGTCGAGCTGCTCTGTCGTCATCGAATTCGGCAGTGCGCGATCCGCCAATGCCGCGTTCTCGTCCACCTGTGCGGTATCGGTCATGCCCGAAAGCAGCATCGTGACCTGAGGATGGTT
Organism: Coriobacteriaceae bacterium AM113-163; assembly: GCA_027673765.1. GTDB lineage: Bacteria > Actinomycetota > Coriobacteriia > Coriobacteriales > Coriobacteriaceae > Collinsella. The sequence goes on from JAQDWB010000007.1 coordinate 86,612, forward strand.
CCACACCCACGAAAGTCCCCAGGCGGCAGGAGTGCGCAAATGCGGGTCACGGGCGTCATCGAGCACGGCGCGGGCCCGCGGAGGCAGCTTGCCCGCCAGGCGTCCGCCCAAAAGCGGTTCCATCACAAACACCGCGAGCCCGCGCTCGGCGGCTGCTATAAGTCCCGCCGTTCCCGCTTGGTAGCGCTCTCCAGCGTAGTTGTACTGAATCTGGCAAAAATCCCAGTCATACGCGTCGAGCATCGTCAGGAAGTCCGCCGCACTGCCGTGATACGAAAAACCTATCTGGCGAATACGCCCCGCAGCCTTTTGGTGCGCAATCCAGTCCTCGATACCCAACGCCACCACGCGTTCCCACTGGGCGGGCGAGGTAATGTTGTGCATAAGGTAATAGTCGATATGATCGGTCCGCAGGCGGCGCAGTTGTTCGTCGAAAAACCGGTCGAAATCCTCCGCGCACTTGCACGAAGCGTGCGGCAACTTAGTCGCGAGCAACACGCGGTCGCGCAGACCCAGGCGCTCAAGTGAGGCGCCCACGCACACCTCGTTACCGGGATAGAGATACGCGGTATCCAGATAATTAATCCCCTGCTCCACCGCACGGGAAATGATGGCATCGGCTGCCTTCGCATCCGGACGTCCCGGCGCACCGGGAAATCTCATGCAGCCCAGACCCAGAGCGGATATTCGGTTACCACTTTTGGGGTCAACGCGGTATTGCACGGCCCCTCCTTTCGCCATCAGCACCCCGGCAAGACGAAACACAATGGTCACGCGGCCGAAACATCGTGGAATCGCAATCGAGAACGTATCGTAACGCAGCAGAAATCGAGCTGTCACGGCACCGCTTTAACATCAGCAAAAAGCCCGATGAAAGGAGTCACCCATGCCCGCGCTCGACCTTTGGAATCTCGCATCCCAGCTCAAAAGCACCGATTATCGCTGGGTCGACCTCACCCACACGCTCTCATGCGACACCCCGCACTGGTTTGGCTTTAAGCCGTTTGAGTCCACCAAGCTCTTCGACTACCTGCCCGGCACGCCCGAGGACATGCTCGCCCCCATGCGTTGCTTCCAGTATTCGGTCGCCTCGCAGTACGGCACGCATGTCGACGCACCGCGCCACTTCCATGTTGACGGCCGTTCCCTTGGAGAGATTGAACCCATCGAGTTTATGCATCCGCTCTGCGTGATCGACAAGCACGAGGAGTGCGCCGCGAATCCCGACTTTATCCTGACCATCGAGGACCTCAAAGCCTGGGAGGATGAGCACGGTCGCATTCCCGAGGACGCTTTCGTCGCCTTCCGCTCCGACTGGTCCAAGCTCGCCGACCTCGAGAACAAGGACGAGGACGGCCAGCCCCACTACCCCGGCTGGGACCTCGGCGCCATCAAGTGGCTCGTTGAAGAGCGCGACATCGGCGCCATCGGCCACGAGCCGGCTGACACCGACCCGGCGAGCGTGACCACGCGTGAGGACGCCTACCCCTACCCCGGCGAACAGTACATCCTCTCGGTCGACCGCTATCAGATCGAGGTCATGGACCATCTAGACGAGCTTCCCGCCACGGGCGCCGTCATCTTCTGCACCTTCCCCAAGGTGCGTGATGGCGTCGGATATCCCGCACGTGTCTTTGCGGTCTGCCCTGCAGCGTAGAGCCCAGGCAAACGTTTCTTTTTCATAACAGCCGCCCCGCGCACCCAGCAATCACCCTGGCAGCATACAATCCATCAGGCGCCCCTTACGCGGGCGCCTTTTATATGGGGAGATGATTCACATGCAGATCAACAAGGTTGCCTTTATCGGCAAGGGCGGCGTCGGGCTGCTCTATGGCAGCATGATTGCCAAGACGCTCGGCAACGATGCCGTCGAATACATTATGGACGACGCTCGCTTTGAGCGCCATGCGAACGACGCGCTCACCGTCAACGGCAAGCCCTGCGATCTCACGTCCGTCCGCGCCAGCGAGGCGACACCCGCCGATCTGGTCATCCTGACGGTCAAGACGACGGGGCTCAACCAAGCACTCAAGACCATGGAGCGCGTCATGGGACCCAACACGCTCATCGCCTCGCTGTGCAACGGCATCACCAGCGAGCAGAAGATTGCCGAGCGCTTTGGCTGGGAGCACACCGTCCTCGGAATCTGCCAAGGCATGGACGCTGTGTTTCTCAACGGCGCGCTCACCTTTACCAATGCGGGCGAGATCCGCTTTGGTGCGGCCGCCGGCACCGACCCCGCGACCGTCACCGCTATCGACGGGCTCTACACGCGCTGCGGCATCGCCCACACCGTCGAGGACGACATCGCCCACCGCATGTGGGCAAAACTTATGCTCAACGACGGCATCAACCAGACCTGCATGGCGTACGGCGGGACCTACGGAAGCGCCACGGAGCCGGGCTCCGAGCAGCGCCGCTGCTTTGTTTCCGCCATGCGCGAAACGCTTGCGGTCGCCAACGCCGAGGGTATCGAGCTCACCGAGGCAGACCTAACGCAAATGGTGCGTCTCATAAAAGGGCTCGACCCCGCCGGCATGCCCTCGATGGCGCAGGACCGCGTCGCTCAACGCAGAACCGAGGTCGAGGAATTTGCGGGTACCATCTGCCGCCTCGCGGCCAAGCACGGCATCCAGGTGCCGCAAAACGAATGGCTCTATTCGCGCATCCGCGAAATCGAGGCCAGCTGGTAGCGCCCGGCGTGCTACAGCCTACAGCCTCAATAGCAAAGCCGCCGCAAGGGGCACTCCCCTTGCGGCGGCTTCCTTCTTCATCTATGGGCAAAACCAGCTTCACAACGGCTAGCGCCGCACCTGCGGCATCTCGTCCTCGTCATCGCGGCAAAGGGTCACGCCCGCGCTTCCCAGCAGCGCTGCTGCGATGAGCGCGCCGACCACAATAGGAGCAGCCCCGCACGAGCCCTGCATGCCTACGACAAGCGCAGCTGTAGGGCCAAGACAGCCAAGTACCAATGCGACGGCGGCGATAGCGATATCTCGAGCGTTCATGAGACCACTTCCTCCACGGGAAAGACTTTGTTTCTCATGACTTAGTGTGCCCCGCGCCCATATGCCCAACGTAGTGCCACGGTAAGGGCTCTGTTAACCCAAATACAAATATAAAACGAGCGCCTTTACGTTGCCCGAAAGCTCGATAAAGACGCCCGCCCATCATGTGCCTATTTTGCTCTGATGGCAGATTACCAACCGGTGTAGTAGTCGGTGGTTCCGGCGGCGCAGCCGGAGTCATAGACCTTGCAATCACCCTTGGAGCCCGTAAAGGTCGAGCCCTGGGCCATATCGCCCGCGGCAACAACGTAATAGCCGTCGGAATCGCGCCAGAAGCCCTCAGAATCCTGCGTCCATTCGCCCGTGCGGTGGTGATACAACACGTTGCTGCTGTAATAGGTCTCACGGCGCCCGTTGTAGTTATTGACACCCGCAGAGCGCGTCAGGCCCGATCCGTTCGCGTAGGACGCGGCAGACGCGTAGGACGGAGTGTAACCGGCGTTGTAGTACGAAGCCTGCGCGGCCTCGGCAGCCTCCGCCTCGGCTGCGGCGGCCTCGAGCGCTTCGCGCTTGGCATTCTCAAGCGCAGTGCGCAGCTCATCGAGCTCGGTCGACTTCGCGTCGACCTCCCCCATCGTCAACAGACTACCCGCACCGTCGATACAACCCTGCAGCACAGCGCGCTCGTCATCGGTAGCATAGTCGCCATACATATTCATAATGATCTGAGCGCGCATCTCAAGGGAATCGCGCTTGGCCTCCATCGAGGCGTTCCACTCCTGCATGGAACCATAACCATCGCCGCGATAATCAACGGGCTGTACCAGCGTCGCCTCGGACGGCGTAGATCCAACCGTATCGGACAGTGTTGCCGCGTGGGCATCAGTTGCGCCGGCGCCTGCCAAAAGTGCCACGGTCAGAGCGGCGGAAAGGGCAGCGGCTTTCGGTTTTCGTGAATCGATCCTCATGTAGCTGGAAACCTCCGTAGTGCGTTTTTGCTGCGTTTGAGCTGCGTGTGATTCGATCGCGCTGCATAGTACCTCGAGCAAATCGCGACCTGCGGTTTTACTCAAAAGGCGCACGTCAATTGCGTAAAACTCACATCCTCTCAACAGGAGTTTTCCACAACTCAAATGCATAAAGCATGCCAAAAACCCTGTAATAGCGCCCTTCCTATGCAAAAAAGACGCCTGCGCAACCATTGCTTGCGCAGGCGCCTTGAGCAGGCATTTATACAGTTATACCTATCGAGTCGCAAGGGGTCCTTGCACAAGTCGCCTTACTCGTCCAGCACGGCGAAGGCCTGCTTCAGATCCCAAATGATGTCCTCGGCGTTCTCGGTACCGATGGAAAGACGGATCGTGGAGGGCGTGATGTTCTGCTCGGCGAGCTCCTCGGCAGAGAGCTGGGAGTGCGTGGTGGTAGCCGGGTGCACGACGAGCGACTTGACGTCGGCCACGTTGGCGAGCAGCGAGAACACCTGCAGATGATCGATGAACTTCCAGGCAGCCTCCTGGCCACCCTTAATCTCAAAGGTGAAGATCGAAGCGCCGCCGTTGGGGAAGTACTTCTGATAGAGCTCGTGATCGGGGTGCTCAGGCAGGCTCGGGTGGTTCACCTTGGCAACGTGGCTGTCGCCGGCAAGGAACTCAACGACCTTCTTGGTGTTCTCGACATGACGGTCAACGCGCAGCGACAGGGTCTCGGTGCCCTGGAGCAGGACCCAGGCGTTGAACGGGCTGATGCAGGCACCCTCGTCACGCAGCAGGATGGCGCGGACATAGGTTGCGAAGGCGGCGGGACCGGCAGCCTCGGCAAACGAGACGCCATGGTAGGAGGGGTTGGGCTCAGCGATCTGGGCGTACTTTCCGCTCGCCTTCCAATCGAAGTTACCGCCGTCGACGATCACACCGCCCAGCGAGGTGCCGTGGCCGCCGATGAACTTGGTTGCGGAGTGGACAACGATGTTGGCGCCATGCTCCAGCGGACGGAACAGATACGGGGTGCCGAAAGTGTTGTCGACGACAACCGGCAGACCGTGCTTCTTGGCGATCTCGGAGATGGCGTCGATGTTGGGGATGTCAGAGTTGGGGTTGCCGAGCGTCTCGAGATAGATGACCGTGGTATTGTCCTTGATGGCACCCTCAACCTCTTCCAGGTTGTGGGCATCGACAAACGTGGTCTCGACGCCAAACTGGGAGAGCGTATGCTCGAGCAGGTTGTAGGAACCGCCGTAGATGGTCTTCTGAGCCACCACGTGGTCACCAGCCTGGGCAAGAGCCTGCAGGGTATAGGTGATGGCAGCGGCACCGGAGGCGACGGCAAGACCGGCCACGCCACCCTCGAGCGCGGCGATACGGTCCTCAAAGACGCCCTGGGTGGAGTTGGTCAGACGGCCGTAGATGTTACCGGCGTCGGCAAGACCAAAGCGATCGGCGGCGTGCTGGGAGTTGCGGAACACATAGCTCGTGGTCTGGTAGATAGGCACGGCGCGGGAGTCGGATGCGGGGTCGGCGCTCTCCTGGCCAACATGAAGCTGCAGGGTATCGAAACCAAAGGTGTGCTCGGGGTTGTTGATGAACTGGCTCATGATGATCTCCTTGATCGAACGAAAGTAAATAAATAAGAGAGAAGTAAGTCGCTGTCTCCTGATCACGCCGACGGGCGCAAACAGGAGCCCGGCATTCGTCTTGGTAAGCAATTCATATGCGGGCCTCCTTTCGCATCCCGGTTCCGTGGTTGGCTTAATTACCTACCGCCTTTGTGTGTTTTGAATAGTACGTGCATTGTTTCCCTCGGTCAATCACTTAAAAGCGCTAACCTGTTATCGTTTTTATAGATAACAATCGGAAGGATTGCGTCGATGACCCTCCAGCAGCTTCGTTTTCTGATCGCCGTGGCAGAGTCCGGCACAATCAACGCCGCAGCTCAGCGCCTCTATACCGCTCAGTCCAACATCTCAAACGCCGTCAAAAGCCTGGAACAGGAGCTCCATCTGGAGATCTTTACGCGCTCCAGCCGCGGCGTCACGCTCACCAACGACGGCACCGAGCTTTTGGGCTATGCGCGCCAGGTCGTAGAGCAGGCCGACATGCTCGAGGCGCGCTACGAGGACGGCGGCACCCCGCAAGCCCGCCTCGCCATTTCCGCCCAGCACTACGCCTTTTCGGTCGAAGCCTTTGTCAACGTGGTCGAGCGCTGCCACGACAGCAAGTTCGAGTTCATCATGCGCGAGACCACCACATCGCAGATCATCGATGACGTCCGTGCGTTTCGCAGCGATATCGGCATTCTGTATCTGGATGACTTTAACGCCCGCGTTCTGCAGAAGGCCTTCGCCGATGCCCGCGCAAGCTTCCATCCCCTCTTCGACGCGACGGTCCACGTCTTCGTTAGCGAGCGCCACCCGCTCGCACGCCGCCCGCAGCTGTCCCTTGCCGACCTTACACCCTATACGCGCTACAGCTTTGAGCAAGGCACCTCGAGCTCCTTCTATTACGCCGAGGAACCTTTTAGCTATATCCCTTGCGACCGCAACATACGAATCTCGGACCGCGGAACACTTACTAACTTACTTATCACGTCGAACGGTTACACCCTGTCGACCGGTGTCCTCTCCAATGAAATGCAATGGGGTATGGTATCGATCCCGTTAGCAGACGCCCCAACGATGCACGTAGGCTATATCATGCACGACGAGCGCAAGCCCTCTCCCCTCTTGCAGCAATACCTCGACGAGCTCAACCGCATCATCCGTGCCAACTAACTGTCGGAAGACGGGGTAGAAATCGTAGATTGCTAGCCCCCGGCGGGCATGGCGCTACAATGGTCACTCACACGAAACGTACCCAACGAAAGGAAGCCCGTGAAGGTCATCATCTATACCGACGGCTCGGCCCGATCAAATCCGGGACGCGGCGGCTACGGCGCCGTGCTCAAATACACCAACCCCGCCGGCAAGACCTTCACCTCCGAGCTTTCGCGCGGCTACGCCAAGACCACCAACAACCGCATGGAACTCATGGCGGTCATCGTGGCGCTCGAGGCGCTCAACCGCCCTTGCGAGGTCGAAGTCCATTCCGATTCGCAGTATGTCGTCAACGCCTTTAACAAGCACTGGATCGACGGCTGGAAAAAGCGCGGATGGAAAACCGCCAACAAGCAACCCGTCAAGAACCGCGACCTGTGGGAGCGCCTACTCACCGCCAAAAGCAAGCACAAGGTTGAGTTCATCTGGGTTAAGGGTCACGCCGGTCACGAGCTCAACGAGCGCTGTGATGAGCTCGCCACCACGGCGGCCGACGGCAGCAACCTCGATATCGACACCGGCTTTAACGAGAGCGACCTGTAATAGCGTTTTCGCGCAGCTTTATATCCCCACGCGCTACACTCATCCTGTAGACCAAACAACGCAAGGGAGACGTATGCTGCGCATCGCGACCATCGGTACATCCATGATCACCGACGACTTTATCCAAGTCGTCAACGCCAACGACCAAGCCGCGTTTGTGGGCACGCTTTCACGCGACGCCAATCGCGGTACTGCCTTTACCGCCGAGCGCGGTGGCGAGCGAAACTTTACGTCGCTCGATGAGCTTGCGGCAGCCGCCGACGTCGACGCCGTCTATATCGGCAGCCCTAACGCACTTCACTACGAGCAGGCTCTTGCCTGCATCGCCGGTGGCAAGCACGTCATCGTCGAGAAACCCTTCTGCGCCACCGAAGCGCAGGCGCTGGAAGTCTTCCGCGCTGCCGAGGCAGCAGGTGTCGTGGCCCTCGAGGCCATGCGTCCCCTCCACGATCCCGCCTTCCACGCCATCGAGGACGCCCTGGGCGAGATCGCCCCCATCCGCCGCGCCTCATTGCGCTTTGGCAAATATTCCTCGCGCTACAACGAGATTCTCGCGGGACGCGCCACCAATATCTTCGACTGCAATATGGCATCGGGTTCCCTCATGGACATTGGCGTCTACACCGTCGAGCCCATGGTCGAGATTTTCGGCATGCCCTCCGGCCTTACGAGCATGGCTACTCTGCTCGACCCCACCACGCAACAGCTCACGCACGGCCCCATCGATGGCTGCGGCTCCATCCTCGCCAGCTACGGCGGTGGCCGTATCTCCGTCGAGCTCGCGCACTCCAAAATTACGAACGACCTGCTGCCCTCGCAAATCGAAGGCGAGCGTGGCACTATCCAGATCGACCATCTGTCCACGCCCCGCAACGTCCGCATCGACTATCGCGGCGACGTCGTACGCGGCTCGGCGACCGAGGCACCGCGCGAACAGGGAGACAACGGCCGCGTGCTCGACCTGCCCAAATCGAGCAACACTATGGAATACGAACTCACAGACTTTATCACCGCCATCTGCGGCATCGATAACGTTAAGGAAGAGATTTGGGAGACCCCGGCGGGACGCCACGAGCTTGGCCACTACCGCGATGTCACGCTCGTCTCGCTGCGCATCATGGATGCCGTGCGCCAGCAGGCCGGCATAACCTTCCCGGCCGACGCAGGCAAGCAGGCATAGCGATGGGCCTCTTCGATACGTTCTTCTCCAGCGTCACCGGCGGCAGTCGAGAACCTCAAAAACCATCAAACGTCGAGCTCGAGCTGCGCCGCAGGCTTACTGTGCTCGCAAGCGACGAGGCCACTCAAGACACTCCCCTGCGCTATTTCCTGCGCTGGGCGGGGCAAGTCCAGGGCGTTGGCTTTCGCTTTACCAACACCAACCTCGCGCAGGCACGCGCGCTCACCGGCTGGGTGCGTAATATGGAAGACGGCTCAGTCGAGATGGAGATACAGGGAGCTCCGGCAAACGTCCTATCTCATCTCGAGGCGCTTCATGCCTCCTACGAGCGCATGGGAACGCGTTTTCGCCTCGTAGACGCCCAGGCCCGAGCCCCACTTGCCAATGAAGACGGTTTCAGTCCTCATTATTAGTATTGTGTGCTAAATACGGTATCATTTACCTACGACCGTTAATAGAAAAGAGGCGAGGCGCATGGCAGTGCAAAGAAGGAATACCAGGCAGCGAAAGCTGGTTCTTGACGCCGTGCGCCAAAGCTATAACCATCCCACCGCCGACGAAATCTACAACGTCGTGCGCGCGCAGGATGACAAAATCAGCCGCGGTACGGTCTACCGCAATCTCAATCTCTTGGCCGACGCCGGCGAAATCCTCTCCATCAAGACGCCGGGCGGCAGCCGCTTCGATCGCACGATCGAGCCGCATGCGCATATCATCTGCACCTCATGCAGCCGCGTCATCGACGTACCGCTCCCCTTCGATGCCCAGCTCGACGCCAAGGCGTCCGAGCAAATCGGCTGGCACGTCACGTCGCACTACACCATCTTCGAGGGCCTCTGCCCCGACTGCCGGTAGATGTTTGGGACATGCCTACTCAGCAAGTAGACGACGCAGCTCCTCTTCGACCGTGCGCACGTAGCGGACACGGTCATTGACACCGCGCATGCTGGGATTGCAGCTCTCCATCAGATAGGGATGGCCCACCACGTTGAGCATGTCGCGATCGTTTTCGTTATCGCCAAACGCCATCATTTCGTTAGGTGAGATCCCCAGCGCACAACCATAATCGGCAAGCGCGGACCCCTTGCCCGAATCAAAGCCGATAAAGTCGGTCCATTCGGTTCCCGACGTCATCACATCGACCCGGTCGCTAAAGCGACGCACAAAATACTCCAGCGCCGCCGGCTGCTCCACCTCGGGCGTCTGGAAGGCAATCTTAATGACGCCCTCGTCGATGTCCTCTGGACGGTCGACCACCGCCACATCGCAGTGGACCTCATAACGCAGGTGGTCAACAAACGCGTCGTTGCCGCTCATGGTGTAGAGGTGCCCCTCACACGAAAGGGTCACGTCGGCATGGGGGTACGCAACCACGGCATTCGCGATATCCATGGCCAGGCCACGCTCCATAGAACGCTTGACAACGGCACGCCCCTCGCTCATGACCAGGGCTCCGTTTTCGCATACATAGGCGAGTTCATCGGCCACCGGGGCAAACAGGTAGCGCAGGCTCGCATATTGACGGCCACTCGCCGGCATAAACACGATACCGCGACGATGCAGCTCATCGATAAGCTCAAAGGCCTCGGAACGCGGCTCGCGCTCCCCCGGGTGCAGCAACGTGCCGTCCAAATCGCATGCAATCAGCTTGATTCCCTCAAGACCCATATGCTTCCCCCAAAGCCTCCTATCAACAGCAAGACGGACCTTGATCGGTCACCCCTCAAAGCCCGTCTTGCGCATACGCGCGCTTAGTCGCGAGTCTTTTTAACGATGGTAAAGTCCGGAGCCATGCTCACGACAACATCGGCCGCGCTCGACGCAAAGCGTCGGCCCGCATCGAGCTCGCGCGAAACGATCGAGATCCGAGCTCCCTCGACGCCGCGAAGCATGCGGCCCAAAACAGGCTGCACCGGCGTATACATGCGCACGGTATGCTCGTCCGAATCGCCTCGGAAAAGCGGCGCGTGCATATTGCCGATCTCCCAGCACGCATGCGCGAGCGCAATCGGGTCCATGCGGTCAACTTCGACCAAATAAACCTCGGCACTGCGCAGGCGCACGACAACCGCCACGGGCACCATGCCCGAACGGTCGATGGCGAGCACGTCGCCGTCGGCAAGACGACTGCCGTCGGCAGTATCCAGCCGAACATCGATCGTGCGCCCCAGCTCCGTCACGCCCACAAACGTGCGCGCATCAGCCTGGTCCCAATCGAGCAGGAGCTCGTCAACTTCAAAGACACCGCCCAGCTCCCGGCGAAGTAGGAGTTCATAGGACGGATCGTTGAGATTTCCCAAGCATGTCGTCGAAACCAAGCGTTCAGGCATACTCTAGCCCTCGACCTCGACGAGCTCGATATCAAAGTTGAGGTCCTTGCCGGCCAACTCGTGGTTGGCGTCGAGCGTCACGGCCTCGGGCGTCACGTCGATGACCACGGCGGGGACGGGCATGCCGCTCGGCGTGGACAGGAAGAGCTTCATGCCCTTCTCGATCTGCTCGATATTGGGAACCTGTTCGGCCGGGAAGGTAATAACCATCTCGGGGTTGTGCTCGCCGTAGGCATCGGCAGCAGGAATGTGCACGGTCTTCTTCTCGCCCACCTGCATGTCGACAACAGCAGCGTCGAAGCCCTTGATCATCTGGCCGGCGCCGCAGGTGAACTCCAGCGGCTCGCCGCGATCGTAGGAGCTATCGAACTGCGTGCCGTCATCGAGCGTGCCGCGATAATGAGTCTTAACCTTCTTGCCCTGGTTGGACATGGTAACCTCCGTGATAAGGGCGGCGCACAACGCGGACCGCCATGAACATATGGCGCTAACTATACCCTAGTCATACAATTCAAGGACAGTTTGCAAAGAAACGCTGCAACCGGAGGAACTATGGCATTTCCCGTATTTGACCTACACTGTGACACCGCCGACCGCATCGGCTGGGCCACGCTCGATCTCGACCTGCGCTTTACCGCCGGCACCGACGGTTATTTTCCCGGCGACGAGACGCATCCGCAAGATTTCGACCTCATCGAGGGCAACGCCTGCGCCATCTCGCTCGCAAAGATCGGCAACACGCCATGGGCACAGTGCTTCGCCACGTTTGTCCCCGACGAGATTCCCACCGCCCACGCCGCGCGCTTCCAGGCGCAGATCATGGCGCATATGAGCGGCCAGGCAATGCTCAACCACGACCGCATGGTCAATGTGCGCAGCGCCGCAGACATTCGCCCCGCGCTCAAGGAGGGCAAGGTCGCCTGCATCCACACCATCGAAAACGCCACGTTCTTTGCCGAGGACCCCGCGCTGATCGAGGTGCTCAAGGGCCTGGGCGTACTCATGTCATCACTCAGCTGGAACGCGCAGGGGCCGCTCGCGAGCGGCCACGACACCCACGCCGGCCTCACCGCCGCCGGCATCGAGGCGCTCACGCAGATGGAGCACGCCGGCATGGTGCTCGACGTCTCCCACCTCAACGATGAGTGCTTTGACGAGGTTGTCGCCCACGCCACGCGCCCCTTCGTCGCCAGCCACTCCAACTCCCGCGCAGTCTGCGGCGTCAAGCGCAACCTTACCGATGACCAGTTCCGCACCATTCGCGACATGGGAGGCATCGTCGGCCTCAACTACTGCAGCGAGTTCCTATCCAACGACGCAACCGACGAGACCGCCGCAGACGTCACCTTCGATCAACTGGCAGCACATATCGAACACTGGCTCGACCTGGGTGGCGAGGACGTCATCGCGCTCGGCGGCGACTGGGACGGCGCAACTGTGCCCGCCTTCCTCTCCGATGCCAGCAAGATGCCCGAGTTCCAGAACATGCTTTCCAAGCACTTTGGCAAGACCGTGATGCAGAAGCTCTGCAGCGATAATGCCCTTGCCTTCTTTGAGCGTTATTAATTTCACATCCCTTGAGCGGGCCGGCATGCCGAACGGTCGATATGCCGGCCCGTCTCCAATCTGAAGGATCACATTTGACGCAGCAATTTACGATTTCCGTACCCCGACCGGATGGAACGCTCATCCCCGTCGTCGTTACCAAAAAGCGCGTCAAGAACTTTAACCTACGCGTCACATCGAGCGGCGAGGTCCACGCCAGCGCACCGCTCGGCGCCAGCCACGAGCGCATCGAAGCGTTTGTGAAGCGCAACAGCGCCTGGATTATCAGCCGACTTGCCCAACGTGAGCAACGTCAGGCGACAGCGCGAGAGCCGCTCAGCCCCTCGTCCATCATTGCACTTTGGGGCAAGCCCATCACGGTACAGGACGCACTCGATCACAACTTTGCATCGCCCGCACCGCGACCCAAGCAGGCCACCTTCGCAAGTTTTATGGGTACCGACGAATCGGACGAAAGCCCACAGGCCAAGCGGCGCGCAATCCTCGACGGCCTAACGTCCGACGAGCTCCAAGCCCACATCGACCAGCTCTACGCGTCCGAGGTCACCGCAGCGCTACGCGACATCGTGCACGCGTACGAAATCGCAATGGGCGTCACCGTGGCCCGCGTCTCCGTGCGCAGCATGAAAACGCGTTGGGGCTCCTGCACACCCAAAACCGGCGCCATTCGCATCGCGCGCGAGCTCGCCGCCTACCCTGTCGAATGCCTCGACATGGTTGTCGCCCACGAGCTCGTCCATCTGCTCGAGCCGAGCCACAATCAGCGCTTTCACGCCCTGCTCGACACGTACTGTCCCAACAATAGAGCACTGTCTCAGCGGCTCAAGCAGCCACCCCTCAACAAGCTCTAGCGTCGACTAGCGCACGCGCTCGATCTCGACGCCGCAGCTTGCCAGCGGCAAGCCGACAGGCGCCCACGGTTTATCGAGCTTTATGCGCACACCAAGCAGCGAGGGATAACGGCGCAGCAGCATCTGGGCCGTCCCCTCGGCTGCCGCCTCGATGAGCTTAAACGTATGCTCGCGCAGATAGCCATCGACATCGTGGCACACCGAGCCGTAGTCAATCGAGGCGTCCAGGTTATCGTGCTCCCCCGCCGCGCGCAGGTCGGCATAGAGCACCAGAGAAACGATGAACTTCTGACCCAGCGCGTTCTCCTCGGGATACACGCCATGGTTGGCAAAAACCTCCAGGCCGTCAATGACAATACGATCGGCATGGCGCAAATCGTCATAGCTCACGTGAGGCACCGCCGTTGCGGTGGATATTTCGCCCCTTCCACGGCGGGCGAGCTCGGCGCCTTCGGTCTTGGTTGCATTCTCGGGCAGTTTCTTGTTACTCAACGCAATCGTCTCCTTCGTTTAGAACCCCGACCGCGCAAACTAACTACACGCGAATCGACAGGTTCTTTTTATCATCGCTCCAGTTGCAAGCGTTGCGCGCGGGGCATGCAAAGCAGGCACGCGACGCTTTGTCGGCTGCATAGAGCAGACGCTCAAGCGGTTGGCTGTTCACGCGCAGCTTTCGATGGCCCAGAATGGCCGTCTTAATGGCTGCGGCATCGGCCGGCTCAAACGCCACGTCATCGGGCATGCCGCCGAGAATCGCATCAGCGACGCGTTCGCTTGCAACATCATGGGATATACCCGATTCATACTGTTCATCTTTGCCGATATCGTGAAGAAGTGCTGTGGCGTAGATGACCTCGCGGTCAAATTCGAGCTGCTCCTCGAGATTCTTGATCCACATAATGCGCGCGACATCGAGCAGATGGTCAATACCGTGGCGGCAGAAGATGCGCCCCGATTCCAACTGTACGATGTTGCCCAGGTGCCGCCGGAACAGCCCGTTGGCACAAATGTAATCAATGCGAGGCATGGCACCAAAGGGGGCCAGGCCCGAAGCCATAAAGCCGCGACGCGACGTCCCCTCATCGGTCTTCGATGTAAAGTCGTTGACGACTCTCATGGTTAGCGGCCCAGCATCCTAAAGAAACGCTCCTCGAGCGCGGGATCGGTCTCAAAGACGCCGCGGCGAGCAAGCGTCACGGTCTTGGTGCCGGGCTTTTGCACGCCACGCATCGTCATGCACATATGCTCGGCCTCCATCAACACAATCGCTCCCTGGGGAGCGAGATAATCCATGAGGGCATCGGCAACCTGTGCGCACAGTTGCTCCTGCAGCTGCAGACGGCGGGCATAAACCTCAACCGTGCGGGCGAGCTTGGAAAGCCCAGCCACCCGACCGTTAGGGATATAACCAATGGCGGCCTTGCCATAAAACGGCAGCAGATGATGTTCGCACAGCGAGTAGAACGTGATGTCGCGCTCGATAACCAAATCGTTCGAAGCGACGGCAAAGGTTTTGGACAGGTGTTCCTCGGCACTCTGGTCCATACCGCCGGCGATCTCACCATACATACGGGCAACGCGCGCCGGGGTCTCCAGCAGGCCCTCACGAGTTGGGTCCTCGCCTATGCCCTCAAGCAACAGCTTAATGGCGGCCTCGACTTTTTCCTGATCGACCATCTGGGCCTCACTTTTCCGATTTCACGTTCGCGCTATGGTACCACGCCCTCCGGCATCGACCACAAGCTACATAGTATGGGTCGAATAGACCGGATCATCACGCCAAAGTTCAACCGCATCACAAAGCGCAACGCCCTCGCGCTCAGCACGGGCGCGCGTAGCGTTCATATCGATCACGCGCTGGTTGCTCGAACCCCTAAAGCGCAGCGAGATATCGTACAGGTCCTGAACAAACGGGCCGTCCACCAGCATGTCAAGGCAGGCAAGGATGCGGTCCGTCACCTCGGTATGATGACGACCACCCGGCATAAGCTCCTCGAGCACGTCACCGGTAAAGCACCAAATGGTCTTCCCCGACCCCACTGGATAGGCCGCGCGAACACGCTCGACAAACTCAACGAGCCCCGCCTGATTCTCGGGCTCCATGGGCTCGCCACCCAGAATCGTCAGACCATCGATAAAGGGATGATCGAGACTCTTGATAATCTTGTCCTCGACGGCACGATTGAACGGCTCACCCGCAGCAAAGTCCCACGCAACAGAGTTAAAGCAATTCTTGCACCCACGACGGCACCCGCTTACAAACAGAGAAGTACGAACGCCTTCTCCATCAGCAATGTCGAAATACTTAATGTTCGCGTAGTTCATAGGTAACTCTCCCGGGAGGCCGGGACATATCATCCCGTCCTCAAACATTCTCGGCCTGCGGCCTGCGAAACTGCGGGCGGGACGATATGTCCCGGCCTCATGCAAAGGGTAACTCAATGAACGAAGCGAACATCGAGCATAGGGTTCGAGGTCCAATAAAAACTGGGTTGCGGCTCAACCACCATCGCAAGTAAATCGCAGCTGCAACTCGAATTATTTCCGCTAAGAACTTCGAGGAGTGAGCAGACTGCGCGCTGCATCCCAGCTACATCAACTTGGCTGCCCTGTAGCGAGGCCCCGGACCTTTGCTCGATATGAGTTCCGCACGAACAGGAGGCGCCAGTGGCGCTTCCGTCGTGAGCCAGGACTGTCCGAAATAGCGAGTAAAGGTCCGGGGCCTCGCTACAGGGCAGCCTGGGATGGTTATTAGAGATGCAGCACGCGGTCGCGGATCTCCTCGGTTCGACCCTGGTTCCAGAACTGGGTACCGATGTAGCCGCACGTACGACGAGCGACGTTCATTTTCTCCTGGTCGCGGTTGCCGCAGTTGGGGCACTCCCACACCAGCTTGCCATCGTCCTCAACAATCTTGATCTCGCCATCGTAGCCGCACACCTGGCAGTAGTCGCTCTTGGTGTTGAGCTCGGCGTACATGATGTTGTCGTAGATGTACTGCATCACGCGAATGACAGCCTTGAGGTTGTCCTGCATGTTGGGAACCTCGACGTAGGAGATAGCACCGCCCGGCGAAAGCTGCTGAAACATGCCCTCAAACTTAAGCTTGTCGAATGCGTCGATCTCCTCGGACACGTGGACGTGGTAGCTGTTGGTGATATAGCCCTTGTCCGTCACGCCCGGGATAATGCCAAAACGACGCTGCAGGCACTTGGCGAACTTGTAGGTCGTCGACTCAAGCGGGGTGCCGTACAGCGAGAAGTCGATATCGCTTTCGGCCTTCCACTCGGCGCACTTGTCGTTCATGCGCTGCATGACGGCCATGGCAAACGGCGTGCCTTCCTTCTCGGTGTGGCTGTGGCCCGTCATGTACTTGACGCACTCATACAGGCCGGCATACCCCAGGCTGATGGTGGAATAGCCGCCCACGAGCAGCTTGTCGATCGTCTCGCCCTTCTTCAGACGAGCGAGGGCGCCGTACTGCCACAAAATCGGTGCAGCGTCAGAAAGCGTGCCCATCAGGCGCTCATGACGGCACAGCAGAGCACGGTGGCACAGCTCAAGGCGCTCGTCGAAGATCTTCCAGAACTTGTCCATGTCCTGATGCGAGCTCAGCGCGACATCGGGCAGGTTGATGGTCACAACACCCTGGTTAAAGCGGCCATAGTACTTAGGTTTGGTCGGGTCATAGTTCAGCGCGTTGGCGACATTGTTAAAGCCGTTGCCCGAGCGGTCGGGCGTCAGGAAACTGCGACAACCCATGCAGGTGTAGCAATCGCCGTTGCCGGCGGTCTCGCCCTTCGACAGCTTGAGCTCGCGCATCTTCTTCTCGGAGATGTAATCGGGCACCATGCGCTTGGCGGTACACTTGGCAGCCAGCTGGGTCAGGTAGAAGTACGGGGAATTCTCGTGAACGTTATCGTCCTCGAGTACATAGATAAGCTTGGGGAATGCCGGGGTAATCCACACACCGGCTTCGTTCTTAACGCCCTCATAGCGTTGACGAAGCGTCTCCTCCACGATCATGGCAAGGTCGTGCTTCTCCTGGGGCGTACGGGCCTCATTGAGATACATAAAGACCGTCACGAACGGCGCCTGGCCATTGGTGGTCATAAGGGTCACGACCTGATACTGAATCGTCTGGACGCCGCGACGGATCTCGTCACGCAGACGGTCCTCAACGACCTCACGGACCTTTTCGGCAGATGCCGAAACACCGAGCTCCTCGAGCTCGCGGGCAACCTCGCCGCGAATCTTTTGACGGCTCACCTCAACAAAGGGGGCGAGATGGGTCAGCGAAATAGACTGGCCGCCGTACTGGGAAGAAGCAACCTGGGCGATAATCTGCGTCGCGATGTTGCAGGCAGTCGAGAAGCTATGCGGCTTCTCGATCAGCGTGCCCGAGATAACGGTGCCGTTCTGGAGCATATCCTCCAGGTTCACCAGGTCGCAGTTATGCATGTGCTGGGCAAAGTAGTCGGAATCGTGGAAGTGGATCAGGCCCTCGTTGTGGGCATCCACGATCTCCTGGGGCAGCAGCACGCGCTGAGTCAGGTCCTTGGAAATCTCGCCGGCCATGTAGTCGCGCTGAACGGAGTTGACGGTCGGGTTCTTGTTAGAGTTCTCCTGCTTGACCTCTTCGTTATTGCACTCGATCAACGACAGGATCTTGTCATCGGTCGTGTTCTTCTGGCGCTTCAGGCTCTGAACATAGCGATAGATGATGTAGTGGCGGGCGACCTCGTAGCAGTCGAGACGCATGATCTCGTCCTCGACCAAATCCTGGATCTCCTCGACCGAAACGGTGTGGCCCGCGTTCTCGCATGCCTCGGCGACGTTTTGCGCCGCATAAACCACCTGGCGGTCGGTTAGACGAGAGCTCTCCTCGACCTCCAAGTTTGCGGCGCGAATCGCATTGACGATCTTATCGATGTCAAAGACAACCTCGGTGCCGCTGCGCTTGATGATCTTCATCCTCTTGCCTCTTTCGCGTCGTAGTCTCATTGCGCTTCAGAGCCAAACGATGCCCGGCAGGGCTTGCCCCTGTCTTGCGGCGCCGTCGCGCAATCTGTGTTCTCGATAAACCATAGGTCCTCATGCGGACAATCCTCGCGGCCGATCAAGCGGCTCAAAGATCTATCCAAATGGGGCAAATAAGGTCCTCGTTCTCTGTCCGCCATCTATCATACGACAAAGAGGCATCTATATCCTGTATTCTTTTTTTAGTTCAAACACAACATATAGTGTTTCAGCAGGTCAAAGCAATTGGTCATTTTGCAGACGCATTAATTATGAGGGGTTCTTGGCAAGTCGGTAAAACGTTACCAACACGGCTACCTGCATGGCAGTTATAAAACCCCCTTAGTCAAGCCGCTGACAAATCCTACCAAAACCAAGCCGCTCACGCCAAAAGAATCCAAAAGATTATGCTTGACCAACATGTTGCGGTCGTGCCTTGCCGAGCCCCATGTAACCGCGGCACGAATCCTTGAAAGATATGTGTATGCAAACAGAGAAGATGAGAGTTTTCTCGGATGACTACTGAGAAGCATCCCAGAAGATCAAAAAACTCGAAATTTGGTGACGTATTTGGCGACCCATTTGGCGAGCAAAACAAAACAGCCCAGAGGCTAAGCCTCTGGGCTGCGAACATTTGGTGGGCGTTAGAAGATTTGAACTTCTGACCTCTTCCGTGTCAGGGAAGCGCTCTCCCCCTG
>JAQDWB010000007.1:105624-153708 GCA_027673765.1 Coriobacteriaceae bacterium AM113-163
ACGAGGATTAATCTTACGTGATACCCGCATCCTATGCAAGAACTTTTTTTTGAAAAGTTTTGCGACGCCCTCTCGAACCTCGCGAAGACATCAGCCACCACGGAAAGCGCGAGCAAACGCAAACTCGCCGCAAGAGGCCCCCTACAACTCAGCGAGCATGATCCAGGCAGAGCTGTCCTGCGCAAGTCTGCCGTCTGCAAGCGGTGATGAGGTGAGCAGGACCCTGCCCGCCGGCAGCTCCACGGGTGCTGCACCGAAGTTCGTCACGCACGCCCAGCCGTTGTCGCGGCGATAGGCGATGACGCCGCCCTCAGCGCCCTCGGCACCATCCGCAAGACCGGTGTGCCCGTCAAGATCAAGCCACTTAAGATCGTTGGCGCACCCGCGCAGCTTGCGCCGTAGCCAGAGGGCGTCACGATAGAGCGCAAGCATCGATGTCGGGTCCGCTTCTTCCCTATCGGCAGCGTAATCGGAAAACCATGCAGGCTGCGGCAGATGGGGCGCCGCATCGGCGTCCGCCGGCGAAAACCCAAACGATCCGCCCCGCGCGGGATCGTCCGCCGCCACCCACGGCAGGGGCACACGACAGCCGTCTCGCCCCTTCTCGCGCTTCGGTCCGTGCGTATTGGTCGCAGTGGGATCTTCGAGTGCAGCCCACGGAATGTCAGCCACCTCAAAAAGGCCGAGCCCCTCACCCTGATACACGTATGCCGAGCCCGGAAGCGCCAGCTCAAGCAAAAGGGCCGCCCGCGCGCGGCGCTCACCGAGTTCGCGGTCCTCGTCATAAGACGACCCGTCGCGTAAGAGCCAGTCGAGCGCAATCTGGTGGTAGCGCGTCGCCTTGATCTGCGGCAGGGCATAGCGCGTCGCCACGCGCGGCACGTCGTGGTTGGAGAGCACCCAGGTCGAGGCGGAATCGGATTCTATAGCTGCCTTCAAGCCCTCCTCGATCGCAGCGTGCATGTCATCATAGGTCCAAGTGGCCTTGGCAAACTCAAAGTTGAATGTCTGGCCAAGCTCGCTGGGACGCGCGTAGAGATACTGGCGCTCGGGCAGCACCCACGCCTCGGCAACGGCGCTGCGTGGCGGATCATAGCGGTCGAACACGCGGCGCCACTCGCGATAGATCTCGTGGACCTCGTTGCGGTCCCACAGCGGATGGGTGCCGTCCTCAACCATGTCATCGCCCTCGGCGAGATGCCACCGGTCGAGGTCATCGCGGTCGAGATCCTTGGCGAGACCGTGCGCCACATCAATGCGAAAGGCATCGACGCCTCGATCGCTCCAAAACGCCAGGACGTCACAAAAGAACGCGTGAACCTCGGGGCACGACCAGTCAAAGTCCGGCTGCTCGGGCGTAAACATGTGCAGATACCACTGACCGTCCGCGACGCGCGTCCAGGCGGGGCCGCCAAAGTTGGCATTCCAATTGGTGGGAGGCAGCTCGCCGTGCTCGCCGCGACCATCGCGGAAGATATAACGGGCGCGCTCGGGCGATCCGGGGCCGGCGGCAAGAGCGGCTTTGAACCAGGGGTGCTGGTTGGACGAATGGTTGGGCACGATGTCGACGATGACCTTGATGCCGTGCGCGTGAGCCGCAGCGATCATGTCATCGAAGTCGTCAAGCGAGCCGAGACGTGGGTCGACATCGCAGTAGTCCGCCACATCATAGCCGCCATCAACAAGAGGCGATGGGTAAAACGGGCTCAGCCAGATGGCCTCGATACCCAGCCGCTCAAGATAGTCCATCTGCTGGGTAATGCCCGCGATATCGCCCAGACCCGAACCAGTCGAATCCTTAAACGAGCGCGGGTAGATTTGATAAATCGCGGCATCGGACATCCATGGGCGCGAAGAGGACTTTTCTGTAGCCATGGGATGAGTCTCCCTTGCAACGAGGTTTTGCGAGATGCCCACGATGATACGCCCAAAGCGGACATTCGCGGCAAACAACGCCACAGCCACGCCCCAAACGCTCGCTCCCTCTCGGGTTCGAGCCCAAGCGACGGGTACGAAAAAGCCCGGCTACCGTAGTAGTCGGGCTGCTGCGTTTGGAGCGGACAACGGGGCTCGAACCCGCGACCCCAACCTTGGCAAGGTTGTGCTCTACCAACTGAGCCATGTCCGCATATGTAAAACAAAACGGGCGCCGGAGCGCCCGGATGCTGCCTGGAGGCGAAGCCCGGATTCGAACCGGGGGTAAAGGCTTTGCAGGCCTCTGCCTTACCACTTGGCCACTTCGCCGAAAAAGGACCGCCTAAACGGTCCGGAAATGCAATGGAGCGGACAACGGGGCTCGAACCCGCGACCCCAACCTTGGCAAGGTTGTGCTCTACCAACTGAGCCATGTCCGCTTGCGGGTTATTAATTTACGCGAGTTGTCCAAAAGACGCAAGTACTTTTTTCAAAAAACTTGTCTGCCGCATGTTCTTAGTAGCTAAACGCGCTAAAGCGATTGGCTAGGCACACGACTCCAGCGCTCCGCTAAACAGCTTCACCATCTGCACGCGCGTGCCGGCGCCGTCCGTACGACGAGCAACCTCCACGTTATCGACGAGCATACGCATAAGCTTGATACCACGGCCGCGCTCCTCTGATGCGACCGGTTCGCTCGTTTCATCGATAGAATAGCCGGCACCTCGATCAAGCACCTCAACCACAACGCGATCGCTATAGGCCTGAACCGTCAGGACGCAGCCGATACCGCCCGCATGGTCATAGGCATTACCCAGCGCCTCCCCCGACGCCAATGCGACATCGTAGCGCTCGTCACGGCGCAACGGAAGCGATTCAAGGAGTTCGGCGATGCGATGTCGGTAGTATGGAAGATTCTCGATACCCTGACGGACCTCGACGCTCTTACTCCAGCGAGGCAGCTCCCCCACCGGAATGGCGGGAATAGACTCCCGTGCCGGCCCCGCGACATGAAGGATATCGACAAGCCGAGCAATCTCCAAAAAGCGAACAACTCCACCTGATGCATTGACGAGCGAAAGCAGGCCTTCTCGCCTCATGAGCTCACGAGCGCGCGTAAGCAGGAATGCCAGGCCCGTCGAATCGATAAAGCTAACAGCCTGACAGTTGATGACGACACGACGCACGCCGCGGCCAATCAAAGCATCCAACCGCCGACGCAGCGCAGGCACCGTGGCGATGTCGATATCGCCTGGTGGCGTCAAAACCGCTATGTCATTCCACTCATTCATACGACCATGGTTCCCCAAAAAAGCCCACTCGATGCATTCGTTTCCCCAACCGTACGGATTCAGCCCGCCCAGCGTCGTCTATGAACGACCCCGTAAAAACTCAAGGGACACCAATGCAATGTCATCGTCCAGCGCCGATTCGGTAAATCGGTCAAGCTCGCCCAAGACCTTGCCGCAAATGCCCGACACGCCCTCACCCGAGACAGAGAGCAGAAGGTCGCGAAGGCGCTGCTCGCCAAAGAAAGCACCCGAGCGGTCACGCGCTTCGATTGTTCCGTCGGTGTACATAAATAGCATGTCACCAGGAGCGAACGTAAACACGCCTGTCTCGTATACCATGCTCTCAAAGGCACCGATTACCCCCGATTGGCATCCAAGCAGCTCGACCTCCCCCCCACGGGCCTCGCCGCCACCCAGCGGCATCGACTCTGGCCTGATGACCATGGTCGGAGGATGGCCCGCCGAACAATACGTTGCGCGTCCGGCTTTAAGGTCAATCTTGGCGATAAAGGCCGTCACGAACGTCTCGACCCTCGAAAAGCCCATGAGCATGCTGTTAAGGGAGCGTGCCATGCGGGCCGGTCCAGCGCCCTCCCAGGCATATGCCGTCAGGGCCGTCTTGACGAGCGCGGACATCGATGCAGCCTCAATGCCTTTGCCAGACACATCGCCCAGAATCATGACGGCGCAATCGTCGGGAAGACGGATGAGCGTATAGAAATCGCCGCCGACCAACGCCGAATTCGTGGCAGACAGGTACACCGAATCGGTTGCGATACCCGGAACATCCCCCAGGGAATTTCTCATGCCAATCTGAAGGGTCTGAGCGATATGGCGCTCCTCGCGCTTTTGAGATTCGCCTTCGTAGATCAGTTCAAAGTCATGCGCCAAGTGCACCAAGTAGTCATATTCGAGGTCATCAATCGGCTCTTGGCTACCATCACGAAGCAGCAGCGCGCGCGTAGTCGGGCTCTTCGCAACAGAAGCAGGAACAATCGCGTCGTTACTGTGCTTGCCATCACCCTCAGAGCGCGGGCGCCCCGCCTCGATGCCGGAGTCGACGTAGAGACCTT
The DNA here is from genome assembly GCA_027673765.1 of Coriobacteriaceae bacterium AM113-163. GTDB lineage: Bacteria > Actinomycetota > Coriobacteriia > Coriobacteriales > Coriobacteriaceae > Collinsella. Next base: position 109,904 of record JAQDWB010000007.1, read on the forward strand.
GACAAGGCAGACCATGCGCCCTAAGCCAGCCTCCCATAGGCATCGATTCGTCAACGCGAGTTATACGGACGTGTTTAAGGTCCTCGGCACTCGTGCCGCCCAAAACAGATGCCTCAAAGCCATCAGGGCCAGCCCCCAGACGTGCCGCCGGCGCCGTCGTGGAAAAGAATAGCTTCTCGGGATCGTCCGGCAAAACAACGCGACTGCCGCCTTCAAAATCTATGACGTAGGAGTCCAGACTGGCGTCATACTCAACAGGACAAAAATGGCAGTTGAGCATATTGCAGATCTCGGACGATACCGCCTGGGTAGCCGCGGCGGAATCGTCTAGAAAGGTAAACAACTCATCACGTAAGACATTGAGCGAGCGGCCGAGCTCGGCCGTACGACGAGAGCGAAGGCTCGATGCCATGCCGACCAGCTGGATAGACAGGTAATCGCAAATGACCTCGAGTACATTAACGTCATAGGCGAGCGGTGCCTGGGGGCGTTTCCAACCAACTTCCAGCACGCCAAGGATCTGCGTACCGTAAAAAACGGGAAGACAAATCTCGCTGCGGTACGGAGGCATATCCTGCACGCGCAACAGGTGCTTAGAACGATTGTCCAAGTCCATGAACATACCGGAGGCGGCCCTATCGCCCTCAAGGTCCTGTTGAATCGACAAGCGACAGGCACGCGACTCGCGAAGAACATACGTCGGAATGCCAGCGCCATACGGCAAAAACTCGGGCAGGTAGCTATCGTACAGCTCCTTGGAAACACCGCGTAGCTTAAAACCGCCGCTCTCAGAAAAATAGATAGCGGCACCCGAAGCATCGAGCGTTCCTACAAGCTGGTTCAAAACGGTATCAAGCAGGCTGGGCAACTCATCGGAGCCCACAGTGCTCATAATGACCGAGAGCGTGCCAGAGAGACGTTTGTTCGCCACTCTAAGCTCCGATAACGCACGCTTGAGTTGACGGTCGTGAGAATACTGTTCCTCGATACTGTGAAGCGCCACCAGGACACGTGGTGCACGGCGCCCAAAGATGCGTGGAGGCGTTACGGAGCCCGCACGAACCAAGACGGGGATAAAAGAGCCGTCACTTAGCTTGAGCATCAGTTCGTTCTCGGAGCCATCAGTTTCAAATGGCAGACGATGTTCCGTCGCACGTTCAAAAGCGGACGAGTACAGGACGTCTTTAACATCTCCACCGATGACGTCGGCGCGTTCCTCGCACATCAAACCAAGTAAGCGATTATTCACATGCAGAATGGTTCCGTCGAGTTCGCAGATGATGACAGCATCGCTCGTGATCTCGACTAGTTGGGCAACGTCTGCCCACTCGTTGCGTTCAAGCGTTTCCATCGTGGACCCCACCGTCTATCGGTAACAAAAAAGCCTCCGAAGAGGCTTCTCAGATGCGATGGTGTCGGAGGCGGGACTTGAACCCGCATGACCAAAAAGCGGTCACTAGCACCTCAAGCTAGCGCGTCTGCCAATTCCGCCACTCCGACATGCTATGTTGTTGATTCGCGGTTCGTTTTGTTGAACCCGCGCGTTCAACGAGGAAGATAATAACCTATGATTCGAGAACTGTGCAAGCACTTTTTTGAAAAAAGTTTACGAATTTGTAGATGCGCAGGTAGATCTGTATGTCCGGCCCCGAATCGGTGTTGCCTCCCGGCGCGTCCTCGGGCATGAGCGATATTTTGCTACGCACTTCGTGCTGCAAAATATCGCTCCCCCTGCGGAATGCGCCGGGAGGCAGCACCGATTCGGGGCCTACCAACACATACTCCAGGCACAGTTCTCAAACATGTTCTGGGGGCTGATACAAATTTGGTGGCTCGGCTTTGCCGAGCCCTTATATGGTGAGGCCGGAGCCAAAGCTCCGGCCTCACCAACTTTCCTATTAGATTAAGTGAGCGATCAAGGAATCTCACTCCCCTCTGCCGCGTTAACGCAGGGCCCGCCCTGGTGTTGCTTTTCAGAACATTCCGCAGGACGGAGGAAGCCCCGCAGCGCGTAGCGCGCAGCGGGGCTTCCGACATGTCCGAGGATGTTCTGAAAAGTAACACCAGGCGGGCCCGGACGATAACAACCAGCTACAGGTCGATGTGCGATTCCTTGATCGGGAACGGCTCCGCGAAGTGGCAGGCGCAGCAGTGGCCCGGTGCGACTTCCTTAAACTCAGGTAGCTTCTCGGAGCAGATACCCTGCGCGATCGGGCAGCGCGTGTGGAAACGGCAACCGGTCGGCGGATCCAGCGGTGACGGCGGGTCGCCGGCAAGGATGATGCGCTTACGAGTCTTCTGGATATCCGGATCGGGCACCGGCACAGCAGACAGCAGCGACTGCGTGTACGGGTGGTGCGGCTCACTGTAGAGCGTCTTCCAGTCCGAAACCTCAACCATCTTGCCCAGGTACATAACGGCAACACGGTCGGAAATATGCTGTACGACAGAGAGGTCATGAGCAATGAAGAGATAAGCCGTACCGAACTTGTCCTGGAGCTCCTTCAGCAGGTTCAGAACCTGGGCCTGAATGGACACATCCAGAGCGGAAACCGGCTCGTCGCAGATAATCAGCTTGGGCTTAAGCGCAAATGCACGGGCAATGCCGACACGCTGGCGCTGGCCGCCCGAGAACTCGTGCGGATAGCGATTGATGTGCTCGGGGTTCAGACCGACGACGTCCAGCAGCTCGCGGACGCGCTCGATACGCTCTTCCTTTGTACCCACGCCATGAATGGTCATGGGCTCAGAAACAATTTCGCCGATGGTCATACGAGGGTTGAGCGAAGCATAGGGGTCCTGGAAGATGAACTGCATCTCGCGACGCATATCCTTGATCTCGTGCTTGCTCATCTCGGCAACGTCTTTGCCCTGGAAGAACACTTTGCCTGCCGTCGGCTTGGTCAGGCGCATGATGGTGCGGCCCGTGGTGGACTTACCGCAACCAGACTCGCCGACCAGGCCAAAGGTCTCGCCCGGATAAATCTCGAACGAAATGTCATTCACAGCAGAGACGACACGCTTGGAGAAGCGCTTGGCGAACATGCCGGACTCAGCGGGAAACTCCTTAGAGAGGTGCTCGACCTTCAGCAGTGGAGTACGCTCGTTGGTATCTGCCATTACGCCTCGCCTCCCTTCTTGGAATCCTTGCGCGTGCGGGACGTCTCAGGGGCGTTCTTGAGGAACTCGGGGTCACCGGAATAATGGCACGCAGAATAGTGGCCGGACTCGGTGACAACGCGCTCGGGGCGCTGCTTGCGGCACTTGTCAGTCGCATAGGGGCAACGAGGGGAGAAGACGCAGCCCTCAGGCAGGTTCATGAGCGAGGGCGGATTGCCGTGAATCGGCGTAAGCGGCTTCTTCTCATCGATGGCCTGCTCCGGGATGGAACGGATAAGACCCCAAGTATAGGGATGGCGGCTCTCATAGAAGATCTCGTCAGCAGTACCGAACTCGACGGGACGGCCGGCATACATAACCATGATCTTGTCGGCCATGTCGGCGACAACGCCCAGGTCGTGAGTAATCATGATGATGGCGTTGCCGTTCTTCTCCTGCATTTCCTGCATGAGCTCAATAATCTGAGCCTGGATGGTAACGTCCAGAGCCGTCGTGGGCTCGTCGGCAATCAGAATATCGGGATCGCAGGCAAGAGCCATGGCGATCATGACACGCTGACGCATACCGCCGGAGAACTGGTGCGGATACTCGTTGACGCGCTTCTCGGGCTCTGGAATACCCACGAGGTCCAAGAGCTCGGTGGCGCGCTTGAGCGCCTCCTGCTTGGAGTAGCCACGGTGCAGACGAAGTCCCTCGCCCACCTGCTTGCCGATCTTATAGACCGGGTTCAGGGAGGTCATAGGATCCTGGAAGATCATCGCGATATCGTTGCCGCGAATATGTTGCATTTCTTCCTCGGTCATCTCGAGGATCGAACGACCGCGGTAGCGAACGTCGCCGCCCTCAATCTTTCCCGGAGGCATCGAGATGAGGCCCATGATGGTCATGGCGGTCACGGACTTACCAGAGCCGGACTCACCGACGACACCCAGGGTCTCACCGCGATCGAGCGTGTAGGACACACCGTCGACGGCGCGAACGACGCCATCCTCGGTGTGGAAATACATCTTAAGGTCATCGACCTCGAGCAGATGCTGGCCCTCGGGAACCGGCTGGTCCTTCAGGTCCACATAGTTCTTGTTCTTCTTCATCCTTATGCGTCCTTCATCTTGACGTCGAGGGCGTCGCGCAGACCGTCACCCAGCAGGGTGAAGGCGAGCACCGTCGAGAGAATTGCCAGACCGGGCATGATCATCATCCAGGGAGCAGTCAGAAGATACTGCTGACCGTCCTGAATCATGGAGCCCCACGAAGGCGTAGGCGGGATAACGCCCATGCCGAGGAAGGACAGGGCAGACTCGGTCAGAATAGCGCCACCAATGTTCATGGTCGCATAGACCACGATAGAAGCAACGGAGTTCGGGAAGATATGGCGCATAACGATACGCGCATCGGATGCACCCATAGCGCGAGCGGCGTCAACATAATCGTTCTCTTTGACCGTTAGGATCGCAGATCGGAAGACACGGGCAATCGAGGGCCAGCCGAGAATGCCGATGGCGATAAAGACATTCTGAAGACCACGACCGATAACGGCAATCATGGCAACAACGAACAGCACGTACGGGAACGCCAGGAAGATGTCCGCACAGCGCATGATGATCGTATCCCAGATGCCGCCATAGAAACCGGCCAGGGCGCCCATGACCAGACCGATCACCGTAGAGATGGCGGTGGCCATAATACCGACGGAAAGCGAAACGCGTGCACCGTAGATAACACGGACGAGAATGTCACGACCAAGAGAGTCGGTGCCAAACGGGTGCTCGGCACACGGAGCCAGCAGCGAAGTCTCGGCCATGGTGGTCGAGTCAGAAGCCGTAGGAGAGCCGAGCCAGGGCTTAGCCCACAGATCGGCGGTCAGGGCGACCACAACAACGATGATGATCCAGCAGACACCGATAACGGCGAGCTTGTTCTTACGAAGACGCTTAAAAGCGTCGCCCCACAGCGTGCGGGACTTGGCGGGAGCAGATGCGGCCTTGGTGGCGGTAGCCTGCTCCTGAGACTGAGAATCAGTTTCCTGCATGAGACGTACCTCCCTTAGGCCTTATCCGACGGACCGCCAAGGCGGATGCGCGGGTCGAGGAATGCATAGCTAATGTCGACGAGCAGGTTGATCACCATAACGACGACAACAATGAGCGTAACGCCGCCCATAACGATGGGCCAGTCGCGCATGCTAATGGCGCGGTAGACCTCGAAGCCGATGCCGGGCCAGTTAAAGACCGTCTCGGTCAGGATGGCGCCCGAAAGCATGCCGCCGAAGTCGACACCAATATAGGTAACGACGGGGATGAGTGCATTCTTAAGCGCATGCTTGATAATGATCGCGCGATTGGAGAGACCCTTGGCCTTTGCCGTACGGATGTAATCCTGGTTCATGACGTCAAGCAGCTGCGAGCGCATAATGCGGGCGGCATAAGCGGTCGAAACCGAAGCCAGCGTAATGGTCGGAAGCACATAGTGCATCCAATCCTGATACTGAGAGCTGGAACCGCCGGCACCCGAGATCGGCATGGAGAATGCACCGCCCGTGGCGTCCTTGAGAATGACGCCAAAGAACAGCTGCAGCAACATACCGAGCCAGAAGGCCGGGACGGCAACGAGAATCGACGTGGTGAGCGTTACCAAAATATCCCAGAAGGAATAACGCTTAACCGCCGAAATGATACCCGCACCGATACCCATGATTGCCTCGAGCACGATGGCGCACGCGGCAAGTTTGACCGTATACGGATACTTCTGGGCAAAGATTTCCGTAACCGGCAGCTTGCGCTGGTACGAATTGCCCAGATCGCCATGAAGCAGGCCGTTCATGTAATACAAGTAACGGTCCACGAGCGACGTTTGAACGGGGTCGCCGTTCTCGTCAAGGATCGCGTTGCCGTCCTCGTCCGTCTGGACCAGGTGATAGCGAACGCGAAGCTGAAGCTCCACCTCGGGGGACAGAGCCTTGTCTCCACCGATCAGCTTGATCGGATCTCCCGGCACGATATTCTGGAGGGCGAACAGAATCAGCGTAACGCCCAAAAACACCGGGATGAACTGAAGCACACGTTTAACGATGTACTTACCCATACCACTCCCCTATCTAGGGATTAACCTAAATGGGATGCCGATCGCCAGACCGGCATCCCAAAATTACCATCAGCCAGTTTACCCCAGGTTAGGGAGAACTGTATGTTTCCCATGAGGTCTACGTAAATACTTGACCCTCACGGAAGCTGCAAAACCCTTAGGCGAGCTCGGCGGTACCCAAATCGGCGTGCTTCTGCGGATCAACATAGAGATGCTTGACGCGGTCAGAGCCAGCGATGGTGTGCGTGTAGAACATCACCGGGATAACCGGGCAGTCAGCAGCGACCATGGCGTCGGCCTCCCGCATCTTGGCGATGCGCTCCTCGTCATCAACCGTGGTGCGGGCCTCGTCGACCTTGGCATCGAACTCGGGGTTACTGTAACCGGAGCGGTTGTCGCCACCGAGGGAGTCGGAGTGGAACAGCGGGTACAGGAAGTTGTCCATGATCGGGTAATCGGCGATCCAGCCCAGACGGCCGAACTGATAGTTGAAGTTCTGATACTGCTCGAGCAGGGCAGACCACTCAGGGGTATCGGAGACAGCGGTAACGCCAACCTTGGCGAGGTCGCCGATGATGGACTCCATGATCTCCTTGTGACCACCGTCCTGGTTGTAGGAAAGGGTCACGCTAATGCCACGATCGCCGTTAGCGCCAGCGGGAGCGACCTTGTCGAGGTACTCGTTAGCCTTGTCGACGTCATAGGCGCAGAACTCCCATGCGCCCTCCTTGTAGCCGGCGATTCCCGGAGGAACAATACCGTCGGCGGGGGTACGGGTACCCTTGAAGATGGTCTTGCAGATGGCCTCACGGTTGATGGCCAGGGAGATGCCCTTGCGCAGGTCGGCGTTATTGAACGGCTCGGCCGTGGTGTTGCAGGTCAGATAGTACGTGGAAGGCTCGGCACCGAGCAGCATATGCTCGCCGTCACCCATGGTGTAGCCGTCCTTGGACTCGCCACGGTCCTTCTTGGCGGCGTCGATCTGAGCAACGGGAACGTCGCAGACATCGAGGTTACCGGCCTGGAACTCCTTGTAAGCGGTCTCCATGTCCTTGATGACCTGGAAGTGGATGCCATCGATCTTGGCCTTGTCGCCATAGTAATCGTCAAACTTCTTGAGGTTGATCTCCTGGCCATCCTCCCACTTACCGTCCATCATGAACGGGCCGTTACCGACCGGGGCAAGGTAGAAGCTCTTGACATCGGACTCGGCGCACTCGGGAACCGGGGACAGAGCCGGGTGAGAGGCGACGAAGGGGAAGTCGGCGTAAGCGGAAGACAGCTTGACGACGAGGGTCTCATCGTCGGGGCAAGTAACACCGCTGAGCTCGGTAGCGTTGCCGGCAAGCAGATCGTCATAGCCCTCAACCATGGAAAGGTGATAGGAGACCTCGGAAGGGCCGTACTCGGTGGCGATGGCCGACTTGGTGTTGACTAGACGCTCCCAACCGAGCTTGAAGGACTTGGAGGTAACGTCGTCACCGTTGTGGAACTTAGCCTTCTTGATCTTGAAGGTGAACTCGGTGGCGTCGTCGTTAGCCTCAAAGGACTCGCAAGCCAGCGGAACGATCTCGCCCTTCTCGGGGTCGTACTCCGTCAGAGCGTCGAAGAGCTGGTACTCGACCTGAGTGCCCTGATCCTCCTGGACGTTGTAGGGGTCGATGCAGACCGGGTTGTTGATGTAGAAGTTCAGCGTCGAACCGGACTCAGAACCGGAAGCGTCGCCGCCCTTCTTGCCGCATGCGGCAAGAAAAGCCATGGAGCTCGCAGCGAGGGTGCCGCCAACAAAGGCGCGACGACCCATAACGGGCTGGTGGAACATAGAATCAGCCATGCCATCCTCCTTATGAGATAGGACAAAGTGAATTCGGCCGGGCAACGTCGAGACAGCCCAATCGAACCATTCAAACGCGGTCCGCTGTTATGGCTGGTTATGCAATGCGGGCCAACGTTTTGCAATACAGTAGCGCATTTTATGCACGATTTGGGGCTAATTCCGGTTAACGGTCGAGAATTTCTTTAGTTGGGCGAAGTATGTGGGGATATTTTGACTCTGTTACAAGTCTGTAAACAAAAAGGGCCCCGCACATACGGGACCCTTTACAAACGTATAAACGCCGATGCTTAGTAGCCGACGATGCCCTGCGGGAAGAAGAACATGCACAGAACGACACACACGGCAAAAACGACGGCCATAATTACCGTCAGGCGATCGAGGTTCTGCTCCATGACGCCCGTGGCAGAGCTGGAGTTATACAGCGAGCTAGCGATCATATCCGAAACGCCGGTACCCTTACCGGAATGCATCAGAACGAGAATCGTCAGTGCCACGGCAGAAACAGCCCAAACGACAAACAGAAGAATCTGGAACGGACCCATAGATAAGCTCCTTAATAGAACAATTCAAACTCCAGTACTGTACCACAACCCCCAACACTCCCCCACCTGCCATTTAGGGACGGGGTAGAAATGGCAGAAATACCAAAAAAGGGGGTCGTCCGAATTTGGGCAACCCCCTCGCATGAAAACGCTTGGAGTTTTCACTTAGGCCTCGGTGGCGAGCACGCGGCCCGTCATCTCGGCGGAAGGCTCAATACCAGCCATGGTGAGCATGGTCGGAGCGATATCGGAGAGACGGCCGTCCTCGATACCGGTGAGCTGTGCCTTCTCATTAACGATGATGAACGGCACGCGGTTGGTGGTATGGGCCGTAAACGGATGCTTGGAACCGTCGGAAGCAACGTCAAACATGTGATCGGCGTTGCCATGGTCGGCGGTAATCAGCGCAAAGCCACCCTTGGCGAGAATCGCCGGGACAACCTTGGACAAAGCATCGTCAACAGCCTCGACGGCCTTAACGGCCGCGTCGAAGACACCGGTGTGACCAACCATGTCGCAGTTCGCGAAGTTCACGATGTAGAAATCAGCGCGATCCTCGTTGATTGCGGCGACGAGCTTCTCGGTAACCTCGGGAGCGCTCATCTCGGGCTGCAGATCGTAGGTAGCGACCTTGGGAGAAGCGACGAGCACGCGCTCCTCGCCCTCCTTGGGCTCCTCGATGCCGCCGTTGAGGAAGAACGTCACGTGGGCGTACTTCTCGGTCTCGGCGGTGTGCAGCTGCTTCAGGCCATTGGCGGCGATAACGTCGGCCAGGACGTTCTCGGGGAACGTCTTGGGGAAGGCGACCTCGACGTCAAACGTCGGATCGTACTCGGTCATCGTCACAAAGTGCGAAAGCTTGATCTGCTCGCGCTCAAAGCCGTCGAACTCCTTGTCCGTGAACACGCGGGTCATCTGACGAGCGCGGTCGGGACGGAAGTTGAAGAAGATGGCCGCGTCGCCCTCGTGGATGCCCTCGTTGTGGGCAGCGAAGGGCTCGACGAACTCATCGCCGCGCGGATCCTTCTCGTAGTAGGCCTTGATACCGGCCACGGGGTCGGTATCGGCATCGGACGCGTTGACCATGACATCGTAGGCACGCTGGATGCGCTCCCAACGGTTATCGCGGTCCATGGCCCAATAACGGCCCGAAACGGTGGCAACGCGAGCGTCGCAACCGGTCTCCTCGGAGATCTTAGCCAGGAAGGCGCAGAACTCGCTCATGAAGCCGGCACCGGACTGCGGGTCGACATCGCGGCCATCCATAAAGGCGTGGACGCGAACGGTCTTGACGCCATGCTGGGCAGCCATCTTGACCAGGGCCTCGACGTGGTTCATGTGAGAATGAACGCCGCCGGGGCTCATAAGGCCCATGAGGTGGAGAGTCTTGCCGTCAGCCTTGACGTCGTCCATAGCCTTGACGAAGACCTCGTTCTTGGCGATGGAGCCGTCCTTGATAGCGTTGTTGATGCGCGAAAGCTCCTGGAACACGATGCGGCCGGCACCGATGTTGAGGTGGCCTACCTCGGAGTTGCCCATCTGACCGTCGGGAAGGCCCACGTCCTCGCCCGAAGCGCCGAGTGTGGTGTGGGGATACTGAGCGTACAGGCTATCAAGGAAGGGCGTCTTGGCAGCGGCGACGGCGTTCTCGCCATCGGCCGGAGCCAAACCACAACCGTCCATGATGATCAGGAGTGCAGGAAGATGACGCTGTGCCATATGTCCTACTCGCCTGCCTTAACGACCATAGAGGCGAAGTCGGCAGCCTTGAGCGAAGCGCCACCCACGAGGGCGCCGTCAACGTCGGGCTTGGCGACGAGCTCGGCGATGTTGCCGGGCTTAGCGGAACCGCCGTAGAGAACGCGGATGCCGTTGGCGAGCTCCTCGCCGAACATCTCCTTGAGGGTCTCACGAATAGCGCCGCAGACCTCCTGAGCGTCCTCGGCGGTAGCGGTCTTGCCGGTGCCGATAGCCCAGATGGGCTCGTAGGCAACGACGACCTGCTTGGGGCAGGTGATCTCGAGACCCTCGAGACCAGCCTTGACCTGGTTCACGACGTGCTCGACATAGGTACCAGCCTCGCGGACCTCGAGGGACTCGCCACAGCAGAAGACGGGAACAAGACCGGCGGCAACGAGGGCCTTGGCCTTCTTATTCTGGTCCTCGTCGGTCTCGTGGAAGTAGTCGCGACGCTCGGAGTGACCGATGATGCAGTAGGTGCAGCCAGCGGACTTGAGCATGTCGCAAGAGGACTCACCGGTGAAGGCACCCTTGGCCTCCCAGTACACGTTCTGTGCACCGAGGGCGATGGGGGCAGCCTGAATGCGGTCATGAACCGTGGTGATGTCAATGGTCGGGGGGCAGACGATCACCTCGACGCCAGCCGGAACCTCGGGCAGAGCCTGAGCCAGCTCGTCGGCGAGCTTGGCAGCCTCGGCGACGTCGTTGTTCATCTTCCAGTTACCAGCGATAAGAAGGGTGCGATTAGGCATCGAGAAGCGCCTCCACTCCGGGCAGGGCCTTACCCTCGACGAGCTCCATGGAAGCGCCACCACCGGTGGAGATCCAGCTCATCTTGTCGGCCAGGTTGAACTTGTTGACAGCTGCGACGGAGTCGCCACCGCCGATGATCGAGGTGCAGTCGGCCTCGGCGACAGCCTCGGCGATAGCCTGGGTGCCGTGAGCGAAGTTGTCGAACTCGAAGACGCCCATGGGGCCGTTCCAGAACACGGTCTTGGCACCCTTGACGGCCTCGGCGTAAAGCTCCTCGGTCTTGGGGCCGATGTCCATGCCCTCACGATCGTCGGGGATAGCGTCGGAAGCGACAACCTCGGGGACAGCGTCCTCGCCAAAGTGATCGGCAACGCGGTTGTCGATGGGGAGCAGGATCTTGACGCCCTTCTCCTCGGCCTTCTTGAGCATCTCGCCGGCGCGCTCGACCCAGTCCTCTTCCTTGAGGGACTGACCGACGGTCAGACCCTGAGCCAGGAAGAAGGTGTAGGCCATGCCGCCACCGATGATCAGGGTATCAGCGGAGTCGATGAGGTGATCGAGAACGCCGATCTTGGAGGAAACCTTGGAACCGCCGACGATAGCGACGAAGGGGCGCTCGGGCTCGGCGAAGATGCCGGTCAGCGTGTCGACCTCCTTCTCGAGCAGGAAGCCGGCGACGGCAGGCAGGTAAGCGGCGGGGCCCACGACGGAACCCTGGGCGCGGTGAGCGGTGCCGAAGGCATCGAGAACGAAGACGTCACCATAGGAAGCGAGCTTCTTGGCGATCTCGGGATCGTTCTTCTTCTCACGCTTGTCAAAACGGACGTTCTCGAGAACGAGGACCTTGCCCGGCTCGACGGCGGCAACAGCCTCAGCAGCCTTCTCGCCGTAGGTGTCGGCGACAAAGGCAACATCGAGACCAGAGAGCTCAGCGAGCTTCTTGGCGACGGGCTCGAGGGACAGCTCGGACTGGAAGCCGGTGCCATCGGGACGGCCGAGGTGGCTCATGAGGATGACGCGAGCGTTGTGCTCAACGAGGTAGTTGATGGTGGGCAGGGCAGCCTTGATGCGGGTGGTATCGCCAACGACGCCATCCTTGATAGGCACGTTGAAGTCAACGCGGACGAGAACGCGCTTGCCGTCGACATCGATGTCGCGGACGGTCTTCTTGGTAAAGGCCATGTTTGCTTCTACCTTTCGTACGTGTCTGCCTCCCATTACGGCAGACGATTTCCTATAAAAAGGGCGCGACCCTAGGGTGTAAGCCCTATGAGGCCGCGCCCTTCTTTAGACGCTCAACGAGCTATTCGCTAAAAGCTAAATTAAGCAACGAACTTCTCGAAGTACTTGATGGTGCGGACCATCTGAGAGGTGTAGGAGTTCTCGTTGTCGTACCAAGAGGTGACCTGAACGAGGGTCTGGCCGTTGCCGAGGTCAGAGCACATGGTCTGAGTGGCGTCGAAGATGGAGCCGTGGGTCTCGCCGATGATGTCGGTGGAGACGATGTCGTCCTCGTTGTAACCGAAGGTCTCGGAGATGGTGGAAGCGTAGGCCTTCATAGCGGCGTTGACCTCGTCGACGGTGACCTTCTTGTCAACGACAGCGTAGAGGTTGGTGATGGAGCCGGTCGGCGTCGGGACGCGCTGGGCGGCACCGATGAGCTTACCGTTGAGCTCGGGGAGAACCAGGCCGATAGCCTTGGCAGCACCGGTGGTGTTGGGGACGATGTTGACGGCGCAGGCGCGGCTACGACGCTTGTTGCCCTTGCGCTGCGGGCCGTCGAGCGGCATCTGGTCGCCGGTCCAGGCGTGAATGGTGGTCATGATGCCGGACACGATGGGAGCGAAGTCGTTCAGACCCTTGGCCATCGGGGCGAGGCAGTTGGTGGTGCAGGAAGCAGCGGAGATGATGTTGTCCTCAGCGGTCAGCGTCTCGTGGTTGACGTTGTACACGATGGTGGGCAGATCGCTGCCGGCCGGAGCGGAGATGACGACCTTCTTGGCGCCAGCGTTGATGTGGGCCTGAGCCTTAGCCTTGCTGGTGTAGAAGCCGGTGCACTCGAGAACGACGTCGACGTCGAGGTCGCCCCAAGGCAGGTTGTTGGCGTCGGCCTCCTTGTAGATCTTGATCTCCTTGCCGTCAACGGTGATGGAATCCTCGCCAGCAACGACCTCGTGATCGCGAGCGTAGTTGCCCTGCGTGGAGTCGTACTTCAGCAGGTAAGCGAGCATATCGGGAGAGGTGAGGTCGTTGATAGCGACGATCTCGGAGCCCTCATGACCGAACATCTGACGGAAAGCCAGACGACCGATGCGACCGAAGCCGTTAATAGCAACCTTTACTGCCATTGTGTCTCCTTTCGTAAGGCCCCCGCAAGCTACAGCGCCCGCCGTTGAGGCCCACAAACTAACCACTCGCCTAATATACCTTTTTTTTGACTTGAATTTCACGAGAATGCTCGAAATTGAAAATCAAATTTACGTTAAAACGTTTTAAAGAATAAAATAGCAGCTAAATCCGTATATAAGTCGATACTTTAAACTACCCGTTTGCTTCAATGAGCTTTTCAAGCCTCAAAACTCGATGGTAGAGGGCCGACTTCGACAAGGGAGGGTCAGCCATCTCCCCTAAATCACGCAGCGACAGATCGGGATAGCGCTCGCGCAGGTCGCAAAAGACCGCCAAGGCATCCGGAAGCGCATCGCGAAGGCCGCGCTGCTCGAGCTCATCGATAAGCGCAAGCTGATGTTGGGCAGCACCGGCGCTTCTGGTCTGGTTGGCGAGCTCGGCGTTCACGCGACGGTTCACATCGTTCTTAACCAACTTGACCGCGCGCGCCTCCTCAATCTCGGCAACGCTGCGCTTGGCACCAATCAGCTTTAATAAATGCTCGATTTCCTCGGCGCTCTTAATGTACACGGCATATGACCCCCGCCGCGCATTAACACGAGCATGGACCCCAATCTGCCCCAACAGGTCGCAAAGCCCCTTGGCATATTGCTCGCCCTGCACCGCGATCTCCAAATGAAAATCGCCGCGTGGATCGGCCACGAAGCCGCCCGCGATGAGCGCGCCGCGGATGTAGGCAAGCCTGCAGCAGGGACGGGCAACGATGTGTCGGGGAACACCAGCAACGAGCCCTCCCCTGCGGTCTAGAATACCCAGCAGCACCAGAGCCTTGTCCAGGTCGGGTTGATCGGGCAGGGTAATGAGATAGTTACGGACCTTATGCAAGACCGATTTACGAACGGTGAATTCCGTTTTGAGCTTAAGGATGCGATGCGTCAGCGTGATCATCGTGCGCGCGACGGCTCCCGTCTCGGTCGCGACCGTCAAACGATACCGCCCGGAGCCGGCCAACGAAAGCGTACCGCTCACACGCGTCAGGGCGGCAAGCGTCGACAAATCGCAGTATTCACATTCGGGTTCGCAGCGCGCAAGCTCGTCGCGCACCTCAGCGGTAAACGACATGCAGGCCTATGCCTTCGTGTTGGCGCGCGACAGGTCGCGGTGGGAGATGCTCACGTGATACTGGGCGCCTTCCAGGTAACGGGCCGTGGCCTCGGCAATGGCGACGCTACGGTGCTGTCCGCCCGTGCAGCCGATGGCGATAGAAAGCTGCGGCTTACCCTCCGCGATATAGCCCGGCATCACCGTATCGAGCAGCTGCGTCCAGGCCTTCCAGAACTCCTGGGTCTTGGGATGGTCCAGAACAAAGTCGGAGACTTTCTTATCGAGACCGGTCATGGTACGCATCTCGGGATCGTAAAACGGATTGGGCAGGAAGCGAACGTCGATCATAATGTCCGCCTCGACGGGCATACCGTGCTTAAAGCCAAACGAGAACACGTGAACGTCCATGAGCTGCTGGTCGGACAACTCGGAGAACGCCATGCGCAATTTGTTGCGCAGGGCAGAGGTGCGCAGGCGGCTCGTGTCGATAATCATATCGGCTCGATCGCGCACGCCCCGCAGCTGAAGGCGCTCGCGCTGAATGGCATCGGCCGTAGTCTCCCCCGGCTTGGCAATGGGATGACGGCGGCGATTTTCGCTGTAGCGACGAATCAGCACCTCGTCAGAAGCCTCCAGGAACACGATGTCGCAGCTCATCTCGCGCTCTTCGAGCGCGGCGACCGCATCGAGCAACTCGTCAAACAGTCCCTGGCTACGCAAATCGCAGGTGACGGCGAGATGCCTGCCCACGCCCGTATTGATGCCGACGAGCTCGGCAAGCTGGGCGATGAGACGCGGAGGTAGGTTATCAATGCAAAAATAGCCCATGTCCTCGAACACGTGCATGGCCTGTGTGCGGCCCGATCCGGACATTCCGGTGATGATGACGATATCGGGGATGCGCTCCGAGCGCTCCGCCGCATCCATGGCATCTCCCTTTTGCATGTGCTGCCTCCCAAAAACAAGCGCGGGACCCAGCAACCCGGATCCCGCGCGGTCAATTGCCTATATTGAGTATACCGCCCCGAGCGGATACGAGGCCTGTCTTACGCCTCAAGCGCAGCCTTGAACCAACTCGTAATACTCGTGGGGTGCGTGATGGCGGTGCCGACGACAACGGCCCAGGCGCCAGCATCGATCGCAGCGCGAGCCTCCTCGGGCGTGTGCACGCGGCCCTCGCAGATGATGGGAAGGCCGGGAAACTCCTCGGTCGCCTGGCGCAGGAGCGGCAGATCGGGACCGTCGGCCATGGTGCAATCGATAGCGGCAACACCATGGGAAAGCGTGGTGGACACCAGGTCGAAGCCCATGTCGACAGCACGACGAATATCCTCGATGGTGGCACAATCCGCCATCAGGAGCACGCCCTCCTCGTGCAGCGGGCGGAAGGTATCCTCGACGGTCTTGCCATCGGGACGCGGACGATCGGTGGCGTCGATCGCCACGATATCGGCACCGGCAGCAACGCAGGCGCGAGCGTGACGCAGCGTCGGCGTGATGTAAACGCCCTCGTGTCCATCCTTCCACAGGCCGATGACGGGAACCTCACAGCGACCCTTAATAGCGGCAATGTCGGCAAGGCCCTGACAGCGAATGGCGGCGGCGCCGCCAAGCTCGCAAGCGCGAGACATTTGAGCCATGGTCTCGGGCGTACGAAGCGGCTCGCCCATATACGCCTGAACGCTCACGACGAGCTTGCCCTTCAGGGATTGAATCAAAGGATCGACGGTCATAAGGCTGCAACCTTTCTCAGAACAGCCTCCCGAGGCGTGTTGTCTCGGGAGGCTCCTACAGCAGATACGTTTACTTCAACGAGGCAAGAAGATGCTCAGCGGCACCGATGAGCGGAGCATCGCCCTCCAGAGAACCGATGAGGATCGGCGTGTCCTGAAGCGGATCGAGCGCCTGGCTGGCATAGCCCTCGTGCACCGAATCCTTCCACGTCCGCGAACGCCAATCGGGACCTTGGTGAATCACGCCGCCCGAAAGCACGATGACCTCAGGGTCCAGGATGTTAGCGAGCGAGCCCAAGCTGGCACCCAGCGCAAAGCCGGCATCATGGATGACCTCGGTCGCCTTTGCGTCGCCTGCACGGCACAGGTCGTTCACATCGCGACCGACCGAAGGACGGCTGGGGTCGACGCGGCCAAAGCGCTCATCGTACATACGACCAATGGAAGTGCCCGAAGCAACCGACTCCAGATGGCCGGAACGCCCGCAGGCGCAGGGAATGCCGGCGGCAGCCGAACACTCGATGTGGCCCATATGGCCAGCAGCACCATGGAAGCCCTGCATCACGCGGCCGTTCTCGACATATGCTCCGCCGATGCCCGTACCGATGCCAAGACACAAGACGGAGAACTTGCCCTTGCCGACGCCCCAGTGGGCCTCGCCCAGAGCATGAGCCTGCACGTCGCCTACAACGGCAACGGGAAGACCGAGGTCCTCGCGCAGACGCGGCCCCAACTGAACGCCGGACCAACCGGGCATAATCTCGTTGGCATACGCGATGGCGCCCGTCTTGGGATCGACGACGCCGGCGGCACCGATACCGACGCCAAGGACCTCGACATCGGGATTCGCCTCGAGAGCAGCCTTGATGGACGCCTCGATACGCTGGAAGACGGCCTCGCCGCCCTCCTGGGCCTCGGTAGGAACCTCGGCCTCAAAAACGGGATGGGGCACGCTGCCGTCAGCCGGGTACTCCATGATGGCAGTCGCGATCTTAGTTCCGCCGATATCGACAGAGCAGACGTACTTGTTCTCCATGTCGCTCTCCTTAGGAGATAAATAACAACTACAGGAAATGAAGGCGGTGTTATCGCCGCAACTTGGTAAAGGTTTCCCAGGTGCCCGAGGTTGGGGTGAAAGTGGTCGGGCGTTGACCTAATGGGTCACGCCCGACCACTTGAGCCCCAAGATCGGGTGCCTGGGGAAGCTTTACAGGAGACCGTTGTCCTGAAGGACCTTGCGAATCGCCTCGACGTTCTCGCCAGTCATGGCCTTCACCGGGCGCGGCATGGTCGGGCTGTCAAAGATACCCATGAGGTTCATAGCGGTCTTGAAGGCGCCGACGCCACCGGCATAGCCCTGAACGCCCGAGGTGACATCCCAGATGTGCGAAATCTCATTGAGGCGATCCTGCTCGGCCTTGACGGTAGCCCAGTCACCAGCCTGGGCGGCCTTCCACTGACGCACGTAGCCCTCGGGCTCAACGTTGGCGAGACCCGGAACGGAACCGTCGGCGCCACCAAGGTAAGCGCCGTCGACAACAACCTCGTGACCGGTGAGGATGCTCATCGGATGGCCGTTCTTCTCGTTCTCCTGAACGAGGTAGCGGAACGAGATGTCATCACCCGAGGAATCCTTGACGCCGGCCAGAACGCCCTCGGCGCCGAGCTTGGCAAGGAGCTTCCAGGGGAGCTTGGTGTGGACGCACACGGGAATGTCATAGGCAAAGATGGGCAGGTCGAGCTCCTCGTGCAGGATGCGGAAGTGCTCCTCGACCTCGGTCATGCCCTGCAGGGCATAGAACGGGCAGGTGGCGACGAGGGCATCGGCGCCCAGCTCCTGGGCGACCTTGCCGTGCTCGATCATGCGCTCGGTCTCGGTATCGATGATGCCGACCAGAACGGGAACGCGGTGGTCGACGATACGAACGGCCTCGGCGATAATCTGGCGACGGCGCTCGTCGGTGGAGAAGACGACCTCGCCCGAGGATCCCAAGAAGAACAGGCCATCGACGCCGGCATCGATCATGCGGTTGATGCTGCGCTCAAAGGAGGCAACGTCGAGCTGGTGATCTTCGGTATCGGGAACAACGACGGGAGGGATAACGCCGGTGAATTTCTGAGTTGCCACAAGAATCTCCTTAGCTGTCTGGCGGGCGGCCCTATGCCACCCACTCTTGTTGGCAGTGTCCAGGCCGTCTAGGCCAAAGAACACGGGTAGAACGTTTGGTTAAAAAAGTCGACGACTTCGTTTTCGAACGCATTGATGCGCTCGTGAGCGTATTTTGCATAGATGATATGCCTCCGGTCACACTCAAGACCGTTGAATACGGCAAACTGATCCTTGGGATCGCTCACGGTATCCATAAGCGATGTGCCCATGAGCACCGATTCGCGCACCCGAGACGACAGCGCCTCGAGGCCGCCAGGAAGCGGATTGGCAACCGCCGTGCAGACGAGGCCCCGCTCGTCCAGAGCAGAAACCGCCAGCGCGACTCCGCCGCCAAGACCCTCGCCCCATGCAAAGATGCGGTCGGGGTCCATGCCATCAAGATTGCGCGCCACCTTCGCCAGCGCGCAACCCCAACGGACGCGCTCGACAAAAGCGGGCGAAGAAATCCCCCGCCGCAGGTCGTCCGCACCAGCAACATCGTCATCCAGCGCGAGGACGGCATACCCCATGGCGGCAAATCTCGTCATGTGATGCCAGCCGCGCACAGGCCGATCGATGTCGTGGAACATCAGGCACAGCGGCACGCGCTCAGATACTCGGGCACGACCGACAGGCTCGATCAAACGAGCGTGAATCGCATCGTCACCGAGCTCAAAGGAGGCCTCCGAGTAACGGGCGCAGGGGTTAACAAAGTCAATCGCCGTAATGGCCAGGCCTTGAATCTCAAGATTCGAAGCGCATGTCTCTAAATCAGAAACATCTGCTTGGACATCACCGCGCCAGTCCCGATATTCTGCGAGCCTTGACGAAACCGTCCCAGAAATCCCCGCAAGCTCGGGGACAATCAGCTCATCGATATTGCTCTCGCACTTAGACATGAGCCTCCCCTCCCTTGCAGAAAAACGGAATGATCAGATCGTCAAAATCCTGAATCTCCTCGTGGCCAAAGCCTTCAAAGAACTCATGACGCTTTTCACAGGTCAGGTTGTTGTAGACTGCAAACTGCGTCGCCGGAGGACAGACGATATCGGCTGTGCCCGTGCCAAACAGCACGGGGCATTTGACCATGGGGGCAAAGTTCTTGGAATCGAAGTACGCCAGCTTGGCATAGGCTTCGTCGATACGAGTCGAGTCCTCGTCAAACCAGCGAGACCAATAGCGCAGGCCCTCGTAGGCAATGTCGTCGGCATCCAGATCCCAAACAAGGCGGAAATCCGACAGGAAGGGATAGAGGATGGCGGCACGATTGATAAGCTCGCTATTAAGCGCGCAGGTCGCAATGCCCAAACCGCCGCCCTGTGATGCGCCGTTCACAAATACGCGGGAAAAATCGATGCCCTCGAGCTCGCGAACAATACGGCACAGAATGCGGATATCCTGGTGCAAGCGGACATAGTAGAGGTTGGCCGGGTCGCCATCGATACCGGCGACGATATGGCCCGCGACCGTTGTGCCTTCAAATCCACCAATATCCTCGGAGGGGCCACCCTGGCCGGGGCAGTCGAGGGCAATGAGCGCCATGCCCATGCCCGCAAACGACGCCTGCTCGAACCAGCTGCGGCTTGCACCCGGATAGCCGTGGAACTGTAACACCAGCGGCACGGGCTCGTCCGAGACGGGTTTAAGGTACTTGGCATGCAGGCGAGCGCCACACATGCCGGTATACCAGAGGTCGAAAAACTGGCAGGTCACGGCATCTGTGACCGATGACGTCTCGATCGCATAGTCAAGCCCGACCGCGTCGGCCTCGGCCATGCGATCCTTCCAAAAGAGATCGAAATCTGATGGACGGGGCATGGCGCCTCGATATTCACCAAATTGATGTTGTAGCTCCTGAGCACTTGGCATGGCTCGTGAACCCAACCTTTCGAAATCGCAACGGAGGTGCGCCCGGCAAGGGAACCGGGTGCACGGGAGGGAAAGCGAACCTACTCGCCGAGCTTGGGATGAAGCAGCGACGGCGCAGCGCCGAGCAGCATCTTGGTGTAGGGGTCCTGAGGGTGCTGGAAGACCTGCTTGGCCTCGCCCTGCTCGACGATCTTGCCGCCATTCATAACGATGATGTCGTCAGAGATATAGCGGACCGTCTGGATGTCATGGCTGATGAACACCATGGCCAGGCCGAGCTCCTTCTTAAGGTCGGTCAGCAGGTTCAGAATCTGCGCGCGGACAGAAACGTCCAGAGCCGAGGTGGGCTCGTCGGCGATGATGGCATCGGGGTTCAGCGACAGAGCACGGGCAATTGCGACGCGCTGGCGCTGGCCGCCCGAAAGCTGGCCGGGAAGAACCTCGGCGGCGGAGCTGGGCAGACCGGTGAGCTCCAAGAGCTCCTTGACGCGCTTCTCCTGCTCGGCCTCGGTACCCAGGTTGTGGACGCGCATGGGGTCGAGCAGCTGCTCGCGAACGACCATGCGGGGGTTGAGCGCCGTGGCCGGGTTCTGGAACACGACCGAGATGACGCGACCCATGTGGCGACGGTCCTCGGCGGTACGCTTGGTTACGTCCTTGCCCTTAAAGTAGACCTTGCCGCTCGTGGGGGCCTGCAGGCCGCACATGACGTTGGCGGTGGTGGACTTACCGCAACCGGACTCGCCGACGATGCCGATCGTCTGACCGGGCATGAGCCTAATCGTTACACCCTGGACGGCGTGAACCAGGTTGGGGTGCAGAATCGAGCCGGTACGGGTCCTAAAGGTGACGTGGACGTCATCAAGGAAGATGATCGGCTCGACGCCGTTGACTGCGGTCTCGCTCATCTACATCACCTCCGCGTGAGGGGTCAAACCATTTGCCTTGAGCACCTCGTCGGGGAGCTCGGAATAGAAGTGCTCGGTGCCGGGCACGCGCTTGAAGACCGGACGGGTGTCCAGGCCAATGCGCGGATGGCTCGAGCGGGGCGCGAAGCGATCGCCCTTGGGGAAATCGCGCGGGCTCGGAACGGCGCCGGGCACCTGGTGCAGACGGCCCGAACCGCTCTCGATGGACAGAACGGAGCCCAGAAGACCGCGGGTGTACTCGTGGATCGGGTTAGTGAGCAGCTCCTTGGTGGGCGCCTGCTCGATAACCTGACCGGCGTACATAACCGTGATGTTATGGGCGACCTCGGCGACCAGCGCCAAGTCATGCGAGACGAAGATCATGGCAAAGCCGAGCTTGGCCTGAAGGTCGTTGAGCAGCTTGATGACCTGCTTCTGGACGGTAACGTCCAGAGCGGTCGTGGGCTCGTCGCAGATGACCAGCTTGGGGTCGCGGGTAAGGGCCATGGCGATCAGGACACGCTGACGCTGGCCACCGGAAAGCTCATGCGGGTAGCTCTCGAGCGTACGCTTGGGGTCGAGGCCCACGAGCTCCAGGAGTTCCTCGGCGCTGCGGGTGCCGCCGCGCTTGGTGAGCTGCTTCATCTGGGCAGAGATGAGCATGGAGGGGTTGAGCGAGGACAGGGCGTCCTGATAGACCATAGCGATATCGGTACCGCGCAGGCCGAACCACTCCTTCTTGCTCATCTTGAGCAGGTCGCGGCCCTCCCAGAGGACCTGGCCGGAAAGGTGCTCGTCATCGTCGGTCAGGCCCATGATGGCCAGCGTGGTGATGGACTTACCGCAACCGGACTCGCCCACCAGGCCCATGGTCTGACCAGGACGGACGTCAAAGTTGACATGGTCGACGACGTTGATATCGCCGTGATGCTCAAACTGAATGCAGAAGTCACGGACCGAGAGAATCGGTTCGACAGACTCGTCGGGCACATGGCGATCGTCACGCTTGAGCTCGACATCGCGCAGGGCGCCAAGGCGAGCGGAGAGGGACTGGGCCTGCTCCTTGTAGGCGCGAACGGGGTCGGAGACCAGCAGGTCGGCCTCGCGACGCTTGGAGGAATCGGTCGGATCCAGGGCGGCGGAGGGAGCAGCGGCCATGGCGTCGGTAATGCCCTCGGAGAGGATGTTGAGCGCCAGGCAGGTGATCATGATGGCCAGGCCCGGGAACAGCGCCTGCCACCAACGGCCGGCGAGCACGCCGCCGCGGGCGTCGGCGAGGATGTTGCCCCAGGTAGCGGTGGGCTCCTGGATACCAGCGCCGATGAAGGTCAGCGAGGCCTCGAAGATGATGGCGTCGGCGACCAGGGTAACGGTGAAGACCATGATCGGGGCGATGCAGTTACGCAGAACATGCTTGATCAAAATCCACGGAGCCTTGGCGCCGGAAACGATGACCGCGCGGACATAGTCCTCGCCGTACTCGGACACGATGTTGGCGCGCACGATACGGGCAATCTGCGGAGTGTACATAAAGCCGATGGCGAAGATGATCGACGGCACGGAGTTGCCCAGGATGGAGACGAAGACGGCCGCGAGGGCGATGCCCGGGATGGACATGATGATGTCCAGGATACGCATGATCGTCTCGGAAACGGCCTTGCGCGAAACCGCCGCAAGGGCGCCCACGACCGAGCCGCAGACCAGAGCCATGGCAGTGGCGCCAAAGCCGATAATCAGCGAGTAACGACCACCGTAGAGCATGCGCGACAGAATGTCGCGACCCTTATCGTCGGTACCGAAGATAAATCCGTTGCCGGGAGCCTGGCGAGCCGTAAAAATCTCGACCGGGCTATAGGGGGCAAGAAGGGGCGCCAGAATCGCAGTCAGGGCGACCAGCACCAACACGACGGCGGCAATCTTAGAAGACAGCGTCATCTTCTTCCAGCCACCGAGCTTGAGCCCCTTGGAGGCAGCCTTCTCGAGCTGCTCGGTTTGCTTCTCTCGAATCTTTACCATAATCTACACCGTCCTGATGCGCGGGTTGATGAGCAGGTAGAGCATGTCAACCACGATGTTGATGATGATGAAGGCAAGAGCAACGACGATAACGACGCCCTGAACCAGGTTCGCCTCGTTGCCCTGAACGCCCTGCAGAATCGCGGTGCCCATGCCGGGGAGGTTGAAGATAACCTCGATGACGACGGCGCCGCCCATGAGGTAACCGATCTTAAGACCGAGGGTGGTGACCGGGGTGATCAGCGCATTGCGAAGAACGTTGATGCCGACGACGACCTTCTCGGGAACGCCGGCGCCGCGAGCCATACGGACATAATCCTTATCGAGCTCCTCGACCATGGCGGTACGCACGATACGAGTCATCTGGCCCGTCAGCGGAAATGCCAAGGCGATAGCGGGCATGATCATACGTCCCAGATAGCCAGCCGGATTCGTGGTGAAGTGAGGCAGAGCACCCGATGCCGGAAGCACCTTAAGGTAGGAAGAGAACAGCAGGATCAACAGAACGGCAAGCCAGAACGACGGGGTTGCCAAGCCGGCGATGGAAAAGACGCGGATCACTTGGTCCGGCCATTTGTCGCGATACAGCGCCGCGATGACGCCGAGTAAAAACGAAACGACCGCACCGATGGCAAGGCCGATGAAGGTCAGCTGCATCGTGACGGGCAGGGCCGTGGAGATGCGCTTGGCAACGGAGTTGCGAGCAGCACCATAGGTGCCCATGTCGCCATGGATCAAATCGCCCATATAGCGCACGTAGCGCACGGGCCAGGGGTCGTCCAGACCATACTTCTCATGGTACTCGGCAACCGCCTCGGGCGAGGCACCGTCACCCAACGCCGTGTAGGCGGGGTCGGTCTTGGAGAACGACATAAGGAAGAACACCAGGACGGTGACGCCCAATGCCATGATCGGCAGCGCCACAAGACGCCTTCCAATCAAACGTAGCAAGTTGTTCACGTTCTCTCCCCTTTCTTTTGTCGGTAGGACCAACTGGTATATGAGTACGGATACTCATTACAAGACCCGAGCGACATCGTTGCCGCCCGGGTCTTTGTTTCAACTATGAGGATACGGTCCCAACGACCGACATCCTGCATACAGACTCAAGCGAGTCTTACGCCTTGACGGTCGCAACGCCCCTGAAGGACATGCTCGTCGTACCAATGCCCTTGAAGCCATCGAGGGCCTCTCCGTTGGGCGCAGTGGACGGATCGTCCCAGGAAGCGGAGACGGTCTTGACGTGGACAACGGGGTACAGAACGGCATTGTCGGCAATGATGTCGAAGCACTCGTTCCACTTCTTCTGCTGCTCGTCGCCCTCGGCGGCAAGAGCCTCGTCCATGAGACCGTGGAGCTTCTGCCACTCAGCGGACTCCTTCCACGGGCAACGGGTCTGCATCCAGACGTTGTCGCCGTACCACCAGTTGAGCAGCAGGTCGGGGTCGGCACCGAAGCAGGAAGGATCGCCAGGGGCAAGGAGGATATCGTAGGCCTCGCCGCCGTCGATGGCAGCGTAGGTGGCCGGCGAGGTATCGGTCTGGATGGTCACATCGAAGCCGAGGGCGTCGAGGTCGTTCTTGACCTGGGCGGCCATGCCCTTAATCTGCTCGTTGTCGGTGGTGCGCAGGGTGATGGCACCCGGGGTGATGCCAGACTCCTCGATGAGCTTCTTAGCCTTCTTGGCGTCGGTCTTGTACACCGTGGAAGCCTCATGATAGTTGGTGAAGCTCTTGGGCAGGTAGCAGCTGGCAGCGGTGGCAAGGCCGGCGAAGGTGTTGCTGACCATCTTCTCGGTGTCGAGCGCATACATGACAGCCTGACGGACCTTGACGTTGTTCCAAGGCTCCTTGGCGACGTTGAACATGATGAAGCGGGTGCCGAAACCCTGAACGTTATCGATCTTGCAGCCGGCGCTCTCGAGCTGGTCGACGGCGTCAGCGGTAACGAGCTCCATAACGAGCGTGGAGCCCTCCTGCTGAGCGGTAACGCGAGCGGTGGGGTCGGTCAGGATGCTGTACTGGATCTTCTTATCCTCGGCAGCATACTCACCGTTGTACTCGGGGTTGGGAACCAGGGTGATCTCGGTATCGGAGATAGAGTCGTACATCCAGGGGCCGGAGCCGATCGGCTGCTTGGCGCGATCCTCCTCGGTCTGGGTGGCCGGGGTAACGCGGACGATGGCCAGACGATCCTTGAGCAGGGAGAAGTTGGGGACCTTGGTCTTGACCGTCACGGTGCTGGCGTCCTTGGCCTCGATGGACTCGAAGGGCTGGAAGAACGGAGCATAGGTAGCGGAAGCGGCGCAAGCGGTGTAGGAGGCAACGACATCGTCAGCGGTGACCTCGGTGCCATCGGAAAACTTGGCGCCCTTGCGGATGGTGACCTCGAAAGTGGTGTCGTCCACAGACTTGGGATCGTCGGTGGCGAGCTCGTTGAAGGTGCTGTAGTCGTGGTAATCGATGCCGTAGAGGCCCTCGACGACGTGCCAGTTAGCACCCAGGCCCACAGCGGAGCCGGTGCTGGCGGGATCGAAGCTGGACGGAGCGTAAGCGGAACCAGCGGTGATCACGCCGCCGCCACGGTTGGCGGAATCGGTGGAACCGGAAGCGGAACCCTCGTCGTTGGAGCTGCCACCGCAGCCGGTGAGACCAAGCCCTGCGACAGCAGCGACGCTGCCGGTGAGGCCGAGGAACGAACGCCTGGACATACCCTTGTTGATGATGGCCATGTCTTCTCCTATCAATAGAGAATCTTACCCGGGAGCACCTAGACGTGCCCCCGCGCAACTTGCGGACGATATATACCTTACCTACCGACGAACCCAACTGAGGTGCCGCGCTCGGCGACCGATACATACATACGCTTGAACGGTATTTACTACCGTTCACCGAATTCATTGACAAACGATTCGCCAGACAGTATGTATCGACGAGGTGAGATATCAGTCTTCGTCAACCCGCAGGATAGCAGGGTTGTTCACCATGGCTAGTCAAACGTTTTAGCGTTAATTAAACCCGAAATCGGCTGGTAATCGCCGTGAAATACATGATTGAAAATCACGCAATCATGTATATCAGTTGTTTAGAGGCGTGTTTAGTTTTCGGATTGCTTTGCCGCCGCCTCGGCGCGCTCGGCATTCCATGCAACGAGCGCCTCGTGAACCGCTTTGGCGACATCGGCAGGAATGCCTCGAACTTCCGCGATCTCTTGCTCGCTCGCCGCGCGCAAACGCTTCATCGAGCCAAAATGGCGCATAAGGGCACGTTTTCTGGTGGGTCCCACGCCTGGAACGTCATCGAGTACCGAAACCGTCATGGCTTTATCGCGCAATTCGCGATGGAACGTGATGGCAAAACGGTGCGATTCATCGCGCACCTGTTTAATTAGATAGAGCGACGCGGACCCGGTCGGCAGCACGACTGGAGTCTCGTCCCAAGGCACGAAAACCTCCTCATCGGCCTTTGCCAAGCCACAAACTGGTATATCGAGCCCAAGAGCCTCAAGTTGCTTGATCGCAGCGGTCAATTGCGGCTTACCGCCATCGACAACGAGCAAATCGGGGCGCGAGCCAAAGCGCTCGTCGGCCATGCGCTCGGGAGCATAACGTCGTCCCAAAACCTCGGACATCGACACGAAGTCGTTTGCCTCGTCCAATTCGGCCTGAATTTTAAAACGACGATACTGACTCTTGTCGGCGCGCCCGTTGGTAAACACCACCATCGAGGCGACCGTAAAGGTGCCATGCAGCGTCGAGATATCGAAGCACTCGATACGCAACGGCGGCGATGGCAGCGCCAACGCGCTTTCGAGCTCCAGGAGCGCTTGATTGGTGCGGTCGTCAGCGTACCCCGTTCGCATCATGTAGCGCATGAGGGCATGGCGCGCATTTTTGGATGCCATATCGAGCAGACGGTGCTTTTCGCCACGCTGCGGCCTATGGAGATGGCAGGAACGCTCACGCTTGCCCGCAAGCCACTCCCCCAGCGCCTCCGCATCCTCAAGCTCGACGGAAAGGTTGACCTCAGCTGGAATATCAGCCGTCTCGTCGTAATAGCGCTTAAGAAAGCCCGACTGGAGCTCTTCCTCGTCAACATCAAGACCCTTGTCGAGAATGAACTCGCAGGTGCGAACTGTTCGGCCCTCGCGAACGACGAAGACGCAAGCGGCGGAGATGGTCTCCTCGCGATAGAAACCGATGACATCGATATCGACACTGGAGGGAAAAACGACTTGCTGACGATCGTCCAGACCCCTGATGACCTCCAAACGACGTTTGACGCGTGCCGCGCGCTCAAAGTCGAGCGCCTCAGCGGCATCCGTCATCTCGGAGGTCAGCTCATCGACGACATCCTTGCGATGGCCCGACAAAAAGCGCTCGACACGCTTGACGTTCTTGGCATAGTCTGCCGGGGAAATCGCGCCGACACACGCACCTGGGCCGCGCCCGACATGGTAGTCAAAGCAGGGGCGCCCGTTTTGCGCGCAAATCATATTGACGATGTCTTCCTCGCCCTTGTGGGACTCGACGATACGGCGACAACGACGCCACTCCGCACAGGATGCGGAGCAGATGGGGATAACCTTGCGCAGCGTATCTATCGTCTCACGTGCCGCGCGGCTATCGGTATAAGGTCCAAAATAGCGCGTTCCCGGCTTATGACGCTCACGCGTGTATTTGATAGCGGGATACAGGTCGCCCTTTGTAATGGCGATAAAGGGGTAGCTCTTGTCATCCTTGAGGTCGACGTTAAAGTACGGATGGTACTGACCAATCAAATTGCGCTCGAGCACCAACGCCTCGTGCTCGGTCTCCACCACGATATAGTCAAAACTCGCCACCAGCTGCATCATCAGCGGGATCTTCTGGCGCTCGTCCTGCAGCGTCACGTACTGACGCATACGGGCGCGCAGGTTTTTCGCCTTGCCCACGTAGATGACATCGCCCTTGGCGTCTTTCCAAAGGTAGCAGCCGGGCTGCGTGGGAACGCGCGAAACCTGCTCGGCAAGCGTTGGAATGTTGTCGTGACCGGTCACGCGCACCTACTTGCGACGAATCAGCGCCGAGACCTCGGGCATCTTAAGGACGACGGCAAGGCCAAAGGTAACAGCAAGCGAGACGACACCCGCAACGCAAACGTAGCCAAGAGTAATCAGAATCGAGCCGCCAAGTGCCCCGACAAAGTGCTCAAGCGCCCACATGACGCCGGCGCCTGCGGCAGCACCCAGGCCACCGAGCAAAAGGCCAAAGAACCCGCCATGCAGGATAGATTTGACCTGAAGACCACGCAGGCGACGACGCAGCCACCACAGCGAGCAACCGACCAAGATCACGTAGTCGACGACATACGAAAGCGCGATTGCCGGCATACCGAAGCCCAGCACAACGCCAAACAGCAAAACCGAGCCGGCCTGGCCGATGGCGGAATACAGACAATAGCGGCTATAGGGCTTCATGTCGAGCAGGGCAGAGAAGCTCTTCTGCATCAGCACGACCACGCCGTAGAGCGGCAGGGAAAGTGCCAGGTAGATAAGGAACTCCGACACCAGCGCCACACCGGACTCATCGAACTTGCCAGCGCAGTAAATCATGTTGAGCGGACGCGCGAAGACAATCAGGTACAGCGCGAATGGAATCAGGAAGAACAGCATCTGGGCGACGCCACGCGAAATGCCCGTGCGGACGCTGTCGTAATCCTTCTCCTGTGCGTCGTGAGAGAGCTCGGTATAGAGCGCCGTCGAAAGCGAGGCGGCAATCAGCGCGTAGGGCAGCGTGTACCACAGGCGCGCATAGGCGATGACGGAAGGACCGGTCTCGGGCTGGACCACCAGCGCAGCAGCGTTGGTGATAGAAGTCGAGACAAACATGCACACCGTGGCGAGCAGCGTCGGGATACCGAGCGCAATCGTCTGGCGCAGTGCGGGGTCCTTAAAGTCGATATGGATATGGGGATGCACGCCGTGCTTGCCAAGCGCGGGGATCTGACATGCCATCTGAACAAAGACACCGAGGGTCGTACCGGCCGCAATCAAGATGATGCCGGCACGTTCGCCAAACTGTGCGGACACGGGCGCAAAGCCCATAAAGCTCGCAATGACGATCACATTGTTGAGGACCGGGGCAAACGTCGACCAGAAGTAGTCGCGGTGTGCGTTGAGGACGCCCGAAAACACCGAGCCCAAACCATAAAACAGAATCTGGATGGCAAAGAAACGGAACATGAACGCAGCGGTATCCATGCTGCCGCCGTCACCCGAAAGAAACGATTGCGTCCAGATAAAGCCCGGGGCGAACACGGTCCCCAGCAACGAAATGCCACCCAGCACCAAAAGCAGAATGCCGAGCAGGTTGCCCACGTACTCGTTCGAGGCCTCGCGACCCCGCTCGCGCCTCACGCCCATGTACACGGGCAAAAACGCCGTCACGAGCATGCCGCCCATCACGAGTTCGTAGAGCATATTGGGCAGGTTGTTGGCGACCTGATAGGAAGACGAGAGCAGCGACATGCCGATAGCGGCCGCCATTGCCCACGTGCGGATAAAACCGGTGACGCGAGACACGATGGTCAGGATGGTCATAAGCCCGGCGGAACGACCAACCGTGGAGTAGTCCGACGAGCCCATGTCGTCAGTGTCATCTCGCGACGAAGAAGCTTCGGATGAGGGTGTCTGAGGCGCAGATTCTTCTGCAAAATGAGCTCCGCGCTTCAATTCTTCCTGCGGCATCGCTCAGTCCTCTCTCGTAATCGCGGCAACTGTCGCCCCGCAAAATGCAATTAAATCATCAGGCGCAAGCTCGAGCTGATAACCACGCTTGCCTCCCGAAATAAAAATGGTATCCCACAGGACACATGTCTCATCAATGAGCGTCCGGTAGCGTTTTTTCATACCGACCGGACTGCAGCCGCCGCGAACGTAGCCAGTCGCCGCAAGCAAATCCTTCACATGCATCATGGCCAAGGACTTCTCCCCCGCGGCACGCGCAGCGGACTTTAGATCGAGCTCGTCGGCAACAGGGATGCAGCACACGACGTGGTCGTTGGACGGCGTCACGCAGACCAAGGTCTTAAATCCTTGACCGGGCTCCTCGCCAAGCTGCTCCGAAATCGCGACCCCCAGGCCCGCCGACTCATCACCATCGTCTTCGTACGTATGTAGAACATAGGAAATGTCGGCGCTTTCCAGCTCGCGCATCGCATTGGTTTTTGGCGTCTTTACAGCCTTTGCCATGACATATCCTTTCCCTCGCATTCGGACGCAAGGATTAAGTATATGTCCAATTCGGCTGCATACGTCACTTCGACACAGCAAGCGCCATCGAATCACAAGGAGTCGATGGCGCCCATAAACTGAATCGCCTATTTATTGAGCATCAAGTTGAGCCTGACGCTCCCGGTCACGCCTGAGCAACGGCGCCAAAAACTTGCCCGTATAACTCTGCGGACAGTCCGCAACCTGCTCCGGTGTGCCCGAAACCACGACGGTTCCGCCGCCGTTACCGCCCTCGGGGCCCATATCGATCAGGCGGTCGGCAACCTTGATGACATCAAGGTTGTGTTCAATCACCAGCACCGTGTTGCCCGCATCGACCAAGCGCTGCAGCACATCGAGCAGCTGGCGGACGTCCTCAAAATGAAGGCCGGTCGTCGGCTCATCCAAAATATAGAACGTCTTGCCCGTCTGGCGTCGATGAAGCTCCTTGGCGAGCTTCACGCGCTGCGCCTCGCCGCCCGAGAGCGTCGTGGCGGGCTGGCCAAGGCTCACGTAGCCCAAGCCTACATCGTACAGCGTCTGGAGCTTGCGCTTAATCTGCGGGATATTCCCAAAGAAGGCCAGCGCCTCGGTGACGCTCATGTCGAGCACGTCCGAGATGGTCTTGCCACGGTAGGTGACCTCGAGTGTCTCGCGGTTGTAGCGTTTACCGCCGCAAACTTCGCAGGGAACGTAGATATCGGGAAGGAAGTGCATCTCGATCTTTATTTGTCCGTCGCCCTTGCATGCTTCGCAGCGACCGCCGCTCACGTTAAAGGAGAAACGTCCCGGCGAGTAGCCGCGCGCCTTCGACTCCGGCGTACTCGCAAACAGCGCGCGAAGATCATCCCACAGGCCAATGTACGTAGCAGGATTGGAACGCGGCGTGCGGCCAATCGGCGACTGGTCGATATCGATAACCTTATCGATACACTCGATGCCCTCGAGCTTTTTGTACGGGCCCACAGGACGCGTCGAACGGTGAATGGCATTCGTAAGGGCAGGTGCGATGGTGTCGGTAACCAGGGAGCTCTTGCCCGATCCCGACACGCCGGTAACAACCGTAAGCGTACCAAACTCGATCTTGGCAGTAACGTTTTTGAGGTTGTTGGCGCGGGCGCCCGCGATCTTAAGGCAGCCGCGACCGGGCTTGCGGCGTTCATCGGGAACCCGAATCATTCGCTTGCCGGTCAGGTAGGCACCCGTCATCGAATCAGGGCACGCCATGATATCGGCAGGCGTTCCCGCGGCGACCACGTGTCCGCCGTTCACGCCCGCGCCGGGGCCCATGTCGATCACATAGTCGGCAGCACGAATCGTATCCTCGTCGTGTTCGACGACGATAACGGTATTGCCGATGTCACGCAGGCGCTCGAGCGTCTTGATCAGGCGCTCGTTGTCACGCTGATGAAGACCGATCGAGGGCTCGTCCAGAATATAGAGCACGCCCATGAGACCCGCGCCGATCTGCGTTGCCAGTCGAATACGCTGTGCCTCGCCACCAGAAAGCGTCGCCGAGGCACGATCGAGCGTCAGATAGTCGAGTCCGACATCGACCAGAAAACGCAGGCGCTCCAGGATTTCCTTGACGATACGCCCGCCGATAAACTGTTGGCGCTCGGTGAGTTCCAGGCCCTCAAAAAACTCGAGCGACTCGCGGCACGATAGGCAGCAGACCTCGTAAATGGACTTACCGCCTACGGTAACGGCGAGCATCTCGGGGCGCAGACGAGCACCATGGCAACTCGAGCACGGCTCCTCGCGGATGTACTTCTCCAAGCGCGCCTTGGTGTTCTCATTCGTCGTCTCGGTATAGCGCTCGTACAGGATATTGCGCACGCCCGAAAACTTGGTGTCCCACTGGCTGCGGCGCCCATCGAGCTTTTGATAGTCGACCGAAATCTTCTGGTCGCCCATGCCGTCTAAAAACGCGCGACGCACCCGCGGAGGCAGATCCTCCCACGGCGTATCGACGCTCACCTTAAAGTGTTTGCAGACCGCAGCGAAAATCTGCGGATAGTAGTTAGAGTTGCCAAACAGGCTGCCAAAAACCCCGTCGGCGATCGACTTCGAGGGGTCTTCGATTAGGGCCTCGGCATCGACCGTCTTCTTAAAGCCAAGGCCATCGCACTCTGGGCACGCGCCATAGGGCGCGTTGAACGAGAAATCACGCGGCTGCAGGTCATCAATGGAGTGTCCATGCTCCGGGCACGCCAGGGCCAACGAATACTCCAGCAGCTCGCCCTCGGTCCCCTCGGGAGCATCACGATCGGGCAGCAAGTATACGTCCACATTGCCGTGCGCCAGCGCAGTCGCCTGTTCAACGGACTCGGCAATACGGCCCAGCGAGTTCTCGCGAATCACGATGCGGTCGACCACGACCTCGATATCGTGCTTGAATTTCTTATCCAAATCGATAGGGTCATCAAGCGAGCGAACCTCGCCGTCGACACGCACGCGGCTAAAGCCCTCGGCGCGAAGGTCCTCAAACAGTTTGGTGTACTCGCCTTTTCGCCCGCGTACCACCGGTGCCAGCACAAACGCACGACGACCCTCTCCCGCCGCCAGGACCTTATCGGCGACCTGGTCGGTGGTTTGGCGCTCAATGACACGGCCGCATTCGGGACAGTGCGGGGTGCCCACACGGGCGAACAGCAGGCGCAGATAGTCATAAATCTCGGTTACGGTGCCAACCGTCGAGCGAGGGTTTTTAGACGTCGTCTTTTGGTCGATCGACACCGCCGGCGAAAGGCCGTCGATTGAATCCAAGTCGGGTTTGTCCATCTGGCCCAAGAACTGGCGCGCATAACTCGAAAGGCTCTCGACGTATCGACGCTGGCCCTCGGCATAGATAGTGTCGAATGCCAGCGAACTCTTGCCCGAGCCAGAAAGACCGGTAATGACCACGAGTTGGTCACGCGGAATGGAAACATCGATATCCCGGAGGTTATGCTCACGAGCGCCGCGAATAACGATAGAAGAATCAGACATGGAAGCTCCTTGCCTCCTATTGCATCGAATCATACTGCCGATGAGTTTAGCGCACTCGACGCGCACAGATGTTCGTAATACAAGATTCGCAGACCTTTAGCTTTGCGTATCGGGCGCTTTGTTTCTCGAAATGCCGTGGAAAGGTTACAGTAATCTAATACTGAACTTAATTTGCTGTACCAGAGGAACGTCCATGACCGAAGATATCCCCCTTGAAATCACTTCGAGCGACATGGCCAATCTGCCCATATTCATCGCCGTCCTTATCGTGGCCGCCGTCGTCGTGCGCGTGTATTTTTCAATCAAACGCAACGAAAAGCCACCCATTGCCCGCGTCTTTTGGTGCGCGACGCTCCTCATCCCACTCGGCGTGGTAGCTGCATGGGTTACGAATCAATTGCTCGTAAATGAGGGCAGCTCCCTATGGGTCCTTTCTTATTCGGCGCTCGGTGCTGCCGCCGTCATACTTCTTGTCGAGCCCTTGGTTTCGGGACTTATCGACCAAACCGATCTTGCGACGGGAACGGTCGCCTGTATTTGCCGTGACATCCTTGTCATCGCCGCTGTTTCAGCGCTCTCGTTCGTTTTACTCGAAATTGCCTGCAACGAAACGTTCTATCGCATTCCCGCCAACTCATTCGGGTTTTCCGTCGGGCTGCTCGCGACGGCTCTGCTCTCCCTTTATTTGCTGGGACAGCGTCATGGAGGCGTCATGGCCCTCGTGCCCATCGTCTGTTGCATCCTTGGCATTGCCGAGCACTTCGTCATAACGTTTAAAGGCGAAGCCATCCTGCCAAGCGATATCTTGGCCCTTGGCACCGCAATGGAAGTGAGCGAGGGATACGAGTTTACCTTTACCGCCGGAATCGTAACCTCTCTCGCCCTGCTGGAGATTTCCCTGGGGCTTCTTTCGCTCATCCGACCGCGAAAGCTCCGTACGCCCACCCATGTCTTCCCCGCAATCGCCGCTAACCTCTGCGCTTTTCTGCTAGTGACCGTTGTGGGGCTCTCGGGCTTTTCCAGCATCGACTTGGAGCAGGCACTGGATTTTGGATTTGACCGTTGGCAGCCCATCACCACGTATGCGTCTCAGGGTTTTATCACTTCGTTCACCGAAATGGTCAACGAGTTGCCCATTGAGAAGCCCGAAGGCTATACGCCCGATGAGGCGCAGAGCATCGAGCAGGAGCTCGCCGCCGCCTACGACAGCACATATGGCTCGAGCGAGCAGCGCGCGGCGGCCGTTGCCCAGTTCAATGAAATCAAGCCGACGATTGTTGCCGTCATGAACGAGAGTTTTAGCGACCTTTCGTGCTTTGAGCAGCTCCAGGCGGCCGGGTACACCGGCCCCGCATTCTACAACTCGCTTCCCGACACACTTGTTCGCGGCACCATGCTCGCTTCGGTCGCCGGTGGCGGAACGGCGAACTCCGAATTCGAATTTTTGACCGGAGCGACAACGGCCTTTGTCGGATTAGGCAAGATCCCCTATCAGCTGTATCAGATGAATGGCGTAAACAGCCTGGCAAAGGACCTTAAAGAGCTTGGGTATACCACTACCGCTATGCACCCGCAAAACCCCTTCAACTACCATCGAGATAAAATCTATCAGCAGCTGGGCTTTGGAGACTTTCTTTCAATCGGCGATTTCGAAGGTGTGCCCTATTACCATGCCGGCGTATGCGACTACGCTACCTACGACAAGATACTCGACCTGCTTAGAACCGACGAAGCGCCACAGTTCATCTTTGACGTCACGATGCAAAATCACGGCGGCTACGACTATGGCACCGTTCCCGCCGAAGAGCTGACAAACTATTGGGTCGAGGGAGCCAGCGAAGGCGCCAACAGCGCGCTCAACACCTATCTCACCTGCATCAACGCATCCGACCGGGACCTCGAGTACTTTATCAACGAGCTCCGCAATATCGGCAGACCGGTTGTTCTTGTCTTTTTTGGCGACCATCAGCCGAGCGCCGCAACGACTCTCAACGACGAGCTGTACCCTCAGGAAGATACGGCAAGCCACGCTTTCCGTATCTATCAGTCGACATATCTCGTCTGGGCTAACTATGAGATCGCCGGCAATACCGAGCTCAACGTCTACGACACCGTCGGGGCAAACGAGATTGCAGCCATTACCCTTAATAAGATCGGCGCTCCGCTCACCAATTACCAAAAGGCCCTGCTTGCAACAAGGTCAGATGTGCCCACCATCAATGTCGCCGGCTATCTCGGTGCCGACGGGCTGCGCTACGACTTGGAATCGGAAGACAGCCCATACGCCTCGACGATCGACAAGCTGCAGCGCATGCAGTACCTCGAGTTCGCCAGCAAAGTTCAGTAAGCCCGCCCATTCGCTTGGGCCCATCATATTGCAAGCGCACTCGGCCCAAATGCATCGCAAATGACTCCCGCTCGCAAACGAGGGTACAATGACGCTCGTGTCACATCGCGGGGCCCCGGCCCCAGCATATACAAAGGAGTCATACATGGGTTGCGAACACGCACAGGCCGCCGGCGGACAAACGTCGCCATCGCAATTTGAGGAGAACACGCTGTCCGAGGTCAAGCGCGTCATCGCCGTGCTTTCCGGCAAGGGCGGTGTCGGCAAGTCGTTTGTCACCGGCGCCATCGCCACCGAGCTTGCCCGTCACGGCCACAAGGTCGGCGTCCTCGATGCCGACATCACCGGTCCCTCTATCCCCAAGATGTTCGGTATGAGCGGACGCCACGTCCATGCCCTTGGCAACCTTATGCTGCCCGAAATCTCCGAGCACGGCGTCAAGGTCATGAGCTCCAACCTGCTGCTCCAAAACGAGACCGACCCCGTCCTTTGGCGCGGTCCGGTCATCGCAGGCGCCATTAGGCAGTTCTGGAGCGAGACCTCGTGGGGCCCCATCGACTACCTGCTGGTCGACATGCCTCCGGGAACAGGCGACGTCGCGCTCACCGTCTTCCAGTCGCTGCCGGTCGACGGCATCGTCATCGTCACGAGCCCGCAGGATCTGGTCTCGATGATCGTCGCCAAGGCGGTCAACATGGCCGAGAAGATGAACGTCCCCATTCTGGGCATTGTCGAGAACATGAGCTATATTGAGTGCCCCGACTGCGGCAAGAAAATCGAGGTCTTTGGCAAGAGCAAGCTCCCCGAGGTCGCAGAGCGCTATAACCTCGACATCTTGGGCCAGCTTCCCATTAATCCGGCACTCGCCGAGGCCTGCGATAAGGGCGAGGTCGAGACCGCGCTGCCCGATGGCATGTTGCCCAAGGCAGTCTCTGCCGTCGAGGCTATTACCCCGCACGAGACCGACGAGGCCTAAGTGAACGCGAGCGCCCTCTATGACGTCTTGGTAATCGGCGGCGGGGCTTCAGGCCTCGCCGCCGCCATTACGGCCGCACGCGCTGGCAAAAGCGTCTGCATCGTTGAGCGCGATGTCGCCTGCGGCCTCAAGCTCCTTGCGACCGGTAACGGCCGTTGCAACCTCTCCAACGAATCGATTGATCCTCAGCGGTATAACCACCCCGCATTCGTCGAATCCGTCATGGGCCCCCAGCCCGAACAAGAGCTTATGGGTTTCTTCTCCTCGCTGGGCATCATGACGACCTCCGAGGAGGGCCGGCTGTATCCGCGCTCCCTTCGTGCCGAATCGGTGCGCGATGCGCTTCTCAACGCTTGTAATCGTCTGGGTATCACCTTGGTATGTGGAGCAAACGTTGCCTCGGCATTCAAAGCCCCCGAGGGCTGGGCACTCCAAATAGACCGTCCCGCGCGAGCACTCAAGACAAAGAAGCACGACGACCGAAAATCGGAGCTCCGCTCGCTTCGGAAAGCGCTCGCCGATGTCCCTCGCAAGAACGAGGCCCTGCAGGCACATGCCGTAATTATCGCTACGGGCGGCAACCCCACCGGTATCGCCGATACGTTTCGCCTCCCCCTCACTTCGCTGCACCCCATCCTCTGCCCCGTATCGGCAACGGTCGTTGGCGATCGGGCGGCACTCAAGACGTTGGATGGCCTGCGCGTCCGTGCCCGCTTGACGCTCGCCCACAATCATAATGAGCTCTGGCACGAAGACGGTGAAGTGCTGTTTCGAACCTTCGGTATCTCAGGCGTCGCTGTCTTCAACCTCTCTCGTCGTATCCAGCACGGCGATACGATCCTGCTCGACGTTTTCCCCGACCTCTCCAAAGACGAGTTGCTCGATATGCTCAACCGGCGCGTTGAGCTGCTCGGCGGCTTTTCGCCCCGCGATCCCCGTTGGCTCGACGGCATGCTCGCCCCGCAACTCTCCCGCGTCGTCTGCACAACGTTCGAGCAGTGCCATCCAGGCTCCAACGATGTCATCCACCTGGTCTCGATCCTCAAACACTTTAAGTTGCTCGTCGAGGGAACAGCCGAGGAGCGCTCAGCACAGGTCACGCGTGGTGGCATATCTGTCGAGAGCATCTCAACACCCAGCCTACGCGCGCGCAGCGTTGTCGACGCCCCGCTTTACGTCTGCGGTGAAGCGCTCGACATCGACGCCGATTGCGGAGGCTTTAACCTTGCGTGGGCCTGGATCTCGGGCATTCGCGCTGCAAGCAGCCTGTAGCCGCGCAGTCTATAATCAAAAACGCATTCGGGCCGTCTGGGATACCGGACGGCCTCTTTCTTGCCTCTAAGGAGACCTCGATGATTGAAATCACCCAAGTCAACGCGTCGCTCGATGAAGCCGGCGATGAAAATGCCTGTCTCATTGTTGGCAAGCGAGTCGCCAAGTGCGTCCTACGTTGCAAGGACTCCGAGATCAAGTCCATCGAGCTCCACCGCAAGTCAATCGACGCTCGCAAAAAACGAGACGTCCATTTTATCCTGAGCTTTCGTGTTGAGCTGACTAGTCCCCACCTCGAGCGAGAAGCGATCGACAGCGTTGCCGAGCGTGACCGCTCGCGCGTACGCGCGATAGAAGACGATGAGCCTTCATTCCCCTCCCCCGCCTCCGACGCACCTCAAGAACGCCCTGTCGTTGTCGGCGCCGGATGCGCCGGCCTTTTCGCTGCGCTTACGCTCGCCGAAGCAGGTCTTAAGCCCTTGCTCATCGAGCGCGGCGACCCGGCATTTCGCCGCTCGCGGGCGATCGACCTCTTTCTAAAGGAGCGCATCCTCGACCCCGAGAGCAATATCCAGTTTGGCCTGGGCGGCGCGGGGACCTTCTCGGACGGCAAGCTCAATACGGGAACCAAAAATCCCGCCCATCGCCTTATCCTCGAAACCTTCGTCGAGGCGAGTGCGCCCCGCGATATTCTGTGGGATGCCAAGCCGCACATTGGCTCCGACATCCTCCCCACCGTCGTCACCAACATTTCCCAGCGTATCGAGCAACTCGGCGGAACCGTCCGCTATCGAACAAAGCTCGTCAATATTCGAACCGATGGATCTGGCGCCATCACCGGCATCGATGTCCAAACGCCCCAAGAAACCACAAGCGAGGCAATCGCCACAAAACACCTCATTCTCGCCTGCGGCCATTCCGCCCGCGACGTATTCGAGCTTCTCAAGGAACATAACGTTGCCCTCGCGCAAAAGACCTTTGCCATGGGCGTGCGCATCGAGCATCCACAGCGCGACATCGACCGTGCCCAATATGGCCCTTCGGCGGGGCACCCGGCACTCGGAGCAGCCCCCTACAAGCTTGTCGCCCATCTTCCCAACGGCCGCAGCGTGTTCTCGTTTTGTATGTGCCCCGGCGGGCAGGTTGTCGCTGCCTCTTCCGAGCAGGGCCACTTGTGCGTCAACGGCGCCAGTCTCAATGCCCGCGACGGACACAACGCAAATGCCGCCCTGCTCGTTAACGTCACGCCAGAGGACCTTCCCGACGATGACCCGCTCGCCGGCATCGAGCTCCAGCGTGCCTGCGAGGCGGCCGCCTATCGCCTGGGCGGTTCCAACTGGAACGCACCGGCACAGCTCGTCGGAGATTTCCTCGCAGGACGCGCCAGCAAGGCGCCCGGAAAGGTAAAGCCCACCTATCCGCTCGGTGTGACCTGGACGGCAATTGACGAAGCCCTGCCGCAGCATATCGTCGAGTCGCTCCGCCTGGGACTTCCCCTACTCGGAAAAAAGCTACGAGGCTACGACCGCCCCGATGCCGTTCTTACCGGCGTGGAGACTCGTTCGAGCTCACCGGTCACTGTCACCCGAGACCGAACGTGTCATGCCGTGTCGACCCCGGGCCTCTACCCTTGTGGTGAGGGAGCTGGATATGCCGGCGGCATCATGAGCGCGGCCACCGACGGCATCCGTTGTGCCGAATCCCTGATTGCAGACCTCTAACGCACGAATTCCAGTGCGCAAAAGACACAGGCCCCGAGCTCCACAGGGAACTCGGGGCCTGTTCGCTATTTCTTAAACCGTGCACCCTGGCGTTTTCTGCCCGATGCGAACGTGGAACCCTTGCGGGCCTGCGAACGTAAGCGCTCGATCGTCTCGTCCTCAGACGCACCCTCAAGCATCGCCCGAATCTGAACGACGGCATCGCGCAGGCGCGCCGCCTCCTCAAAGTCCATGGCGGCAGAAGCGTTGCGCATATCCTCCTCCATGGTCTCGACGATCCGCACGAGCTCATCGTGCGGCAACTCCTTGAACTGCTCAGCAAGCGTCTGCTCGGACGATACCGTCTCCGGCGCAGCACCCTCGCCGTTTTCATCGGGCGTATAGAACGCGCCATGCCCCAACGAATCGCCCTTCGAACGCCCCTTAGAGCCAACGGTTTTCTCCGCCTCGGCAATAAAGCTCGAGATGTCATTGATGGCCTTGCGAACCGTCTTGGGCACGATGCCGTGCTCTTCGTTATAGGCCATCTGGATCTCGCGTCGACGCTGCGTCTCCTCAATCGCCTCTCTCATCGAATCGGTCACGACGTCCGCGTACATGATGACTTCGCCATCGGCGTTACGGGCCGCGCGGCCAATCGTCTGAATCAGCGAACGGCGGTTGCGCAAGAAGCCTTCCTTATCGGCATCGAGAATTGCCACCAGTGAGACCTCGGGAAGATCCAAGCCCTCGCGAAGCAGGTTGATGCCAACGAGAACATCGATCTTGCCCTCGCGCAGCGTTCGCAGGATCTCGACACGGTCCATTGTCGCCGTATCAGAATGCATGTAATTGACCTTAATGCCGGCATCAAGCAGATGGTCGGTCAGGTCCTCGGCCATGCGCTTGGTGAGCGTGGTCACCAGCACGCGCTCCTTGCGGGCAACGCGCTCGCGAATCTCGTCCTCAAGATCGTCAATCTGCCCACGAACCGGACGCACATCGATCTTGGGGTCGAGCAGACCGGTCGGACGAATAATCTGCTCCACGTCGTTTTGGCTCACCCGCAGCTCGTAGTCGCCCGGCGTGGCCGAAACATAGATAAACTGGGGTATCCTCGCCTCAAACTCATCGAAGCGAAGCGGACGGTTATCGAGCGCCGACGGAAGACGAAAACCATGCTCAACAAGCGTAACTTTGCGCGAACGGTCACCTTCGTGCATGCCGCGAATCTGCGGCACCGTCACATGGCTCTCGTCGATGATGCAGAGCATGTCCTTGGGAAAGTAATCGATCAGGGTAAACGGCGGCTCGCCCGGCTTACGTCCATCCAGATGACGCGAGTAGTTCTCGATGCCGTTGCAAAAGCCCATCGTCTCGAGCATTTCGAGATCATAATCGGTACGTTGCTGCAGGCGCTGTGCCTCGAGCAACTTGTCGGTCGCCTTGAGCTCCGCCACACGCTTCTCGCATTCTTCGCTGATCGATTTCAGGGCCGCCTTGACCTTAGGTTTCTCGGTCACGTAGTGGGAGGCCGGCCACACGGGAATAGCTTCATACTCACGTAGCATTTCGCCGGTGACCTCATCGATCTCGGCAATCAGCTCGACCTCGTCGCCAAAGAACTCAAAGCGCAACGGGTGCTCCGCATAGGGCGGATACACATCGACGACATCGCCACGTACGCGGAACGTACCACGCGCCAGGTCATAGTCATTACGGTCGTATTGAATGTCGATGAGCGCATGGATAAAGTCATCGCGCTCGAGCGGCACCTTCTTGTCGACGTTCGGCGCCAGGCCCGCATAGTCCTCGGGAGAGCCGATACCGTAGATGCACGAGACCGATGCGACGACGATCACATCGCGTCGAGAAAGCAGCGATGCCGTCGCCTGATGGCGCAGCATCTCGACCTCTTCGTTAATCGAGGAGTCTTTCTCGATATATGTATCGCTTTGCGGTACATACGCCTCGGGCTGATAGTAGTCGTAGTACGAGACAAAGTAGACCACAGCGTTGTTGGGAAAGAACTCTTTGAGCTCGCTCGCAAGCTGAGCGGCGAGCGTTTTATTGGGAGCCATGACCAGCGTCGGCTTCCCCAGGGCCTCAATAGTCTTAGCCATCGTGAAAGTCTTGCCCGAACCGGTCACGCCCAGCAAAACCTGATAGCGATCTCCGTCCCTCACACCCTGCACAAGCGACTCAATAGCCTTAGGCTGAGAACCTGCAGGCTCATAGGGAGACACGACCTCAAACGGCACCTCAGAGCCCTCAACGCCAAAACGTTTGAGCTCTCCGCCAACACGCTCAACTTCAAAATCCGCCATGGATACTCCTAACTCATATATCTGCAGTATACGCAGGCGGCAGACATAGTCCTATACGAACCGATCGGGGTAGAGGGTCTTGTAGCGAACCCAGGCATTATTGACGCGAATCAGATACGCCTGCGTCTCGGGAAAGGTGATTGCATTATGAAGCGAAGTGCTCTGCTGCGCCCAACCGTCGACATTGCCCATGCCAGCGTTATAGGCAGCAATGGCACTGTCGGTCGACCCGTTAAAATACGTTAGAAGATACGAAAGATACGCACAGCCAAACTCGATATTCGTAGCCGGATCGTTAAGGTTGTCAGCCGAATACTCCCCACCGTCGACAAGACCCTTGGCGATCATATCCTGGGCAGTCTCGGGCATCAGCTGCATCAATCCCTGAGCACCCTGATTCGACTCAGCCTCGGGATCCCAATTCGATTCCGACTTAATGACAGCGCACACCAGATACGGATCCAGATTATGCGAAATACTCGATTGCTTTACATACGCCTCGTAGTCAATTGGATACAAAGGCTTAAAGAAGGCGGCAGGAGCATACGAGTAGACGAGCGAAATAAGGCCGAAGGCAAAAACGGCAGCCAGCGGTATAAGGCGATACCACGCAAAGAAACGTGTCTTAGGCATCGGCATCCTCCTTATTCGCAGTGTCTATAAACCCATGGCATGCAAGCCATGAGTCAAGCTGCTCAAAGAGCGAATTATCACCTGCGGTATTATCAATCACCGTTGTAGCGAGATTGCACAGCTCAGACTCATCGGGCTGGCAAGCAGAACGGGCATCGAAATCAGATAGCTCCATGCCACGCTGAATAGCACGCTTGCGACGAACTGACAAAGGGGCGCTGATGACCAGAATTTCATCAGCCAAGCCAAATGCATCCTCAAAACCAGTCGGGGCAGAAACCTCGACCACCGCAAAGGGGTAACGGGGAGACGAAACCGTACAACAAACCGGATC
This sequence comes from Coriobacteriaceae bacterium AM113-163, assembly GCA_027673765.1. GTDB lineage: Bacteria > Actinomycetota > Coriobacteriia > Coriobacteriales > Coriobacteriaceae > Collinsella. Next base: position 152,936 of record JAQDWB010000007.1, read on the forward strand.
GAGAATCCTAAGCGAAAGCTGTTCAATGAGAACGGGATGCACAAGGCCATTGAGCCGTGCGACCGAATCAGGAGAAGCGAAAGCTCGAGAAGCGAGGATGCTGCGGCGAATGCCGCCTTCCTCATCCAAAATGTCCCAACCGAATTCATCCGCGAGAGCATTGACAATATCAGAGCCCGGTACATACAGCGATTTTGCAAGCTCATCCAGATCGATAAGCATAGCGCCACGAGATTCGAAATAGCGGCAGGCAGTCGACTTACCCGAAGCAATATTGCCCAAGACAAATACGGTAAACATCAAGTCCTCCCTAACGCCAATGGGAGTTATTATCGCGCAAATACAAAAGAAGGACTCAAAATACAGCCAAACAGTAAGACAAGCTAAAAGAAGGCGAGTTCTTGTATTACAGCTCTTTATAAAACGCAAAAAAGGGGGAGGCCGCGAGGCCTCCCCCTTCTTAAAGTCATCCGACGGCTCGGTGCCGTCCACCGGTCAGCGGCGCCCTGGCCTCCCACGGGCTGGCCCCGCAGTACTCTCGGCGCGATGGGGCTTAGCTTCCGGGTTCGGAACGGGACCGGGCGTGCCCCCCATGCTCTGGCCGCTGACCGGTGGGCGGCGCCCACCGTTACGGTGTCCGGTATCGCATACACGTGCCCTGGGGGCCGCATGGCGCATAGGGGAGACGACTCGGGGGCATCCTCGTGCCCGGACCGCGCGCATGGGCGCTGGGTCCCGCGGGCCGCGAGGTGCGGTTCCGGAAGAGCTCGGGC
>JAQDWB010000008.1 GCA_027673765.1 Coriobacteriaceae bacterium AM113-163
CATGCCCCGCCTCTTACACCACATCTCTGCGCGCTACCGATCAGCTCATCAATTTCGGGCATTTGTTCAAGAAGGTCTCGATATTCAATATCTTTTGAACGCAGCATTTTGGACAGTTCGCTAAATGAGGGAAACCTGTCGAGCGAGACCCATTTCTCATATTTAGCCTTGCGCTCAGATTCTTCTAGATTCGAAAACAACGTTCCGATAAGGATGACCTCTCCAGCTTGTCTTACTGAATAAAAAGCAGCGTCGAAGTAACCTTGATGAATTAGATCTAGCGAGTTAGCCAAGAGCTGACAGGATTCAAGTAAAAACTGGTTGAAAGATGGCGTAGAAACTAAACCACTAACGGAATCCGCCAATTGTTCTATGCAGTCATAAAGACGACTGTAGGCGAGCTCATCCTCCCTTGCCACGTACCGCAGTGGATGATGTCTCCAGCTGAACATCTGACTATTTATATATTTGTCCTTAAAGTTCACCTGAGTCAGCTTTCGAGTCTTATTCCAGCACTAGGTCCTATTCTAATTGGTAACGTTCTCAAACTCGCAGCAATGAAAGCAGGCGGGCCTTGCGTTACTTTAGAGCTTAAGATTTTTTGCTCATTGGGCTAATGGTATTGAGGTTTGGCGTGGCATCGATCGTCTTAAGTAACCAATTAAGCTTAGCGCCATATAGGACCTGCTAGTTGTATTTGGCGCTGAATTGCACCTCTCTTGTTTAGCTGACATAGAGTCTTGTATGAAGCGGCAAGAGCGCTTTCTTTTTCAAAGAGATCTTTCCGTTGATCGGGCTCATGTAACTTTTCAGAGGCCTGTTCAAGCGTCCATTGATATTCCTTTGCACTCTGAGACATCTTATTTAATAGAATCTGATACTGATACATTGAAAACAAAAGGGATTGATAAGCGTCTATGAATTCGGCAATTGCCTCTCCGCTCTTTCCTTTGAAGCAAAATTTAGCCTCCATGGCGAGCGATCTCATTTCATCAAGCATTAAATGCAATTTGAGTTGAAGGTCGGCATCTAAGACATTATTAATTGAGGCTGAAATTGATTGCAAGTACGTGGTGTTAGTTAACAAAGCAAATGGCAGGTCGATAGCCATTTGCGGTTCGTCGTCATGTTCCAAGTTCTTCGCGTTATTTGCATAAACGCTCATGAGTTTATCGACGGTTATCCATATATTTAAACGTCGATTGAATAGAGACTGTTTATTGCTGAGACGAGCTTGGTAACAAGAAATGAACAATGCGATGATTGCCACATTCGCTGAGATGTACTCAGGTAGATTCGTTAGGTCCATTGTCTCCTCCGCCACCAAAAATCAATTGGCAATACTACATTAACGCTCTTCTTTCAGGATTCTCTGATTCAGTATCCATATAGTGGGACTATGCGAAAGGTTCTCCGAAAAGGAGAAATAAAAGGGCGAATAGATTGCTTGCTTCAAAAGCAGCAAAGGACCCTCGGATTAGGAGCCTGTACAAATAAGGCCGGATTGCTTTATTACTAGTAAACAAAGCAATCCGGCCTCAAAAAAACCAGCATATAGAGTTAGCGAATAGTTCTTATCCCATTTGAACTTCAATTAACCTAAGAGCACGGTCGCAGTTGGTTAACGCTTCTTCTTTCGTGTTGCCGCTGGCAACAACGGAAGCAAAGCGAGCAGAATCATCCACTGCTTTTCCGTACCGTTTTCCAACGATACCGTGAACTTCAACATGAATAACGCCTTCGGAATCTCTTGCAGTTTCAATACCGTTTAATTCCTGAAGTACGCCCTCGCGAGCAGGAAGGAATTTAGTTGCTACGAATTTACCGCTATCACTGTAGCTAAGCTCACTGAACTCTTCTCCCAATGCCAGCTTAATCATGGTCTCAACCATGTCGATGCCCGATACAGAGTTCCAGATAAGATGTGAGGTGATCCAGTCGCCACCAAGTCGTGCTCCAAGCTCAACCATCTTAGGACCTTCGGAAGTTAGCATCACTTCTGCATGCGCGGCGCTATTTTTGAGACCAACGGCTAGTACGGCTGATGAAGCAACATTCGAAATTGCCCGACGCTGTTTACAACTTAAACTTGTGGGTTGAACATGACCAATTTCAAAGAAATTTGGAGCGCCTGACGTTAACTTATCGGTAACCTGCAGAACATGAGGGATACCGCCAGAAACGATAATTTCCACGCTGACTTCAGGGCCGGTCATGCATTCTTCTACAAGCACATCGCCCGAGATGCCCGCTTTGGATGCAGTCTGAAGTGCTGCGGGGAGTTCCTCCGGTGATGAAACCAGATTCACTCCCCTGCCTCCAGCGCTGTCAGTAGGTTTTGTTATGACAGGATAGGAGAAAGGGGAAATAAAAGTATCAAGCTCACTCACCTTGGCTACGGCGAAGGCAGGATGAGGAGCCCCCTCTTGAGCAAAGCAATTTATCATCCTAAATTTGTCGGTTGAATTAAGAGCGGCATCTACTGAATTGCCTGGCAGCCCTAGCTCCTCACAAAGACGAGCAACAGTGACAACCGAGGTATCGCATGCTCCGCTGGCAATGGCATCCGGTTTAAACTCACGAGCAATCGCGAGCATGGCATCATAATCTCTAATGGAACCCTGAAAAAACTCATCAGCGAGTGATGCTGCGGGAGCATCCTGACTGATGTCAGCCACACCAACGTAAAGCCCCATAGACTTGGCGCGCTGAATTACAGGTTTTTGGAAAACCGGACCGCCTAATAGAAGAATTTTCTTCATTTATGAACCTCCATGTATCTAACGTGATCGCCTCGCTCAAAGGAACCGATCACTTCACAGATTGCACGTGTTATATCTCTTTCAATACCACCTTCACGACGAAGCGCCTCTTCACCATCAGTCCCTTCGCTCACCGCCTCAATCATCCTTAGGAAGGAAACCCATTCAAATCGAATTCCCTCTCCATCCAATTGGTAGAAATATCGACGGTTGTCAGATGAATTTTCGTAGCGAATTTCAAAGTAGTCCGTTTTCCACCAAGGAGCAGGAACGTATACATAGCCTTTGGTGCCAGAGACTACAAGGCTTCCTTCGGACTTTGCACCTGCACCTACTTTTGCACTACCAACGGCCCCTTGGAACTCAACACTGATTCTGGAGAAATTGTCGAAGGCTTTATCTTTCAGATCACATAAGGAGGAAAACTGCACAGTCTCGGGGCTGGAACCTAATATTTGAAAAATCGGCAGCAGCGCTGTGGGTCCCCATGCGGCCATGCTGCTCCATGCTGTTTCATGGCTCAATGAATACGGTGGACGGTTCGTATTGAGGTTAGTACAAGTTGCATCAACGGATACGACGTCGCCGATACGACCGCCCGCTACAAGCAATAACATTCGCGCGTATGCTGTTGAATACGCGGTTCGGAGGGAGTCCATAAGCACTAAGTCCCGCTCGTCAGCTAAGGAAAATAGCTCATCGCATTCTGCTGCACTTTTAGCGAGCGGAGCTTCACACATAACATGTTTGCCTGCCTCAAGTGCCTTTTTTACTTGTTCATAATGGCAATCTGGATGCGAGTGGATATAGACCAAATCCACGGCGTCTAGCAATTCATTGAAATTATCTGTAATCAGCGGAGCGCTTAACGAGTTCTTGCTTAGCGAGCTTCTATCTTTCGTGCATATCGCAACGACCTCAAGGCCGTTAACTAAACCGCATTCTGTATACACGCGGTTCATGTAGTCAGTATATCCAACCAAGCCGCAACGCTGTTTTTTAGTGCTGCGAATTTCTGTGGATGATACACCGCGGGTACGTTCAAGGTATTCAACCTTACAGTACTCGTTTAGATAATCGAAATGTCCTACCCAGTCAGAGCCTACAGTGAAAATATCCACGCCATAGCGCTTGATATCATCAATTTTTTGACCCTCATATTCTTCGACAATTATCTTGTCGGCAATACCCGTGGCTCTTACTGCAGCAATGCGCTCCTCGAGAGGCTGCTGTACGTTAATCTTGCCACGCTGCTTGTCGAAATCATCAGAAGTGACACCTACGATCAGGTAGTCGCCCAAGGCCTTTGCGCGCTCCAGTAGACGCACATGTCCACGATGAAGATGGTCGTAGGTACCATAGGTGATGACCTTCATCATTTATTGGCTTCCTTGTCGTGCTTAGACTCCAAACGTCCGCAAGCATCGACGAGTGCTGCAACTAAAAGCACATTATCAGAGAGCGGATGATTGCCGATGTGCCCTACTCTGAACGAGGTGTCAGCCTTTTCCCCACCGTTGGGACACAGCCAGATGCCGTACTCATCTTTAAGTAAGGCGAAAAGTGCCTTGGCACTCACGTAAGGGCTTTCGATATAGGTCACGGCATTTGAGGGAAAAGCTAGGCGCATTTGAAAAGGTAGACGGGACGAGAAGATCCTATTGCGGAAGTCATTGGCCACGTTGGCACATCGAGCAACTTCAGCTTTGGCGCCACCGGCGGCATCGAGGGCGGTTAGCCTCTCGTGAATTTGCAATAGCGTTGTCACTGCAGGGGTGAACGGAGTCTGCCCACGCTCTTGATTCCTTAGCATGTCACAAAGATCTAAATACATACAAGGCTGAGTAAGAGAATTCGCTCTTTTAACAGCATCAGGTGAGAGGACCATAGGCGCCACGCCCGGAGGACAGGCTAAGGCTTTCTGAGCGTCGGTGATAAGTACGTCAGCCCCCATGGCCTCCATGTCAAATGGATCCGCTAGGAAAGAACTAATTCCGTCAACGATTAAAAAAAGACCGTGTTCACGACAAAAACGCCCGATGAGGGAAGCATCATATAGCACTCCCTGTGAGGTCTCGCCAAGGTTCACAAGGAACGCGGTGCAGTTATGAGTATCAACGGCTTCGAGATCGGTCTCGGTGAGCGGATTGCCGGGCACGAGCTCAATCGCAACGTTATCAATGTCATGCAGTTCGAGCATAGAACGGAACCTATGACCGAAACTGCCGCCATCAACGACAATTGCTTTGTCGTTGATGGGATCAAGAAGCCCCATGATAGCGGCCTCCATCGCGCCTGTGCCCGAGCAAGTAGGGAAAATCGCACGTGATCCCTCGGGCGCGTGAGCCAGATTGCAAAGAAGCTGCTCGTTTTGAAGCATGGTTCGTGAAAATTCCGGTGTACGGAAATATGGGGTGTCTGAGGAGGCAATTGCCCTGACATTTTCAGACAACGGCACGGGTCCCACAGCAAAGTTCAGCATTTTTATTTCCTCTCGTTGAATTTCATTTTGTGCAAGTAGCGCCTAAACACGCCATGCTTTTAGACAGTGAGTCCGACGTTGGTTTTCGGGGGGCAACTGCATGTAATCGCCGTACAATTCAGTGAGGAATTCATCCCAGCAACTCATGCAGGGCAGCATATGGCCCTCAAATTCCAAAGAAATTGATTTCTCGTACGCGTCCTTTGGGAGCGTCCAGAGGTTGCCCTCACTTCCCACGTAGCAACCGACCCTTTCGGCATTCTCATAACCGGGGATTAATACAGCTGCGGATATGGCCGAAAGCATGTGCTCCCGAGGTTTACCAAGCCTAAAGAGGGCACCCGCAAAAGTTTTAATGACTTTACGGAAACCATGTTCTGACCGGTGGTTGACTGAGGCCCAAACGTTGTGTCTAGTTGCTTTGTGTACCTGCTTCCAGACTTTCGTGGCTTCGCAATCATTTGAAGGCAGTCCGTCAGTCGGGAATATATCAATCCATAGCTTTTCATCTAGCGTACCCTGGTATGAGGGTTCCTGAGCGCGAATCTCATCGGTGCAAAGCTTGGAGAATCCATAAGCGAATTCACTGTTCATTGCGTTTACTAGATGAAAACCTTCGGGTAGTTCTTCCTGAATTGACAGCAGACGCTCGTAGTCCGGTCTCGGCATATTAACGTCCAAATCGTCGTCCCAAGGAATAAATCCTTTGTGGCGAACAGCGCCCAACAGAGTTCCCGAATCAAGGGAGTAACGGAGTTCGTGCTCTTTACAGAAAGCATCGAACTCCAGCAGCATTTCCAACAGCTCGTACTGGAGCTCATCTAAGGTCAGATACTTGAAATCGTTCTCTATCACATCAGGCATGGCTAGCCTCCTTACCGCGCAGCACGGGCAGCGCGTAATAAAACCTAATTCCGAACAGAAGGGCCTCAGTAAGGCAGCGAATGACACAGATTGCATGGAGATCCGCTATGCCAACGAACGAGACAAATAGAAGCGCGGCAATACAAAATAGGGCGCTAACCACGGTAGATTTCGTGACCTCTGCTACTTTGCCGACGGAGCCCAAAACCGGCCAGCCAAATAGCATCCCAAAGAAGCTGAATACCAGAAGCGGACTCACCCATACAAGTACCCATGAGCCGACAAGATACTGTTCTCCGCCCAGCACATGCATGATGAATTTAGAGAGCAGGCAGAAGGCGACCGTTCCGACCAGAACGGCGGGCAATGCAAGAAGACTCAGCTTCCTCGCGAAGCGATAGTCACCGGTATTCACCATATGGGGGTACAGGCTATTTACGATAGGCGTGTAAAGAGACTGGACCGCCGACACGGCCGTCATGGAAAGCGACCAGTATGCCACCTGTGCCGCATCGGTCACGACCACACCAATGAGCAGCGTGGTGAATCCAGAGAAAACGCTGGCTGCCATGTTCGAGAAGCAGTACAAGCCTGACGTTTTTAACTCCAACAGCGCTTCGTGCAGCGTAACGCGCTCAAAGGTAGTGCCGAAGCTCCGTTTCGCTGCCGCAAACGACCACGCAAGTGCCACGCCATTCGAAATGATGTCGAGCACGGGCACCCACATGATATTGGCCATCGAGTGCACCAGGACAAACGTGAAAATGGTCGATATGCTCTTTGAAACCAGGAAGCGTGTGGTGATAGGCCCCATGTTCTCGTGTCCCTGAAACAAGAAGTCAGGAACTAGCCCTTTTCCGCACACTGCCACGAAGGCCAGGAATACGTAAGGCAGGTTGCCCTGCGTCAGAGGCAGGAAAGAGGCAACGATCATCACCACCACGCCTGCGATAACACAAAGAAGTAGTCTGGCCTCAGTCACGGCGCCTATGACACGGTTTTCCTCGTTCACCGAGCATGCTCTCGCAATACGCTTGGTCCCCGAGAGGTTGAAGCCGAAGTCAACAAAAACCTGCGCAAAGGACATGAAAGAAACAACGTAGGCGTAGAACGCGTAGCCCTCTGGTGCAAGAATGCGCGTCAGATAAGGCAGTGTAATCAAGGGGAATAGATATTTAATAATCTGAAGTCCATACTGCCAAGCAGTGTTTTTAAAGAAAGATGTATGAGCTCTAGACATTATTTTCCTTAATTAAAAAGCTGTATTTATTAAATAAATTAGGCTCTGTTGTGAAGCTGATGAGGACTCCAAACATCAGCATGGGTAGCCATGAATTTGCTGAAAATTGGAGTACGTGAACAGAAATACCGGATATAAGAAAGGCGAGGACGACTGACAGAAATAGTTAAGGGGTTTTCTCTATATAGCCATGTCTTTTGAATAATTTCTGCTGATTTAAAGACAAGTAGAGAAATAAATAGAAGTAATATGGCACCAATAATTTTGAGTCTGAATAGTGCGACCATATATAGATTGGAATTCGTATTCCGGACCATTAGCTATGATTAAACCTCTGGTCAAATCAGTGCCAAATAATTTGTTAGATAAAGGAGCTAGCAAATTATTCTAGATAATCTCGTTCAAATTAGATTTCTTCCCTGTGTGCTGAACCTGAATACAGACCTGAAAGTGAGTTGAATTGAAATCCAATAAAACTGTTTCCAAAACAACCGGTAGTTGTTGCAGCGTTTAACAGCTCTAGAATAAGGACGATTGTTATAACAACCCCAACAATCGTCCTAAAACCAATTCTTATTGAAAAATACAATGCAAAATATAACGCTAGGAAAATTATGAATACAAAATAGTAGGTACGTGCGTTGCTTTCAAAATCAAGGAATGCACAAATTGCAAAGACAACGTAACGCCATTAAGGCCTGTTTATCCAATACAAAAGTAGGGTGGCCGTGAAGTTCATAGCAAAAGCTAGATCTGTTTTAAAAAATTAGGACCGCAAAAAGTTCTTGATGAGCCGTTCAAGCGTTAACCCCCAGGTGTCATTTGGCTGCTGACCAGAGCCAGAGAAAAGCCAAATATAAAGAAGTAACTAGGGTTCTCAAACCCAACATTAAAACAAACGATTGCAAGTGAGGAAATCAGTGCGAACGCAGCGGAGGACGCATATCCCCCCTTGATTTCAATAACGTGGCAGGCAAGTGATCCCAAATATGCAAATAGCGAAAAGATGCCGATTACGCCAAGGCGAAAAAACAATGAGACGAAGGAATTGTGACAGCCGACTACAAATAACTTCTCTGCAACACTATATTCTTCAGTGGCTGCAAAGGGCCCAGTTAGGGCCGCCCCGACAAATTCCAGCGAAGCATAGGATGTACCATATCCGACACCAAGACCATAAGTTTTTCCAAGCTGGACAAGTTCGTTGCCCCAGTATTTCGCTCGCCAAGCAGTATTTGCATCAAAACCGAATTCTTCAAGCGGCATAAATGGCAGCAAGTAGCAGGCTAAGATAATCATAATGAGTCCTGCTATGGAGTATTTTAAAATAGTTGAGTTAAATCGAACTATATAAGTACTAAGTGCAACGAGGCGAATAATTGCCTGTGTCATCTCGCCGCCAACTGCAATTGGACTAAATAATAAAATTAATAGCATCGGCAAATCAATGGCCTTGCGTTCCCCACTCGTCATTAGCATTAATGTGCTTAATGCAAAAGCGCACGGGACATTTAAGGCAATGGTTTGATTTAATAGAACGTAAGCTATCCAAACACCGAAAAATATGAAAACTCTATTAGCCGATATAAAATCAAGCAATTTCGGCGAACTAGCATTTCTGCCGGCGAGAATAATCATTGGAATAAAGAAGATGTAATAAGCCTGTCTTGGGATATATGTAGTATCTCGAAGAAGTTGGTTGTTTGGAAAAAATGTAGAATAAACACCGATATAAGAAAAAATTACCGCAACAACGCCGACACCAAAGAACATCCAAAGATACTTATCAGCGGGTCGCGCGACCTGATACTTAACTTTTCCTGATCTCGAATAAAGGAATACCGTTAAATATGTAATGCTCGCAGCCAGAATAAACAAGCTAAATATATTTAATGAGCCGAATCCGATTTTTAAAAAAATGTTTCCAAATACTGCCCCGCACAACATGGCTGCCAAGAGGAACGACATTTAAGCGCCCCTTTCAGCCAAAGAAACTATTGCAACAGAGGCTCCCAAATATGAATCAACGGTTTGAGAGTCAGCTCGAACAATAGTTTCCCTGCATCCGCCCGTGTCAAATGTCACTACAGGCGTCCCGCAAGCCTCGGCCTCGAGATTCACTGTTGGGAAATTATCCTCGACCGTCGGGTTGAAGAACACGTCGGCGGTCGAATAGATGCCAGCGAGTTCCTTAGGTGAGTTGGTACGAGTGAGGCCTATAATGCCGTTCGGGAGCCGCTTTATCTGTTTCTCGCTCAAGCCCACGAGCACAATCGCGCACTTCTTGCTGTCGAGCTCACCGGCAAGCCGAATGAAGTCACCGAGCCCTTTGCGCTCGGTCCAGGGGCTCGCAACGCCGAGAATCATGAACTTGTCGCCAATGCCGTATCGCTCGCGAAAGTCGCTCGGAGTCGGCCTAAACACGGCCCTGTCGATGGTGTTGTGACGCACCTCCACCGGGTAGTCCTTCAAGAAGCTCTCTCCAACAAAGTTGCTGAGCCACTGGGAAGGAGAAATGAGCGTCATTCGAGCGGGCGGGATGCTCGTAAAGATATGTTTCTTGTCTTCAAAGTTCCTTGCACAGCTTGCTTTGGAGGTCGTCGTGGGATAAGTGTTCAACTGTGGGCATGATTTTGAGCGTGCGCAATGAGTCTTCCATTGAGTGCACTTCGCATAAGAAAAATATGCGCAATGGCCAGTGAATGCCCAACAGTCATGCAAAGTCCATCTGATTTGACAACGGTGCGTCGCAAGCCAACCGAACAGCATTTCAATGTTCACCCAGTAGCCATGGATGTTGTGTAGATGCACGACATCTGGATCAATTTCGTTCAGGCGTTTCAATAGTTTGGCGGTATCGCGCTTGGAGTAGAAGCCCATGCGGTCATGCAGACGAGTCATGACTCCATGAAGACATACCCCGGGTTTGCTAGCACAGCACTGCATGTGGTCGTCAATGCTCTCATGTCGCCTTCCCCAAAAGCAGTAGGAGTCGACCCCACGTGAAGAAAGCTGAGAATGAAGTCTGCGCATAATGGCGCCGGTCGAGCCGTTGAAGAAGCTGTTCAGCTGCACATAGCGAAGGGGTCTGTCAAGGCTCTCCGCCATGTGCAGAGTCTCTTCAACGAGCGTGTCAGTCGTTTTGATGTCGGTCGAGGCCATTAAATGCTCTTCCTCCACACCATCTTGTCCACGACACCGGTGTAGCTCTGGATGATCTTGACCACCTTGGTGGACACGGCCTCGTCGGCGTAGTCGGGAACGGGCGCCTCGGGCAGCGACCCCTCCGCGTCGAGCTCGACGGCCGTATGGACGGCCTGCAGCAGGCCCTTCTCGGAGATGCCGGCCAGCGTGAAGCAGGCCTTGTCCAGCGCCTCGGGGCGCTCGGTGGAGGTGCGGATGCACACCGCCGGGAACGGGCGCCCGATAGAGGCGAAGAAGCTCGACTCCTCGGGCAGGGTGCCGGAGTCGGAGACCACGGCGAAGGCGTTCATCTGCAGACAGTTGTAGTCGTGGAAGCCCATGGGCTCGTGCATGCGCACGCGCGGGTCAAGCTTGAAGCCGGTTGCCTCCAGGCGCTTGCGGGAGCGCGGGTGGCAGGAGTACAGGATCGGCATGTCGTACTTTTCGGCCAGGGCGTTGATCGCGGTGAACAGGCTCGTGAAGTTCGCCTCGGTGTCGATGTTCTCCTCGCGGTGGGCGGACAGCAGCATGTAGCGCTTGGGCTCCAGGCCGAGCTCGGAGAGGACATCCGAAGCCTCGATCTTGTCCAGGTTGGCGCGCAGCACCTCGGCCATGGGCGAGCCCGTGACGTAGGTGCGCTCGGGGGCGCAGCCAGTGTCCTTGAGGTAGCGGCGGGCGTGCTCGGAGTAGGCCAGGTTGACGTCGGAGATCACGTCGACGATGCGGCGGTTGGTCTCCTCGGGCAGGCACTCGTCCTTGCAGCGGTTGCCCGCCTCCATGTGGAAGATGGGGATGTGCAGGCGCTTTGCCGCGATGGCGGACAGGCAGCTGTTGGTGTCGCCCAGGATGAGGAGCGCGTCGGGTTTCACCTGGACCATCAGCTTGTACGAGGCAGCGATGATGTTGCCCACGGTCTCGCCCAGGTCGGCGCCAACGGCGTCCAGGTAGACGTCGGGGTCGTCCAGCGACAGGTCGCGGAAGAAGATGCCGTTGAGCGTGTAGTCGTAGTTCTGCCCGGTGTGCGCCAGCAGGCAGTCGAAGTGGCGGCGGCACTTCTTGATGACCTCGGACAGGCGGATGACCTCGGGGCGGGTGCCCACGATGATGAGTAACTTCAGGCGGCCGTCGTCCTTGAATGCGATGTCGGAATAGTCCTTGCCCATGTGGCTAGACCTCCTCGTAGTAGGTGTCGGGGTTCTCTGGGTCGAAGGGCTCGTTGGCCCACATGACCGTAACGAGGTCCTCGGTGTCGGACAGGTTGGTGATGGAGTGCGTGTAGCCGGGGATCATCTCCACGGCGCGCATGTCCGAGCCGGAGACGACGTACTCGTCGACGGGGTACGGCCTGCCCTCGGCGTCCTCCCCCACCTTCCTCAGTCTGATGGACGCGGTGCCGGAGACCACCAGGAACCTCTCCCACTTGCTCATGTGCCAGTGGTTGCCCTTGGTGATGCCGGGCCTCGAGACGTTGATGGAGACCTGGCCGCGCTCGGGCGTGCGCAGGAACTCGGTGAACGATCCGCGCGCGTCCACGTTGGGCTTGAGGCCGTAGGCGAAATGCCCGGGCTCGTAGTAGGACAGGAACGTGCTCCAGAGCTTCTTGGAGAAGGAGCCCTCGGAAAGCTCCGGCACCGAAAGCGTCTCGCGGCTGTCGCGGAAGCTGTCCAGCAGGTAGACGATCTCGCCGAGCGACTTGACGTCAGTTTCCGGGACATAGCAGAACCCGTCACCGTCGACGCGTACCAGCCCTTCGTAGCCGCAGCGGTGCTCCTGCCCCAGTAGCGCCCCCAGCATCTCGCCGACGAGGTCGTCGATGTAGAGGAGCTCGAGCTCCACCGAGGGGTCGTTGACGGTGTAGGGGCGGCCGTTGGCGATGGCGTCGCAGAAGGTCGCCACGGCGGAGTTATAGCGCGGGCGGCACCACTTGCCGTAGAGGTTCGGGAAGCGGTAGATGAGCACCGGTGCGCCGGTGCTCTCGGAATACTCGCGGAACAGGCCCTCCCCCGCGAGCTTCGACTCGCCGTAGACCGAGCCCTCGAAGCGGCCCGACAGACTCGCCTGCGCGGAGCTGGAGAGCATGACGGGGCATGTGTTGCTGTGACGCTCCAGGGTCTCCAGCAGCGTGGAGGCGAACCCGAAGTTGCCCTCCATGAACTCGGACTGGTCCTCGGGGCGGTTGACGCCGGCCAGGTTGAAGACGAAGTCGGCGCGGGAGCAGAAGTCCTCCAGCTCCCCGGGCGTGGAGTCGATGTCGTACTCCATAACCTCGAGCGGCAATAAAGCCTGGTACTTCTCGCGGCGGTCCTTGCCGTCCCTTATGTTCTTCAACGCGCAGCAGAGGTTCCTGCCGACGAAGCCCCTGGCGCCGGTGACGAGCACGCGCACCCTACTGCACCGCCTCGTGCTCGCGGCCCTCGAGCGCCAGCTGCACGTACTCGGCGGTCTTGATCTTGGCGATGGTGCCCTCCACGTCGAGCCTCTCGGTGTTGTGGGAGGTGTAGGACTCGTCGGCCTGGGTCTCCACCTCGCCGTCCACGACGAACTTGTCGTAGTTCAGGTCGCGCGAGTCGCAGGCGACGCGGTAGTAGCCGCCCATGTCCTCGGCGCGCAGGCGCTCCTCGCGGGTCATGAGGGTCTCGAAGAGCTTCTCGCCGTGGCGGGTGCCGATCACCTGGGTGCCCACGCGGCCGAAAACCTCCTGGACGGCCTCGGCCAGGTCGCCGATGGTGGAGGCCGGCGCCTTCTGGATGAACAGGTCGCCGGGGTTGGCGTGCTCGAAGGCGAACTGAACCAGGTCCACGGCCTCGTCCAGGTTCATGAGGAAGCGGGTCATGTTGGGGTCGGTGACGGTGAGCGGCTCGCCCTTGCGGATGCGGTCGATGAACAGCGGGATGACGCTGCCGCGCGAGCACATGACGTTGCCGTAGCGGGTGCAGCAGATGGTGGTGCGGCCGGCGCCGTTGCGGGCGTTGGCGTAGATGATGGACTCCATCAAGGCCTTGGACTTGCCCATGGCGTTGATGGGGTATGCGGCCTTGTCGGTGGACAGGCACACGACGCGGTCGACGCCCTCGTCGATCGCGGCGTGCAGCACGTTGTCCGTGCCGATGACGTTGGTGCGGACGGCCTCCATGGGGAAGAACTCGCAGGAGGGCACCTGCTTGAGGGCGGCGGCGTGGAAGATGTAGTCCACGCCGTGCATGGCGTCGCGCACGCTCTGGGCGTTGCGGACGTCGCCGATGAAGAAGCGCACCTTGGAGGCGAGCTCCGGGGACTTCTCCTGCAGGCGGTGGCGCATGACGTCCTGCTTCTTCTCGTCGCGCGAGAAGATGCGGATCTCCGCCAGGTCGGTGTTCATGAAGTGCTTGAGCACGGTGTTGCCGAACGAGCCGGTGCCGCCCGTGATCATCAGGGTCTTGTCTTTGAATGCGGTGGTGGGTTTCATCTACTTGCCTTCCTTGCGCTTAGCACCCGTGAACTGGTAAAAGAGAAATTTGGTATTAGTAACGAGATATCGTTTGAAAAGTCGCTTCGGCTCCTGCATCAGGCGGTATAGCCACTCGAGACTCAGGTTCTGCATCCATATCGGTGCCTCCGGTACCACGCCGGCGAGAACGTTGAAAGCTCCCCCTACGCCGATCATCAGTGGCTGGGGACCGCCTTTAAGCTCATGCATGAGGACTTCCTGGCGCGGAGCGCCAAGTGCAATCCATGCAAAGTCGGCGCCGGAATCGGCAATGCGTCTTGAAAGGTCTCGTTTCTCGCCATCGGAGAGCGGGCGAAAGACGGAAGGTTCCATGCCGGCGATTTCCAGGCCCGGATACTCTTCTTGAAGAGATTCCTTGAGCGCCTCAAGGTTTTTCTGTTCGTTGCCGTAGAAGTAATGGCTCCATCCGTGCTGAGCGGAAATACTGAAAATCTCGCGCATCAAATCCGGACCCGTCACACGCCCCATCGATGTGATCGACTTTCGGCCGACAACCGATAGGGGCTTCCCATCGGGAACGGACATAACGGACTCAGCCTGACAGGACCAGTAGTTGGGATCGTCATGGGCCATAACCGACGTATGGGCGTTAGAGACGCAGATATACTCGCCATGTAGATCGTCGATATTATGAGTAATGAAATCGACGCATTCGGACATATTGGTGCCCGTGATCGGGACATCGATCACGGGCACGCGGTTTAATTCGGGATAATGAAGATAGGACTTAAGCACTAAAACGCACCCTTTCCCGTGATTACTTCAATAACGGTGAGAGCGATAATCCTTAAGTCGGTGAGAATGCCACGCCTCGCGATGTACTCAAGATCTCTCTGCACCATACCGTCGAAACCAGTTGAGTTTCGATCGGTAACCTGCCACCATCCGGTAATCCCCGGCTTTACGGCCAGGCGCTGCAGGTCATGCTCGGTGTACTCTGCCACTTCATTCGGCAGGGGCGGCCTGGGCCCCACGACGGACATCTGCCCCAGGAACACGTTCAGAAACTGCGGGAACTCGTCGATGGAGTGTTTGCGGATGAACTTCCCGATCTTGGTGACGCGGGGGTCCTCCTTCATCTTGAACATGGCGCCGACAATCTCGTTCTGTTCCCTGAGCTCGGCGAGGCGCTCGTCGGCGTCCTTGTACATGCTGCGAAACTTCCACATGCGGAAGGTGGACAGGCTGCCGTCAGGGCGGGTCTGGCCCACGCGAATCTGGCTGTAGAAGGGGCTCCCCTCGCTCTCCAAGCGGATGAGCGCCGCGAGCACCAAGCTTGGAATCGCGATAATTACAAGCACAACACCGCTGAACACGATGTCGAACGTGCGTTTGACGGCCCTGTAGGCCAGGCGCGAGCGGTCCCAGTCCATGATTGATTGCATGGCCCTGTAGCGGCCGGCGCCCTCACGCCGGTCCATGGCCTGAGCAATCAGCGCCGCCCCCGCGGGCGCATCCGTTGCATATTTTGTAATATCCGACACGTTCTCTTCCAACACTTCGTCCCCAGGTCGGGGATCCTCCCTGCTCTTTGTAGCGGCCGCCTGCAGCTAGGCGATCGCTTTTTTTAGGTTGCGCATGACGCGCTGCTCGTTTGAAAGCACCGCGAGGCCAACGCGGGTGGTTACGCGCCGGCCGCACAGATCGAGCTCCAAATAAGCAGTGCTCTTGCGTCTGTTAATGGTTTTGATAAGGCCTTCGTGGCCCAGCAGCGGACCTGCCGTCACTACGACCTGGTCGCCGTCTTTTAAGGCTTCGCTCATGGGTACTACGCGGTCTCCCCTATACGTAAAGCCGCCAATAAGCTGGACCTCTTCTTTTGCCAGCGGCACAAACTGACCGTCCTGGGAAAGCACCCGGGCAAAGTCGTCCATGCGCAGCAGATACTGTTGCACGGTTCGGGGATCTGCCGTATCGCAGATAAGATAACCGGGAAAGAGCGGCTTGATCGTCTTGACCCATTCGCCGTGTATCTTAATCTCGGTTTGATATTGGGGATAAAAGAGCTCTTGCATGGCACCAGCCGGCACCATGTGCTCGATGCGCTCGCGCATTACATCTTCTCGACCGTTAATGACCTGGATCACATACCACACGAGCATCACCCCCCCCTGCTGTCTTACATGTGGCTCACGGGGTTTGGGTATGGCTTCGCCAGGGCGCTTGTGCGCGAAGGCGCTCCATATTCAAACCCTGAGCCCAGTTAGACAAGCACGTGGCTCTGCCCCACCGTGAACGGTATGCATAGAAGCAGCGCTGAGGTCACAGGCACGTATCGCAAGAATGCCCACAACCTCAGCTGGCTGCGTGCGATCCGGTCAAGTGATTTCAAAACTGGACCGCACGCAAACAGCTGAAGGACTGCTACGTTTTGCCATGCAATCTATTAATTATTTGCACCTGTGAATTAACTCAATACAAATAAACAACGTCGCATGACTTCTTTATTGGAGCTCGTGGTTTTTCTAACACCGCCGTTACGGCCGGATGCTGATCGACCCTGCGCTTTGTGGCTTGCTGGAGCCGTGAGCACAGTTGAACTCATGTAACGTTAGGTATCCTAGCACAAGCTGATAGCGAAACTGATTTGGCTTGTGGCGAACAACATATCGTTCATTTAGCGTGCTTAAGGGGGTTGTTTTGGGATGTTGTTCACGTTGATGCAGGTTATTGGGGCGTTGGCAATAATTGGGAGCGTTCCTGAAGCCCAACTGGAGCAGCGAGCTACACTGGTAATCGCGTTTGGATAACAAACTATGTACAGACATGGGAAATAAATTGTGCAACTTTTTGTTGGCGTAGGTGGGGTTTGTGGCGTATGACGTTTTCGCATGAAAAAAGGCCTTCGGAATACCGAAGACCTTTGCATTCACAATGGTGGAGACGAGGGGGATCGAACCCCTGACCTCTTGACTGCCAGTCAAGCGCTCTCCCAGCTGAGCTACGCCCCCGTGACGAGGAGATACTATAGGGGAAGTTGACGCGACGTGCAAGGACTTTTTTGGGTCAGACTCCAAATGCCCATTGATATAAGTAAGCGATGGCGGTGCCGGTGTGGACTTGGATCGTGGCTGTTGACCTAACGACGTTGCTGATGCCCGTGTCGGTTAGTAGACCTAACGAAGCGTGATCTAGCTCCCACTCTAGGCCGCGTTCGCTTACCACCGTCCCAGGGGCTATAGCAATGATAGAGAACGTCTTGTCCACGACGCCCTCGATGGTCCACGATTCGCCTTCATGCAGAATGCGGGCCGTGATCTCGTCCTCGGCAATCCAGACGGGGGCGTCTTTGTAGTTGGCTAGTAAGCCTAGGACGCTTAGGGCCATATCAGGGCGGCCGCCCGTGGCGCAGGTCGCAACCACTTCGGCACACGGCCAGCGACGGCGGACGGAATCGAGCGCCAGCGCCAGATCGGTATAGTCCTTGTATGGGTCGTGGCGCTCAACTTCAAAGTCGGTGGCGGCGTCGACCAACGCACGACCCGCATCACCCACCGTGTCGGCATCCCCCACATACACGTCGCATCCCAGGCCAGCGTTCAGTAGCGCGTCGAGCCCGCGGTCCACGGCGACAACGTGGTCACACTCCCCTGCTAACTTACGCAACAGATCCGCGCTCGCCACCACGGGCGAGCCGCAGACCACTAATACCTTGCAAGCCACAGCCCTCGCCTATCCCTCAAACGAAAGAACACGGGCCAGATCCAGGTCTTCATAGCTGTCAATAAAGATATCGCAGTTGGCGCACACATCGTCGCGCTCCATACGACCATGCGGGTCATAGATGCCCACACGCATAAAGCCGGCGGCGCCAGAACTCTTAAGGCCAAAGACCGCATCCTCAAACACCCATGCGCGCTCAAACTGATGCCCATGGTGCTCCTCCAGACGGCGCAGCGCCAGCTCGTATACGTCGGGGAACTGTTTGGAGCGTCCTGCCTCACCCGTCGTGGTAACAAACTCCATGTACGCGTCGAGCCCGGCTCCCGCTAGCGCAGACTTAACCAGCTCGGCCGGTGTAGAAGTGGCAACGCACATGGCAATACCGGCCGCCTTCGCCTGCTCCAGAAACGCCAGGAGCCCCTCGCGCGGCGGCACCTTGGAATAGCCATCGATCAGGATCTCGCTCAGCTCGCGGTACAGCTCCTCACCATTCGCGCCAATGCCCCAGGTGTCGTGGTAGGCCTGGCACTCGTCCTCGAGCGACAAATGCTCAAACTGGGCAAAATCGTCGACCGTTACATCCATGCCGTGGCGGTGCAATAACTCGGGCTGGGCATAGGCCCAAACGGGGGTGCTATTAACCAGTGTGCCGTCGCAATCGAAAATAAAAGCGACATTGTGGGCGGCGATCTGGGACATAAAAGAACCTTTCGATGTCAAAGGGTAAACAACCTGCTAAAAACGTTTTACCAAACGTCAAACCAACAATCAAAAAACCCTTATTGGTAAAACTGTCAAGAGTTTTACCATCGCAATTCTGCCAGTGGTCTAAACATGGCGCTTACCGATTAAACGCCGCCCAAAAACCACTTTCCTTCATAAAAGTAACGTACAGGTGTTATCGTAGTTTCTGCCGAAAGTTCCACCGAGCACGCGAGGTGGAACGAATCATAGAACTATCGACGTCCCTTCGATTCGTGCAGCCTTGGACCTTTCGCATCTAGTCACCAAGGCAACACGCTGCCGCGTCATGATGGGATCAAACGTGAGCGATACAAAGCTAAAGCCAACGGCTAAAAAGCCCGCAACCCGTAAAGCCGCCCCGCACGCACCGGAGCTCACCAAGGACGATGTCTATCTATTTGGCATCGGCACGTGGGAGCGCAGCTGGGAAAAGATGGGCGCGCACCCCGACACGCAGAACCGTACGCGCGGCTGGCGCTTTTGCGTTTGGGCGCCCGATGTAAAGAGCGTGCATGTCATTGGCGAATTTAACGACTGGGATGAGGAAGCCAACCCTCTGGTGCCCGTGCATACGAGCGCTATTTGGGAAGGCTTTATTCCTGGCGCAGAACAAGGTCAGCTCTATAAGTATCTCATTGAGACCAACGAGGGCGAGAAGCTCTACAAGGCCGATCCGTACGCCTTCAAGGCCGAGTGCCCTCCGGGTACCGCTAGCGTGCTGTGGACCCTCGATGGCTACAAATGGAACGACGCCGCATGGCTCAAGCGCCGCGCCGGCCACAACCACATGTCGCAGCCGCTCAACATCTACGAGGTGCATATTGGCTCGTGGAAGCGCCACGGCGACGCGCCGCAGGGCGAGCCGGACGAGTATGGCAACTATCCCGGCCCCATGGATCCCTTCCCCGCGCAGCGCGGCGAGTTTTACACCTACGACGACCTGTCGGTGGAGCTCGTGGACTACGTGCGCGACATGGGCTATACGCATATCGAGGTCATGCCGCTCATGGAGCATCCCTTCGATGGCTCCTGGGGCTACCAGACGACCGGCTACTATGCCGCCACTTCGCGCTATGGCGACCCGCAGCAACTCATGCACTTTATCGATGCATGCCACGAGGCAGGCATCGGCGTGATCATGGACTGGGTGCCCGGCGGTTTTTGCGCCGACTCCCACGGCCTTGCCACCTTTAACGGCCACATGCTGTTTGAGCACGAGATTCACCCCAACTGGGGCACGCACAAGTTTGACTTCGCCCGCGGCGAGGTCCGCTCCTTCCTGGTCTCCAACGTGCTGTACTGGCTCGAGAACTTCCACGTTGACGGCATCCGCATGGATGGCGTGTCCAGCATGCTGTACCTCAACTTTGGCATCGACGATCCGGGCCAAAAGAAGTTCAACAAGTACGGAACCGAGGAGGACCTGGACGCCAGCGCGTTTATCCGTCAGGTCAACTGCGCCGTGGAGGCCCACTTCCCCGACGTGATGATGATGGCCGAGGAGTCCACCGCGTGGCCGCTCGTGACCTACCCGCCGCAGGACGGCGGTCTGGGCTTCCACTACAAGTGGGACATGGGCTGGATGAACGATACCCTGCACTACATGCAGACCGATTTTCCGTGGCGCCCCGGCAACCACGGGCTGCTCACGTTCTCCATCATGTACGCCTTTACCGAGAACTTTATTTGTCCGCTGAGCCACGACGAGGTCGTTCACGGCAAGTGCTCGCTGATCGGCCGCATGCCGGGCGACTGGTGGCGCCAGTTTGCCGGCCTGCGCACGCTCGCCTTCTACCAGATGACGCACCCCGGCGCCAAGCTCAACTTTATGGGCAACGAGATTGGCCAGTTTATTGAGTGGCGCTACTACGAGTCCATCCAGTGGTTCCTAACCGAGGAGTACGAGACCCACCGTCATCATCAGGCGTTTATCAAGGCGCTCAACCACCTGTACACCGCCGAGCCCGCCCTGTACGAGCGCGGCTACACCGACGACGGGTTTACCTGGATCGATGCGGACAACTCCAAGCAGTCCATCGTGAGCTTTGTGCGCCAGGGCGAGGACGTCGATGACGACCTGGTGATCTTGATCAACTTTGATCCGGCAAGCTACGAGAGCTTCCGCGTGGGCGTGCCGCGCGAGGGTGACTGGGAGGTCATCTTTGATTCCGACCGTCCCGAGTTCGGTGGCAGCGGATACGCCGGTGAGGAGCCCTACACCTGCTCGAGCGAGCCCTATCCCTGGAACGGGCAGATGGACTCCATTGAGATTAAGGTGCCCGGCCTAGCTGGCGTGGTGCTTAAGCGCCGCGGTCCCAGCAGCTACAAGCCGCCCGTGGTCGAGGAGCCCAAGGCTGCGCCCAAAAAGCGCACGTCCTCGGTGAAGCCTAAGCCTGCGGCTGCCAAGAAGGCTCCGGCTAAGGCGAAGGCCACGACGACCAAGGCCAAGGCCAAGGCTGCCGCAAAGCCCGCTGCTAAGGCCGCAGCCAAGAAACCAGCTGCCAAAAAGGCCGCTACCAAGACCAAGTCTGCTTCTGTTAAGCCGTCTGCCAAGGATGCGTAACAAAACCGTTACAGCTGTAATTACCCGCCCCGACGAGGCGTAGGATACAAGTCATAACCGTTCCGGGAGAAACATCCCCGGGGGAAAGGAACGTATGAATAAGATCTTCGACAACAAGCAGGAGTTTACCGAGCTCTATCGCGATGCCGTCATGAGCATCAGCGGCAAGAGCGTCGAGGCCGCCAGCGACCTCGACCGCTTTAACGCCCTGGCCAAGCTCGTGGCCGAGAAGGCGCGCACCGTTGCCACCAAGAGTGACGCCCGTGTGACCGCCGAGGGCAAGAAGCGCGTGTACTATTTCTCGATCGAGTTTTTGATCGGTCGCCTGCTCGACAACTACCTGCTCAACTTTGGCGTGCGCGACATGGTCGCCGAGGCGCTCGACGACATGGGCTTCGACCTGTCCGTCATCGAGAACCAGGAGCCCGATCCGGCCCTGGGCAACGGTGGCCTGGGTCGTCTGGCCGCATGCTTCTTGGATTCCATGGCAGCCGAGGGCATTGCCGGCTACGGCAACGGCATGCGCTACCGTTACGGCCTGTTTAAACAGGAGATTGTCAACGGCAGCCAGGTCGAGGCCACCGACGAGTGGCTCACCCACGGCTATCCCTGGGAGGTCCGTCGTCAGGATAAGGCCGTGACCATCAAGTTTGGTGGCCATGTAGAGGGCTTTGAGGAGAACGGCCGCACGTTCTATCGCACGGTGGACACGCAGGACATCCTGGCCGTTCCTTATGACATCCCCGTCGTGGGCTATGCCGGCGAGACCGTCAACAAGCTGCGCGTCTGGGCTGCCGAGCCGGTCGAGGAGCACTTCGATCTGGAGGCCTTCAACCGTGGCGACTATGCCCTGGCCGATGCCGAGCGCGCCGAGGCCGAGGCCATCAGTGCCATCCTCTACCCCAACGACGCTGGCGAGCACGGCCGTCTGCTGCGTCTGAAGCAGGAGTACCTGTTTGTCTCGGCTGGTATCTACAGCCTGCTCGACACCTTTGAGAAGGAACACGGCGCTAACTGGGAGCTGCTGCCGCAGTTTGTTGCCATCCACACCAACGACACGCACCCCGCCATGTGCGGCCCCGAGCTCATGCGTATCCTGATCGACGAGAAGAAGCTCGAGTGGGATGACGCCTGGAACATCGTGACGCAGGTCGTTAGCTATACCAACCACACCATCCTGCCCGAGGCCCTGGAGAAGTGGCCCATCGGCACGTTCTCCAAGCTCCTCCCCCGTGTGTACCAGATCATCGACGAGATCAGCCGTCGTTGGCACGAGTCGTTCGACACCACACAGGAGGGCTGGCAGGAGCGTCTGCGCCAGACCGCCATTCTGTGGGACGGCGAGATTCGCATGGCCAACCTGTCCGTGATCTGCAGCCATAGCGTCAACGGCGTGGCCAAAATCCACTCCGACATCATCAAGAACATCGTGCTCAAGGACTTCTATGCCCTGACGCCCGAGAAGTTCAACAACAAGACCAACGGCATCTCGCACCGTCGCTTCTTTGCCGAGGCCAACCCCACCTATGCCAAGCTCGTGACCGAGGCCATTGGCGACGGCTGGCTTAAGGACGCCTTTGAGCTGGAGAAGCTCAAGGAGTTCCAGAACGACACCGAGTTCCTGAAGGCCGTGGGTGCTTCCAAGCGCGCCAACAAGGAGCGTCTGGCCGCCTACGTCAAGGCCGAGACCGGTCTGGTCATCGACCCCAACACTGTCTTCGATGTTCAGGTGAAGCGCTTCCATGCCTACAAGCGCCAGCTCATGAACATCATGAAGGTGATGGACATCTACAACCGTCGCATCGCCGATCCTAACTTCCACGTGACGCCGACGACCTTCATCTTTAGCGGCAAGGCCGCCTCGAGCTACACCTTTGCCAAGGAGACCATCCGCCTCATTAACTCCGTGGCCGACGTCATCAACAACGACGCCCGCGTCAACGAGGTCATGAAGGTCTGCTTTATCCCCAACTTCCGCGTAAGCAACGCCCAGCTCATCTACCCCGCCGCCGAGATCTCGGAGCAGATCTCCACGGCCGGTAAGGAGGCTTCGGGCACGTCCAACATGAAGCTCATGATGAACGGCGCCATTACGCTGGGTACCCTCGACGGCGCCAACATCGAGATCGCCGACCTGGCCGGCCGCGAGAACGAGGCCATCTTTGGCCTGACCGCTCCCGAGGTCGAGCAGCTCTGGGCATCCAACAGCTACTTTGCGTGGGATGCCCTCAACGGCGACCGCGAGCGTCTGGGCCGCGTGATGGACGAGCTCAAGGACAACACGTTTGCGGGTCTTTCGGGCAACTTCGAGAGCATCTACAACGAGCTCATGAACAACAACGACCCCGACCTGGTCATGGCCGACTTCCGCAGCTACGTGGATGCATGGGAAAAGCTCACCGGCAGCTACGGCGACCAGGAAACCTGGAACCGCAAGGCCTTGCTCAACACCGCCTCCTCCGGCTGGTTCTCGAGCGACCGCACCATTCGCGAGTACCGCGACGAGATCTGGCACGCGTAAAGGCGCGCGAGCTCCCTTTGCCGCACGGCATTACTCGACGGGCGTGACAGAGCGCCGCGCCCGTCGCAAATGGGTTTAGGAACATCGATGACAGAAGGAGAAATCGATGAGTAAGAAAGAATGCATCGCGATGCTCCTCGCAGGAGGACAGGGCAGCCGATTGGGGGCACTCACCCAAAAGATCGCCAAGCCGGCGGTTAGCTTTGGTGGCAAGTTCCGCATTATCGACTTTTCGCTGTCCAACTGCTCCAACTCGGGCATCGACACGGTGGGCGTTCTAACGCAGTACCGTCCCTACCTGCTGCATGCCTACGTGGGCTCCGGCGAGGCGTGGGATCTGGACAGCCGCGACGGCGGCGTGTCGATCCTGCCGCCGTACGAGACGCAGACCGGTGGCGCCTGGTATGCGGGCACGGCCGACGCCATTACGCAGAACCTCGACTACATCAAGGCCAACGACCCCAAGTACGTCCTGATTCTTTCGGGCGATCACCTGTATCGCATGGACTACCGCAAGATGCTCAAGACGCACATTGAGAACAACGCCGACCTCACGGTGAGCGTTATGCCCGTGCCGTGGGAGGAGGCCAGCCGCTTTGGCATCCTGACCACCGACCCCGAAGACGGCCGCATCACCAAGTTCACCGAGAAGCCCGAGAAGCCCGATTCGAACCTCGCGTCCATGGGCATTTACATCTTCTCGGCCGACGTGCTGATCGAGGCGCTCGAGGAGGACGCTCTGGACCAGCGCTCGAGCCACGACTTTGGCAAGGACATCATCCCCAAGCTGCTCGGTGAGAACAAGCGCCTGTACAGCTACGAGTTCCACGGCTTTTGGAAGGACGTCGGCACCATCGCCAGCTTCCACGAGACCTCGATGGACCTGCTGGGCAACAACCCCGAGTTCGATCTGTTTGACAAGCACTTCCCCATCATGTCCAACATCACCACGCGTCCGCCGCATTACATTGGCCCGGACGGCCGCCTGGACGACTGCCTGGTCTCCAACGGCTGCAAGATCTACGGCACCGCTCGCCACTCGATCCTTTCGACCGATGTCATCATCGAGGAGCGCGCCGTGGTCGAGGACTCCGTGCTGCTGCCGGGTGCGCACGTTAAGAGCGGCGCGCACATCTGCCGCGCTATTTTGGGCGAGAACTCCACGGTCGAAGAGGGCGTGAAGCTCGGCTCTGTCGATACCACCAAGGATACGGCCGTCGTTGGAAATGACGTCGTTATCGGGAAGGGGGAATGATCCGATGATCAATCGCAAGGCCATCGGTTATATCACCGCTAACTACTCTTCGTCCTACGGCAGCGTCCTGCTCAAGGACCGCCCCATCGCGTCCGTTCCGTTTTTGGGCCGCTACCGCCTGATCGACTTCCCGCTGTCCAACATGATGAATGCCGGCATTAAGACCGTCGGCGTCGTCATGCCGGGCAACTACCGCTCGCTGATCGACCACGTGGGCTCGGGCAAGGACTGGGGCCTGGACCGCAAGAAGGGCGGCCTGTTCATGGTGCCCGGCAACGCGTATGGCACCACCAAGGGCGGAATGCGCTTCCTGCTGCGCGACATCATCTCCAACAAGACGCTGTTCCAGCGCTCGGAGAAGCCCTATGTCGTGATGATGGGCACCAACATCATCTTTAACATGGACCTCAACACCATCATCGAGGCGCACGAGAACTCCGGTGCCCAGATGACCGTGGTGTACTGCAAGGCCACGCGCAACGTCGATGACGAGACCAAGCTCGAGATTAACGAGAACGGTCGCCTGACGGGCGTGAGCGCCGGCGTCGTGTACGGCGACAACGCCTCTATGGACTGCTGCATCGTCAACCGCGAGACGCTGCTCGAGATTATCGACCACTACCAGGCCGCCGACTATCTGGACCTGCTCGAGGCACTCCAGGGCGACTTTGGCAACATCGACGTGTGCAGCTACGAGTACAAGGGCGAGGTCGTGGGCGTGTTTAGCGAAAAGTCGCTGTATCGCCGCAGCATGGACCTGCTCGACCAGACCGTGGCCGACCAGCTCTTTGACCCCGAGCGCCCGATCCTGACCAAGGCTCACGACGTGCCGCCTTCGCGCTATGCGACCGGCAGCCACGCCTGCAACTCGATCATCTCGGCCGGCTGCATCATCAAGGGCACCGTGCGCAACTCGATCCTGTCGCGCGGCGTCGTGGTTGAGGAAGGCGCCTCGGTGACCAACTCGATCATCAACCAGAGCTGCATCATCAAGAGCGGCGCACGCGTTGAGAACGCCATCCTGGACAAGAACAACGTGGTCCCCACCAACACCGAGCTTCGCGGCACGCCCGAGAACATCCTGGTGCTGGGCAAGGCTCCGTTAACTTCTGACACCACCATCGTACGTTAACGTTGGCACCGCAACATCGCTCGTAACATGTAGAATAGCCGCCCGGTTTGTGCCAGGCGGCTATTCTCGAATAGCAACATGGGAGACAATATGGCAGATTCCAGCAAAAAGATGCAGATCGTGTTTGCCTCGGCCGAGTGCGCACCGTTTGTAAAGACCGGTGGCCTGGGCGACGTGGCAGGCTCGCTGCCTGCGGCGCTTGTGCGCGCCGGCGCCGAAGTTATCGTGATGGTGCCCAAGTACGCCACCATAAAGGACGAGTACAAGGCGCAGATGGAGCACTTCTCCGACTTTTACGTGAGTCTGGGCTGGCGCAACGAGTACTGCGGACTCGAGAAGCTCGAGCACGACGGCGTCACCTATATGTTCATCGACAACGAGCGCTACTTTGCGCGCGACTATCCGTACGGCTTCTTTGACGACGGCGAGCGCTTTGCGTTCTTCTCCAAGGCCATCACCGAGAGCCTGCAGCACCTGCCGGCCGGCTTTGAGTGCGACATCCTGCACTGCAATGACTGGCAGACGGCACTTGCGCCCGTGTTTTTGCGCGAGTTTTACCAGGGCCTGCCGCTGTATGACCGCGTCAAGACCGTGTTCTCGATCCACAACGTGGCGTTCCAGGGCCAGTTTAGCGACACCGTGATGGAGGACATCCTGGGTGTGGCACACATTCCGGCGGCCGCCTCGCAGCTGCGTTGCGACGCCTGCAGCATCAACTACATGCTGGGCGCCCTGCGCTATGCCGACGCCATAACCACGGTGAGCCCCACCTATGCCAGCGAGATCCAGACGCCCGAGTTTGGCGAGGGCCTGGACGGCGTGCTGCGCGAGCGCTCCTATGCGCTGCAGGGCATTTTGAATGGCATTGACGTGGCGGGCTTTGACCCGGCGACCGACAAGCGCATTGCCGCCAACTACACCGTGGAGGACCGTTCTGGTAAGGCCGTGTGCAAGGCCAAGCTGCAGGAAGAGCTGGGGCTCGAGGTTCGCGACGACCGTCCGCTCATGGTGATGGTCACGCGCCTGACGCGCCAGAAGGGCATGGACCTGGTCATGTACGCGCTCGACCGCATCCTGGCCGGCGGCGTGCAGGTGGCGGTGCTGGGCACCGGCGACCGCGACTACGAGGACGGCCTGCGCTACTTCCAGGACAAGTACCCCGGCACCATGGCCGCACGCATCGAGTTTGATCCGGCGCTGTCGCAGCGCATGTATGCCGCAGCCGACATGTTCCTGATGCCTTCGAAGTTTGAGCCCTGCGGCCTGTCGCAGATCATCGCCATGCGCTATGGCACCCTGCCCATCGTACGCGAAACCGGCGGCCTGAAGGACACCGTGCAGCCGTACAACGAGTTTACCGGCGAGGGCACGGGCTTCTCGTTTAGCAACTTTAACGGCGACGAGATGGGCGACGCCGTGTTCCGCGCGGCACGCCTGTTCTGGGACAACCGCGATGCCTGGAACCAGCTGGTAACGCAGGCCATGAGCCAGGACTTTAGCTGGACGCGCTCGGCCGACAAGTATCTGGACCTGTACTTCTTTATGCATCCGGAGATTGAGAGGCCGGCGGCTGTTGTCGACGAGCCTGAGGCTGTTGCTGAGCCGGTGGCCGCTGAGGAGCCCAAAGCCGAAGAGAAGCCGGTTGAGGCTGAGCCCGTTACGGCCGAGTCTGAGGTGAAGGCTGAGGCTGCTCCTGAGGCAGAGTCCGAGGTCAAGCCAGCTGCAAAGCCTGCAGCTAAGAAGACCACGACTCGTAAGACGACGGCTAAGAAGGCCACAGCGGCCAAGGCGACGGCAACCAAGACCACCGCTGTCAAGACAACGACCTCGCGCAAGCGCACCACCGCAGCTGCCAAGAAGGCCGCCGAAGCCGAGGCTGCTCCCGAGGTAAAGGCCGACGCCGTCGAGGCTAAGGCTGCGGCAAAGGCACCGGCCAAGGCCGCTACCAAGAAGACGACCGCGACCGCCAAGAAGGCAACAGCTGCCAAGAAGACCACAACAACGAAATCGACGACCACGAAGGCCGCCACAACCAAGGCAGCCACAAAGCCGGCCGCCAAAGTCGAGGAGACGCCCGCCGAATCCAAGGCCAAGGTAACCGTCGAGGCCAAGCCGGCCGCCAAGACCACCACGCGCAAGCGCGCAACGACGACGGCCAAGAAGTCCACGACCAAGGCTGCTGCTCCCAAAGCGGAGGCTAAGGTCGAGGACAAGACCGCACTAAAGGCCAAGCCTGAGCCGAAGGCAGCCGAGGTCAAGCCCGCTGCCGCTAAAGAGGAGCCCAAGGCCGAGGTAAAGGCCAAGCCCGAGCCCGCCAAGAAGGCCCCGATCTCCCCCGTCGCCGCGACCGAGGAAAAGGCTCCGACCAAGAAGACCTCCGTCCGCAAGGCAACGGCCACCCGCAAGCGCCGCTAGCATACAGACGATTCAAAACCTCATCAAACCCTAAGCAAGGGGCGCTCCAACCTGGCGCCCCTTCTCTGTAGGTAGTGGTAAAACGATTTTCTAGGACAACCGTTCGCCGATGGTAAACGGATGTTGTTTATACAGCCTGTGTACAAAAGATATACTTACAACCTATGCGTAAAGCCATGGCCCGCAGGCCGTGATTCTATTGAACTGGACCGTATTATGAGATTGATTCACAACAGCCGTCTGCCGCAGTTTCGCACTCCGTTTGGCGCTGTGACCACTGGCACTTCCGTTTCGCTCTCCGTGATTCTGGAGGATGCCGATCCCAACCAGGCAACGCTTACGTTGCGTACCTGGGTCGATGAGATCGGTGAGTCTCGGTATCCCATGACGCACGAGGGCGACGGCATATTTACCGTAGAGCTTGAGTGCACCGAGCCCTGTCTTATCTGGTACAGCTTTATCTGCAATATCGAGGGCCAGCCCGAGGTCCGCTTGGGCGCACAGCAGGGTCGCACCGGTGGCGAGGGCGTAACTTACGACTACGCCGAGGTGCCGTCCTTCCAGATTACCATCTATAAGCACCGCGAAGTGCGTCCCGAGTGGTACGAGCGTGGCATGGTCTACCAGATCTTCCCCGATCGCTACGCCCGAGATGAAAACTGGCGCGAGCGCACGCTGGCCGAGGTCGAAAAACCACGCAACGGAATCCAGCGCCGCATGGTCGAGGACTGGAACGAGCCGCCCGTGTACGAGCGCGCCGAAGACGGCTCCATCAAAACCTGGGACTTCTACGGCGGGTCGCTCAAGGGCATCCAGGAAGACCTGCCTCGCATCGCCGAGCTGGGCTTTACAGCCATCTACCTCAACCCCATTTTTGAAGCCGCGAGCAACCACCGCTACGACACGGCCGACTACACCAAGATCGACCCGATCCTGGGCACCGAGCAGGACTTTACCGAGCTGTGCCAGGCGGCCGAGAAGCTGGGCATCTCCATCATTCTGGACGGCGTCTTTAACCATACGGGTGACGACTCGATCTATTTCAACCGCTACGGCAACTACCCCGGCGTGGGCGCGTGGCAGAGCGAGGATTCGCCATGGCGCGATGCGTTTTATTTCCACGAGGACGGCTCATACGACTGCTGGTGGGGCGTGGGCAATATGCCCGCCATCAATGAGAGCTCTGAGCTGGTACGCGAGCGGCTCCTGGGCAAGGACGGCGTGATCCGTAAATGGCTACGTGCCGGCGCTCATGGCTGGCGCCTAGACGTGGCCGACGAGCTTTCCGATGACTTCCTGGCCGAGATTAAAAAGGCCGTGCTCGCCGAGAAGCCTGATGCACTGTTGCTCGGCGAAGTCTGGGAAGACGCCTCCAACAAGATCAGCTACGGCCATCTGCGCCGCTATCTGCAAGGCTCCGAGCTGGACTCTGCTATGGATTACCCCTTCCGCGACATGGTCATCGGCTTTTTGATGGGCTACAAGAACGCCTACCAGGCAGCCGAGGATATCGAAACCCTGCGCGAGAACTATCCCCGTGAGGCCCTGTCCTGCGCGCTCAACCTGCTGTCGAGCCACGACCGCCCGCGTATCATCTCGGTGCTCGGCGGCGGCCCCGACGAGTCGCAGCTGCCCGAGTGCGAGCGAAGCAAATGGCGCCTGGACGAGAACTCGATGGGCCTGGCCAAGAGCCGTTTTTGGCTCGCCACGCTCATGCAGATGACCTTCCCCGGCGTGCCTTCGATCTACTACGGCGACGAATACGGCCTGGAGGGTCTAACCGATCCAGGCAACCGCCGCACCCTGCCGACCAAGGACCAACTGCACGACTTCGACACGCTGGCTATTGTCAAAAACGCCTCCGCCGTACGCCGCGCACTGCCGTTTATGATCGACGGCGAGATCAAGGCCTTCGCGCTCAACGACGAGGTGCTGGCATACAACCGCACGGGCAAGGATGGCGAGGCCGCTACGGTTATCATCAACCGCAGCCTGCGCAATTCACACCGCGTGACGATTCCGGCGCTCGACGAATGTGCGAGCGATGTGATTAGCGGTCACGAGTGCGAGATTCACAATGGCACCGTCACGCTCGACCTGTATCCGCTGGGATCGTCGATCATCTATCACCACGCCGAGCAGCGTCTGCAGGAGCCGCTCGATTACGGTGCGGGCGTTGTGTGCCATATCACATCGGTGCCGACCGACGACGGTAAGCCCGGCACGATCGGCGCGCCCACGCGTCGTTTTATCGACCATATGGCCGCTATGGGCATGCGCTACTGGCAGGTCCTGCCTGTCAACCCGACGGACTTCTTCCGCTCCCCTTACGCCGGTCCTTCGGCCTTTGCAGGCAATATCGACCTGCTGCCCGAAAGCCACAAGGAGCTAGCCGCCGACTTTGAGACCTGGAAGGCCCACGGCGGCGAGGATGCCGATCCGCTGTACACCGCGTTTAAACATCGCAATGCCGATTGGCTCGAGAAGTACTGCGTCTATATGGCCGTCAAAAAGTACTTTGAGGGCGAATCGCGCCACGATTGGCCGGCAGATGTTGCGCGCTACAACGAGCACTTGATTGACGACAAGCGTTTCCACGACGAGGCCGAGCTTCAGGCGTACATGCAGTACCGCTTTGACCTGGCTTGGTGCGAGCTTATGAACTATGCGCACAAGAAGGGCATCGAGGTCATCGGCGATATTCCTATGTACGTGTCCGACGATTCGGCAGATGCGTGGAGCGAACCCGAGAACTTCTGGCTGTCCGATACCGGTAAGGCAATCGAGATCTCCGGTGCGCCGCCCGACAACTTTGCGCCCGAGGGCCAGGTGTGGGGCAACCCGACGTTCCGCTGGGACCACATGAAGCAGAACGGCTATAGCTGGTGGATGGATCGCCTACGTCGTGCGTTTTCGCTCTACGACCGCGTGCGCTTGGATCACTTCCTGGGCTTCCACAGCTACTTTAGCATTCCCGCGGGTAAGGCCTGCGCCGACGGGCGTTGGCTGGCAGGCCCGGGCAAGGACCTGTTCCAGACCGCCTATGACGAGCTGGGGCCGCTCAACTTTATCGCCGAGGACCTGGGCTACCTGACGCCCGGCGTTCGCGCCATGGCCTCGACCTGCGGCTTCCCCGGCATGGACGTGCTGGAGTTTAGCGACTACGATGTCCGTAGCGGCGTGCACCCTACGCCAGGAAAGATCCTGTACACCTCGACGCACGACACGTCGACGCTCGCGGGTTGGTGCACGCGCTCCTTTGCGGGCGGCGACGAGCCGAGCGGTGTTGAGGTGGCAGCCAAGCTGATGAGCGACGCGCTGACAAGCGACGCTCCCCTGGTGATGATGCCGCTGCAGGACGTGCTGGGGCTTGGCGACGACACGCGCATGAACGTACCGGGCGTGGCCACGGGCAACTGGACCTGGCAGGCTGACGAGGCCGACGTTGCGGCCGCTGAGGGCAAAACCGCACAGCTCCTGCGCAACACGCATAGATTCTGGGGCGAAGCGTGATAAAACGCCCGATATAGGGTACAGTTACAGACGTTTGAATTTATGCGGGCAGAGTGATCTGCCCGCTTTGTGCTGAAAAGGAAGTATTATGGCGCGCTACGATTACAAGTGCTCGAGCTGCGGCAACGTGTTTGAGGTTGAGCATCCCATGTCCGAGACCCCCGAGGTCATGTGCCCCAACTGCGGTGCTCCGGCCGCCAAGACGTTCTCGGCCAGCGGCATCAAGTTTGAGGGCAGTGGCTTCTACAACACCGACCAGCGCAGCGGTGGCTCAAGCACCAGCGCCACCAGCGGCTGCTGCGCCAACTGCCCGCATAACCACTAGAAACCAATCAGCCCCGCGACCGACACCAATCGCGGGGCTGATTCTTTAGCTGCCCAGGTTTCCTTATGAGTTGCGGTGAAATAAGGACTGTTTGGCGAGGTAGAAGCCGCTATTCAATCCCTATTTCACCGCAACTTAATAGTTACTGGCGGACCAGGCGTGCGCAGAAGTGGCCGTCGTAGGAGTCCGCATTAACGGGGACACTTTGGAAGAGGCCTCGAGCGTTTTGGCGTAGGGTGACGAGGCTCTTGGCATGATCGTACTCGGGCAGTTGCAGAATCTGAGCTTCGGAAAGCGGTGCCACACTAAAGCCGGCGCCCTCGGGAGAGGCCAGGAAGGCATCCACGACCTGCGTATTCTCTTCATCAAAAACCGAGCAGGTGGCATAGAGAAGCTCACCGCCGGCAGCCACGCGCGCGGCTGCTTCCTTGAGCATCGTCAGCTGCAGGCGAGGCAACTCGGTCGTAACGTCGTTCTCGGTCAGACGCCACGGAATCTCGGGATGACGGCGCATAGTGCCGGTGCCAGAGCACGGTGCATCGATAAACACCGTGTCGAACAGGGCAGGCTCGCCAAGCATCGCGTCAAAAGACGTGAGCACCTCATTGAGCTCGCAGGCATCGCCCGATACCGTACGAACACCTGAGATACCCGCCTTGTGCAGGCGCGCGAGATTCTGATCGCACTTACGATCGTGCAGGTCGAGCGCGGTATGCTGACGCTCGTACCCGGCACGCTTGGCCTGGCACATCATCACATAGGTCTTGGTGCCGCGACCGGCACCAATCTCCAGGCAACGACCGGGACGTGTCGCAGCTGTGGCGATAAGTTGCGCGTTGAGATCAGAGGCCACCGCGGCAGCACGTTCAAACACACCCGAAGCAACGGTAACCTGGGCATCAACCGGGGCATGGCAGCCCGGGAAGACAGGCGCGACGAGCTGCGAGATATACGGATCGGGCTTGGAAGCAAAAGCGTTCTCATGCAGGGCCAGCGGCGCGGGGGCCAGATTGCCGGCAAAGTTAAGCGCACCCTCTGGCGTGTCAAACGATGCCATAATGCGAGCGCACAGCCATCGCGGCAAGCCCATCAGGCGCGACAGACGAACCAAGCGTCGCTCGGACTCATCCACGTCGGATGCCGTGGCAAAGTCCTCAACATTGTCCGCAACCTTATGCAGAACGGCGTTCGCCAGACCGGCGGCGGACTTAGCACCGCAGCGAACCAGCTCAACTCCCTGACTTACGGCAACGCGGCCAGGCGTATGCAGGTAGAGCATCTCGAAGGCCGAGATACGAAGCGCCATGCGCACACGCGGAGCGACCTTTTTGGGCTTATCGAGAAACTGGTCGAGCAGCTCGTCCAAAATACCCTGCGTGGCGGCAACACCCAGCGCCAAGCGGGCGGCAAAAGCGGAATCGCGCTGGTCAATGGCCTTGGCGGAAGCACGGGACGAGAGCACGTCGCGCGCGTACATGCCGCGGCGATCGGCCTCCATCAGCACATCGAGCGCAAGCTTGCGCGCGGGAGACAGCTTGCTCATGACAAAACACCCCAGATAAGATCGGCACCCTGCAGGCCAGCAGCCCAAGCAGAAGCGGCCATAGCACGCTTGCCATCAGGCTTAACCTCGAGCAACTCAACCGAGCCATCGGAAAGGCCAAGGTAAACACGCTTAGCCTGAACGAGAACCTGACCCTCGCCAAGCGACACATCAGCCGCCGCAGCATCGAGCACACGCACGGTCTTGCCGGCAATCACGCAACGAGCAGGCGCGGTATCGGACGAGGCCAGTACATGATGCACGCAATCAAGCGCCGCCATGTGCGGATCCAGGCGCATCTCCTGCTTAGAAATCTTGGCAGCATGGGTAACGAGCGCCTCGTCCTGTTCGATCCACACGGCGGTGCCATCGGCAAGAGAAGGAAGCGTATCGGCAAGCAGTTTACCGCCAAGCTCACCAAGCTCCATGGTCAGCGCCTCAGCATGCTTACCGGCAACCGACGTAGACGCCTGGGCACAATAAGCGCCGGTATCAACGCCATGTCCAATACGCATGATAGAAACGCCAGCAACCTCATCACCAGCAAGAATCGCACGCTGAATAGGAGCAGCCCCACGCCAGCGAGGCAGCAAGGACGCATGAACATTCACAATACCAAGCGGCGCCATATGCAGCACCTCATCCGGCAAAATGCAACCATAAGCAGCCACACAGAAAATATCGGCTTGCGCAGCTTGGAGCGCCTCAACAACCTCGGCCGTCATACGATTGGCCTCAATAACCGGCAACCCAAGCTCAAGCGCCTTGGCCTTAATAGGAGACGGCTCCAACTTTTTACCACGCCCGCGAACAGCATCAGGACGAGTAACAACAAGCGCAATCTCATTCCCAGCCTCAACAAGCGAAGTCAAAGAAGGCACAGCAAAATCAGGCGTACCCATAAACACAATACGCATAAAGATCGTCTCCCCTCAACCAAAGCCGAGACGGCTACAAAGAACAGCGGAAAGCAAGGTTCCCAGGCCATCCGCAATAACAATTCAACAAGAACAAATATACCCAAAACCAAAGAAAGAGCCGCAATAAAAGCAGCTCTTCCAACAAAGCACCTATCAGCGAAGACGCCCATCCCTGGCCCGACGGCACCTGGGCGAGACAAGCAGCGTCAACGTAGTCCCCGGGGCGCCCGCCTATATCGTCCCGCGCGCAGTTTCGCAGCGCAGCGAGAATGTTTGAGCACGGGATGATATAGGCGGGCGCCCCGGGGACGGACAAACCTACTCAGTCTCGCCCGGTCGAGCGCCGCGGGCCAGGGCGTCCTGGTACTCCTTGACGGCCTTGATCCTCTGCATAGGCTTAAGGCGCTCGAACATGGTGTTGCCGTGCAGGTGATCGATCTCGTGCTGCAGGCACACGCAGAACAGGTCGCCCGTAGCCTCGTAGCGAATCAGGTTTGCGTCCAAGTCGTACGCCTCGACGACGACATGGTCGGGACGCTCGATCTCGCAGCTAATGCCAGGGATGGACAGGCAGCCCTCGCTAAACGGCACCAGATGGTCGCTCTGCTCCACGATCACGGGGTTGATGAGCACGTACGGGTCGTAGTCGTTCTTGTCGCTGTAGTCGCAGTCAATGGTGACGAGCTGAATAAGCTCGCCGATCTGCGGAGCAGCCAGGCCGCAACCGCCGTTGTCGAACATCATCTTCTTCATCTTCTCGGCAAGCGCCTCGATCGCTGGGGTGATCTCCTCGATCACGGCGCACTCCTGACGCAGGCGAGGGTCGGGCGACAGTACGATTCCGTTGGCTTCCATGGCCATCCTTTCGGGTTGTTACATCAAATCATAGGCATCGACGTCAACGCTCACGCTCACGCCGCGCACAGAGCCCACCTCTTTGAGGCAGGCGTCGATATCATCAGAGACATGGTACCCCACAGGCGACTTCACAAGCAGATGGAAGCGGTAACGGTCCTTGGCTCTCTCGATTACACACGAAGCCGGGCCCAGCACCTGGGGCACGGCGCTCCCCGCCCGCAAAAAGTCGGGCGCGGCGGCATGCCAGCGGCGCTTAAGAAGCTTTGCAATGCGCCCGATATAATCCTGCGCATCGTCGCGGCTTGCCGACCACACCAAAATGTTAACCAGGCGCACGAACGGCGGATACAGTGCGTCGCGGCGCTGGTCCAGGTCGTAGTCGGTAAAGATCGAGCGATCGTGCTCGGCGACGGCGCGAATGACCGGATCCTCGGGCAGATACGTCTGGATGATGACCTCGCCAGGGCGATCGCCGCGACCGGCGCGACCGGCGACCTGCTCAAGCAAATCGTAGGCGCGCTCCCCTGCGCGGAAATCCGGCAGCTTGAGGGCGAAGTCAGCATTGACCACACCCACGAGCGTGACCTCGGGAAAGTCGAGGCCTTTGGCGATCATCTGGGTGCCCAGCAACACGGCGCAATCGGCAGCATCGAACTGCTCGAGCAGCTTTTTGTGCGAATCCTTGCCGCGCGTGGAATCGGCATCCATGCGGATGATGGCGACGTCCTCGGGCAGCATCTGGTGCAGTGCGTCCTCGATCTGCTGCGTGCCCAGCCCCATTTTTGCCAGGTAGCGGCTGCCGCACTTGGGGCAACGACTCGTGGGCGCGGGATACGGCTGCACGCGCCAGGAGGATCCGCATGTGTGACATTGCAGCGTGTGCGTGCGCTCGTGATACGTAAGCGCTGTGGAGCAGTGGTTGCAGGTGGGAACGCAGCCGCACTCGCGACACATCAGGAACGGCGCAAAGCCACGGCGGTTATGCAGCAGCACGGCCTTCTCGCGACGCTCGACCACACGCTCCAAGCCCTCCATCAAGGGTTTTGAGAACATGGAGCGGCTGCCGTGTGAAAACTCACGGCGCAGGTCGGCAATGCGGACCGTAGGCAGCACGGCGAGTCCCGGGCGCTCGGGCATCTCGACACGCGTCCAGGTAGCACCGTTGTATGTACCGCGGCGGCAGCGGTCGAGGGCCTCGGCAGAAGGCGTGGCCGAGCCCAGCACAAGTGGGCAGCGATAGCGGCGCGCCATCTCGGCCGCAACCTCGCGCGCATGGTAGCGCGGGCTGGAGCCCTGCTTGTAACTGGTCTCGTGTTCCTCGTCGATGATGATGAGACCCAGGTCGCTGAGCGGGCAAAAGAGCGCCGAACGCGCGCCGACGACAACGCGGGCAGTACCACTGGCAACCATGTCCCACTGGTCCAGGCGCTCGCCGGCCGAAAGGCGCGAGTGGAAGACCGCGACCGTCTCGCCAAAGCGCGAGCGGAAGCGGCCGACGGTCTGGGCCGTCAGCGAGATCTCGGGCACGAGCACGCAGGCAGAGCGGCCTGCCGCGAGCACGCGCTCGATAGCGGAGAGGTAAACCTCGGTTTTGCCGGAGCCGGTGACGCCGTCAACCAGCACCACGTCGCCATGAGCGTCAAGGCGGGCGCGCTCAATCTGCGCGAGTGCCTGTTGCTGGCCGTTGGTAAGGGAGACCGGCGCCTTGCCGCTTGCCGAGGACAGCGTAGTCTGC
Organism: Coriobacteriaceae bacterium AM113-163; assembly: GCA_027673765.1. GTDB lineage: Bacteria > Actinomycetota > Coriobacteriia > Coriobacteriales > Coriobacteriaceae > Collinsella. Next base: position 37,206 of record JAQDWB010000008.1, read on the forward strand.
TCGCTGCAACCGCGCCAGGCACGGCGCTCCTCCACCACCACGATGCCGCGTTTTTCGAGCGCCTTGATGGTCGCCGACATACTGTTATAGAGAAGGTTGAGGTCGCGCGTCGTGACAGGACCACACTGGAGCGCCTCGATGAGTTGGCGCTGGCGGACCGCGGTCTTGGGTGGCGTGTAGTCAAAGCCTTCGGGCGTAAGCATCACCCAGCGGTTTTGGATGGGTTTGACGGCTGGACGTTCAACCGTCCACACACCGTCGTCGCCCTTGACCACACGCGGGCTGCCACCCGGAGGCAAGAACAGGCGCAGACACTCGGAAAGCGTCGCGACATACTCGCGGCTCATCCAACGTGCGATGCGGGCGGCTTCGGCGGTAAAGAGCGGTTTGCTGAGGATGGCCTCGATGGGCTTGATGCGCACCGGGTCGAGGGAGTTGTTGCCCGGCAGATCGCCCAGATCAGGCGCAATGTCAACGACATAGCCCGCGGCGGCACGGTTACCAAAGTGGACCAGGACCGTGGATCCGATCTGGACCTCGTTGGCAAGGGACTCGGGGATGCCGTAAGCAAACGGTTCCGACAGCGCACGGGTGGGGATGTCGAGGACCACGCTCGCGTAGGCGGCAGGGGGCTCGGGCGAAGGCTTAGACTGAGCCGAGGCAGCGGCAGGCTTGGGCTTCACCGGAGCTTCCTCCGGTTCCGGCAAACCAAACAGCGACAGTTGTTGAGCCATACACCACCTCTAACGAACGGACCTGAAAGGGGTGGGACAAAATAATCAGTAGAGTTTGTCCCATGGCCGATACGAGTGTCGAGCTCGTTGCGTCACTCGAACATGGGACAAACACTACTGATTATTTTGTCCCAGCAACCCACTCATCGGTACAGAAACAAGAGCCCCGCTCGGGTGAACGGGGCTCGGATACATGCATTTGCGCGTCTACTACAGCGCCATCGTGCGAGCGCGGTCGATACGCGCCAGGCAGTCGTCGCGGCCGACGAGCGCCATGGTCTCGCCCAGCGGAGGGCTCACCATGTTGCCGCAGACGGCGACGCGCACGGCCTGGAACACCACGCGCTTCTTGAGGTCCATCTGCTCGGGCAGCGGCTCAAGCGCGGCGTCGATGGCCTCGGCAGTCCACTTGTCCACGCCCTCGAGCGCAGCCTTGGCGGCATCCAGAATGGCGCCCATGCCTTCCTTAGCCAGGCCCTTGTTAACGGATTTCTCGTCATACTCGAGAGTCTCGGCCGTAGCAAAGATGGGAGCGGCGACGGTCACGGCGTCGGCTGGCATCTTGGTGCGCGGCTTGACGATGGCAGCGAGTGCGTCAATCCAGTCCTCGCCGTACTCGACGTTGCCCTCGATGAGACCCGCCTCGTGCAGCTCGGGGACCATGATCTCGTCGGCAAACTGGGCATCGGACATGCCGTTGATGTACTCGGCATTGACCCAGTCGAGCTTCTTGGGGTCGAAGGTCGCCGGGTTCTTGGAGATGCGGTCGAGTGAGAACTTGCTGGCCAGGACATCGCGCGGGATGATCGTGGTCTCGCCGTCAAGCGACCAGCCGAGCAGCGCCAGATAGTTGACGAAAGCGTCGGACAGGTAGCCGGCGTCGCGGTACTCCTCTACTGAGGTGGCGCCGTGGCGCTTGGAGAGCTTCTTGCCGTCGGCGCCCAGAATCATGGAGATGTGGGCGAACGTGGGCACGGGCGCGCCGAGGGCCTCGTAGACCATGACCTGGCGCGGGGTGTTGGACAGGTGGTCGTCGCCGCGGATGACATGGGTGATCTTCATCATGGCGTCGTCGACGACGGTCGCGAAGTTGTACGTGGGCGTGCCATCGGAGCGGAAGATGACAAAGTCGTCGAGCTCCTTGGCATCGAAGGTCACCTCGCCGTGGACGGCATCGTGGATGACGACGTCGCCGCGGTCCTCGGGCACCTTGATGCGAAGGACGTAGGACTCGCCGGCCTCGATGCGGCGGCGGGCCTCCTCGGGATCAAGATCGCGGCAACGACGCTGATAGCCCTGGAAGGGGTCCTTGCGCTCCTGCGCGGCCTTGCGGTCGGCGTCGAGCTGCTCCTTGGTGCAGAAGCAGGGATAGGCCTTGCCCTCGTCCCAAAGTTTCTGGGCGGCCTGCTTGTACAGGTCCAGGCGCTCGGTCTGGGCATAGGGGCCAAAGTCTCCGCCCACCTCGGGACCCTCGTCCCAGTCCAGGCCCAGCCAACGCATGGCGCGCAGGATGATCTGCGTGTTCTCGTCGGTAGAGCGGGTGGGATCGGTGTCGTCGATGCGCAGGATGAACGTGCCGCCGTTAGCACGGGCGAAAGCCCAGTTATAGATAGCGGTGCGGGCGCCGCCGATGTGCAGCTTGCCCGTCGGTGAGGGTGCAAAGCGGACGCGAACGTCTGATGCCATGGAAATCTCCTCGATTGCAGGATGGATGTCTAACCGCATCAGTATAAAGCAACAAAGCAACCTCCGCACAAAGGGCACCGACCCACTCATTGGGGACAGACTTAAATGAGTAGGTGCGGAAAGGGTGTGAATGTTTGATTTACGCGCTATGATGTGCCCTTGCATAGAGAGCCCGGCGGAATGGTAACGGTCGCTGGGACACGTTTTTGAAAGGACAATCATGTCAGAAGAACTTCGTTCCATCCCACCCCAACACGGGTCCTTTGTTTTTACGTCGGAGTCGGTGACCGAAGGTCATCCCGATAAGATCGCTGACCAGATCAGCGACGCCGTCCTCGACGCAATCCTCGCCAAAGAAATAGAGCTCCAGGAGCAGGGCTACATCGCCCCCAACGGCGTGCCTGCCAACGTGGAGAACGTCCGCTGCGCCTGCGAGACCCTCGTGACCACCGGCACCGTCATCGTCGCCGGCGAGATTCGCACCCAGGCCTACGTCGACGTACAGGAAATCGCCCGCGGCGTCATCCGCCGCATTGGCTACAACCGTGCCAAGTTCGGTTTTGACTGCGACACGTGCGGCGTTATGAGCCTCATCCACGAGCAGTCGCCCGATATCGCCCAGGGCGTCGACGAATCCTTCGAGACCCAGACCGGCGCCACCACCGACCCGATTGACCTGATCGGCGCTGGCGACCAGGGTATGATGTTCGGTTATGCCTCCAACGAGACCAAGACCCTCATGCCCATGCCGCACTACCTGGCAAGCCGCCTGGCCGAGCGCCTGGCCGCCGTGCGCCACGACGGCACCCTCGCCTATCTGCGTCCCGACGGCAAGACACAGGTCACCGTGCGCTACGAGGAAGGCAAGCCCGTCGAGGTCACAACCATCGTCATCTCCACGCAGCACGCCGCCGAGATCGAAGACATGGGCAAGATCAAGGCCGACCTCATCGAGCACGTCATCACCCCGGTCATGGCCGCCGAGAACATGCCGTGGGACAACGCGGACATCTACGTGAACCCCACCGGTCGCTTTGTCGTGGGCGGCCCCATGGGAGACACGGGCCTCACCGGCCGCAAGATCATCGTCGACACCTACGGCGGCTACGGCCGTCACGGCGGCGGCGCCTTTAGCGGCAAGGACTGCACCAAGGTTGACCGCTCTGCCGCGTATGCCGCGCGCTGGGTCGCTAAGAACGTGGTCGCCGCCGGTCTGGCCGACCGCTGCGAGGTCGAGCTTGCCTACGCCATCGGCGTTTCCAAGCCCCTTTCAATCATGGTCGACACCTTCGGTACCGCGCATGTTGCCGAGGACAAGATCGTTGAAGCCGTAGAGAAGACCTTCGACCTGCGCCCAGGCGCAATCATCCGCGACCTAGACCTGCGTCGCCCCATCTACGAAAAGACGGCAGCCTACGGTCACTTCGGCCGAGAAGACGCCGACTTCACCTGGGAGAAGACCGACCGAGTCGAAGAACTCAAAGCAGCCTGCGGCCTGTAAGCCAACGGCAAAAGCTGCAGCCAAGAAACAACGCACCAAAAGAAGTACCGGCTCCAACCGGTACTTCTTTTTTATTTAAAGATGGTGAAGATGAGCCGACCTGGGACATGGAATAGGTCATAGGCCGATAAATTTCGCAGCAGAGCGACTCCAACCATGTATCCTAAGTTCCGAGGGCTTTGGTATTTGGTCGATCGCGAGTTCCGCACGAGCCGGAGGCCACTTAATGTGGCCTCCGTGCGAGCCAGGACTGTAGAGCAGGCGACCAAATACCAAAGCCCTCGGAACGACGGGATAGAACAGGAGCGCATATGGCAGGCAAGCCGCAAACACTAGCTACGACCTCGGCATTCGAGATCTTGGGGCCCGTCATGGTCGGCCCCAGCTCATCGCACACCGCTGGCGCCCTGCGCTGCGCCCAAGTTGCCGCCAGCCTGCTGGAAGGCCGCATCACTAAGGTCACCTTTGGCCTGTGGAACTCCTTTGCCCACACCTACCGCGGCCACGGCACCGATCGTGCGCTCGTCGCGGGCATCCTGGGCCTCGACACCGACGACGAGAACATCAAGCAGGCCTTCGACCTCGCACGCGAGCAGGGCCTCGAATATCACTTTGACATCAAGGGCGACGACGCCTCCATCCACCCCAACACCGTCGACATCGACATGGTCGACGACACGGGCGCTACGGCACAGGTCCGCGGCGAGAGCCTGGGCGGCGGCAAGATGCGCATCAGCCGCATTAACGGCGTCGGCGTCGACATCTCGGGTATGTACTCCACGCTCTTCGTTGCGCACCAAGACGTCCCCGGCGTGCTCGCCGCGCTCACCAACCTGCTCGCCTACGCCCACGTGAACATCGCCTTCTGCCGCACCTACCGCACCGAGGTGGGCGGTCAGGCCTACTCCGTCTTTGAGACCGACGGCGCGCCCGACGACACCGTCGTCCCCTTGCTGCGCAAGCTCGACAATGTCGATTACGCGACCTTTATCGAGCTCCCCGGTTCTGCCTCGTCGCTCTCCCCCGGCGTCTCAGCAAAGGAAATCTTCGACGACGGCGAGCAGCTGCTCGATGCGTGCGAGGAACTGGGACTCAGCATCGGCGCCGTTATGGCCGTGCGCGAGGCGCGTCTGACCGGCGAGGCCCACGCCGTCGCCGCAATGCGCCGCGTGCTCGACGTCATGCGCGAGGAGACCACGGCCCCCATCGTCAATCCGCAGCGCCCACTCGGCGGGCTTATCGGCGGCGAGGCCAAGCTTGTCGATGCCACCGGCCGCAACGACCTTGGCTCCAACTTAATGGGCCCCGTCCAGACTAACGCCGTGGCCCGCGCGATGGCCGTGCTCGAGCGCTCAGCCACCATGGGCGTGATCGTCGCCGCCCCCACGGCAGGCTCCGCGGGTGTCGTGCCCGGCTGCGTGCTGGCGCTCGCCGATCACCTTCAGCTCGACGACGAGCAGGTCATGGACGCGCTCTACTGCGCAGCCGCCATCGGCCTCAACCTCACCACGAGCGCCTGCGTTGCCGGCGCCGAGGGTGGCTGCCAAGCCGAGGTGGGAAGCGCCGCCGCCATGGCAGCCGCCGCGCTGGTGCAGATGCTCGGCGGCACGCCCGAGCAGGCGCTCGACGCCAGTTCCATCGCGCTGAGTAACCTGCTGGGCCTCGTTTGTGACCCCGTCGGTGGCCTCGTGGAGGTGCCCTGCCAAAACCGCAACGCCATCGGCGTGGCAGCGGCCTTTAGCTCGGCACAACTCGCCCTCGCAGGCATTAAGAGCCTGGTTCCGTTTGACCAGATGGCACATGTCATGCTCTCCGTGGGCCACGCGTTGCCGGCCACGCTGCGCGAGACGGCAAAGGGTGGCATCGCGCAGGCTCCGGCCGCACTTTCGGCCTGTGCAAAATGCGGTGTGTGCGGATAGCGACAAAGAACGACTCGAAGGTGGGACAAATGTCCCACCTCTTTTGAATGCCACCGTTTCCATACCACAAACAACTGGGTAATCGCTATAATGCAAGCCCAGTAAAAACACGATGAGCCGCAAGGCGAAATCCGAAGGATATGCATACGATGTCGCAAAACGATCGAACTCAACTGATTCCCGATCCGCAGCAGCCGAGCAGGCACACCGGCGGCGTTCAGTCGCCGCGTCCTATCGCGCCGAGCCGCGGTCAGCAGCGAGGTGCGGCAAACGTTTCCCAACGTCCGAACAAGCAGCATCAGCAGCGCCAGGCAAATGGCAATGCGCCCAAGCAGCCCCCCACGCACGCTCGAGGCGATCGCGGCCCCGCACGCAAACCCGCCGAGAACAATAAGTCGGGCAAAAAGACGACGCTCTTTGTCCTCCTGGGTCTTATCGTCATTGTCTATATCGTAGGCGTCGTAGCGTTTTCGCAGGTAGCCTACCCCAACACCACCATCGCCGGCGTCGACGTCTCGTTCTCCAACGCTTCGTCTGCCGCCACCAAGGTCAACTCGGCGTGGAAGCACTATAAGCTCACCGTGGCGGGCGATGACTTTAGCTGGACCTATCAGCCCGAGTCCGATGAGCCCATCGTCGACGGCGAAGCTGCCGCAAAAGAGATCATCAACCACAACGAAGCCTTTGTATGGCCGGTCCGCCTTATGGAATCCTTAAGTGGCAAGACCAAAACAACCGCTACCTCCAACGAAGTCGATCTTGATCAAGACGTCGACCTGTCCATGCTCTCCGATACCTTTGACCAAAAGCAGTTTGAGAAGGATCTGGGCACCGCCATCGATGAGTTTAACGAGGGCCGTTCGGGCACGTTCGAGGCCAATAGCTCCTATGACGAGCAGGCCGGCAAGTTTACCGTCGAGGAGGCGCGCTCCAACGAAAAACTCAACCGCGAGCATGTCATTAAGTATGCCGAGCTCGAGCTTGCCTCGCTGGCCGAGACCGTAGATCTTTCCAAGCTCGGCAACGATGCCTATGAGCCGCTCAATGGAACGCTGACCGATGATCAGATTCAGGCCGCATGCGATGCCGCCAATAACTTCTTGGGCGTCAACGTGACCCTCAAGCTTAACGGCGAGGATGCCGGCAAGGTTGATGGCAGCTCCGTGTTGCAGTGGATCAGCTTTGCCGATCCGGCCAACCCCACGCTCGATACGTCGCAGATCAGCAGCTGGGCAGCCGAGCTCGCCAACGGCTATAATACCGTGGGCTCCACTCGCTGGTGGACGCGCGCCGATGGCAAGCAGTGCGCCGTCGAAGGCGGCGACTTTGGTTGGTCCATCGACAGCAGCTCGCTCGCCAAGCAGGTCGAAGACGCCATTAACAACAAGCAGACCGGCGAAATCGAGATCAAGTACTCCCAGAAGGCCGACACATTTACCGCCAAGGGCGAGCCCGACTGGAAGGCCTATATCGACGTCGACCTGTCCGAGCAGCATGCGCGCTACTACGACGAGAGCGGCAACATCGTGTGGGAGGCCAACTTTATTTCTGGCAAACCGGGCGAAGACGCCACCCCCGAGGGCGTATGGCAGATCAACAGCAACGATGGCGCCAGCAAACTCATCGGTGCCAAGGACCCCGAGACCGGCAAGCCCAAATACGAGAGCCCGGTAAGCTACTGGATGCCGTTCGAGGGCAATATGGTCGGATTCCACGACGCCACCTGGCAAAACGATTCGAGTTTCGATAACGCCGAATCGTACAAGTGGTGCGGTAGCCACGGTTGTATCAACCTGCGTCTGGCCGATGCCAAGTCGCTCCACGAGCGCATCAAAGTCGGCCTCTGCGTGGTCGTGCACTCGTAACGCAGCTAACGTCTACAACAAGTAAACAGCACGGCGACAAAACTTACAGTACCGTCATCCGCAACTTCTATACGCCCGCCTATCGCGACGGGCGTATATACTTATCGGAGCCATATCGATAAAGGAGACGCTATGTCCAAGGTCCCCACGATCAATCCGGGTCCTGACGATTCCGATCGCATGCCCCAAGATGCCACCGAGACCCTGCCGATTATCAGCGCTGCAGACACCAAGCAGCCCCAAACGAGTCTCGACGATTCGACCGATATCTCCGATGAAGAAGCCTATGCAAAGCTCAAGGCAAAGCGTGCCGAGCGTCGGCGCAAAAAGCTGATTCGACGCGGTATTGCCGCCGGCGTCGTGGGTGCCATCGCACTCATTGCCATTGTCGCAACCCTGGTTATCAATGCGCAGCCGCAGGGCGCCAGCGGGCCTGTGACCGACATGGTGACCGAGGGCACGTTTACCACAACGGTCGAGGCGAAAGGCCAGCTCAAACCCATTTCGTCCTCAGTGGTCTCCCCTTCTGTCGACGGCACGGTCGATTCGATCAACGTGCAGGCAGGCCAATCCGTCAACGAGGGCGACGTGCTCATGACCATTAAAAACGACGAGCTCGATCGCAACGTTGCCGAGGCGCAGCGTGCAGTAGCAGCCGCTCAGGAAGACCTCGCCAACGCGCAGAAAGCCCTCGCTTCCGCGCAGGCCACCCCAACGACGGACGTCGATGGAGCTTCCGCCGCAGCGGCAGGCGCCTCCGCTGGGTACGCCGACACGAACACCGTATCGGCCGCACAGCGCAGCCTCGCATCAGCCCAAGCAAACCTCGATCAGGCGAACGCCAAGGCCGCCGGGCGCACGGTTACGGCGCCGAGCTCGGGCAGCATCGTGGAGCTTAACGCCAAGGTGGGCGCTACGGTAACAGGCGGCATGATCATGGGCGAAAGCGATACGAGCGGCGGCAAGCAGTGCATGCAGATCGCCGACCTCTCCAAGATGAAGGTAACGGTTCAGGTGGGCGAAAAGGATATCGCCAAGATCGCCGTGGGCCAGAGCGCCAACGTGACCTATCCCGCGTTTCCCGATATTGTGAGCCAAGGCACCGTCACGGCTATCGCCTCGGTGGCAAACTCCGACACCGCCAACGGTGGCGGCGGGAGCGCAACCTTTAACGTCGACATCCTCATCGAAGCGCCCGACGCTCGCCTTAAGCCTGGCATGACTGCTGAGGTATCGGTGGTGACCGAGCAGCTCGACGACGTGGTGATGGTGCCGACGATGGCGCTCATGACCGAAGACGGCGAACACTATTACGTCAACGTGGCAACCGATGACGAGGGCAAGCAAACCCGTCGCGTGAAGGTGACCGTCGTGACACAAAACGATGACGAAGCCGTGGTCGGCAAGACACAGGTCAAGCACGATGAACAGGGCAACGAGATCAACCCTAACGTGCCGGTTACCAAGCTGCGCGATGGCGACACCCTCGTCATGGACACCGGAGCGGGCGCAACGGCTGACGGCGGCTACAGCGCGGATTCGGGCAGCATGTCTGCCGACGAGGGTATGTAATGCGTCCCGTCATCGACATCCGCAACGTGCACCGCATCTTTGAGAGCGAAGCGGGTTGCGCCCACATCTTGCACAACGTGAGCCTGGCGGTAGATCCCGGCGAGTTCGTCGCCATTACCGGCCCCTCGGGCTCGGGCAAATCAACGCTCATGAACATCCTAGGTTGCCTGGATAAGCCGACGGCGGGCGACTACTACCTGCAAGGGCTCAACGTGGCCGAGCTCGATGATGACGAGCTCACCGAAGTCCGCGCCCTGAGCATCGGCTTTGTCTTTCAGAGCTTCAACCTGCTGCCGCGCCTGTCGGTTATCGAAAACGTCATGCTGCCGCTGGCCTACACCAACGTACCCTGTAGCCAGCGCGAAATGCGCGCCGTGCACGCGCTGCAGGCCGTCACGCTGCCCGTCGACCACTGGGACCACCGCATATCCGAGCTCTCGGGCGGCCAGATGCAGCGTGTCGCCATCGCACGTGCCCTCGTCAACGATCCGCCTATCATTTTGGCTGACGAGCCGACGGGAAACCTGGACTCCGCCACTGGAGCGCTCGTCATGGAAACCTTCCATAAGCTCCAGGAGCGCGGCAAGACCATCATACTCATCACGCACGACCCCGGCATCGCCGCCGAGGCCGACCGTGCCGTGACCATCCGCGACGGTCGTATACACGACGGCGCGTATATTCCACATACACCGCGGACCCTGCGCAGCGCCGTAGATAGCCTGCCCATGATTTCCGCCTCCGCCAACCCGCCGAAAGGAGTGGTGGCATGAGCGCCCGCGATCTCATCCAGGAAGCACTTCACTCGCTCGAGGCCAACAAGGGGCGCAGCCTGCTCACCATCCTGGGCATCGTCATTGGCATCGCATCGGTCATCGCCATGACTTCGCTCATCGGCGGCATCCAAAACAGCCTGGTCAACAGCCTGGGGCTCAATGCAGCCCGCATGGTGCAGATCTATTCGTCCCAAGAACTCACTGATTCTGACGTCCAGAAGCTTCAAAAACTGGTGCCGCAGATAGAGCAGATCGGCATTGTCGACAGCGCGTATACCGAGTATAAGACCGGCGATAAAAGCTATACCGTCATGGCACAGGGTGTCGACAGCGACATGCTCGACGCCGTGGGTGCCAGCAAGCTCGTTGCGGGACGTGTCTATTCACAGGCCGAGTCTCAATCAGGCTCGCGCGTGGCGCTCATCAGCCGTGGCGGCGCCGATCAGCTTTACGGCAACGAACAGGACGCACTGGGGAAAACCATCAAGGTGTCCAACGGCGAGGTGCAGATTGTAGGCGTGATTGATGGCGGCAGCGACTCCATGGGCTCGCTCACGTTGTATATGCCACGCGAAACCATCTCCGGCCTGTTTGGCGACGAGAATCCTTCATTCCCCAGCGTGACGGCACTTGCTGCCGAGGGCACGGACATGGACGAGCTCTGCAAGACCATCGAGTCTAAGGTGCGCGCGATGAAGGGCATCTCGGAGGATGATGAGTACGACAGCGTATCGGCGACCTCCATGAAAAGCGCCATCGATGCGCTCAACTCGTTTATGGGCGCCTTCTCGCTCATCATGGGCGCTGTCGCCAGTATCTCACTGCTTGTCGGCGGAATCGGCATTATGAATATGATGCTTACCAACGTGACTGAGCGCATCCGCGAGATCGGTATTCGCCGTGCCTTGGGCGCCAGTCGTCGCGATATCACCGCGCAGTTTTTGGCCGAGTCCTCGGCGCTGTGCGTCACCGGTGGCCTACTGGGTGTCCTGATTGGCTATCTGCTGGCCTGGGGCCTTGCGATGTTTGCTGCAGGATCAGGGGTTCTCAGCGAGCTCGGTGCCAGCGGGCAAATCACACCGAGCTTTTCAATCGCCACGGTGCTGCTGGCCTTCGGCGTCTCCGTCGGCATCGGCGTAATCTTTGGCTTCTACCCCGCTCGCCGCGCGGCAAAGCTCAACCCGGTGGAGTGCCTACGCTACCAGTAAGCCACCACCAGCTACCAGTAAGCCACCACCAACAAGTTGCGGTGAATCAGGGACTGAATATGCTATCTAGCAGCTAAAACAGACACTATTTCACCGCAACTTATTGAAGGGTGTTTGCGCCAGTTCTGGGCGTCGTCCTCGAGCTATTGATGGATGACGGGCTTGTACGGGTCGAGCTTGCTCGGGGCGCTCCTCCTCGCGGGCGAGAGGGCGCGCAGGCGCGGCGAGCGCCTAGCGCGCGAACTCCCGTAAGAGCGCGTCTTCCACTTCCCGAAGCGAAAGGGCCCCGCCTCCCTCGGCGGGACGGGCGACCACGATGCAGCGCGCTCCCACGCCGCGCGCGGAGGCGATCTTCTCGGCCGTGCCGCCTACGGTTCCCGAGTCCTTGGTCACAAGCCACTGGGCGCCCACCTGCCGAAGCATCGCCTCGTTGAGCTCGCGGGTGAAGGGCCCCTGCATGCCGATGACGTGCGATGGCGAAAACCCCGCGTCGATGCACTTCGTTATAGCACCGGGCAGCGGGAGCACACGCACGAAGAAGCGCTCCGCGAAATCGGCGACGCGCGTGTAGGGAGCAAGCTCCTTGCTCCCCGTCGTGAGAAGCGCGCGACCCGGGTTCTCGGAGAGAAAGCGCGCCGCGCAGGCGATCGACGCGACCGAGACGACGCCTTTGGGCAGCGCCTCGACCGGGCGCGCAAGGCGCAGGCATTGTGCACCCACGGCGAGCGAAGCGGCCCGGATGTTGCCGCTTGCGAGCGTAGCGAAGGAGTGCGTGGCGTCGACGACGATGCGCGCGCCAGAAAGCTCGCACTCCATGTCGGCCTCGTCGAGCCTGCCCGCATGCACCTCGATGCCCGGAAGCTCGCCCAAAAGCTCGCCTCCGTACTCGGTTGCCGCGTAGGCACGGGCGGGGATGCCCGCCCCGCTCGCCCATTCGCACAGAAGGCGGCCCTCGGTGGTGCCGGCGAAGATGCGCAGCGCCGGCGCGGATGCGGGCGCCGTCACTTCGGGCCGCCTGGGCGCGTGATCTGGTAGAGCAGCGCGTTCATAATGGCAGCCGCCACGGTCGAGCCGCCCTTGCGACCCCTCGCGACGATGGCCGGCACGCGTCGCGCGAGTAGCTCCTCTTTCGCCTCGACCACGTTCACAAACCCGACCGGCACCCCAACGACGAGCGCGGGCGCGATCTTCCCCACGTCCATGAGCTCGGCGAGGCGCAGAAGTGCTGTGGGAGCGTTGCCGACGGCCACGATGAGCGGACCCTCGATGCCGCAAGCTTTGTCCATGCTCGCAACGGCGCGAGTCGTGCCCGCGGCGCGCGCAGCCGCGGCGACATCAGGGTCGGCCATGAAGCACACGGCCTTGCAGCCGAGCTTCGCGAGCGCGGGCTTGCTTATGCCTGCGAGCGCCATGTTCGTGTCGGTGAGCACCGTGGCCCCTGCGCGCAGTGCGTCGAGCGCACAGTGCGCGGCGTCATGGGTGAACACGAGAGAATCGGCGTACGAGAAGTCGGCAGTGGTGTGGATGACGCGCTTCACGACGGGCTCTTCGAGCGGCAGGAACGTGCGGCCGCCGAGCTCTTCGGTGATGATCTCGAAGCTGCGCCGCTCGATGTCGCCGGGCGCCATCTCCTTGGAATCCATCTAGTACTCCACTCCTTCCCTTGCACATATCCCCTGAGAGTAGGGGTGTTTCTCGCACCGCATCTCGGTTATGTAGTCGGCCTTCTCCACGATCTTGCGGGAAGGCGCGCGCCCGGTGAGCGCTACTTCGACGCCGCGCGCGGACATATCGAGCGCGCGGTCCACGAGCGCCTCGTCGACAAGCCCCTTCGAAAGCGCGTCGAGCGCCTCGTCGAGCACGAGCAGTCCCTCTTGCGCGCCCTCGAGCTCGGCGAGCGCGGAAGCGAGGTTCCCATCGTGCAGCTCGCACGTCGCGGCAAGTTCTTCCGACGTCATCGACCAGGTAAACTTGTCCGACGCCTTCCCCGCGAACACGGGCACGCCGAAATGCTCAGCGAGCAGGCGCACCTCCCCGCTTTCGCCGTCTTTCAGGAACTGCACGACGACGACGCGGCGGCCTGCAGCGAGCATGCGAAGGGCGAGGCCCATCGCCGCCGTGGTCTTGCCTTTGCCGTCGCCATGATACACGTGGATCATACGCCCTCCTCGATAATGCGGTAGACATACTCCATGTCGAGCGCCCCGCGCACGACGTCGGCCAGGCGGTCAAACTCGCGCGCACGGTGATCGGCCGCGGACGCCGCGCCCGCAGCACCCACGACGCTCTCGGGCAGGCCGCGCATGCGCGCGAGCGAGCGCGCGAGGGCGAGCGCAACCCCCGGTTCGTCGAACAGGCCGTGGAGATAGGTTCCGAACACGTTTCCGCAGGCCGCGCCTTCTGGTTTGCCGCCAATCGTGCCCACAGGGGCGCAGGAGACGGTCGTTTCGCCGTCGTGAATCTCGTACCCGCGCGCCGTCATGCCGTTCCACACCGAGAACGCGCCTTGGGCGCCCGTGATGCGCAGTGCCGACTGGGCGAGGCGCTTTTCCTCCTTGAACACCGTACTTGCAGGGATGAGCCCGAGCCCGCGCGCGGTGCCAGCGCCTTCCCTGCCGTGCGGGTCGGAAAGCTCGTCTCCCAAAAGCTGGTAGCCACCGCATATGCCGAGCACCGGCGTGCCCGCGCCCGAAAGCGCGCGTACACAGGCCCCGATGCCGCTAGCCGCAAGCCAGCGCGCGTCGTCGAGCGTGGTCTTCGAGCCGGGAAGCACCACCAGGTCGGGTCGGCCCAGATCGGTCGTCGAGGAAACGTAGCGCACGCCCACGCCGGGCACGCGCGAAAGCGGGTCGAAGTCGGTGAAGTTCGACAGATGCGGAAGACGCACGACGGCGACGTCGATGACGCCGCGCGCCTCGCGGGCAGATAGGCGCGGCGCGAGCGAGTCCTCGTCGTCCAGGTCGAGCGTAAGATACGGCACGACCCCCACGACGGGAACCCCGCACATCTTCTCGAGCGGGGCCAAACCCGGGCGCAGGATTTCCACATCGCCGCGGAACTTGTTCACCACAAGCCCCCGCAAAAGCGCGCGGTCCTCGGGCGCAAGGAGCGCGACCGTGCCGTAGAGCTGGGCAAACACCCCGCCTGGGTCGATGTCGCCCGCGAGCAGCACGGGGGAGGACACGGCGCGCGCGAGCCCCATGTTGACGATGTCGTTTTCGGCAAGGTTGATTTCGGCGGGGCTGCCGGCGCCCTCGATGACGATGACGTCGTTTTCCTCCGCGAGCGAATCGAACGCCTCCAAAATCTGCGGCATGAGCGCCTTCTTTCGCGCGAAGTAGTCCCTCGCAGCGAAGGCTCCCTGCGCCTTGCCGGCCACGATGAGCTGGCTTCGGTGGCCGCTTTCGGGCTTGAGCAGGATGGGGTTCATGCGCACGTCGGGCGCGATGCCGCACGCCTCGGCCTGCATGATCTGGGCGCGCCCCATCTCGAGCCCGTCGGCCGTGACACCGCTGTTGAGTGCCATGTTCTGGCTCTTGAAGGGAGTCACGCGCAGGCCGTCCTGCGAAAGCACGCGGCACAGCCCCGCCGCAAGCAGGCTCTTCCCCGCGTTCGACATGGTGCCCTGGATCATGATGGGCTTCGCCCTACCCACGGGTATCGACCTCCTTCGCCGAGCCTCGGCCATCCGCGCCCGCCATAGCGCCGCTGAAAGAAGCGCCGCCCCGTTCGTCGGGTTCGCCTTCGCCCGATGCACCTTCCGCCCGAAGCACGCGGCTGAACGCCATCGCAAGCCGGGCGTTCTCCTTGCGCGTGCGCACCGCGACGCGGCACCAGAAACGGGACAGCACCGAAAACGAGTCGCACGTGCGGACCAAAACCCCCTGTTTATACAGGCGCTCGGGGATGTCTTTCGCCAGCGTGCGGACTAAAAGGAAGTTCGCATCCGACGGCACGACGGAAAGCCCGAGCGAGGAGAGCTCGTGGGAAAGCCACGCTCGCTCG
This sequence comes from Coriobacteriaceae bacterium AM113-163, assembly GCA_027673765.1. Taxonomy (GTDB): domain Bacteria; phylum Actinomycetota; class Coriobacteriia; order Coriobacteriales; family Coriobacteriaceae; genus Collinsella. Next base: position 52,472 of record JAQDWB010000008.1, read on the forward strand.
CTCTCCAATACATCGCGCGTGCGCGAGACGTATTCGACGTCTTCCAGGGCGGCGATACCCGCGGCCTCGGCGACCGAAGAGACGGGCCACGCCTGCCCCGCCCGGCGAATCCCCTCGATGAGTTGGGCGTTTCCGCTGATCAGATATCCCAACCGCAACCCCGCCATTCCGTAGAGCTTGGTGAACGCGGAGAGCACGGCCACATGGCGCGAACACGCGGCGCGTGCGGCCACGCTCCTTTCGCGGGCGTCGGGCGCAAATCCGAGGAAGCACTCGTCCACGACGAGCAGCGCGCCCACCTGCTCGCAGCGGCAAGCCGCGGCATCGATCACACGGGGGTCGACGAGGCGCCCCGTCGGGTTGTTCGGATTGCAGAGGTACGCCACGTCTCCCGGCCCCTCGATCGCGCGGGCGAAGGAGGCGGGCACGTCGAAGTCGTCCGCTTCGGAGAGCGGGAACTCCTGCACGCATGCGCCGTAGTACGATGCCGCCTCCGCATATTCAGAGAACGTCGGCGCGCACACGACGATGCGTTTCGGGCGCACCGCCGCTGCGAGCCGCCAGATGATGTCGGACGCGCCCGCGCCGCAGACGATAGTATCTTCGGGAATGCCCTGGTCGCGCGCTAGCGCGCGAACGAGGGCGAGGCTTTCCCTATCGGGGTAGGCGTCGATTCGAGAAAGCGCCTTGCAAGCTGCGGCGACGGCGCGCGGCGAGGGGCCTGCCGGATTCACGTTCACCGAGAAGTCAATGAGGTCGGAGGCACCCCTATCGCAAGCGATGCCGAGCGATTGCGCGCTGCCCCCATGCGTGCGGGCGCGCAGGATTCCCCCGGCAGCCCGGGGCGCGGCGTGGTCTTTCCTCATGCCATCGCCCCCACGGCGAGTACGACCGCCGCGCGCGCGGCGCCGAAGACGACGAGCGCGCATACGGACGCGGCGAGCATGAGCCTTGTCGCCCGGGCGATGTCGCCCCACTCGATTTCGCGGGACGCGTCGCCTATCGTCGGTTTCTCAACGAGCTTGCCGAAATACACCGCGGGTCCTGCCAGGCGCAGTCCGAGCGCACCCGCGCACGCCGACTCGGTCTGCGCCGCGTTCGGGCTCGCATGGCGACGTCTGTCGCGGCGCCAGATGCGCGCCGCCCCGCGCGCGTCGAGCCCGACGATCGGGCACACGGCGATCATGAACAGGGCCGATAACCGCGAGGGAATCCAGTTCACCGCATCGTCGAGGCGCGCCGAGGCGCAGCCGAAGTCGATGTAGCGCTCGTTTTTGTAGCCCACCATGCTGTCGAGCGTGTTCACCGCCTTGTACGCCATGCCCAAGGGCGCACCCCCGATCATAAGGTAGAAAAGCGGCGCGATGACACCGTCGCTCGCGTTCTCCGCCACCGTTTCCACGGCGGCGCGCGCGACGCCCTGCTCGTCGAGAACAGACGTGTCACGTCCCACGATGAGCCCGACGGCTTCGCGCGCCGCGACAAGTCCGCCCTTCGAGAACGCGCGGGCAACGGCCAGGCTCTGGCGGCGCAGCTCGCATGCCGCGAGAATCTGATAGCTCGCCCATGCCTCGGCCACGAAGCGCAAGCCGGAGTGAACCATGCCGCAAAGATGCAGGATTCCCCAGGTCAAAAGCCCACACGCAAGCGGAAGCGCCACGGCGAGCACAAGCCCTGCGGCGCGCGTACCCGCGGACGTTTGCGGGAATGCGCCCCGCAGGCGGCCTTCGGCCCACGTGATCGCGCGCCCCATGGCGACGACGGGATGGGGAAGCCAGCGCGGGTCGCCGAAGGCAAGGTCGGCCGCGAACCCGGCGGCGACGGCAAGAATCGTCATCACCGGGCATCGCCCCCCGAAGCGGGGCGAACGTCGCGAAGGCAGCGCCCATCCCAAGTGGCGGCCCATGCGCCGCCCGGCTCGGTATGCACGTCGAAGTATCCCATTTTCGGGACAGCTAGCTCGGAGAGCAGCGCTTTCACGGTACCCGTGTGAACGACGAAGACGGCGCGCCCACTCCCCTGGGCGCGCTCCGATTCGCACGCCTCCCGAAACGCCGCGATGACGCGGCGGGTGAAATCGCTCTTGCCCTCGCCATGCGGGCAGCGCGTCTCGCACCAGGAGTCTACCCAGGCGCGATAGCGCGCATCCTCTTTAAGCTCGGCGGCGCTTCGCCCCTCGAAGTCGCCGAAATCCATCTCGCGCAGACCGGGGCACGCCATAAGCTCCGCGTTCGGGAAGAGGATGCGCGCCGTCTGGTCGGTGCGGGCCATGCCGCTCGTGATAACACGGAACACGTCACGATCGCACGCGAGGTCGCGCAAAGCGCGCTCGCCCGCACTCGACAGGGGCTCGTCGGTGCCCGCCCCGCTGTAGCGATGGTCTTCCGTGCCCGCCGTGGCACCATGGCGCACGAAGACGACTTCCAAAGGCGCACCCGCGCCCTGCGTCCCTCGAGGTGCATCGGCAAGGTTTCCTTTGATGACCTGGGGAATCCCGCACATCATGCGCACGACGACGTCGGCGCGCGCAGCGAGCGCGCATCCCAGGCGCCCCGCGCGCTCGCGCCATTGGGCGTCTTCCGCACTCATGGGGACGACCCCCGAGCCGACCAAGGGCAGAATCACTGCGTCGAAGCCGATCAGCCGCTCGAGCGCCCGGTCAGCGTCGAGCGCGCGTACGAGTTCCTCAGCACGGTATGCGACGCGGCCGGCAAAAGCCGCGGGCACGCCGCCCTCCGCAAGCTGCGCCGCGTCGACGAAATCGTCCGCCGCGAACCCGAGTTTTTCGCGCACGAAGGTCCTCTTCCCCGAATGCGCGCCACCTACCACGAGCATCATAGGAGCATGCCCCCCACCACCAGCATGGCAAGCATCGCGAGCTCGGCCCATTGCAGAAACCATCCGGCCAAATCCCCCGTCACCCCGCCGAAGCGGGACAGGGCAACATGGCGGTACCACGCGAGCACCAAAAGCCCCGCCACCGCCATAAAGGCGCCGACGGCCTGAGCGCACGCGACCATCCCTGCAGCCGAAGCCGCAGCGAAAGCGCAAAGCGGCACGACGATCGCCGCGCGCTTCTTCGCAGGCGAGAGCCCCGCGGCCATGCCGTCCGCCCGCGCGGCAGGCCAGCATTCAACGGCGAGTCCCGAAAGCGCGCGGGAGAACACGAGCGAGCACAGAAGCGCGAGGAACGCCCCCGCCGTAAGCGGCAGCGCGGTGAACAGGGAAAACTGCAGAATAAGGTACACAACAACACCGATGACCCCGAAGGCGCCCGCCCGCGGATCGTGCATGATCTCGAGCTTTCGCTCGCGCGGGGCCCAACTTGCAAGCGCATCGGAGGTGTCGCAGAGCCCGTCTAGGTGGATGCCTCCCGTCACCGCCACAGGCAGCGCCGCGAGCACGGCCGCGACGATGGTCGCGGGCACGCCGAGCAGGTTCGCCACGTGCCCCCACGCCGTCATGAGGAAGCCTTCCGCAAGGCCCACCAGGGGAAACGCGGCAAGTGCATGGGTTGACCCGAAATCGGTCCAGGCCGATTTCGGGACGGGGATGCGCGAGAACGTTCCGAACGCCGCGCCGATTGCCTCTGCTATCTTCACCTTGTAGGTCCTTCGCCTTTCATCCACACGGGAATCCCGCATACCACTTCGACTGCATGGTCGGCCAGCGCCGCCACGCCCGCGTTCACGCGCGCGAGCGCGTGCCTCCATGCCTCGGTCCCTTCATCGTAACGCATCCCATCGGCGAACACGTCGACGGTGACCACCACCGTATACGCAGCGGCCTGAGCGAGCCGTTCGATGCCTCCGAGTACCTCGCGCGCCGCAGCGTCGGGGTCACGCGGGGACAAGCCGCCTTCCGCGAAGAGCTCGTTCGCAACCAGGTTGCCCACGTCCTCCAAAAGAAGTGTGCAGCCGCGCGGAAGCCCGGGCGCTGCGGCGCCCACGTCACGCGAGCACTCGAGGGTGGAAAACCCTTTGCCTTCGCGCAGCGCCCGATGGCGCGCGATGCGGCGGGCGCCCTCTTCCCCGAAGGGCTCCATCGTTGCCAGGTACACGCGAGGGCCGTCGTGCCCGAGGCACAGGGACTCGGCGTAGGCGCTCTTGCCGCTCGCAGCGGCGCCGATGACGAGCGTCACCGTCATTTCCCGGCCTCGAAATGCTCGTAAGCAGCCATGCCAGTCGCCGTGAACGTCTTCCCATCCCGGTACACGCGCAGCGCCGAATCCAGAAGGGGGAGATACGCCATGGCGCCCGCGCCCTCGCCCAAGTGCATGCCTGCGTCGAGGGGCGCCTTTATGCCGAGCTCGCGAAGGAGCTCCCGGCTTGCGGGTTCGCTTGATGCGTGGGTGCCCACGAGGTAGCCCAAGGCGTTGGGGCACAGGCGCGCCGCGCACAGGGCCGCCGTGCAGGATATGACCCCGTCGAGGAGCGCCGGCGCCTTCGAGACCGCGGCCCCCAGGTAGAAGCCGCACATCGCAGCGATGTCGAAGCCGCCCACCTTCGAGAGCACGTCGATCGGGTCGGCGGGATCGGGCGAGTTCGCGTCGATAGCGCGCTCGACCACGTCGCGCTTGCGCGCGAGCGAGGCGTCCGAGAGCCCCGCGCCGCGCCCGACAAGGCTCCGCGCGTCCGCCCGGATGAGCACTGCGGCCACCGCCGCCGAGGTGGTCGTGTTGCCGATGCCCATCTCGCCCGCGGCGAGAAGGCGCACGCCGGAGCGGGCAAGCCCGCACGCGACGGCGATTCCGACCTCGATCGCGCGCACGGCCCCATCGCGAGACATAGCGGAGCCGTGAGCGATGTTGCCGCTCCCCCGCCGCACGTTCGCGCGCACCATGCGCGCGTCTTCTATGCCCCGGGCCATACCCACGTCGACGGGCACGACCTCGGCACCCGCGAACGCCGCCATGCGGCAGGCGCTCGCGGCCCCCTCGCACATGTTGCGCGCGACGGCTCGCGTCACATCTTGCCCGCTTTGCGACACGCCTTCGGCAATGACCCCGTTGTCGGAGAAGAATACCGCGAGCGCACGGGGAAACTCGGCCACCTCGGCGCTCCCCTGAGCTGCGGCGATACACGCGACGGCGTCTTCAAAGTCGCCCAATCCCCCCAAGGGGTGCGCGATGGAGTCCCACGCGGCGTACGCGGCGGCACGGGCGCACTCGTCTGCGGGCGCGATCCGGGAAAGCGCGGCTTCGAGCACGGCGCCCGGCGCCGACGAGAACGCGCGCTCGACTTCCTCGCGGATGCAGGCAAGCGCGGTTTCGGTTGCTTCAGCCATGCCGCCTCCTCCCTGCGAACGACGCTGCGGCAGACGCGAACGCGCGCGCAACGTCGGGGTTCGCAGGATAGTACACATGCGGGAAGCCCGCCACCAGGGACGGGGTGGTCGTCATGCACGGCCAGCCCTTGTCGCGCCGGGGCTTCTGCGCCCAGAAGTCGCCGCCCGGGCAGGTGGACTGCCAGTAGTGGAACTCGTGCGCGCGGATGCGTGTGCCGCGCGGCCCGTAGAGCCCGTCGCGTTGGGAAGTAAGCTCCACGTACCCGAAATGGGACAGCCTTCCCCCGTTCTCGCTTGCGCCCTCAAGGGCGCCCGCAACAGGCCAGCGCCGCCCCTCGCTATCGGCGATTTCGCGCTGCAGGTACAGAAACCCACCGCATTCGGCAACCGTCGGCATGCCGGATTCCACCGCGCGCCGCACGGCCGCGCGCATCGGCGCGTTCTCGGAGAGCTGTCGCGCATGGAGCTCCGGGTAGCCGCCCCCCAGATAGAGCGCGCTTGTCCCCCGGGGCAACTCGCTATCACACAGGGGGCTGAAAAAGGCCAGCTCGCAACCCAGGTCCTCGAGCGCGCGCAGATTCTCCTCGTAATAGAACGAGAACGCCTCGTCACGCGCGACGGCGACGATGGGCCGCGCTCCCGCGATCGGCTCCAACCGGTAAGGTTCCTCGCGGATATCGGGTGCCGTCGCCGCTATTTCGAGCAAGCGGTCGACGTCGATGCTCTTTTCCACCAGCTCGGCCATCTTGTCGATGCGCGCGGAGAGCTGCTCGACCTCGTCGGCGGTCACAAGCCCCAGATGCCGGCTTTCGAGCGAGAACGCCTCGTCGGCGGGGATATTCCCCAAAACCGCGACGCCCGTGTGCTTCTCGATCGCAGGCGCCGCGTAGGCGCAGGCAGCGGCGCTCGTCTTGTTCAGCACGACGCCGTGCACGTTCGCACAAGGCAGGAACTCGGCGATGCCGCGGATTACAGCGGCGAGCGATAAAGACGCCCCGCGCCCGTTCACCACTAAAACGACCGGCGTTTCCGTGTCGCGCGCAACCTGGTAGCTGCTCGCGTCGGCCACGCCGGGCGCCATGCCGTCGTATAAGCCCATAACCCCCTCGAGCACCTCGACATCCGCGCCCGCGGCGCCGCGTGCGAGCAGGGCGCGCAGCGTCGGGGCGTCGGTGAAGAAGCCGTCTAAATTGCCCGAGCGCGCACCCACGACGCGGCGATGAAAGAGCGGGTCAATGTAGTCGGGGCCGCATTTGAAGGCCGCGCATGCAAGGCCGCGGCGCGCGAGCGCGCGCAGGAGCGCGCACGTGACGACCGTCTTGCCGCTCCCGCTCGAGGGCGCAGCGACCATGAAGCGCGGAATGAACGTGCTCACCGGGCACCGCCTTCCCCACCTGCGGCGTTGCAGTTAGCAAGCGAGACCACCTCAACGGATGGGTTCCCCTCGACAGATAGGTCCTCCCCGACAGGCGACTCAGCAAGCGCGCCGACTTCGGCAAGCTCCTCGGCATCCGCGCCCGCACCACGCGCGCTGACGAGGAACACGGGGTTTTGCGCCTTCATAAGATGGTGCGAGCCTACAGCCTCGGCACGGGCGGCCGACACCTGGCACGCCTCGAACCCCTTAAAGCGCGAACCCGAGAGGAGCGCGCACGCCTCGGTGAGCGTCTCAACGGTGACGCATGGCACGCACAGGCGAACCTGCGAGTTCTTCTCGAGCGCCGCCTCCACAATGGAGGGAAGCTCGCCCGCGCTCCCGCCGACGAACACGGCGTCGGGGACGGGCAGTTTCGCGAGCGCTTCGGGGGCGACACCGGGGACCGCATGCACGTTGCCGCACCCGAATGCATCCGCGTTCTCTCGGATGAGCCGCACGCCGGCCGCGTTGCGCTCGACCGCCCATACCGACCCCGCTCGCGCGACGAGCGCCGCCTCGATCGAAACGCTCCCCGTGCCGGCGCCGACATCCCACACGGTGTCGGTCGCGGTAAGGCGCAGCTTCGCGAGCGCGACGGCGCGCACCTCCTGCTTGGTCATGGGAACGTCGCCGCGGGTGAAGAGCTCGTCGGGAATGCCCGAGGAAGCGTACGGCCAGCGGGAGCTCGCGGCGCGGAATGCGCCGGCAGAGTCCGCCGCGAAAGAAGCCGCCGCGGGCGCAGGCGCGCCGGCCGGCGCCTCGGAGGCTGCGCTAGAGCCCGCAGGCGACCCGGCGCAGCCTGCGAACTCGATAAGCATCACGTTCAAGTCGTCGAACGTCTGACCTGCGATTTCACTTGCGGTCGCGCAGGTGATGCGCTCGTCGGGGTACGACAGGCGCTCGGCCACCGTCACGCGCGCGTCCCCGAAGCCAGCCTGCACAAGCTCGCCCGAAAGCCGCGAGGGGTCTTCCCCGCCCGACGTGGCGAGGAAGAGCTCACCTGCGCGCTCGGCCTCGGCCACGATGTCGCACGCCACGCCGTGAGCGCTCGCGAAGCGCCAATCCTGCCATGGACGCGCGAGGCGCGCGGCGAGATACGACGCTGAGCTTATGCCGGGAATGACGCGCACGTCCACCTGCGCGTCGCCGGAGAGCGCCTCCACCAGGCGGCGCGCGCCGCTGAACAGCCCCACATCGCCCGTCATCACGACCACGGCGCGCTGCCACGACGCCGCATCGGTGAGCGCGGCGACGATGTCCGCCGTCTTCACGAGCTCGCATCTCACCACGTCGGGCGGCACGTCGATGCTGACAAGCGCGCGATGAGCGCCGATGACCACGTCGGCGATGTCGATCGCGTCGAGCGCCGCGCGCGAGAGCAAGTCGGGGTTTCCGGGCCCCGCCCCGATGATCGTTACCTTTCGCATGGAATCTCCCGATACCCGCGCGGCGTGACCATACGGCCGCCTACGCGCTTCGTGTCCGCGTTGCCGACGAACACGGTGGTGAACATGTCGGCGTCGAACTCCCCCAGCTCGGAGAGCCTGCACATGCCCGACTGCTGCCCCTCGCGCCCGATGTTGCGTACCCAGCCGCAGAGCGTGTCGGGGGCCTTCCATTCGAGCATAATCTTCGCCGCGCGCGAGAGCCTGTCGGCGCGCTTTCTGCTGCGCGGGTTGTACAAACAGATGCAGAAGTCGGCGCTCGCCACGGCGGCGAGCCTGCGCTCGATGACCTCCCACGGCGTGAGCAGGTCGGAGAGCGACACGACCGCGAAGTCGTGGGCAAGCGGGGCGCCGAGCACCGCCGACCCGCTCTGAGCCGCGGTGGCCCCGGCGATAACTTCCACGTCTACATCGGGGTAGTCCTCAGCAAGCTCCAGCACGGGGCTCGCCATGCCGTACACGCCCGCGTCACCGCTGCACACAAGCGCCACGGCTTCTCCGCACTGCGCGCGCGAAAGCGCCAGGCGGCACCGCTCGACCTCGTGCATCATCGGCGTCGCGAGATGCGCCGCGTCGGGCACGGCGGCGAGCGCGAGCTCCACGTATTTCGTATACCCCACAACGATGTCGGCCGCCTCGAGCGCGCGCCGAGCCGCAATCGTCATGCCGTCGGGGCCGCCCGGGCCGATCCCCACCACGAAGAGCTTTCCCATCACCGCTCCTTAAACGAAAGTTCGATAGTTACCTTGGAAAACGCGACGGTCACGCCGCCGTGAGCGAGCTTCGGGAAGATAAGTTTGCCCCCGCCCGCGAGCGCCGCGCGCTCGCACACATTGTCGACCCCCACCGTCGCGCGCACGAAATCAGATGGCGAAACGCTACCTTCGACCTGCGACAACTCCTCTGCGGAATACGTCGCAAGCGGAATCTTGCGCGCGCGGCAGAAGGCGAGCAGACCCTCCTCGTGCGCCTTCACGTCGATCGTCGCCGCCTCGCGCACGGCCGAAGGCGAGATACCCGCCTGCCCGCACGCGAGAAGAAACGCCTCCCCGATCGCTTCGGCGCACGCACCGCGACGGCACCCTATGCCCGCAACGATGCAGGGCACGACAAGGCGAAGCGGCTCGGGCGCAGGCGCCTGCGCCCGCACGCCCGCCGGCTTCCCCGTCTCACCGGCGGGCACGACATCGCCCGTCGTCTCCGCTGCGCGAACGGACGCACCTGCATTCGCGCCAGCGAACGGCGACACGACAATATCGGCCCGAGCGCGGTCGGACGCAATGTCAACCCCCTCAGGCGGCTGTCCCGAAATCGGCATGTCGGAATAGAGCGCCACGCGCCCGCCCGAAAGCAGCCGCGCCGACACTCGCTTGATGGCCTCGGGATTCGAAACGGCGAGCCCCGCACAGCGCGCCCACGTATCCACCGCCCACACGCCGCGGACGTCGGTCGCCGTGGTGATGACGGGGATGGCCCCTGCCGCGCGTGCCACAGTTTGCGCAAGCTCGTTCGCACCGCCCAAATGCCCCGACAAAAGCGGGACGGCAAAGCGCCCCGCCTCGTCGATTGCCACAACCGCGGAATCGCTTGCCTTCGAGGCGACATGCGGCGCGATCGCCCGCACGGCGATGCCCGCCGCGCCCACGAACAGAAGCGCGTCCGACGCTTCCCACGCGAGCGCCGTCCATGCGCGCAGGTCGGCCTTCCCCTCGCCGAACCCGCGCGAAACGGAAACGTCCCAGCCAGGGTCATCTTCACCTGTCTGCGCGCAATCGGAAAGCGCGTGTGCGGTGCGCTCCGCCAACGCATACCCCCTCTCAGTGAACGCTATGCAGGAAACCCTCATCTAGCGCACCACCATCGTCGAGAAGTAACTGCCCCGATCGGGCACATCGTCGAGCGAGCGGTACACGCGCTCGCCCGGAAGCCCACAGTCCTCTACGAGCTCGGCACCGTCGAAGGCGCCCTCCTCGCGAAGGATGCGCTTCGTGTCCGCAAGCGAGCGGCGCGCCTTCATGACCACCTTCGTCCCCGGCCAGCCGATTGCACGGCGCACGTCGTCGTAGCCGCCGGGCACGATGTGCAGAGGCGACGACATCTCGGGCGTGAGGTCGCGCTCGAGCGCTGCGGCGACCGCGCAGAAGCTCGGCACGCCGGGAATGGCGCGCGCCTCGAACCCGCAGGCGCGCACGTCGGGCGCTATGCGCTGGAAGGTGGCGTAGATGCTCGGGTCCCCCAGGTTCAGCAGCGCGACGTCGCGGACCGCATCCAGGTGCGCGACAAGCTCGCGAACAAGCGAGGCATGCTCGGCCGCGCGGCGCTCGACGTCGCGCGTCATCGAGAATCGCACGGGGATCACCGTCTTGCCTGTAAGGTCGACGGCGCCGCGCACGATGTCGAGCGCGACCATGGCCCCGTCCGCCGTCTGCGGTGCGGCGATGACCGGACACGATTCGATTGTGCGGACGGCCTTGATCGTGAGCAGCTCGGGGTCGCCAGGCCCCGTGCCCACCCCGTACAGCACGCCTTTACTCATACGTAGCCCCCAATTCCCCGATAACTGCATCGGCGCCCGACGTGCGGAAAAGCTCTCGGCGCTCGGCGTCGAACACGACCGCGGCGATGTCGCATGCGCCCGCCGCGCGGCGGCGCAACCTGTCCTCGATTGCCACAGCGAGCGAGGCGGACGCAGCGTCCCCCACGCCGGCGGCCTCGATTACCTCGAGCGCCGCCGTGGTCGTGACCGACGACATGATCTCGCGCACGGTCTTCGTGCACGCGCCGGCCAAGGCCGCGTGGGCGGCCAGAATCTCCGCGCGGCAGTCGGCGGTACGCGAATGGGTGTCCATGATGCCGCCCGCAACCTTCACCAGCTTGCCGATGTGTCCCACAAGAAGAACATTGGTAAATCCCTCGCGAACGCAGCAATCAATCGCATCGCCCACGAAGTTGGAGATGAAGACCACCGGTGCACCATTTAGGTGGAAATGCCCCGAGATGAACTGCCCGCCGTAGTTGCCGGGCGTGAGCACGACTCCGCGCCGCCCCATAGCCGCATGCTGCCGGATCTCGAGCTCGATGCTGTCGCGCAAGGCAGCAAGGCTGCGCGGCTCGACGATGCCCGTCGTGCCCAGGATGGAAATGCCGTCCTCTATCCCCAGGTGCGGGTTGAAGGTCTTTTCGGCAAGGGCAACACCCTCGGGTACCGAAATCGTCACAGCGATATTTCCAGAAAAGCCGTGCGCGTCGCACACCTCGCGCACCGCCGAAGTGATCATCGCGCGCGGCGTCGCGTTGATGGCGGCCGCCCCCACCGGCTGCTCGAGCCCGGGCAACGTCACGCGCCCCACGCCCACGCCGCCATCGACGGAAACTTCCGATTCGCGCGCGGGCACGCCCTTGCTGCCCGCAGCACCCGTGCCCGACCCCGCATGTTCCACGCGCGCGTACACGAGCACGCCGTCGGTCACATCGGCATCGTCGCCTGCGTCCTTTCGCACGGCGCACTGGGCGCACCCCTCGCCGATACATGCGTCGACCACGTTCGCCTCGACGGGCAGCCCGCCGGGGGTGACGATCGACACGCGGCCGACGGGCTTTCGTGACAAGAGCATCTCGCAGGCCGCCTTCGCCGCGAGCGCGGCGCAGCTCCCCGTGGTGTAGCCGCAGCGCAGGCGGGTCGTCCCGGTATATATGTAGTGCTCGAAGGCCACGCTAGCTGCTCGCCTTCCGATACCCTGTGGCAAACGAAGGGTCGTAAAGCTTGCTGCGCTCGTACGACTCCGCTTGCGCGCCGTTGTGCGCAAGCCCGCCGCGAGCTCCGAGCACGCGGCCCACCACCACGAGCGCCGTGCGGTCGATACCCTCTCGCGCGCCCGCATCGGCGAGCGTGCCCACCGTACATCGCACCACGCGCTCCTCAGGCCAGGTCGCCTTGTACACGAGCGCCGCCGGCTCGTCGGAGCTGCGGCCCGCGCCCAAAAGCTCGGCGGAAAGCTCGGCGAGCATACCCGAGCTCAGGAAGATGACCATAGTCGAGCCGCTTTCCGCCATGGTGCGCATGCCCTCGCCCGCGGGCATGGGGGTACGTCCGGAAAGCCGCGTGATCACGACCGACTGGCTGATTCCCGGCAGCGTGTATTCCTGGCGAAGCGCCGCCGCGGCACCGCAAAAGCTCGACACGCCGGGCACCACCTCGTAGTCCACGCCGCGCGCGTCGAGCGCGTCCATCTGCTCCTGGATGGCGCCGTACAGGCACGGGTCGCCCGTGTGCAGGCGCACCACTTCCTCGCCCCGCGCATCTGCCGCGCACATCACGTCGAGCACTTCCTCCAAGGTCATGTGCGCGCTGTCGTAGACGACGCAGGATTCCTTGCACTCGGCGAGCAGCTCGGGATTCACAAGGCTTCCCGCCCAAACGACTACGTCGGCCGCGCGCAGAAGGCGCGCCCCGCGCAGCGTGATAAGGTCGGCGGCGCCCGAGCCTGCGCCAACGATATGAATCATCCGAGCCTTCCCTTCCCGTTTCTCATCGCAACCGTTTACGCCGCCATTCGCGCAGCGGGCAAAACACGGCGCCTGCGGCAGCAATCGGCGCAAATACGCAGGCAGGAGGCGCAATGCCGCCCGCGCTGGCTTTGACACGTTCACAAGTGCCCACTATCATAGTAAAAGTTTCGGCAACGAGCATATGACAATCGGATAAAAGGAAATGACCGGCGCGGCGCCTGCACAGCCCGCGCTGGCTTGCGGAGGGAACCAGGTGGGAATCCTGGGCAAGGGACATTACTGTATAGGACGCGCGGGCGAACCGCCTCGCGCCCCAAGCCAGACTGCTTCGCCTTTTCCTCACGGCATCGCCGTGGCGTTAGCTCCTTGTGAACCCCGAGGGGTGCGCTTTTCTTTCGCTTGTGCCGACAAGCAACTGTCGCCGGGGGACCGGCAAACCGAGGAAAGGAAAAACCATGTCCGACCAGATGTCACGCCGCGGCTTCATGGGCGCCGCAGCAACCGGAGCCGTCGCGCTCGCCGGAGTCGCGCTCGCGGGCTGCTCCAACACCTCCGCGAGTTCCGAGAAATCTAGTGAAAAGGAGAAGGCCGCGAAGCCGGTCATCCTCGTCACGAGCTTCGGCACGAGCTACAACGACTCGCGCCACATCACCATCGGCGCCATCGAAGACGCTATCCGCGAGAAGTACTGGCAGGACTACGACATCCGCCGCGCCTTCACCGCGCAGATCATCATCGACAAGCTGAAGAAGCGCGACGGCATCACGATCGACAACATGACCGAGGCGCTTGACCGCTGCGTGGAAGACGGCGTGAAGGAAATCGTCGTGCAGCCGACGCATCTCATGGCTGGCCTGGAATACGCCGACGTGAAAGACGAGCTCGACAAGTACGCCGACAAGTTCGACAAGATCTCGCTCGGCGACCCGCTGCTCACCTCCGACGACGACTACAAAAAGGTGGCCGCAGCCATTAAGGAGAACATGGCGTCCTTCGACGACGGCGAGACGGCGCTGTGCCTCATGGGCCACGGCACCGAAGCCGATTCCAACGCCGACTATGCCAAGATGCAGGAAGTGTTCAAGAACGAGGGTTTGACGCAGTTCTTCGTCGGCACCGTCGAGGCTGAACCGACCTGCGAGGATGTTATCGCCGCCGCGAGCGCCGCAGGCTACAAGAAGGCCGTGCTCGCGCCGTTCATGGTGGTCGCGGGCGACCACGCGAACAACGACATGGCAGACGAGACCGACCCCGACAGCTGGGCTGCGAAGTTCGTGGCCGCCGGCTTCGAAGTGACGTGCCTGCTCCAGGGTCTGGGACAGAACGTCGCGGTCGACGACATCTACGTCTCGCACGTGGACGACGCCATCGCCAAGCTGTAAACTCGCCGCGCACGGGGGCGCCGGTCGCGTCCCCGTGCAACGGGCATGCGCCTTTCCCCGACTGACGACGCATGCCCGTTGCATTCGCATCCCGACCGCCCACCGCACGGCACGGGCGGTCGAAGCGATTGAAAGGAACCCCCTCCATGTTGAAGAAAACCCTCGTCTTCGCCCTGTCGGCGGCGCTTTGCGCGTTCTCGCTCGCCGGCTGTGCCGGAAATTCAATCGACAGCGCAAAGGCAAGCGATGCCGATTCCCAGGAAAAGACCGAACAGGCGGCCGATGCGCCCGCGGGCGCAAGCGCTGCCCCCATCACCGCCGACAAGGTGGCCGACGGCACCTATCCAATCACCGTAGATTCCAGCTCGAACATGTTCAGGATCGTGGACGCCCAGCTCATCGTGGAAAACGGCTCCATGCACTGCGTGATGACGCTTTCCGGCACGGGCTACGGCAAGCTCTTCATGGGCACGGGCGACGAGGCTGCCGCCGCGAGCGAGGCCGACTTCATCCCCTATGTGGAAAACGCGGAAGGCAAGTACACCTACGACGTGCCCGTTGATGCGCTCGACGAGGACACCGCCTGTGCCGCGTGGAGTATTAGAAAAGAGCAGTGGTACGACCGCACACTTGTGTTCGAATCCGCCGGCGTCGATCTGCGCGCCGACGCACTGAAGTAACGCCATGCGGTCGATTCTTCCCAAGGGGGAAAACAGGAAGCTCCACAGCATCGCGGCGCGCGCGATCGCCTGCGTTCTCGTCGCCCTGCTCGCGCTTCCCTTCGCGGGGTGCAGTGCGAGCCCGAACGCGACCGGTGGCACGGCGGGCTCTCAGGAATACACGGTGAGCGTCTCGCTTTCCGGCGGGTCAGGGCGCGCAAGCATCGCCTCACCCACCACAATTGTGAAGGATGGCGACACCTACACCGCGACCATCACCTGGTCGAGTTCGAACTACGACAAGATGACCGTCGACGGCGTGGACTACGCGCCCGTAAACGACGGCGGCAACTCCACGTTCGAGATACCCGTCACGCTCGACGAGGACATCGCCGTGTCGGCCGAGACCGTCGCCATGTCGACGCCGCACACCATCGACTACACGCTCCACTTCGACTCATCCACCATGAAGGAGAAATCGGGCGACGATGCAAGCGGCGGCTCCCCTGCGGGAACGGCTTCAAGCGCCGCGGCCGACTTCCACAACGCCGATTTGGGCTGCGGCTGGGAGCCGACGGGAGCGCTTCAGCTTGAATACGCCGAGCACTTCACTGTCGACGAGTTCGAAGGCGGCCTGCGGCTTATCTGCGTTTCGAACGGGGAGCGCTTCCTCGTGGTGCCGCAAGATGCGAAGGTACCTGATGGGTTAAGCTCCGACATCGCGGTCATAAGGCGCCCCGCCGACAAGGTGTACCTCGTGTCGTCGGCGACGATGTGCCTGGTCGACGCGCTCGATGCGAACGACAATATCTTAATGTCGGGCACGAAAGCCGACGATTGCTCGGTCGCGGGCTTCAAAAGCGCGCTCGGAAGTGGGGCGATCGCCTACGGCGGCAAGTACAGCGCGCCCGACTACGAGCGAATATCGGCCTCGGGCTGCACGCTCGCCATCGAGAACACCATGATCAACCACACGCCCGATGTGAAGGAAAAGCTGCAGAAGCTCGGGCTCGTCGTGCTCACCGAACAGTCGTCGAGCGAGCCCAAAGCACTCGGGCGCGTCGAGTGGATTAAGCTTTTCGGCGTCCTGTTCGACAAGGAAGACGAGGCCACGCACCTGTTCAACGAGCAGAAGGCCCGCGTCGAGCAAACGTCGGGGCTCGCGTCGTCAGGTAAAACCGTGGCGTATTTCTACATTAACTCGAACGGGGCCGCCGTCACGCGGCGGGCGGGCGACTACGTGGCGCAGATGATCGAGCTTGCAGGCGGCAGCTACGCGCTCGATGACGCGCAGACGGCGTCGACGTCAGGTTCGTCAGTAACGCTCGAAATGGAGCGCTTCTACGCGACAGCGAAGGATGCCGACATCATCGTCTACAACGGCACCATCGACGAATCGGTTGCCACCTTGAACGACTTCGTAGGCAAAAACGCGCTATTGTCGCAGTTCAAAGCCGTGAAGAACGGCAACGTCTGGGTCACAAGCGCCGACATGTACCAGCAGATGACTTCTACCGCCGACATTATCGACGAGCTGCACGGGGCGTTCACCGGCGATGACGCGAGCGACTTCCATTATCTGAGGAAGCTCGGTTAGCGCCATGAGAAGCCGGCTTTCCATGGCATACGACGAATCGGGGCGCGCCGCGCGGTGTCGCGTCGTGACGGCGCTGCTCGCTGTTGCCCTCATCGTGCTCGTCGGGGCCAACCTGTGCATCGGGAGCGTGCTCGTGCCCGCAGACCACATCCCCGGCATCCTTTCGGGCGGCGCGGCCAATTCCATGGAAAGCCAGGTCATCTGGGAGATTCGCCTGCCGCGCGTGCTTTCAGCCGTGCTTCTCGGCGGGGCACTTTCGCTTTCCGGGTTCCTGCTGCAGACGTTTTTCAACAACCCCATCGCCGACCCGTTCATCTTGGGCGTCTCCTCGGGCGCAAAGTTCGTCGTCGCGCTTACGATGATCGTACTTCTAGGCGCGAACCAGGCCATGTCCTCGCCGGCCATGGTGGCCGCAGCGTTTCTGGGCTCGCTTATCACCATCGGCTTCGTGCTCCTCATCGCACGGCGCATAAGTTCCATGGCCATGCTCATCGTGGCGGGCGTCATGGTGGGATACATCTGCTCGGCGGCGACGAACTTCCTCATCGCCTTCGCCGACGACCAGTCCATCGTGAACCTGCACAACTGGTCTTTGGGTAGCTTCTCGGGTTCGAGCTGGGACGACATCGCGGTCATCGCGGTCGTGGTGATCACCGTGAGCGCATGCGTATTCGCGATATCGAAGCCCCTTTCCGCCTTCCAGCTGGGAGAAGCCTACGCGAAAAGCGTCGGCGTGAACGTCGAACGCTTCCGCGTGGTGCTCGTCCTTCTAGCGAGCATGCTCTCCGCCTGCGTGACCGCGTTCGCTGGTCCGGTGTCGTTCGTAGGCATCGCGGTTCCGCATCTCGTGAAGTCGGCGCTAAAGTCGTCGAAGCCCATCCGCGTGATTCCTGCGTGCTTCTTGGGAGGCGCCATCTTCTGCGCGGGCTGCGATTTGATCGCGCGCACGCTGTTCTCTCCCGTCGAGCTTTCCATCAGCGCCGTCACCGCCATCTTCGGCGCTCCGGTGGTTATCGCGCTCATGTTGAAGAAGCGGGTGAGGTAGATGGGGGAATTCGTGCCGCGGCCCAAAACGCTCGGAGGGGACATTCCATGCTTAGACAGTCCTGAGCTCGCACGAAAGCGCCAGAAGGCACTTTCGGCTCGTGCGGAACTGCGCGCGGAACGCCTCTTCCGAGCGGAGCCGAACCTCGAAACTACGGTCGAAACGCAGGCTGACGGAGCGCCGCTTTTCCACATAAGCGACCTGTCGGCGGGCTACGACAAGAAGGTCGTAGTCGGAGGCGTCGATCTGGAGGTTCGCGCGGGCGACGTCGTGGCGCTCATCGGGCCGAACGGCTCGGGCAAGTCGACCATCTTAAAAACCATCACACGCCATCTGGCACCGCTTGCCGGCGCGGTCGAGCTCGACGGGCGGGAGATTTCCCGATGGAAGACGGCGGAGTTTGCAAGGAACCTTGCCGTTATGCTGACAGATCGCCCCCGGACCGAGCTCCTCACCTGCCGCGATGTCGTAGAGGCGGGAAGGCACCCCTACACCGGGCGAATGGGCACACTCTCGCCCGACGACCATAGTCGGGTCGACGAGGCCATGAAAACCGCACGTGTGGAAGAGCTCGCCGAGCGCGACTTCATGCAGATAAGCGACGGGCAACGCCAGCGCGTCATGCTCGCACGCGCCATCGCGCAGGATCCGCGTGTGCTCGTGCTCGACGAGCCCACGTCGTATCTCGATATCCGCTACCAGATCGACCTGCTGCGAATACTTCGCCACCTTGCGAAATCGCGGAATGTGGCTGTCATCATGTCCATCCACGAACTCGAGCTCGCGCAGAAAAGCGCCGACAAGGTGATTTGCGTGAAGGACGGCCGGGTCTTCCGCGCCGGCGCACCCGAGGACATATTCACGCGCGAGACGATTGGCGAGCTCTACGGCCTTCAACATGGCACCTTCAACGAACGCTTCGGCAGCGTGGAAATTGGACGCCCGCACGGCGATGCGCACACGTTCGTCATCGCCGGCGCAGGTACGGGGTCGGCTGTGTTTCGCCAGCTCATCCGGCAGGGCAAGGCGTTCTACACGGGCGTTCTGCACGAAGGGGACATCGACTGCGAGCTCGCGCGCGACCTGGCGGCGGAATGCGTGACCGAGCGCGCCTTCGAGCCGATCGGGGATAGAACCATAGCCCGCGCCAAAGAGCTCCTCGTCCACTGCGCGCGCCTTATCGTGTGTCCCGCCGCCTTCGGCACCATAAACGCCCGCAACGCAGAGCTCGTCGAGTTCGCACGCTCGCACGGTATCGAGGTCATGCGAGCGTGCGAAGGCGCATCGGAGGATTCCCAATTGGGGTGGAAAGGATAAACTGGACTTTCTTTTAAGGATCCTCAGGCTACAGCTCCTACGCCGGCGAGGTCTACAAGGCGCCGGAGAACCTCGTAAACAGGAATTTCCACGCCGACGAGCCCAACCTGCTGTGGCTCACCGACATCACCGAGTTCAGGCTCCCGGGCGGCGAGAAGGTCTACCTGAGCCCGGTCATCGACTGCTTCGGCGGGATGCTCGTCGCCTGGTCGATCGGGCTGCACCCCGACAAGCGCCTCGCGAACTCAAGCCTGCGCCTAATCCAAGCGAGATTCCAGACTCGACAGGCCATTGAGAGTCAGGTCGTTGGCGACCTCCGAGACGCGCTCGATAGGAACCGAGCCGTCAGACAGCGCCCATGTGCGATAGATTCCGATAATACCCGACAGCAAAAACGCCAGATAGTAGTCGAACATCTCGTCCTTGAGACCTTGGGGCAGCAGATCGCGCTCGGCAATCTCGTGCTCGAGCGGCGCACGAAGACGAGCCATAAAATCATCGAGCGGAATGTTCTCGATCAGCTGACGATTGAGCACCAGGTTGTTGCACAGCGCCTCGTTAACGGTTTTAAAGAAGGTCGCCGCCGCGCCCAGGGCGCGCTCGTTGGTGTCACCGTCCATGGAAGCAAGCGTTTTCTCGACCGAGTCGACAATCATCTCCACCACATCGACGGCAATGGCATCGAGCAAGCCATCAACCGTACCAAAGTGCACGTAGAAGGTCTTGCGGTCGACATTGGCCTCGCGCGCGATGGCACTCACCGTAATGTCTGCCAGCGGCTTTTCCATGAGCAGGCGCTCGAAAGCGGAAAGGATGGCATTGCGGCTGCGAACGATGCGGCGATCAAGACGCGGTTTGCTGGTGTCCATGGACGTGTCCCTTCGATATGCGGGCATTCATCAACAGATGAGAGATAATCTACGTAAGAGGATTATCCCCCATACAGCACAAATATGCCCCGCATCATGAAGAACGCACGACTGCCCTACTGCGACTTAGGGTGCTTCTTCTTATTGAGTGCCGACGGAGACACGCGGATACCGTCGCCTGTCTGTCGCACATAGGCTTTATGAGCCGGCTTAGCGGTCCCAGAAGCCTTCTGAGCGTGCTTCTTGGGATCAACGGTAACAGCATTCATGGGGTGCGGCTTAGTGGGCGCAGAGGGCGTCTGAGGCGTACGGCCGAGCTTGCGCATCACACGATCCCAGCGCGCATGGATGCTCTCGTTGTGGGCGCTCTTAAGGCCCAGCAGGGGCGCAGCCAATATGGTCGGCGCGATAAACGTAATGAGGCGCCACAGCAGATAGCCGGCGGTCGATGCCGACCCAAAGAAATGACCCAAGAACAATGCAAAGCCGCCCTCGGCGCCACCAGTTCCACCGGGCAAGGGGACCGCAGAGCTCAGCAGCTGGACAAAGGCGCTCGCGGCCATGACCGAGAAAAAGTCGACCTCGTGGTGGCCAAAGGCAAGCATCAGGAAATACGGCACGAGGTAGAAAAACGCGAGCTGCAACATGGTGATGACCACCGTGAGCAGCATGGACGAAAAGTGGCCGGCTGAAAGCTTGAACTTCTCGGAGAAGGAGTAGATCTCGCCATCGACAAACGTGCGCCATCCCTCGATCTTAGTGGCCGAGACACCAATGCGCTCAAGCCAATTGATGATGCAATGGGCGACGCGCGTGACGGTCTTAGGCATGAGCGCGACGGCGAAGATGCCAAGCAAGATGCAGCAGTGCCCACCAAAGCTAAAGACACACAGCAGCGTCATGTCGCCATAGCGCTCGGCAAAAAACGGCATGCGAGCAAGCAGTAGGATAGCGCCCCAGGCAACGAGGCCAAACTGATACACGATAAAGCGCGTGAATTGCGTGGCTCCGGCCTCGCCGACATTTTGGCCCGCTTTGGTCAAGCGGTAGATCTGGGCAGGCGTAGAGCCCATCATCATGGGCGTCAGGTTGCCAAAGAAAATGCCACTCGCCTCGACCGAGATCAGATCGCGAATGCCGACGGGTGAATTGGGGTCGAGCCAGACGGCGATCGCATAGGCCACAATGCCAAAGAACAGATACATGAACATGCAAAGACACGCGACAACGAGCCAGGGCGCCTGGACGCTCGACATAGCAGCCCAGAACTGCCCCATCTGCCCGGTTACCACCAGATAGACGATATAACCCACCAGCACAACGCCGATAAAGATTGCGCCGCGGCGTGCGCTCTTATTGTCATCGCCGCCCGAGGCCTCAACCTCGACCTGGGGCTTGGACGTATGCTGAGAGGACTCCGTCATGAGACTCCTTCTAACAGTCAAAATATCTTGGTTATTGTACCCGTAAGGGCCATAAGCAGAACGCAAAGCTCTTGTTCAAACGGGAATGACAGACAGTTGTTTGATAATAAAAAACCCGGCCTTCCGTGGAAAGACCGGGTATCAGATGCGTGGTAGCCCGTACCAGATTCGAACTGGTGATCTCCGCCTTGAGAGGGCGGCGTCCTAAACCGCTAGACGAACGGGCCACATGACATCTGCACTGCCGTGCTGCGAGGAAATATATTACGGGACAAAAAACATCAGCGCAAGAAGAAATTCCAAATTGCCGAAAAATTGTCGACAGGTTATGGAACGCGCAGGTCAACTAATTAGCTAATTCAAGTTGAGATGAACCAAAAGGGTTTCGCGATCGTTGGGGATGTTGTCCTCGATAACGGCTTCGAGGGCGGCGTTGAGTAGCTGGCCTAGCTCGGGCCCCGGCTTCACACCGGCACGAATCAAGTCGCCGCCGTTGATAGCAAGCATCTTGAGCGAATAGGGCTCCCCCGCCTCCAACAAATCATGGGCGAGTGAGCGCATCTCTTCGATCGTCTCGACGTAATAGAAGCACGACGGCGCCTTGCCCAGCGTGTCGGCACGCTTAAGGTCCATAAGCTCGTCCATCAGGCGCGGCGTATCGACGCCCTCGCCCGAAAGCAAGCGCATCATATTGAGCAAGCAGGAGCGCTCGGGGCGCAGCGGCTTGTCGTGGTACTTAATGAGCAGACACACGTCGCGGACCAAGTCGTGCGAAAGCGCCAAGCGATCCATGATGGCGCGCGCCTTCTTGGCCCCGAGCTCGGGGTGACCGTAAAAGTGGCCGCTGCCCGCATGGTCGACCGTAAAGCAATCGGGCTTGGAAACGTCGTGCAAAAACGCCGCCCACATTAGGCTCATTGAGGGTGTAAAGCCGTCGCACAGCGCCAACTCCCCCGCCACCGTCAGCACACGGGCGATATGCTCGTAAACGTTAAACGCATGATAGACGCTGCGCTGATCAAACCCGCGACCCGCTGCCAACTCGGGCACGGCGGCGCAGATGAGCTCGGGGTAGCGCAGCATGGCGTCTCCCCCGTGGCCGGTCGAAAGGATACCCTCGAGCTCAATGCCCACGCGCTCGCGCGCCACGGCATCGAGCAGCGGCGCGCACTCGGCAAGCGCCTGTTCAGTCTTAGGCTCGATCATAAAATCCAGACGGCAGGCAAAACGCACCGCGCGCAACATGCGCAGGGCATCCTCGTTAAAACGACGCTTGGGATCTCCAACGGCGCGGATGAGCTTGCGGTCTAGGTCGCCCTGGCCATCGTAGCGGTCGACAAGACCACGCTCGGGATGCCAGGCCATAGCGTTAACGGTAAAGTCACGACGCGCCAGATCGTCCTCAAGCGACGCCGCACGCTCCACACTCTGGGGATGGCGGCCGTCGGTGTAAAAGCCGTCTAGGCGGTAGGTGGTGACCTCAATGCGCTCATCATCGCAAATAGCCGTGATGCCGCCAAATTTTATGCCCGACTCAACCACGGCAATATCAGCCGCTTCGAGCGCCTCTTTGGACTCCTGCCACAGGCCGCTGCAGCACATGTCAACATCGTGGCTGGGGCGTCCCATCAGGGCATCACGTACCCAACCGCCCACGTACCAAGCCTCAAGACCTGCTGCCTCAAGCGCACGCAGGACACGGATAGAGGCATCGGTCGGCTGCGTACCGTTGAGCGAAACATTGCACATGCCTATGGCCTCCTGCGACTATCAAATTGGCTATCGATTGCGTCTGCAAGAAGTCTAGCAAGAAACAGCCTCCACTGCACACGCAAGTCCGATAAACAAAAACGCATCCGTCCTGGTCTAAGACGGATGCGAAATAATTGAACTATTCAGGCAAGGTGCCGGAACTAGCAAACCTGACGAATTGCAATACCCTTCTGATACTCATCGACCTTGGCAAAATCGCCCAGACCCGGGCACTCGACCACGTTGGCGCCGGTGGCCATCGAGAGGCGCAGGGCATCCTCGACGCGCTCGGGAGCGTCGTGCCACACGGACAGGAAGGCGGCCAGCGAAGAGTCACCGGCGCAAACGGTCGACAGCAGCTTGACCTCAAAGGTACGGTTGGCAAACCAGATGTGCTCGCCGTTGGAGAAGTACGCGCCGGCGCCACCCAGGGTCAACAGCACGTTCTTGGCGCCCTTGGCATGCAGCTCGGCCATGGCAGCCTTGACGGACTCATCGTCGCCGCCGCTCACCTTAATGCCAAAGATGTCGAGCAGCTCGTCGTCGTTAGGCTTAATGAGGAGCGGCTCCATAGCAATGAGGTCGGCCAACTGATGGCTCGAAATATCGAGCACGAACTCGGCGCCCTTTGCCTTAACGCGGCGAAGCACCTCGGCCAGGAAGCCCTCAGAGGTGTTGGGGGGCAGCGAGCCGCTAATGACCAGGCAGGTCATGTCCTCGAGCGAATCGATCAGCTCAAACATCTCCTGCTCGTTGGCCTCGTTGATGGCGGCACCGGCGTTGACCATGTTGTACTCGGTGTCGGGACCGGCATTGAGGAACACGTTGACACGCGTGATGCCGTCAGTCCACACGGGCTTGACGGGCACGCCCAGGGCCTCGGCGCCCTTAACGATATACTCACCCGAGAAGCCGGCGAAGAAGCCCAGGATCGTGGTGTCGACGCCGTAGTGGTCGAGCGTAAACGAAACGTTGAGACCCTTGCCGTTGGGGGTGTAGACAGCGTTACGGGTGCGGGTAACGGTGTTGGCGGACAAGCCATCGCAGGAGATGTTGTAGTCAATAGCGGGATTTGCAGTAAGCGTGTAAATCATGAATGTTCCTTTCACGAAGCAACGTGTTAATGAAAGTATATTCCACGCTTCGGCAAAAGGCTACAACAACTCGGTGAACGGTGTGGAACGCGTGAAGTGCGGCTCCGAGGTTCGAGTGGGACAAAAAACGGCGCCCCGGTCGAAACCGGGACGCCGTATGCGCACGAGTTTGTCGTGTTTCGCTTACTTGCGATCGAGCTTGCGAACGGCAACGCGCTTGCTGTACTCGTCGACGTGACCAAAGTCGCCGATGCCGACGGACTCAGCAACGTTGGCGCCGGTGGCCATAGCGAGCTTCATGGCCTCCTCGACGTTGTCGCGATCCCTGTACCACTTGTGCAGGAACGCAGCGAGGGTGCAGTCGCCGGCGCAGACGGAAGAGACAAGCTTGATGTTGAACTCACGCTTGGCATACCAGATGTCCTCGCCGTTGGAGAAGTAAGCGTCACCGCGGCTACCACGGGTGAGCAGCACGTTCTGGACGCCGGCCTCGTGAGCCAGCTTCATGGCAACGCGGACCTCGTCGTCGGTGTCGACCGGCACACCGAAGATAGCCTTCATCTCGTGATGGTTCGGCTTAATGAGCAGCGGCTTCTTGTGAGCGAGCTCCTTGAGCTTGTCGGAGGACAGGTCCAGGACGACGTCGGCGCCACGGGCCTGAGCGTGCTCCATGACCTGAGCCAGGAAGTCGGGCGTAGCTTTGGGAGGCACGGAGCCGGAGACGATCAGGCACTCAAGGTCGCCCGCGGTGTCCAGGATGTTGTAGAGCTCCTCCTGATGCTGCGGCGTGATCGGAGCACCGGGGTTCAGGATGCCGTACTCGTGCTGGCCATCGTTGACGTAGGTGTTGATGCGCGTGATACCGTCGGTCCAGACCGGGCGGCACAGACAACCCAGGTTCATGACCTCCTCGACGATAAACTTGCCCGTGAAGCCAGCGAAGAAGCCGAGCGCGACGGTGTCGACGCCCATCTTCTTAAAGGCGAAGGACACGTCGAGGCCCTTGCCGTTAGCCGTGTAGCTGGCCGAGCCGGTGCGGACGTTCTCATCGGGCTCGAGCGGAGAGCTCGAAACCGTCATGTCGACAGCCGGGTTAGCGGTTAGCGTGTAGAACATTTACAGTACCCCCTGTATATGTGAGGGCCGCGTGATTGGCCCATTCCAACCACGCGGTTACCTCTGATACCAAATTAGCGAGCAGCAGACTCGAGCAGCGCCTTGACCTCAGCGGCAGTGTTGCAGGCGAGTGCCTTCTCGGCGAGCTCGTCACACTCGGCCTTGGTCCACTGGCTGATGGTCTTGCGGGCGCGCAGGATGGACGGAGCGCTCATCGAGAACTCCTCCAGGCCCCAGCTGATCAGCAGCGGCTCAAGCAGCGGATCGGCAGCGGCCTCGCCGCACATGCCGACCATGATACCGGCCTTCACGCCGCTCTCGATGATGTTCTTGAGCGAGCGGAGCACGGCGGGATAGTACACCTGGTACAGGTTGGAGATGGTGTCGTTGCCACGGTCGGCGCACATGGTGTAGCCGATGAGGTCGTTGGTGCCGATAGAGAAGAAGTCGGCGACCTCGGCCAGACGGTCAGCGAGCAGCGAGGCGGCAGGCGTCTCGACCATAATGCCGACCTCGATGTTCTCGTTGAACTTGCGACCCTCTTCGGTCAGCTCGGCCTTGCACTGCTCGACGAGCTCCTTGACGGCCACGACCTCCTCGACGCAGGTGACGAGCGGGATCATGATCTTGACGTCACCAAAGGCGCTGGCGCGCAGCAGGGCGCGGAGCTGAACCTTGTACTGGTCGGGATTGGCCAGGCAGTAACGCACGGCGCGGAAGCCCATGAAGGGGTTCTCTTCCTTGACCATGTGCAGATACGGAATCTCCTTGTCGCCGCCCACATCGAGCGTGCGGATGATGACCTGAGCACCCTTGAGCGCGCTGGCGACCTTACGATAGGCGTTGAACTGCTCCTCCTCGGAAGGAAGCTCAGCAGAGTCCATGAACAGGAACTCGGAGCGGAACAGACCGATAGCCTCGGCGTCGTGATCGAGCGCGTTGGGCACGTCATCGGGGTTACCGATGTTGCAGGCGATGATCTTCTTGATGCCATCGGCAGTCACGGACGGCTTGCCACGGAAGGCCTCGAGGGCTGCCTTCTCGGCAGCGAAGGCCTCGGCCTTGGCGGTGTAGGCAGCGAGCGTCTCCTCGTCGGGATCGGCCTCGACGATACCCTTGCCACCGTCGACGACAACGGTCATACCGTTGCGCAACGCGGTGCAGCTGTTGGAAACCGAAAGGACAGCCGGGATCTCGAGGGCGCGCGCAATGATCGCGGAGTGCGACGTGCGGCCACCGGTCTCGGTGACGATACCGGCAACGTGGGCCTTATCGATCGTGGCGGTCATGGACGGCGTGAGGTCGTGCACGACAACGACGGTATTCTCGGGCAGGACGGAGAGGTCGACGACCTCCTTGCCCAGCAGCTCGGCCAGAATACCGGTGCGGATGTCGGCGATGTCGGCCGCGCGCAGACGGAACATCTCGTCGTCCATGGACAGGAACATGTTCTCGAACATGGTCGAGGTGTCCATGAGCGCCTGCTCGGCGCAGGTGCCGCCGTCAATGGCGGCGTTGATGGCGTCGGTCATGCCCGGGTCCTGAGCCAGGACAATGTGTCCGCTCATGATCTCGGCCTCGGCCTCGCCCACCGTCTCCTTCATGTGGTCGGCCTGAGCCTGGGTCTTCTCGCAGAAGACCGAAAGAGCGGACTGATAGCGCTCCTTCTCTGCTGCCGAATCAGCAACCTCGTGCGGCTCAAACGTCAAGTCGGGATCGACGGCGACCATGACGGTGCCGATACCGATGCCCTCGGAAGCGTTGACTCCCTGATACATTCCCATTCCTCTCTCCGTGTCATGTGATAAAGCGTTTTGCCATATCCATGACAAAAGAGCGCAGCTACCTTACAACAGGTCACTGCGCCCCCAAATATGAACTTAGTTGTTCAACATGCGACCCGTTTGAGTTCTACTCGCCAAGACCGCTCTTGATGAGCTCGATGGCAGCAGCCAGAGCCTCGGCCTCGTCGGCGCCGTCGCACTTGACCTCGACCTCGGTACCGCAGGGGATACCAGCAGCCATGAGGGCCATCGGGGACTTGCCGTTGACCTCCTTCTCGGGGGTGACGACCGTCACGTCACAGGCGTACTTGCCCATGGTGGAGGCGAACAGACCAGCCGGACGCATGTGCAGACCCTGAGGATTAACGAGGGTAGCCTTCTCAGAAACCATAGTTGACTCCTTTTTTGTGTTTAACCCCTGTCATGCATGTGGCAGGAGTCAGATTCACGACGTTGTTTATATTAACTCACATCAAACGGTTTTTCATTGTGTTTCGCACGAATTGTTGGACAGATGTCGTTGTCGTCCGCTCGCCTGCCGGGCGGGGCGGTTAAGTTTGCTGCTCTACAGTCCTGCGCAAGACGGAAAGCACATTAAGTGCTTTCCTTTGCGTGCGGAACTCGCGACAAACTTAACCGCCCCGCCCGGCAGGCGAGCTGCGGGAACATGCTTCCGTCCAGGAAATATCGTGCAAAAGGAATTCTGGCTGAATTATTGTTCGCGTGGGTGATTCAGTCGATGAGGGCTATTTATGCCCTGTTGGGGACTAAGGAGTGTCCCGGGGTGCCGGCAGGAAAGGAACATCCCTGAGTGCCGGGTGGTATGAAAAAAGGCGAGGACCCGTAGGGAGTCCTCGCCTTTGTTACAGGGGGCGATGTTATTCGCGTACTGTGGGATTAGACCAGGCGGGCGTTGATCGTCTTGGCGATCTCGGCGGCGTCGGTGGAACCCTTGACGGTGCCACGGAAGTCCTCGTCCATGAGCGCCTCGGCAACCTTGGACAGGATCTTGAGGTGCGTGGTGCCAGCCTGTGCACCAGGGATGAGCAGAGCGATGGCCACGTTGACAGGAGCGCCGTCCATGGTATCCCAACCGGTCACGCCGGACTCGTCCTTAACGACGATGACGGCAGCCTCGGTAATGGCGTCGGACTTGGCATGCGGGATGGCGAAGCCCTCCATCATGCCCGTGGTGCCCTCGGCCTCGCGGGCCAGGAAGGCGTTCATCACGGCGTCGGCGTCGCTGGCGATACCGGCCTTGACAGCCTGGTTGGAAACGAAGCTCAGAGCCTCGTCACGAGAAGCGAAGTCCTCGGCGACAAAGACATTCTCGACCTTCACGAAGTCGGCAGCCTCGGCCTTAGGGGCCTCGACGGCAGCGGCCTTGGGGGCCTCAACCGGCTTGGCTGCAGGAGCGGCCTTCTGATTCTTCTCGAAGTCGTACTTCTTGAAGGCCACGAACAGGATGCCGCCGACCACAGCACCGATGAGGATCGCGAGGACCCACAGCGGACCGTTCTCGACAACGGGCAGGACCAGGAAGCCGCCGTGGGGCGCCGGATCGTGAACGTTGAACATAATGGTCAGGATCGAGGCGATGGAGGAGCCAAGCATCATGATGGGCATGACGGGCCAGATGTTCTTGGTCATGAACGGAATGGCGCCCTCGGTGATGTGGGTGCAACCAAGGATGAGGTTGACGATACCGGCGTCATGATCCTCCTGGCTGAAGTACTTCTTGCCGACGACGACGGCGAAGGTGGTGATCAGCGGCGGAACGATGCAGGCGGCGGAGACGGCAGCCATGAAGTTGGTGCCGAAGTTGTAGGTGTCGGTGCCGACACCGGCGGCCAGGGCCTCGGTGAGCATAGCGGTACCGGTGACGTAAGCAGCCTTGTTGACCGGGCCGCCCATGTCAACGGCGCACATGCAGCCGATGGCAAGGCCCAGGACAATGGCGCCAGAGGCAGACAGACCCTTGAGGAAGTCCATCATGGCGGTGTTGATGGCAGCCATGGGGCCGGAGATGCCGAGCATGACCAGGCCGACGATGGCGGTCGAGAACAGCGGGTACAGGAAGATAGCCTTGAGGCCGTCCAGATTCTTGGGCAGCTTGGAGAAGACCTTCTCGAGCAGCAGGATGACATAGCCAGCGAGGAAGCCGCCGACGATGCCGCCCAGGAAACCGAAGCCCACGCCGGCGCCGCCGGCGTCGATCATACCGGTCTCGGCGTTAACGGGCAGACCCTGGATGGCGATCATACCGGCAACAAAGCCGGGGACGAGTGCCGGGCGCTTGCCGATAGACTCGGCGATGTAGGCGGAAAGCACGGGAACCATGAGGTTCATGGCGATGCCGCCGATGATCTTGAGCATAGCGGCAAAGCTGTTGTAGTCAGACGCCGTCGAATCGAAGGACGTGATGCCCCACAGGAACGAAACGGCGGTCAGGACACCACCGGCGACGACGAAGACCAGCATGTGGCTGACGCCGTTCATGAGGTGCTTGTAGATGATGTGGCCGATGGACTCCTTCTCCTCGACCTCATCCTCGACATCGGCAGCAGCCGCAACCGAGTCGTCACCCTTGGCGGCGAGCGCGCGGTCGATCAGCTTACCGGCTGCCTCAACGGACAGGGCCTTGGAAACACCAACGGAAACCATGCGCTTGCCGGCGAAACGCTCCGCCTGGACATCCTTATCGGCTGCGACGACGACGGCCTTGGCACCGGCGATCTCGCTCTTGGTGAGCTCGTTCTCGACACCGACCTGGCCATGGGTCTCAACCTTAATGGTCAGACCTCGCTCGGCAGCTGCCTTCTCCAGCGCCTCCTTCGCCATGAAGGTGTGCGCGATGCCGGTCGGGCAACCGGTAGCGGCGATGATGTCAAACTTAGCCATGTGTCCCTCCTTCTTGAGTACTGCGCCCGCAGGCGCTCCCCTACACGCGCATCCTTGCGCGCTTTTCCACAACTGAAAGATACCAACCTACCGTCCACGTGAGAAGAGACAAGGCGCAATTCTCCGGTGAAAGGTTCTTTCATAACCGTAAACGGTAAGTGAAAGTTTACCATCAACACTTGAAACGGCAAGGTGTATCTTGTAATTGAAAATGCCCGTATACTATGGCATTGCAAATCAAGTTAGATTTTCATGCCAACCAGGAGCCATCCATGACCGATAGTAGCAAGAGCGCACTTTCCCTCATTAGTACCCACCAGGGATACAGTGAGTCCGAGCAGCGCATTGTCGACTATATATTGGAGCACCAGTCCGAGGCGCCGCGCCTGACGGCCGCCCAGCTCTCACGAGCCGCCGCAACGTCCGAGGCGACGGTTTCGCGCTTTTGCCGCAAGCTGGGCTTTGGCAGCTTCCGCAGCTTTCAGTTTTCGTTGGCGAGGGATTTGGAAAGCCAGCGCAACGAGGGCCTGACTGACGAGGTCTCGCTCGACAATATGGAGCAGAGCCTCAAGAACATCCTGGCTGCTAAGGTGAGCGAGCTTAATGCGACCATCGACGGGATCGACCACGATACGTTGGCGGCTGTTGTGCATGCCCTTAAGCATGCAGGGGTTATTGAGTTTGCGGCTGTGGGCAATACCAACGCGGTCGCGCTCGATGCGACGTTTAAGTTTTCGCAGCTGGGCCTGCGCTGCATGGCGAGCACCATTAGCGAGACATCAATTGGCTTTGCGCTCACGTTACGCCCAGGTGACGTCATCGTGCTAATCTCAAACTCCGGCAAATCGCGCCGACTGAATCGCATGGCAAAAGCGGCTCGCAACTGCGGCGCAACCGTAGTCGTCATCAGCAGCGACAGCAAATCCCCGCTCGCGCGTCTGGCAGACTACACTTTTAATACCGTCAACCACGAAGCGCTACTGACGACGGGCGACTTTGCGTTCTCCAAGATCAGCGCCACGATGATCATCGAAGTCATCTACAACTTCCTGCTGCCCGAGATTGAAGACGCGCGTGAGCATATCAGCTACTACGAGGAGCTCATCCAGCCGGATAAGGTCGTTGAGTAGGTAAATTGGGGAGCCGATAGACGCCTCTCGTCACGAAACACGCCCATCTACTACGTTTTAACCGCAACCGCCAACCATACACCCAAAATAGAGAAAACCGCAGGCGTTCTACCTGCGGTTTTCTTTTTGAAATTCTTGGCGTGGTTGCCGATGCCCTACCAAACGTAGTAGATGGACCCGTTTCGTGGCGGCCGGGTTGGACATGCATATGGCGGCTCGGCCTAGGCACGCGTCTCCGCAAGCATCTGCCTGGCGTGCGCCAGGCTTGCCTCGGACTGATCGCCGCTGAGCATGCGGGCGATCTCGGCGGTACGCGCTTCGCCGGTTACCTCGTCCAAATGCGTCTGGGGAACATCGCCGGGTTCCTTGCTCACCACGTAGTGCTTATCGGCCATAACGGCGACCTGCGCCAGGTGCGTAACGACTATCACCTGATGCGTCGCGGCAAGATCGGCCAGCACACCAGCAAGAGCACGAGCCGTGGAGCCGCCGACACCGGCATCGACCTCGTCAAACACCAGCGTATCGACACCGTCCGCATTACCCAAGACCACCTTGCTCGCCAGCATAACGCGGCTGAGCTCGCCGCCCGACGCAATGCGGCGCAGGGGTCGCGGCGTCAAGCCAGCACCGCTGCGATACAAAAGCTCGTAGCTCGAAGGACCCGCCGGCGTCCACTCGGCGCGCGGAAGATCACGCGACTCCCAAACGAGCTCGGCGCCGCCCATCTCCAAGCGTGCCATCTGACGACCAACCTCGTGGCAGAAGCGCGGGGCCGCCGTATTGCGAGCGCGCTTAAGCGCCTTGGCGGCAGCGAACAGCTCGCGCTCGGCGCTCCCGAGTGCCTCACGCGCCTTTTTGATCTGCTCATCGCCATCATCGACCAGGGACAGCAGCTCTTGCGAGCGATCGCGCATGGCAAAAACATCGTCCATGGTGGGACCCCACTGACGCAACAGGCCCTTGAGGTCGGAATACCGCTCACGCATGCGAGCGAGCTCGCGCGGGTCGAAGGCGACGCCATCGCGATAGGCACGAAGCTCGTTCGCGCTATCCTCAAGGGAGATGCAGGCATCCGTAAGCGCATCGGCAATGTCGCCCAGTTTGCGATCGACGGTAGCCATACGGGAAAGCTCTGCCACGGCGCTGTTCACGGCATCGAGCGCTCCACCTTCGGCGGCAAGCGATGCATGGGCATCGTTAGCTGTGGCAACCAGTACCTCGGCATGTTCGGAGCGCGGCAGCAGTTCCTCGAGTTCCTCATACTCACCCGGCTTGGGGTCGACCTCGGCGATACGCTCCAGGGCGAAGCGCGCCTCCTCGACGCGACTCCCCTGCGCACGCGACGCCTCCTCTACGCGACGGACCTCCTTGGCAGCCGTACGCGACGCCTTAAAGCAGACACGGTACTTTTCCAGCGCCTCGAGCGCAGAGCGACCAGCCCAGGCATCGACCATGGCAACATGATGTGCCGGATCGAGCAGGCGCTGATGCTCGTGCTGGCCGCACAGATCCATCATCACGCCGACGCGCTCGGAAAGCTCGCGCACGCTGGCAATGCGACCATCAATCTTGACGCGGCTGCGGCCTTCGGCAGAAAGGCTGCGCTGCACGGTGAAGCCCTCCGTGTCGTGCGGGCCATCGAACAAGCGCGCCTCGACGCTCGCAAGCGCCTCGCCCTCGCGCACGGTCGACGAATCTGCACGCTCGCCCAAAATGAGCTTGAGCGCCGAGAGCAGCGCGGTCTTGCCGGCACCGGTCTCGCCAGTCAAAACCGTTAGGCCCGCACTCGGCACCAGCGTCGCCTCGCGAATGAGTGCAATGTTGGAAACCTGCAGCTCATCGATCATGACGCACTCCGTAGAACACGCGGCTCACGGAGTTATAGAAGCTCTCGGGACCGTAATCGAGAAGCAGCACATCTCCGGGACCGCGACGCACCGCCACGCTCTCAACGGTGCCATCGCAGGTAATAAACTGTCCATCGATAGCGATCGCCGGAACACTCGGACGGTCATCAGACATAAAGATCTCGACGACATCACTCGGCGAGGTCAAAAAAGCGCGAGCCTGAATGGTATGCGGGGCGATGGGCACACAGACCATACCCGTGTAATCGGGGCTGACAATGGGACCGCCGGCGGAAAGCGCATAGCCGGTGGAGCCGGTCGCCGTCGAAACGACGACACCGTCGCCGCGCAGGCGATCGATATGATGGCCGGACACCGTGATGTCAAACTCAACCATATCGGACAGGGGGCCGCGCGTAAGTGCCATATCGTTGAGGGCAAACGTGCGCACGACATCCTTCGTGCCATCGTCGCGCACGGACACGATATCCGCGGCGATGGTGGCGCGGCGGCTCACGTGCAGCTCACCGGACAGAGCATCGCTCACGACCTGCAGAATGTCGCGCTCCTCGGGGCTCGCAGCAGTTAAAAAGCCCAGGTGACCATAGGAAAGACCAAGGATAGGAATCTCGCGATGGTTGAGGATGCGGGCAGCGCGCAGCAACGTACCGTCGCCGCCGAGCGTAATGACCAGATCTGAGCCATCAATATCAGGCGTGCTTTGAATCTTCGATCGCTGGTCGGCAGCCCATGCGACCTCGTAGCCCTGGCGCGAAAGCCAAAGCTCGAGCATCAGGCCGCTCTCGACCGCCTCTTGCTTGTAGTAATTGGGAACCAGAAAGACCTTCATAGCGTTGCAGCTTTCTCGCTCAAAGCCGATACCTGGGATTGCAGCTCATCGTCGGTGCGTTCACCAGGGGCAAACCTTGTGCCGTACAGGAAAAACTCAACGTTGCCCTTAGCGCCATGGATGGGCGACACGCACACGTCAAGCGGGAACAGGCCCTTGGCGGCAAAAAGCTCAATCGCCGCCACGAGCGTATCGCGGCGGACGGCGGGGTCGGTCACGATACCGCGCTCGCCCACCAGCGCAGCCGGCGCCTCAAACTGGGGCTTTACGAGCGTGCAGAACGAACCCGAAGGCTTCAGGCACGCCAGCACGGCGTCGATGATATTCGCGATGCCGGTAAACGAGACATCACATACAGCCAGGTCGATGGCACCGGCATAGCCAAGCTCAGGCAGCTGCGTCACGTTTGTGCGCTCATGCAGCGTCACGCGATCATCCTGACGCAACGACCAATCGAACTGGGCGCGACCCACGTCCACCGAGACAACGGTCGCAGCTCCGCGCTTGAGCAGGCAATCGGTAAAGCCGCCGGTAGAGCAGCCTACGTCCAGGCAGGCAAGGCCCGTGGGATCGATACAAAACGCATCGAGGGCACCCTCAAGCTTAAGGCCGCCGCGCCCAACGTACGGAATGCGCCCCTTAACGTGCAGTGGCAGGCCCGGCATCACCTTAAGACCCGGAGAGGTCAAACGCTCACCGCCGCTCGAGACCAAGCCGGCCATAAGAGTGCGAAGGGCATCCGCGCGATCGGCGCAGATGCCCTGTGAAATCAGTTCGTCATCGAGACGCACGCGTTTCATGAATGCCATCAACCATTCGTATCCGGGGATGCAGCCTGTCTATCTTGGGACTCGTTTGCCGCATCCTCATCGTATTCCTGCTCGAGCTTGTCGGCCTCACGCGGCGTCAGCTCAAACTTGTCGACCATATCGACCGCACGGGAACCAAGCTCAATCGCCTCGTCAAACAAATCGAGCGAACGCTCCAGGGACGTATCCTTGGAGCGAACGGTGGCGATGATCTGGTCCAGGCGATCCGAGATCTCATCGAAGTTGCGGACGGAACCCTCTGGCATGGCTACTCCTCGACGGAGTCGGCCTCGACGGCCTCAGCAGCGTCCGGATCCTCGGCAAGTACACCGGCGGCAGCCTGAGCGGCAGCGACCTTGGCGGCCGCCTCGGCAGCCTGCGCCTCCTCGCGAGCGCGATCCTCGGCCAGCAGCTCTTGGTACAAATCCTCACCCGGCAGCTCCTCGCTGCGAGCGATCTTGCCCAGCACGCCGTTGACAAACGATGCGGACTGGTCGGTGCCATAGGCCTTGGCAAGTTCGACGGCCTCGTTGATAACAATAGCGTCCGAGACCTCCTCGTCGGTGAGGAAGCGCATCTCGTAGACGGCGATACGCAGCAGGTTGCGGTCGGCGCCGGGCATGCGCATAAGATCCCAGTTCTTGGCGACGGCGCGCAGGGCACAGTCGATGCGATCGATATGCTCGTAGGCACCGCGACAAAGCTCCAGCGCATAGGGGTCGAGGGGACCCTTCGAGATCAGGAAATCGCCCTCGAGGACGCGCTCGAGCGGACTGTCCGTGGCCTCGGCCTGGAACAGCAGCTGCAGCGCCTGACTGCGGGCAAGCGTGCGCCCGCGATAAACCTTAAGGCTCAAAGGTTACTCCTTGGGGAAAACGAGGCCGTCGATGCAAACGTCAACGCGCTCGACCTCGACGCCCACCTGGGCATCGATGGCGGCGACCACGGCTGTGCGAACGGCCTCGGCGAGTTTCTTGAACGGATAGCCAAAGAACACCACGACACGCACGGTGAGTGCGAGCTTGTCGCCGACGACCTCGGCCTCGACCGCCGGCTCGGAAGCCGGGGCCTTGGACGAGAGCATCATGGAGACAAGGTTGGTGGCAAGGTCCTTGACGCCAACGGAGGCGATGCCCTCGACATCCGACACGGCGCGCGAGACGATGGCGGTCAGAACATCGGGCGAAATGCCGATGCCGTCAATCTTGATTTCCTGGGGCATGAGTCCTCCTAGAAGAGTTGGTTGCTAGACGCGGGAGACGAACTTGCCGTCGCGGGTGTCAACCTTGATGACCTCGCCCTCGTTGAGGTACATGGGGACCTGGATGACAGCGCCGGTGTCGATCGTGGCCGGCTTGGTGGAACCCTGAACGGTGTCGCCCTTAAAGCCCGGGTCGGTCTGGACGATGGTGGTCTCGATGAACATCGGCGGGGTCACGCCCATGAGCTCATCGTCGGCGAAGAGCAGCTGGCAGATGTCGTTCTCGCGCAGCCACTTGGAGTTCTCGCCCACCATGTCCTCGGGAACAGGAACCTGCTCATAGGTCTCATTGTCCATGAAGATGTAGTCGGTGCCATCGTTGTAGAGGTACTGGAACTCACGGGTGGTGAGCATGACGCTCTCGAACTTGGTGCCGGCGTTGCAGGTGTTCTCGACGACGCGGCCGCTCTTGATGTCGCGGGTCTTGTAGCGCACAAATGCGCCGCCCTTGCCCGGCTTGACATGCTGGAACTCGACGATGGTGTAGACCTTGTCCTTAATGCGGAGACCGAGGCCGTTCTTGAAGTCGGCGGTAGAAATGGTAGGCATATCGACCTTTCTTGTTATGGGCAGAACGCACAAGCGTCCAAATTACATACGACCAAAATTATACACTTGCAGACGGCGCCTGCAGCGAGCGCATAAAAAGAGAATGCGGGGCGT
The DNA here is from genome assembly GCA_027673765.1 of Coriobacteriaceae bacterium AM113-163. Classification (GTDB taxonomy): domain Bacteria; phylum Actinomycetota; class Coriobacteriia; order Coriobacteriales; family Coriobacteriaceae; genus Collinsella. The sequence goes on from JAQDWB010000008.1 coordinate 88,632, forward strand.
CCGAATCGATCCGGACGCCCCGCCCCAAAATCTATCGAAATGAGCTAGCAATCGATGACGTGGAGGTCATGCGGCGTCTTGGTGAAGGGCTCGTAGCCGTTCTCGGTGACCACGCCGTAGTCCTCCAGGCGCACGCCGCCCACGCCGGGCAGGTAGACGCCGGGCTCCATGGTGATAACCGAGCCAACCTCGATGATATTCTTGCTGCGGTTGAAGTTGGGCAGCTCGTGGATGTCGATACCGACGCCGTGGCCCAGACCATGGTTGTAGTAATCGCCATAGCCGGCATCGCCGATGATCTTCTTGGAAAGCTTGAAAATGTCGTTGCCCTCGACGCCCGGATGGATAGCGGCGACGCACTCCTCGTGGGTGCGGCGTACGAGCGCGTACAAGTCGAGCTGCTCCTGGGTAGGCTCGCCCATCACGACGGTGCGTGTCATGTCGGAGCGGTAATCACAGTAGCCCGCGCCATAATCCATGAGAACGAAGTCGCCCTTCTCGATCACGCGGTCGCTCGGGACGGCATGCGGGTTGGCGGTGTTGGGACCGCTCGCGACGATGGAGCCAAAGGCCAGGCTATCGGCACCGTTAGCGAACATAAAGTTCTCGAGCTCGTTGCGGACCTGTTTCTCAGTCATACCGGGCTTAATATAGCCGAGCATGTGCTGGAAGGCGGCGTCGGTGATCGACTGCGCGTGGCGCATGAGCTCGATCTCCTCGACGTCCTTGATGGCGCGCATCTTACGGATGTCGTCATGCATCAGCGGCAGCATGCAGGCAACGGAGCGGTCCTCCAGGCCACGCTGAATACCCTGGTAGAAATTGATCTGCATGTCGTCCTCGACAGCGCAGACGCGGCACTTGTTGGCCGCGATCTTGCCGGCGACCCAGCCGGGGATGGTACCCTCGTCCATGTCGTAGACCCAGGGGCTGCCGGCGGGCGTGTTCTCCTCAAAGCTGTTGAGATAGCGCGAGTCGGTATGGAACAGGCACTGGTCAGCCGTAATAAACGCAGCGTGCGGGAACTCGAAGGTGTAATCGAAGACGCCCTTGACGCCCGTAAGCCAACGAAGGTTGGCCTCGTCGCGCACCACGATAGCGTCGTAGCCGCGCTCAACCATCAGGGCACGGACACGCTCGATACGACCGGCAGGACCGGCAGCAAACTCAGACATGCAGATTCCTTTCTTGTTGTCTTCATAAAGACGGGACGGGCTCAATCAACGTACGGAATCGCGAGCGATTCGCAACCGATTGGAAACCCGCCCCTCAACATGATACGAAAGACGATGGATGTCAATAAATCCTAGAGAAGTTCGTTGCGAGAAGCCAAGTATGCGTGAGCATGGCGGTCGAGAACCTCGTCCTCAACGCTCGTTAGACGAATGGCGCCGAGCGCCGCGGGCAGCGGCAACATGCTGCGGTTCGAGCGGACAAACTGCTGCCTGCGGAACTCCTCGATATATGCGGCAGGCTCCAGATCGAAGGCAAGCTCCTCGATACCAAAGTCCTCCAGGCAGTCATCGACCTCAAAGACGTAATCGATATCGAAGTCGCAGGCATCATGTGCTAGGCGCGCCTCAAAGCGCATGCCCTCGGACAACAGCTGGTAGGCAGGCACCGGCGAAGCGGCATCGCCCAAGCAGGCGCGCAGGGTACGCTCCCCCGTCTTGCCAAAATCGAGCGCATGGCGGGCGCTCGGGTTCGTGGCCATCAGTACGTCCTTACGGGCAGTCTGAGACCACTGAACGGCATTGACGAGCGCGACCTCCTCGCCCGCGAGAATCTCGGGAATGGTCTCGGTAAACTGATTCCAGCGGGACTTGCTGCTCGAAAGCATGGTGCCAACAAGTACCGCATAACCGAGCTTAAGGTCCTCGGGGTCCGCCGCGCGAACAAGGTCGAGGTCACACACGACCAAGCCCGGCTCGGGACGGAACGCGATAGCGGGAAGCGCATTCGCCGACGATGCGACGAGCGGCTTCATGGTCGTCGCGACCGTGAGCATGGCGTCGAACGTCGTCGGCAGCAAGGCGCACTCGGTACGACCGCACCACTGATTGGCACACCAGCAAACAACCGAGCAGGTCGCCGTGTCGCCGACAGCGACGACGAGATCGTCACAGGTAATGCCGTTAGCCGACAGGGCGCCAAAGACGATATCGGCATCGGCAAGCGTAGCACCGGCAGGTGAAACCTCGAGGACGAGCAGCGACACGGCAAAACCAGCGTCGATCAGCGCATGCTCGACGACCTCGCCAAATCGCTCGGATGTGGCGTCGTTCCAAACCACCATCGCGCGCTTAGGCTTGCCCACAGCCGAGGCAAACATGCGCGGCAGCTCCTCGAACGCGCCCAATCCGACGCGGACATCGACACTGCGGTTTTGGAAATTGATAAGTTGACGGCGAATCATAGCAGTCCACGCTCCAAAAGCATCTCGGCACAAAGGTAGGAAACGTCCTCGAAGGACTTGTTGCGAATATCAAGGGTAATATCGGCCGCCTGGCGATACAGCGGACGGCGATGCTCAAACAAGCGCGCAGCGTGCTCGGGCGAGCGGAAATCGGGCCGGGTATCGGAGCGACGAATCTGGCGCAACGAGTCCTCAAAGTCGCCTTCGAGGTACACGCATGTACCCATCTCGTGCATCAGCTCAATGTTCACCGGCGTCTCGACGATGCCGCCCCCGCACGATACCAGCAGGCTGCGCTCGCTTTGAAGCGAACGGAGTGCCGAGGTCTCGAGCTCGCGAAAACGATCCTCGCCCTCGGTCTCAAATATCTCGGTAACCGACTTGCCGCATCGACGCACGACTAGGCGGTCGGTATCGATAAAACGCCGCTTGAACATGGTGCCGACGTTACGCGCGAGCGTCGACTTGCCCGCGCCCAAAAAGCCGATAAAGAAGATATGGTCGCAGCCGTGTTTGGTGTGCCGGGACATAGCGAGACCTATTCCTCGCAGGGAAGGTCGCGCAGGGCCCGGCGCTCAAAGATACGGAAGATCTGCGTATACCACAGGTCCTGGGTTGCCTGTGGCTTTACCAGAATAGTGTCAACGCCGGCAAAGTTGCCACTCCACACATCCGTGTAGAGCTGATCGCCGATCAGCACCGCCTCGTCAGCCGTGGCGCTCAGGCGCTTAAGACCGGCCTTGAGGGCAAACGGCGCCGGCTTCATGGCATGACTGATAGCCTCGAGGCCCAGCTCGCGTGCAGAGCTCATGACCTGATCGCGATGCCAGTTGTTGGACACCATGCACAGCTTAAAGCCTTTGGCGCGGGCGGTATCGAGCCAAGCGGAGACCGCGGCGGGAACCTGCTCAGTGTCGCGCGGAACCAGAGTGTTATCGCGATCGAGCAGAATGGCGCGTTTGCCGTCGGCCCACAGGGTATCAAGATCGATGCGATCGACCGAGGCAACGTATCGTTTGGGGCTAAATATCCTCATGCTAATTCCAAGACTGTTGATGCTCTTCGTAGGTTTGCGAGAAGTACTCCTCGTCCTGCGTAATGTAGAAATACAGGTCATCAGAGTCGGTCGGCTCAAGCGTGGCCTTAAGTGCCTCGAGCGACGGAGAGCAGATGGGCGTGGGTGGCAGACCCTCGTGCTTATAGGTGTTATAGGGGCTATCACTCTGCAGGTCGTCGGCGGTAACCTCGCCACCGGTGACATACATCATGGTCGCATCGCTGTTGAGATAACGCAGACCGTCGAGCTTGCCGGCAAGGCGGTTGTAGAAGACCGAGGCCACGTGCGCACGTTGATCGGCGTTGAGGCCCTCGCGCTCAACGATAGAGGCCAAGTTGACGATGTCGTAGTCGGACATCTCCACACCGTAGCGCTCCTTGATCTTGGCTTCGCAGCTCGCAAAGTCAAGCGACTTATACTCGGTCTTAAACTGATCGAGCATGGCGCGAATCACGTCATCGGCCGTCGGCGAATCACCCAACGAATAGGTCTTGGGGAACAAGAAACCCTCGAGCGAGTCGTTGGCGGCGCCCTTAAGGAAGCTATAGTCGTCCACATAGTTGGAGGCCTTGGCCTGGTTGAGGAAGTCTTCCTTAGAGATGCTGTCGTAGGCCTGGGCCACGCGGTCGGCGACTTGATCGACTGTCAGACCCTCAGGGATAGTCAGCGCATTGGAGCCCGCGTTGGGGCCTTCCATGAGCTGCTGAACAACCTTGGTCGCATCCATGAGTGTGGTGAACGAGTAGGTGCCAGGCTTAAGCGACATATCGGCGTTAAGCTTTTTCACCGCCGCGTAGTAATCCTTGGGATTTTCGACGATATGGTTCTCGGAGAGAATCGAGGCGATCGTATCGCCCGAAGCACCGTCGGGAATGGTCACCGTAACTTGCTGGCCAGCAGCGACTTTCGCATCCTCACCGGCAAAGAAGCCCTTAACGGCAGGTACGACAAAGAAAGCGATAGTAGCAAGCGCGATTACGGCCACCACAACGCCGATGATCATAGGAACCGGAGAACTCTTCTTTTGAGCACCGCGACGAGCATGCGTGTTGTAGCTCGAGCGAGTCGCCGGAGCAACGCCATGCGAACCGCGAGCGTGATGCGAATGCGATTGGGGGGCCTGCGTTCGCTGGGTAGGTGCCTGTTGCTTAAAGCGAGCACCGCCTGCAGGCTGAGCCGAACGAGCAGTGGGCTGCTGAGCCGCGTGAGAAGCCGGATACTGAACCGAACGAGCAGAAGGCTGCTGACCCGTCCGTTGAACAGGTTGGGCCGAACGAGAGGAGGACTGCACCGGGCGCGCGGCAGACTGAGCTGCGCGCTGAGTCGGCTGTGCCGGACGCTGGCCAGGCTGAGCAGGGCGCGGCACGGGCTGCCGTGTACGATTCTGCTGGCGCGGATCGGAAGCGCTAGGCATGCTGTACCTCCTCGTTATTACGATCGAGCCATGTCTGCAAGAACAGGCTGGCGGCGATCATGTCGATCTTTCCCCTCATCTGCTTTTCGTTGAGTCCCTGCTCTCTCAGAATGCGCTTGGCCTCCTGCGAGGACAGACGCTCGTCCTCAAACTCCAGCGGAAGTTCGAGCTCGTCGGCGATCTTTTGGGCCACGGCGGCGACGCGCTCGGCCTGGGGGCCGGGCTCACCGGCCATGGTCAAGGGACGTCCACTTACCAGGATATCGGGCTCATAGTCCTCGACGAGGTAGCGAAACGTCTTTGCCATGCCAGTGACCTCGGCAGCCGGAAGCACCTTGACAGGCATCGCCATCTTGCCATCACGGCTCGAGACGGCAATGCCAATCCTGGTCTCCCCTATGTCCAGTGCGAGCGCGACCACAGCGACTACTTAGGTTCTTAAGCGCCGAGCGCGGTCTTGGCGGCCGCGACGGCATCGGCGATACCGGCGGCGTTCTTGCCACCGGCCTGGGCCATGTTGGGACGACCGCCACCGCGACCGTCGACCAGGCCCGCGATCTGCTTGATCACGTTGCCGGCATGGAAACCGGCCTTCACGGCGTCATCGGAGCCGGCGGCGAGCAGGGCCGGGGTGCCCTTCTCGGTAACGCTGGCGACGACGCAGGCGACGGGGCCGGCAACCTTCTGGTGCACGGTATCCCAGACGTTGCGCAGGTCTGCGGCCTCGAGACCCTGGAGCTCAGCGACGACGAGCTTGTAGCCATTCAGCTCGACAGCGCCGTCGATGGCGCTGGAAATGGCGTCGGAGGAGCCACCGGTCAGAGCCTTCTTGAGCTTGTTGGAAGTCTCGCGCAGCTCGGCCTGCAGGTTCTCCACGCGGGCGGGAACCTCGTCGACACGGCACTTGAGCGCAGCGGCAGCGGCGTCAACGAGCGCCAGGCGGTCGGCCATGTAATCGAGAGCGCCCTTGGAGGTCACGGCCTCGATACGGCGGACGTTCGAGCCCGTAGAGGACTCGGAAATGATCTTGAACAGACCGATCTCGGCGGTATTGGCGGCATGCGTGCCACCGCAGAGCTCGCGGGAGAACGGCTGGTCCTCGGCGCCCACGGAGACGACGCGGACAACGTCACCGTACTTCTCGCCAAACAGGGCAACAGCACCGGCGGACTTGGCCTCGTCGATGCCCATGACGCGGGTCACGACCGGCTTGGAAGCAAAGATCTGCTGGTTGACCAAGTCCTCGACAGCCTTGAGCTGCTCGGAAGACAGAGCCTCGAAGTGCGTGAAGTCAAAGCGCAGGTGCTCGGGCGTCACCAGCGAGCCGGCCTGGGAGACATGCTCGCCCAGGACCTGCTTAAGCGCGGCGTCGAGCAGGTGGGTAGCGGTGTGGTTGCGACGCAGGAAGCCACGGCGCTCGGCGTCGAGCGAGGCGGTCACGGTAGCACCGACGGTCAGCGTGCCCCCGGCGACGTGGGCGACGTGGGCATACAGGCCGTTGTGGTTCTTGGTATCGGAAACGGTCAGCGCAACGCCCTCGGCGGAAAGCTCGCCGGCGTCGCCCTGCTGGCCGCCCATCTCGGCGTAGAACGGGGTGCGGTCGAGCACGACCTCGACGTCCTCGCCCGCAGCGGCGGACTCGACGGACTCGCCGTTGCGCACGATGGCGACAACCTTGGCGCCCTCGATGACGTCATTGTCATAGCCGTCGAACTCGGTCGCGGCAACCTTGTCGGAAAGCTCGACCCACACGTCGTTGAAGCTGCCCCAGGCATCGCCCTTGGCGTTGGCGCGGGCGCGGGCCTTCTGGTCCTCCATGCAAGCGGTGAAGCCGTCCATATCGACGTCGTGACCGGCGGTGCCGGCGATCTCGACAGTCAGGTCAATGGGGAAACCAAAGGTGTCATGAAGCTTAAAGGCAACATCGCCCGGAAGGACAGCGCCGTCGGTGAGCGCGGCCAGGGCCTCGTCCAGGTAAACGCGGCCGTTGTCGAGCGTCGTTGAGAAACGCTCCTCCTCGGAGGCGACGATGCCCTTAACGAGCGCGACGTTCTTGAGCAGCTCGGGATATGCCTCACCCATCTGAGCATTGACCTCGTCGATAAACTTGGTCAGGAAGGCGCCCTCAATGCCCAGCAGGCGACCGTGGAACACGGCGCGGCGGAGCAGGCGGCGCAGGACATACTCGCGACCCTCGTTACCAGGCAGGATGCCGTCCGAGATCATAAAGTCGACGGCACGGGAGTGGTCGGCGATGATGCGCAGGGAGCGGCTGGCGCCGGAGTAATCGTCGGCGTCATAGGTCTTGCCGCTGATCTCCTCACCGAGCTTGATGAGGTGCTGCATCAGATCGCCGTCGTAGTTAGCGGTCTTGTGCTGCATGATAGCGGCCATGCGCTCCAGACCCATGCCCGTATCGAGGTTGCGGTGCGGCAGCTCCGGCATGGAGCCGTCCTCCTGGCGGTCGTACTGGGTAAACACGAGGTTCCAGAACTCAAGGAAGCGGTCGCAGTCGCAGCCAGGCTTGCAGTCGGGGCTGCCGCAACCGACCTCCTCGCCCATGTCAAAGTAGATCTCGGAGCACGGACCGCAGGGGCCGGTGGGGCCAGCGGCCCAGAAGTTGTCGTCCTCGCCCAGGCGGGAGATGTGATCCTCGGCAACGCCCAGAGAGCGCCACACGTCGTGGGTCTCGTCGTCTTCGGTAAAGACGGTGAAGTACAGGCGGTCGAGCGGCAGCTTGAACTCCTTGGTGATGAGCTCAAAGGCCCAAGCGCAGGCCTGCTGCTTGGAGACGCCGCCAAAGGAGAAGTCGCCGAGCATCTCAAAGAAGGACAGGTGACGGCCGTCCTCACCGATGCAGTCGATGTCGTTGGTGCGGACACACTTCTGGCAGGAGATCGCGCCGATCTCCTTCATGGTCTTCTTGCCCTGGTAGTACTCCTTAAACTGGTTCATGCCGGCGTTGGCAAGCAGCAGCGAAGGATCGTCGGGGACGAGGGACGAAGAAGGATAGAGCTTAAGACCGCGCTCCTCAAAGAAGTTGAGGAACTTGGAGCGAATCTCGGCCGTAGTCATTGACGGGTAGTCAGCACTCATAGAGGGAATCTCCTCGGTTTCACATCGAAACAGTTCAAACGTAACGATATTACCATCCCACCGCGCCTGTGCAAAAAAGAGGGCCGCCAAACAGCGACCCTCCAGCGAAAGTGCACGTTATTTAGGGGTTGATTTCCGATCTCAGCCGAACACATTGAGCAAATAGG
>JAQDWB010000009.1 GCA_027673765.1 Coriobacteriaceae bacterium AM113-163
GGCATGCCCCGCCTCTTACACCACATCTCTGCGCGCTACCATACCGCGATGCTGAATATTCCGTTTTTTGCACGGCCCTGGATGGGGTGCCCTGACGCTAGAGAAATAGATGCCTCATTTTTATGCATGAATCTAAGTTCTTTATACAAGAATAGGATTGAATGGCACGCGTGCGCCCAAGCCGGCGCGCCGGCGTCCGAGGGCTGGTCGGGCTCCCAGGGCTTTGTGCGTGCAGAACGGTTAAAATCGGGGCTCGGTCTTAGTTTTATATGGAAGGATACATATGGCTTCTAATAATGATGCTTCGTTGGAGGAGACGCTCTCCTATATTACTGAGCAGTTGAAGGCGCTTACCTCGATTGCTTCGCCTACGGGCTATACCCGTGCGGCGACTGATTATCTGATGGAAACGTTGCGTGATATGGGCTTTGGGCCCGAGCGTTCCAATAAGGGCAACGTGTTGGTTGAGCTTGGCGGCGAGGGCGAGCCGCTCGTATTGGCGAGCCATGTCGATACCCTGGGCGCCATGGTGCGCTCCATCAAGGACAATGGTCGCCTGCGTCCCACGACGCTTGGCGGGCATCAGTGGTCTACGGCCGATGGCGAGAACTGCACCGTTTACACGCGCGATGGCAATGTCTACACGGGCGTGGTCCTCAACACCGAGCCCTCGGCGCATGTGGCCGATGAGCCGGTCAAGACCATCGAGAAGAATATGGAAATCCTGCTCGATGAGAATGTCGACAGCAAGGACGACGTACTTGAGCTGGGCATTCAGACCGGCGACATCATCGCTATGGATCCGCGCACCACGGTGACGGAGAGCGGCTACATCAAGAGTCGTTTCCTTGACGACAAGCTGTCCGCGTCGATTCTGCTGGGTTTGGCCCGCGCCGTTGCTGGCGGCGAGGTGACGCTTTCGCGCAAGGTATCGCTGCTCTTTACCGTGTACGAGGAGGTCGGTCACGGCGGCGCTTTCGTGCCGGCCGATACGCGCGAGATGATCAGCGTTGACATGGGCTGCGTGGGCGACGACCTGGGCTGCACCGAGCGCATGGTTTCGATTTGCGCCAAGGATTCGGGTGGCCCCTACAACTACGATCTGGTAACCACGCTGTCCAATATCGCGCGCGAGCTGGAGCTCGATTACGCCATCGATGTGTACCCGCACTACGGCTCCGACGTCGAGGCCACGCTCTCTGCCGGCTACGACATCCGTCACGGCCTGATCGGCCCCGGCGTGTACGCGAGCCACAACTACGAGCGCAGCCACATGGACGGCGTGCGCGACACCTACGAGCTCGTCCGCGCCTACGTTCAGCGCTAGACGCATCGACAATGCTCATCGAGCCTGCCGCCCCGGTTGTTGCAGCGATGCCAGCCGGGGCGTCCTCTATAACTTGCGGTGGCGGGGAGCTGTTATTTGATGGCTGACGTAACGGTGCCGCCGCCCAGGACGATGTCGCCGCGGTATATAACGACAGCCTGGCCGGGGGCGATGGCGCGCTGCGGCTCGTCAAAGGTCAGCAACATTTGCCCGTCTTCGCCGCGCGTAAGGATCGCTGCCTGGTCTTTCTGTCGGTAGCGGTACTTGGCGCCCACGCGGATGCCGCCGGCATCCAGCTCGGCTTCCATGTGGTCGGCAGGGGCGCTCCAAATCCAGTCGTTGGCCGTGAGCGCCGTGGCCGTCAGGTCCTCGGCCTCGCCCAGATGCACGGTGTTGTTAGCGGCGTCGACGCCCGTCACATACACAGGATGCGCCATCGCGACGCCCAGGCCTTTGCGCTGGCCGATGGTGTAGCGCAGCGCGCCGTTGTGGCGCCCGACCACGCTGCCGTCGCGCCACACAATGTCGCCCGGTGCAGCGGGATGTCCGCAGCGGCGCTCGATATAGCCCGCGTAGTTACCGTCTGGAATAAAGCAGATGTCCTCGCTTTCGGCCTTCTGGGCGTTGGTAAAGCCCTGCTCGGCGGCTATGCGGCGCACGTCGCGCTCTTTGTCTAGGCCTGCCAGCGGAAAGATCGTGTGCGCCAGGCGCTCCTGCGTGAGCGAATACAAAAAGTAGCTTTGGTCCTTTTTGGGGTCCTCGCCGCGATGCAGCTGCCAGGTGCCGTCGGGCGCCTGGCTCGTTTTGGCATAGTGGCCTGTGGCGATGTAGTCGCAGCCCATATCCAGCGCCGCATCCAGCAACGCGCCAAACTTAATGTGGCGGTTGCAGATGATGCACGGGTTGGGCGTCAGCCCCTCCTGATAGGCGGTCACGAAGCGCTCGATCACGTTGCGGTCGAAGGTTTGCTGCAGGTCGAGCACATGGTGGGGTATCCCCAGGCGCTCGGCGACGGCCTTTGCATCGGCGATATCGCGGTCGACCTTACTCATGCCTGTTGAGGGGTCGGGTGCGGGACAGATGAGGCGCATGGTGGCACCGACACATTCGTAACCCTGGCTTTTGAGCAGATACGCGGTCACGCTGGAATCGACGCCGCCGCTCATGGCGACGAGCACGCGCTTATTGTGCATGGGGAGGTTCTCCTTGGTGGCATGTGGCCAAAAAAGAAAAGCGGCGCGGGAGGCTGGTTCCGCGCCGCAGACATTGTAGCAAGTTCGGGCGTCCTGTGGGACGCCCTGTTGGGATGAGCTCAGACTGCCAGAAGAGAGGGGAGACCGGCGTGCCTTGGACTCGTTCTAAGAACGAGAAGCTCTAGTCCTGGAAGAGCGCCGTGGACAGGTAACGCTCACCGGTGTCGGCGAGCAGCGCCACGATGGTCTTGCCCTCGTTCTCGGGGCGCTTGGCCAGCTGCAGTGCGGCCCACACGGCGGCACCGGACGAAATGCCCACGAGCACGCCCTCCTTGTGGCCCACGGCGCGGCCGGTGGCAAAGGCGTCGTCGTTCTCGACGGGGATGATCTCGTCATAGACCTGGGTGTCGAGGACGTCGGGCACAAAGCCGGCACCGATGCCTTGGATCTTGTGCGGGCCGGCCTGGCCCTTAGAGAGCACCGGGGAAGTGGCGGGCTCGACGGCGACGACCTTAATCTCGGGGTTCTGCTCCTTGAGGAACTCGCCCACGCCGGTCACGGTGCCACCGGTGCCAACGCCGGCGACGAAGATGTCAACCTTGCCGTCGGTGTCGTCCCAGATCTCGGGGCCGGTCGTGGCCTTGTGGATGGCGGGGTTGGCGGGGTTCACAAACTGGCCGGCGAGAATGCTGTTGGGGGTCTCCTTCTGCAGCTCCTCGGCCTTGGCGATAGCGCCTTTCATGCCCTTGGAGCCGTCGGTGAGCACGAGCTGCGCACCGTATGCCTGCATCAGCTTGCGGCGCTCGACGGACATGGTCTCGGGCATGGTGATGATCACCTTGTAGCCGCGAGCCGCCGCCACCGAGGCGATGCCGACGCCGGTGTTGCCGCTTGTGGGCTCGATGATGGTGTAGTCGCCGCCGCGCACGAGCTTGCCTGCCTTCTCGGCCTCGTCAATCATGTTCTTGGCGACGCGGTCTTTAACGGACCCGGCGGGGTTGAAGTATTCCAGCTTGACGAGCACACGGGCCTTGAGGTCCTCATCGGCCTCAAAGTGAGTGAGCTCCAGGAGCGGGGTGTGGCCGATAAGCTGATCGATGGACGTGTAAACCTTGCTCATGATGAATCTCCAAAGTGTTCAAATGACTGGATACCGTGTGGTTTTACGGTGTGTCTAGCAACTAAACCCACAAACCTTATAGGCTATTCGTTTAGCTGTTGGCAAGCATAGTAGACACTAAACCCTAGTAATGCAATAGGAAATAGGAGATTATTGCAAGTCGATTAACCATCTTGACCGGAACGGGTATTTTCAAAGCCAATTTTTCGGCTAGAATTTCAACGGACTAAAAGACCGAAAGGCAGCACTAGATATGTTGGTTTCCACTAAGGGCAGGTACGCCCTGCGCGTTATGGTTGACCTGGCCGAGCACCAGGCGGCCGGTCGCATCCCGCTCAAAGAGATTGCGGCGCGACAGGGGATTTCCGAGAAATATCTCGAGAACATCTTGGCTACGCTCGTGCGCGCCAACATGCTCTCGGGCATGCGCGGCAAGGGCGGCGGCTATGTGCTCACGCGCCCGCCCGAGCAGTACACGGTGGGCGAGATCTTGCGCCTGACCGAGGGTAGTCTGGCGCCGGTCGCCTGCCTGGATGGCGACTGCAAGGGCTGCTCGCGATCTGATAAGTGTCCCACGCTCGACGTGTGGAAGAACCTGGACAAGCTCATCAACGATTATCTCGACGGCGTGACGCTCGACCAGCTTGTCGCTCCCAACCATGGCTATGACTACGTCATCTAACCCATACCTGCCATGTGGGGACGGGGCGGAAATGGTAGATTCTCTCGTCCTTTGAGACCTGACAAATAAGAAGGCCGCCCATTTTTGCGATGGGCGGCCTTCGTTTTGGGCTGTTGAGACGGGCGCGGCCGGAATGGCCGTTTTAGTCCTCGGCAATACTATCGAGGATGCTGCGCATGATGGACACCAGGATGCTGCCCATAAAGGCCGAGCCAAAGTTTGCGATGGAGATGCCGACGCCAAGCAGGTTGACCGACAGGTAGCTCGCGAGCTCGAGCATAAAGCTGTTGACGACAAGCTGGAAAATGCCCAGCGTAATGATCGTGAGCGGCAGCGAGATGACCGTCAGGAACGGCTTGACGAACGAATCGACGATGTTCAGGAACAGTCCCACGAAGGCGAAGCAGACCCAGGCCTCGGTAAAACCGAAGGGCTGGATGCCGGGAACGAGGAACGTGGCAATCGCGATGGCGATTGAGGTGAAGAGCCAGTTAAGCATAAAGCGCATGGCGTGAATCCTTTCTTGCGCCGGGGTTGCTGACGTCGCGTGAAGCGGCTTGCGGCGGCGACTTGGATGGTTGCGCGGGCGCGCCGCGGTGTTTGGGCGCCCATTGTCTCAAATATTCGTGGAGCTTACGTGCGCATTCGGTTTCTAAGCGGCGTTCGTCCTGAAAAACGTGCCGCTGACAGAGAGTCTTGTCGCTTTAGTTTAGTGGTGTGCTACACTGCTACGGGCAAATGCCCCATGCATTAGCTTTATTGCATAGAACGGGCGAACGATGCCCGATGTCAGTATCAACTTCGATGCCTTATGGCGGGTTTGGCGGTGATCGATGAATATCGAGAACATGTTTGACAAGCCTGATGTCAAGCAGCTGGTCCACGCATTTAGTCTTTTGGATGACGAGAACGATATCCAGGCGTTTTTAACCGATATCTGCACACCGCGCGAGATCTGCGATCTTTCTCAGCGCCTGCAGGTCGCGCGTTATCTGGATGAGGGCGAGCCCTATGTTGAGGTTCAGGCCCGCACCGGCGCTTCGTCCACCACGGTGAGCCGCGTGTCCAAGGCGCTTAATGGCGAGTATGGTGGCTATCGCAAGATCCTCATCAAACTGGAGGATGGCGAGTAGGCCAGCGGCGACAAACGAATTGCGCAGAACCGTCCCTTCGGGGGCGGTTTTTTGATCCCTTGGGGACGGAGGAAATCTGTTGGCGTGGGGCAAATCTGTCCGCGTGGGCGGGTAGGATGGATGCATTGATTATTGCGAACGGTTTGAGTGGAGGACCATGCCTGTTCGAATCTATACCACCAATACCGGTACGGACTTGAGTGATGCCGAGGCGGCGTTGCTCGCCGACCTGGTCGCCCGCCACGGGCGTGCCGTTTTGCTGGCGCCCTCGTTTGCCGAGCTCGACCTATGCCGTCATGATGCCGCGGTTGCTGGCGTCTCGCTGGGCGTTGACTACAAAACCCCTGCGTCGTGGCTTCGTTCGCTGTGGGAGCTTATGGGCGATGGCCGCAGCTTCGTCGACAACATGCAGCGCCAGATGCTGTTCTCGGACATGATCGCCCGTCGCGACGATGTCGACCTGCAGCCGCTTTCGCGCAGTCAGGGAACGGTGCGCATGCTCGCGCGCATGGCCCGCGATGTGCTGCCGGGCGTAGCGGGAACGGGTGCCGAGCGCTGCCGCGATGCCGCCGCTCAGCCCGAGCCCAAAAGTGACGCCGAGGCCCGCGTGTTCGAGCTGTTGAGCGCCTATGCGAGCGGCTTGGACCGTCGAGACATGGTCGGGCCCTGCGAGGCGGCTGACCTTATGGCCGAGGTGCTGGCCGACAACCTTCCGGCGTGTACCCGCGCCGTATGCGTGCGCGGTATCACGTCGTTTACGCATGGCCTGCTCGAGTTGCTGTCGGCCGTGGCGAACAATGGGGGAGAGGTCGTTGTGCTGCTTGCCTGCGAGCAGGCGGCAATGCGCGAAGATCTGGCTGCCGCCTTTGATGCCCGCGGTGTGCTGTTTGAGGCCGCGCCGCTGGGGGAGGGTGCCGCCGCGCCCCAGACTGCCTCCAAGTCCGCCGCTCAGCCTACCTTTGTAGAGGTTGCTGGCCCTCACGCCCGTGCCCACGCCTATGTGGATGCAATCGATGATCTGGTAAAAACGTGTGAGGCCGCCGCGGTCGACGGCGGTGTCACGGCGTCCGCGGACCCCGTGCGCGTGCTCGTGGTGTCTGCCCGGGCGCCTCGGCTGTTCGGTGAACTCGCTGCCCGTTTGGCGGCGCGTCATATTGCGGCCGAGACAACTGAGTTCACGGCGTTTTCCCAATCCATCGCGGGCAGGCGGTTCACGGCGCTCGCCAATCTGATCGAGCGCATGAAGGCCGCCGACGAGGGCACCGCCTCCAAGACCGAGTGGTGGCCCGCGCCGGAGCTTGCCGACTGGATTTACAGTCCGCTTTCGGGTGCCGATGCCGCCAGCGCGCGCACCTTCGACAAGAACATGCGCCTGTCGCGCGGCAAGACCACCACGGCCGTCAAGAGCCTGCTGCAGAGCGTGCAGGGCCAGGTGAGGGGCACGCGCAAGGCTGCCAGTGATGAGAACTGGGTTAAGAACGTGCCATGTGTGGTCTCGGACGTGTTCCAAGCGCTGTGGCGCGACAAACCCGTGACGGCGCTCAAGGCCATGCTCGCCGTTGCCGAGGCACTGCCCGATCGCGCTCTAGGCGGCCTTGACGGCCAGGCCCGTCGCCAGACAGAGACGGCTCTGCTGCGCCATGCCATCGACATCCTCATGAACGATGCTCGTGCGCTCGACGTGTCGCAGGCCGCGACCGTGCCCGTGCTCGACGACGTTCGTACCAAGGTGGACAAGCGCAGCACCGCATACGATTACGAGACCTACGAGGTCGACCGCACGCCGCGCGCCCAGGTGCGCTTTGCGTCGCTTGCCGATGCGGCAGCCCTGCGCCCCGCCAGCTACGATGCCGTGCTGTTTGCCGACGTCGACCTGGACAGTTACCCGCTTTCGCACGAGGAGGGCCCGCTGGCCACGCTGACGGCCGAGCTGGGGCGCAGCGGTGTGACGCTTGAGCCCGCGGCCCTGCTGCGCGTGCGCTTTGGCCGCGCGATGCAGGCGGCACGCGGCCTCGTTGTGCTCGCCCGCGTGACCCACGATCGCCAGGCGCGCGAGTGCTATCCGGCTGCCGTGTGGACCGAGTTGCGGGCGCATGCCGAGGCCGCTGGCGCCGCCAAGGTTGCGTGCGTGGGCGAGGGCGGTATCGTCGCCGATTTTGATTCGGCGGCCGGCGAGGGCATCGAGTGCAAGCGCGTCGCGTGCGAGGCTCCTCAGCATTTGAGTGAAGCGGCTGTGCCGTATCTGGTCCTGCGTCGCCGCGATGGCGAGGGCGAGAACGCGCCGCTCGTGCCGCGTCTGACGTCCGCCTCGCAGATCGAGGCGTATTCGACGTGCCCGCTGTGCTGGTTCGTGTCGTATCGCGTGAAGCCCCAGTCCATCGACGCGGGCTTTGGCAACATGGAGAAGGGCAACTTTGTCCACGATGTGCTGGAGCATCTGCATGCCCGCCTGCCCCAGGAGGGCATGCAGCGCGTGACGCCCGAGAATCTGCCGCGCGCTCAGGAGCTGCTGCGCGAGGTCTTTGACGAGACGTTGGCCGAGCACGCCGGCAAGCGAGGCACGGAGGGCCCGCTGGTGCCGCTCTCTCCGGTGGAGGAGCGCCAGGTGGCCGAGATTTTGCCGCAGCTGGAGGGCGTGCTTGCCTATGAAGCCGAGGCGCTGACTCCTTTTGCTCCGCGCTACCTTGAGTTTGCCTTTAACGATCTTAACGTTGAGTATGCCGGCTGGCCGCTCGGCGGGCGCATCGACCGCGTGGATGTGGATGCCGAGAACCGCGCCGTCGTGATCGACTACAAGCACCGCACGGGCGTTGAGGAGTTTAAGCTCGCCGACCCCACGGTGCGCGACGAGGAATCGGGCGAGGCCGCCATCGACGACCCGCGGTGGCTGCCGCCCCATACCCAGACGCTTATCTATGCGCAGGCCATGCGCCGGGCGCTGGGTCTGGATACCCGTGCGGCGCTCTATTTTTCGACCAAGGGCGGCAAGCCCGCGCTGCGCGGCGCGGCGAGTGCCGAGCTGCTCGAGGAAGAACGCGGCGACGGTCGCATCCCAGGCCTTAAGAAGGGCTTTCCGGGCGAGGGTGGCAGTATGGACTTCGACGCCCTGCTCGATCGCGTGGAGACCGGCATCGCCGAGCGCCTGCGCGAGCTCGAGGCAGGCAACGTTGCCGCCGTCGACCCGATGTCGGCTCAGGCCGCGCATGCGCGCTGCTCGTATAACCACGAAGGAACGTTTGTAAGGAGGGGCGTGTAGACCATGGATCTTTCGACTTTGATGCCGCAACAACTGCAGATCGTCAAAACGCTCGACCGCCCGCTGTTTGTCTCGGCGGGCGCCGGTTCGGGCAAGACCTTTACCCTCACGCGCCGCATCGTCTACGCGCTCTCGCCCGAATCCGGTCCGTTCGTTGAGCATCTGGACCAGGTGCTCGCCATTACCTTTACCAAGGATGCCGCGGCCGAGATTCGCGACCGCGTGCGCCGTGCGCTTATCGACGAGGGCATGGACGAGGAAGCACTGACCGTCGACGACGCATGGATTTCGACCATTCACGGCATGTGCTCGCGTATCCTGCGCGCGCACGCGCTGGAGCTGGGCATCGATCCCGAGTTCACGGTGCTCACCGATACCGACGAGCTCATGGATCAGGCTGTTGAGCATGTGCTGGCCCGCGCGACGGCGCCCGATGCCGCCCCCGAGCTCGCGGCATCGCTCAAGGCCCTCTATGCCTGGTATCCCATGGCGGGCGAGGGCGGTTCCTTTGGCGGCGGTACGACCATCAAGGGTCTGGTGCGCGACCTGCTGGAGCTGTCGAGCCAGTTGCCGGGCGGTATGGACGACGTGTGCGTGGCGCACGGCCAGGCCGATACCTCGGCACTTGCCGATGCCTATCGCGCGGCGCTGGGCGCAAGCAAGGCTGCGACCGAGAAGGCGCAGGCGGCGCTCGACGCCATCGACGCGTTCGAGGCGAGCGACAAGACCATGGTTGATGCGGCGCGACTCATGATGTCGTGCACCATGCCGCGCGCGAGCAAGGCATTCCCTAAGGAGCAGGTGGAGCTACTCAAGGCCGAGGCCGCCGATGCGTTTATCAATATCGTGCTGGCCTGCGGTGGTCCCGCGCTCGATGCGCTGGTGGGGCTTGCCCGTGCTGTAGAGGCTGAGTACCGCGCGCTCAAGGCCGGCCAGTCTGCTCTCGACAACAACGACCTGCTGCGCATGGCCTACGAGGCCCTACGCGACTACCCGGCCATCCGAGCGGCATACGAGGGCCGCTTTAAGATGGTCATGATCGACGAGTTTCAGGATACCGACCAGATGCAGGTCGATCTGATCCGTTACCTGACGGGTGCGGGTGAGCGTGCACTGTGTACCGTGGGCGATGCGCAGCAGTCGATCTATCGCTTCCGCGGCGCCGAGGTCGAGGTGTTCCGTCGCCAGGAGCGCAAAGTGGGATCGACGGCGGCGTCCGAGGCGACTGCCGTGGCCGATGCCCCCGCTGGCGAGCTCGTTAAACTCGTGCGCAACTTCCGCAGCCATGACGAGGTGCTGCGTTACGTGGCACGCGTCTTCGACGGCGATGACGGCGGCCTGATGCAGGGCTTTTTGGACCTTGAGGCGAGCGACGGCCGCAAGGACACGCTGGTGGCAGACGCCTCGCGTCGCCAGGCGCTCTTTGTTGCCGGCGGCAGTACGCAGGAGCGCACACAGGCCAAGGCCCGCGCGATCGCCGAGCGATTCCGCGCACTCGCCGATGCCGGCCAGCCCCAGGGCGGCATGGTGCTGCTACTGGGCCGCATGACCAACGCCGACGTCTACGCACAGGCCTTCCGTGACCAGGGACTCGACTGTGTCATCGCGGGCGGGTCAGTCTTTGCCCAAGCCGCCGAGGTGCAGACGGTGCGCGCCCTAGTTTGTGCACTCGCCAATCCGGCCGATACGGCGCAGGGTCTTATGCCGCTGCTCGCCTCGCCGATGTTTGCACTCGGCGCCCAGGAGTTCCTGGCGCTGGCGACCAAGCTCGATAGCGAGACGGGGGAGACCTCGCGCCGGAATATCGACGTGGGCATCATGAGTGATTTCGACGTGCCGGGTTTGCAAGACTTGCCGCTCGTGACGCGCGCCCGCGAGGTGCTGCGGTATGCGCTTCGTCGCGTGGGCCGCGATTCGTTCGCCGCCATCGCGCGCGACGTGGTCAATGCCTCCGGCTGGTTCGTGCGTCTGGCGCAGCGCGGCCCCGAGGGCAAGGCCATCGCCGCCAACGTGCTCAAGGCGCTCGATGCCGTGGCTGAGGCGGAGGCCGAGTTCGGTAACTCGCCGCGCTCCATCGCACTGGCCTTCGATCGCTTCCTGGCGGGCAAGGAAGCCCCGGGTGCCCTTAACGAGGAGGGCGACGGCGCGGTGCGCATCATGACGGTGCACGCCTCCAAGGGTCTGGAATATCCGGTCGTGGCGGTCGCCGAGTGCTTTGGCGTGCGTAAGTCCTCGGGTACGGCACGGATGGGTCGCGTCGAGGGCGGAGCGCAGGTCGTGGCGCTGCCGACACGCTTCGACGGCGTTAAACTTGCGGACGGAACCTTTGTGAAGGGCGATGACGTCAAAAAGCAGTTTGAGCATGCGTTTAAGGGTAAGGGCACGTCGCTGTGGCTGCCGCCGGAGCTCATGGAGGATGTCTGCGCGACGGGTTCTCCCGCCGAGGCATTTGCTCGCCTGCGCAACGACGACCTGCAGCTTTCGCTCGAGGAGCGGGCCCGTTTGCTCTACGTTGCCATGACGCGTGCGCGCGAGCTGGTGATCTTGGCGATGGATGCCGGCGTGAGCCGTGGCAAGGTGTGTACGCCGACCTTCGACGTCGAGACCGATCTGACCTACGACGTGCTGCGCCGTATTTTGCCGATCGACGCGCAGGCCTTGCCGCAGCTCGATGCCGACCGCCTGGTGTTCGACAACTCTCAGCCGGGCGATTACGAGCTCATCTCGCTGGCGGACTTTACCTTTGGCGAGCAGGCGTTTGAGGCCAACGCTTCGCTGGATGCCGAGGGCAGGCTCGTTCGCGGTGATGCGGAGGCGAAGAGTGCCGGCGAGGACGCGCACGCCACCGTTCCCGGCCCCGCCGACCCCGAGCCCGATGCGTTTGAGCTCGTGTATCCCCAGGCGGTGGGCGTGCGCATGGGCACGTGTCCGTTCCCGGCGCGTGATTCGTACAGCTATTCGTCGATTGCCGCGGCGCTGCATGCCGAGTCCGAGGACCGTGCCGCCGAGGCACACGTGCCCATGGACGAGGCCGGCGATGATGCGGAGTCGGATGGTTCCGAGATGACGGATACGGACGTGGCTGCTGTCGAGCCCACCGGCAATCCCATGGCGCTGGGCTCGGCCTTCCATGCTGCCTGCCAGTGGCTCATCGAGATGGGTGCCGATGCGCTGCCCGCTGAGCGTGCCGATGCGCTGGCGCGCCTGTGGTGCCTGACGCCGGAGCAGCGCGAACGCTTCGACGTTGCCCTGGACCGCTGGCTCAAGTCGGCTGTTCGTGCCGACCTGCTCGCGTGGCCGTGCGTTCGCGCCGAGGTGCCGTTCTTCTCGCTGGGCTGCGAGGACGAGGACATCGCCCGCTACGGCGTCTATGCCGAGGGCGCTATCGATGCCTTGGCAACCGACCCGGCCGATCCGTCGCACGCGCTGGTCATCGACTACAAGACGGGCGGCACACCGGACGAGACGCCGGAACAGCTGCAGGAGAAGCACGCCCTGCAGGCGCGCGTCTACGCCGATGTGTTGCACAAGGCGGGCTTTGAGGCCGTGACGGTCAAGTTCGTCCGCGTGGAGCAGGCGAATCCAGCCATCTTCGTCGAACCCGCCGAACCTCAAGTAGTCACCTACAATCTCTAGCCCTCAGATAACTTGCGGTGGAATAGTTCCTGTATTGCGGCCCAGGTGGCCCAAACGGGAACTATTCCACCGCAACTGCAAGAGGAGCCGTGTTGGTTTGGCTAGGTTCGGGTGCTATCCGCGCCGTGCGGTAAAATCGTTCAGTCAGAACACGAACCCGCATCGGAGCTCATCACATGGCATTCGTCCATCTGCACAACCACACCGTTTTCTCCATGCTCGACGGCGCAACCCGTATCCAGGATATGGTCAATCGCGCCGTAGAGCTGGGCATGCCCGCCGTCGCCATTACCGACCACGGCTACATGTATGGCGTGCCCGACCTGGCGCTGGCCTGCGACGCCGTCAACCACAACACGCCTGAGTACAAAACCTGGAGTCACGACAAGGCCTTTTTGGAAAAGGATCGCCGCGACGAGCTGGTGGAGCCCGATCCCGAGGAAAACCCGCGCGAGCATGCCCAGTATGTGAAGGACATGGCCATGTGGGACGAGAAGGGCAACATCGACGAGCTCAAGCCGCCTCTGGTCATCAAGCCCATCTTTGGCTGCGAGGTCTACTTTACGCCGGACGAGACCCTTGCTCGCGACCATAAGCCCGAGCTCTACCACATGATCCTTCTGGCCAAGGACCAGGAGGGCTACGTCAACCTGATGCAGACGGTCTCCGAGGCAGCCGTGCAGGGCTTTTACTACAAGCCCCGCGTGACGCTCGACAACCTGCGCCGCCACGCCAAGGGCATGATCTGCACCAGCGCCTGCATCGCGGGCATCATTCCCAAATACATCGACCGCGGTGACATGGAGGGCGCCATCAAGTGGGCCGAGACCTTCCGTGATACCTTCGAACCTGGCGACTTTTATATCGAGATCCAGGAACACGGCATCACCACCGACAACGGCCTGACCGATGAGCAGATGGACCGCACGCTCATCGACATCGCCAAGCAGGTGGGCGTCAAGGTCATCGCCACCAACGACTTCCACTACCTGCGCCGCGAGGACGCTCCCGTGCAGGACGTCATCATGTGCATCGGCATGAACGCCAAGGTCGACGACCCCAACCGCATGCGCATGACTGGCTCGGAGTTTTACATGAAGACCGAGGAGGAGATGCGGGCGATGTTCCCGTATTGCCCCGAGGCCTGCGACAACACGCTCGAGATCGCCGACAAGTGCTACGTCGAGCTGGACTGGGACTCCATCATCCTGCCGCGCTTCCCGTTGCTCGACCCCGGCGAGACGCACGAGAGTCAGTTCCGCCGCGAGTGCGAGAAGGGCCTGCGCCAGCACTACGGCGACGACTGGGCCACGCGCGAGATCGGTGGCGTCAACATCAAAGAGCGCTTTGAGTACGAATACAAGGTCATTTGCGACAAGGGCTTTGCCGCCTACTTTTTGATCGTCGCCGAGTACGTGCAATGGGCCAAGGACAACGGCATCGGCGTCGGCCCCGGCCGTGGTTCGGCTGCCGGCGCTATCGTCGCCTACGCCATGAACATCACCGCGTTCGATCCGCTCGAGAACGGCCTGATGTTCGAGAGGTTCCTGTCCCCGCAGCGTACCGAGATGCCCGATATCGATATGGACTTCGACGATGAGCGGCGCCTCGAGGTCGTGGAGCACGTTCGCCAGCTCTACGGCCCCGAGAAGGTCACCCACGTCATCACCTACTCGACCATTAAGGCCAAGCAGGCCATCAACGACGCCGCTCGCGTCCTGGACTACCCGGTCTACATGGGCCAGCGTCTGTCCAAGATGGTCTCGAGCGACCCCAAGGTCAAGCTCAAGCAGGTGCTCGAAAAGCAACCCGGCAAAGAGGACCTGTTTAACCCCGATTTTGCCGAGGCATATAAAAAGGACGACGACGCCCGCCGCATCATCGACACGGCGCTCTCAATCGAGGGCCTCACCCGTGGCGAGGGCGTGCACGCGTGCGCCGTTCTGATCTGCCGCGACCCCGTCAACGAGCACGTGCCCACCAAGCTCGACACCAAGGGCGGCGTCGAGATTACCCAGTACGAGGGCCATACCGTTGCCGACATGGGCCTGCTCAAGATGGACTTCTTGGGCCTGCGCACGCTGACTGTTATCTCCAAGGCCAAGGCAAACATCAAAAAGAACTTCGGCATCGACATCAAAGAGGAAGAGATTCCCTTTGACGACCCCGAGATCTTTAAGCTCATGGGTTCCGGCCACACCGCCGGCGTCTTCCAGGTCGAGTCCGCCGGCATGACGGCCACGATCAAGAACATGAAGCCCACCGAGTACAAGCACGTCGTAGCATTGATCGCCCTGTACCGCCCGGGCCCGCTGGGCGCCGGCATGGTTTCGTCCTACATCAACCGTATGAACGGCAAGGAGCCGGCGGTCTCCTACGACGACCGCCTGGACGACATCCTGGGCGAAACCTACGGCACCATGGTCTACCAGGAGCAGGTTATGCTCATCTCCGTCGAGATGTGCGGCTTCTCCAAGGGCGAATCGGACTCGCGTATCCGTAAGCCCGTGGCTAAGAAGAAAATCAAGCTGCTCACGTCGACGGTGCTCCACTGGGAGGATGGCTCCGACGAGACCACCTACGACCACTGGATGAACGGCGCCATCAAGAACAACTATACGCGCGAGGTCGCCCAGAAGATTTGGGACGATGTTCTCGAGTTCGCGTCCTACGCCTTCAACAAGTCGCACTCCGCCGGCTACGCCATCCTGGTTATGCAGACGGCGTGGCTCAAGGCGCACTATCCGCATGAGTACATGGCGGCCGTTCTGACGTCCTATACGGGCAAGACCGACAAGATCGTGCACTACGTCTCGGCATGCCGTCACGACGGCATCCCCGTGCTGTCGCCAGATGTCAACGAGTCCGGTACCGAGTTCACGGCTACCAAGGAGGGCGTGCGCTTTGGTCTGGCCGGCATCCGCGGCGTGGGCACCGGCGTGGCGCAGGCGATTATCGCCGAGCGCGAGGCGGGCGGCCCGTTTAAGACGCTGCACGACTTTGTCGAGCGCGTGGACTCGAGCCAGGCCAACCGCCGCGTGATCGAATCGCTCATCAAGGCAGGCGCCTTCGACTCCACGGGGTATCCGCGTCGCCAGATGATGCACTTTGTGGATAAGAACAACCCCGAGAACATCATCGATGCCGCGGTGAAGCGCCAGAAGGATCGCGCGAGCGGCCAGACGTCGTTCTTCGACATGTTTGGCGACGTTGAGGGCTCGGGCTTTGAGGTGAGCGTGCCCGATCCGGATGGCCAGGAATGGGACCGCCACCTTAAGCTGAGCCAGGAGAAGGAAGTTCTGGGCATCTATGTCTCGGACCACCCGCTGCGCCCGTTTGAGTATGCACTAGCCAAGGCGCGCGACTTCTCGTTCTCGCAGATCGACACCGGCTACGAGGTTCAGAATCCTACGGGCGGCACCATCAACCAGGAGATTCCCGAGGGCAAGGCGCTGTGGTGGGCCGGCATGGTCTCGAGCGTGTCCAAGCGCGTGACCAAAAACGGTGACCCCATGGGCATCGTGCAGCTCGAGGACATGGAAGGCGAGGCCACCGTCGTCGTGTTCCCCAAGACCTATAAAGAGGCCGAGGGGTACCTGTACGGCGAGGTCGATCCCGAGACCGGCGCACAGCTGTCCGATGCCTTTGTGCGCATTAAGGGCAAGCTCGAGCGCTCGGACCGCGGCGACCAGATCATCGCGCAGGAGATCGTGCCGCTCGAGCTTAACGAGGAGAACAACAAGCCCAAGGTGTTTGAGGTCATGGTGCCCAACAGCCGCTTTAGCCAGGGCAATATGGCGCGTCTTGCCACGGTGCTTACCGCCAACCCGGGCGGCGATCGCGTGGAGATCTTTATCGAGCAGGTGGACGGGCGCGTGCTACGTGCCGAGGTGCCGGCCAAGGTCAACGCGCGCTCGATTCCGCTGCTGGCCGAGGCCAAGGCCATTGTGGGTAACCAGGGTCGCGTGACGGTGATCTAAGCTACCCCGGGTGAGATTGGAGGAAGTGATGGCGCAGGGGACGTTTGTGCAGGCGCTTCGCAAAGAGGCGGCGTTGAGCGGCACCTTTATGAAGGGCCGCTCGCTCATGCTCAACGGCGCCGTGCTGTCGATTGAGGACAGCGGCTCGCGCTTCTCCAAAAACGTGACGGTTGAGGGCTCGGTGCGCGGCTCGCGCGGCGACCTGTACAAGACGCACGTGGCGCTCGATATGGACGAGCACGAGGTTATCGACTACGACTGCGACTGCCCCGCCGCATACCGCTATCCCGGTATGTGCAAGCACGCCATCGCCACAGCGCTGGCGTACCTGGACACCAGCGGCATTGAGCCTGTTGAGGGGCTGCGCACGCCGGTTCGCACGTTTACGGCGCAGCCGAAACAGCCCGCGCGTGCCGCGTCCGCCGCGCCGGCCGTCAACCCCAACTTTCCCTTCCCGGCGCCCGTCCCCACGAGCCCGAGCCTTGTGGCGGCGCTTTCCGATCTTTCGGACGCGCGCATGGATGAGCTGGCGAGCATGCGCCGTAAACTTGCCGGTGCCGTTGATCCCGACGCCCCCAAAGCGGCGTTGGAGCCCTCGTTGGTGCCGTACTACAATCCGCTGTTCGCTGACCGCTTTAGCTGGGCGCTCGTGTTCCGCATTCGCTGTGGATCGGTCTCCTACGTGGTCAAGGACATCGACGGCATGGCCGATGCCTACGTGCGCGGCGGCACGTTCTCCTATGGCAAGAAGCTCACGTTTGTCCATTCACCTGAGGCCTTTGACGAAACATCGACAAAGCTGCTCAACCTTGTTGTGACGACAGTTGCCTATCTCGATGACATCACAAGCTCGCGTTCGGCGTCGTACGACTTTGCCCGCAGTGGTTTTGTTGCCGAGCGTCAGTTGCCGCTGTCCGAGCATAGCATCGTATATGTGCTGGACCTGCTGCGCGGCCAGACCATCTCTTTTGAGCCCGCCTGGTCGCGGGGGACGACGACGCGTCGCACCTACGACGTGGCGGTTGAGCTGTCTCCGCAAGGGGAGGACGAGGCGTCCGCTAAGCGCCCACCACTTCTTGCCGCCAAAATCGCGCCGGCGGCTGGTGGTAGCTATGACCTGCGCCTGCCCGCCGATATGTACTGCTTTGCGTCGGGCGATGCCGCCTACTTGGTTGACACGCGCCGCGCGCGCCGTACCGACGCTGCATTTGCTCAGCATGCCGCACCTTTTTTGTCGCGCTTGCTGCCGTGCCGCACGCCCGCCCATATTGCCGCCGAGCAGGTGGGTGAGTTCTGCCGTATGGCGCTGCCCATTTTGCGCGACTATACCGACCTCACCGCGCCCGCCGCGCTCGATACTGTGGCACCCGAGGCGAGCTTTGCCATGGCAATCGGCGTCGACGATGGTCTTGTGACCTGCAAAATTACGGTTACCTACGGCGATTGGTCGGCTGATCTCTTTAGTCTTGGTGCTCCGGGCAGTCCTTTCGAAGAGCAACGCCCCGGCGTTCCGCCCCGCGATACGCTGGCGGAGTTTCGCGTTATGGACACGGCTGCCATGTACTTCGATTTCTACGAGGGCGGCCTGGCGTTTGAGGAGCGCGATGACGAGAGCCTGTTCCACTTGCTGACCGAGGGCCTGTCTGCCCTGTCCGAGCTGGGCGAGGTCATGCTCAGCGACCGTCTGCGCCAGATTTCGGTCCGCCCTGCGCCCAAGCTCTCGGTGCGCGCGACCGTCAAGAGTAACCTGCTCGATGTCGAACTGGGCGCGAGCGGCCTTTCGGCGGCAGATCTTGCCATCTATCTGGACTCGTACAAGCGCCACCAGACGTTCGCGCGCCTGACGTCCGGCGACATCGTGCGCCTGGATGAGGGAGCGCGTGCCGCGTTTGGTCTTGCCGAGGACCTAGGCGTCGATGCCGTCGACCTGCTCGACGGCGTGTCGCTTCCCGCGTCGAGTACCCTTTTTGTCGATAGCATGCTCGCACGCACGCCGGCGCTCGAGGCCGATTGCGACGCTGCGTTCCGCCGCACCGTCGAGCGCCTGGACACGCTCGGCAAGATGGACTTTACGGTGCCGGCATCGCTCAAGGCAACGATGCGCGGCTACCAGGTCGACGGATACCAGTGGCTCGGCTCGCTCGAACACCTGGGCCTTGGCGGCATCTTGGCCGACGACATGGGCCTGGGCAAAACGCTCCAGATGATCGCGCATATCCTGGCGCGCGTGGAGGCGGGGGACACCAAGCCCACGCTCGTGGTATGCCCGGCCTCACTCGTGTACAACTGGACTGCCGAGCTGGAGCGCTTTGCCCCGTCGCTCGATGTGTGCGCCATTGTGGGCGCCAAGGCTCAACGTCGTGTACAGATTGCCGGCGTGGCCGAGCATAACGTGGTCGTAACGTCGTATGACCTTATGCGGCGCGATATCGACGAGTACGTCGAGCAGGATTTTGCCCGCGTGGTGCTCGATGAGGCACAGTACATTAAAAATCCGCTCACGCAGGTGGCGCGCGCTGCCAAGCGCCTGCCTGCCGGCGTGCGCTTTGCCCTGACGGGCACGCCCATCGAAAACCGCCTGTCCGAGCTCTGGAGCATCTTCGACTTTTTGATGCCGGGCCTTTTGGGGACGCGCGAGTCGTTTGCCAAGCGCCTTGAGAGCCCCGTCGAGCATGCCGAGGGCGATAGCGCCGCTCGCCTGCAGGCGCTCGTGTCGCCGTTTGTGCTGCGCCGTGTTAAGGAAGACGTGGTGGCCGACCTGCCCGAGAAGATCGAGGACACCGTCATGGCACAGCTTACCGGCGAACAACGCAAGCTCTACCTGGCCAACCAGGACCGCATCGCCCAGCAGGTGCAGCACCGCGAGGCTGGGGAGTTTAAGAAGGACAAGCTCAAGGTGCTCGCCGAGCTCACCAAGCTGCGCCAGATCTGCTGCGACCCACGTCTACACTACGAGGATTACAAGGCGGGGAGCGCAAAGCTCGATACGTGTATGGAGCTCGTGCACGGCGCACTCGACGGCGGGCATCGCATCCTGTTGTTCAGCCAGTTTACGGGTATGCTCGATATCATCGGTAAGCGCTTGGCCAAGGAGGACATCGCCTTCCTTAAGCTCACGGGCGCTTCATCTAAGGAGAGCCGCGCCAAGATGGTCGCGCAGTTCCAAGCGGGCGAGGTCCCGGTCTTTTTGATTTCGCTCAAGGCGGGCGGCGTGGGCCTTAACCTGACGGCGGCCGACGTGGTCATCCACTACGACCCGTGGTGGAACGTGGCGGCGCAGGACCAAGCGACCGACCGCGCGCATCGTATTGGCCAGCAACATACCGTGACCGTGTACAAGCTCATCGCCAAGGACACGATCGAGGAGCGCATCATGCAGATGCAGGAGTCCAAGCGCGACCTGGTCAACAGCGTGCTCGGCGGCGACGGCATCTCGTCGGCGCTGTTTACCCGCGAAGATGTTCTGGCGCTGCTGGGCGGCGACGGGCGCTAACCCGCTCGGGTGGGGCCGCCAGGGCGGATAGCGCACGCTGCCCCATCGTCCCCGCCCGTTATGTGTTCATTTGCAATGCCGTGGATGGTTTGTCTGCCTTTGGGCATAAGAACCATCAAGAACATTGGCACGTCAGCAAAGGAGAACATCATGGCGAAATTCTTTAAGGACCCCGACGGTAAGCTCATTGCCGCCCTTGGCAACGACGTTGCAACCCCTGCCGGTTGCACGGAACTGACCGCAAACACTGAGGACGCGGCGCACGAGAAGCACGTGCCTGTTGTCGAGACCGAGCGCGACGGTCACGTGATTCGCGCACGCGTTGGCTCGGTCGAGCACCCCAGCCTGCCCGAGCACTATATTGAGTGGATCGCCCTTGAGGCCGAGGGCCGCTTAGAGGTCCATTACCTTGAGCCCGGCATGAAGCCCGCGACGTTTTTTGCCGGCGGTTCCAAGACCGGTACCGTCTATGCCTACTGCAACCTGCACGGGCTGTGGTCCGCGACGTTCTAGGAGCGCGCCCCCGCTCGGGGTATCATAGCTAGCATATGCACATGCGAGCGCCGACTGCATCATGCGGCCGGCGCTTTTACTACGATTTCGATGGTTTACGACGGAAAGGGCTGAGCCATGAAGCTCGCGCTTGCACAGATCGATATGCGCCTGGGTGATATTGAGGGCATTTGCGGCCGCATCGAGGACCAGGCTCGTCTGGCCCACGAGCGCGGGGCGCGCGTGCTGTGCGTTCCGGCTCCGCTCTTTATGGGCGCCATGCCCGGTGGCCTGGTGGGCGCTGCCGACTTTGAGCACGACATGCTTGCCGGCTTGACTGGTGTCGCCGAGCGCATCCAGGAGCTTGACATGATCTGCATCGTGCCCGCGGCGGTTTCGTTTGAGGGTCAGCCGCTGCTCGACTACATGATGCTCAAGGACGGTCATGTGGTGCCGGCGCGTTCGAGCATTGCCCTGCAGCGTGGCGAGAACAACGACACGCGTTGGGCGCCGCCGGTGTTCGACGTGGACGGCGTGCGCATCGCCGTGATTTTTGACTTGGACCGCGAACTCGAGATGTTGCCGACCGGTGTTGACCTCATTGCGTATTTCCAATTCAATGCGTTTGACATGACCGACCGCGAGACTGCCGCCATTGCCGCCGTTCGCAGCGGCGCCTACCGCAAGATCGCATCCAAGCGCAGCGTGTGGTTTGCCTGTATGGCGCCGGTCGGTGCCTATGACGAGTCGGTGTATACCGGCGGTTCGTTTGTGCTCGACGACTGCGGTCGCGTGGTGGCCCAAGCGCCGTGTTTTGAGGAGAGCCTGCTGGTTCAGGAGATTCAGCGCGGCGTGATGCTCGATGCCCTGGAAGATCACGAACTGCCCGAGTTCCGTTCCGAGGAGTGGCTGTGGCAGGCGCTGGTGCTCGCCGTGCGCGACAACGCCCGGGCCCACGGTGCGTCGCGCGCCGTGGTGGCACTCGAGGGCGACTTGCCGTCGTCCCTGCTGGCGGCGCTGGCCGTCGACGCTCTGGGCCCACGTAATGTGATTGGCCTGGTGCTGGGGCGCAACCGCATCTTTACGCCGGCGCAGGAGGAGGCCGAGGCTGCTCGCTGTGCCGCCGTTCGCGCCATTGCCGAGCGCCTGCATATTCGCACGGTTGAGCGCGATGCGCCGGATGCCGCGCGCGTGCTCGACCGCGATGTGTCGGCGGGCGACGCCGAGCGCCTGCGCTCTCGCACGCTGGGCCTCATGCTGGAGGACACGGCGCTCGAGCTGGGTGCGATGGCGTTGAGTCCGCTGTCCAAAACCGAGTACGCGCTGGCGGCGCCGGCGCTTTGCGGCGGCTACCAGGGCGATTACGCGCCCTTTGGCGATGTGTACCTGTCGACGCTTGAGTTTGTGGCGCGCGTGCGCAACCGCACGTCTGCCGTGGTGCCCCAAGAGCTCGTGACGCTCAACGCGGTGGAAGATTGTATGGAGCGCGTGCTGGCGCAGGCGCTCTCGACGCTCGACGGTCCGGTCGATATGCTCGACCGCGCGGCACAGCTGCTCGGCGGGCTCGAGCCGGGTGAGGTCGATGGTGCGCTCGAGTCGCACGTGGACCGCAATCGATCTTTCGACGACATCCCGATGGCCGCTGGCAAGCCTGAGGCCTGCTCGCTGCTGCTGATGCTCGTGCGTCAGGGCGAGGCCGCCCGCCGCATGCTGCCGACGGTGCCGATCGTCTCTGCCCGTTCGTTTGCCGAGCGCGCCTGGCCGTACATGCTTGCGTGGTCCGATCTGGGGCTCAACGGCAAGGAGCGCATGACGGTTGATTCGCTGGCGCGCGCCGAGGTGCGTCGCTTTGCCGACGACGATACAAGTGACCGTATGCGCGGTGAGATGATGGGCATTTTGGGTGAGCTGCTGGGTATTTCGCCCGAGCAGATGGAGGAGCTGCGCTCTGAGGACGGTCAGCGTCGTTTGCACGAGGGCATGAAAAAGTTCGAGGGCGAGGTTCAGGACGCCATCGATAAGATGATGGGCGGCCAGGGTGGCCCGCAGGGTGGACCCCAGGGCGCGCCGATGCCGCATCCGCCGGTGGATCCGAGGCAGTTCCCGTTCTTTAGCCAGAACTAGGGCAGACGGAAACATTGCGGGAGAGATTCTCTTACACACATTGCTTCTGCCGAATCTATCTTGCTTTAAGCACTTTGCCCCCGTTGTGTTATTCTAGAACAGACGTTCGTGAATGATGCGCGGGGCCTTGTCTTGCGCTGCGCTTGTGGCGAGGGGAGGTTGGCTTGGTTATCTTGGGCATTGACCCCGGTTTGGCTCATACGGGTTGGGGGATTATCGAGGAGCGGCGTGGCGAGGTTCGCTGCCGTGCCTATGGCTGCATCGAGACCAGCGCGGGTAGTCCGCTCGCGGTGCGCCTGTCGCATATCGCCCGCGACCTCAAAGGCGTCGTGGAGCGTTATCGACCCGATACCGCTGCCATCGAGAGCATTTACTTTGGCGCCAACGTTCGCTCGGCCATCCCTACGGCGCATGCCCGCGGTGCCGCGCTCGTGGCGCTTTCGGAATGCGCGCTCGAGATTGGCGAGTACACGCCTATGCAGATTAAGCAGGCTGTTGTGGGCACCGGAGCCGCGGACAAACGGCAGGTCGCGTATATGGTTCGTACGCTCACGCAGCTCGACCACGACCCGCATCCCGACCATGCCGCCGATGCCCTGGCTTGCGCCATCTGCCACGTAAACCTCAGCCGCACCCGTGCCCTTACCGGCGGCGAGTTCTATCAACAGAGAGGAACCGGATACTGATGATTTCCCAGCTCCATGGAACGCTTGTCGAGGCCACGATGAGCTCGGCCGTCGTCGACGTGTCGGGCGTTGGCTTTGAACTCGGCATTTCTGGCGGCACTGCGGCCACGTTGCCGACGCCCGGCGGCGAGGTCCGCCTCTACACGCGTATGCAGGTGCGCGAGGACGCCATGACACTTTTCGGTTTTTCTTCAAAGGATGAGCGCACGATGTTCGACCGGCTCGTGTCCGTCTCGGGCGTTGGCCCGCGCTTGGCGCTCGCCGTACTTTCCACCTATACCGTGGGACAGCTGTATTCCCTGGTGATGGCCGAGGACGACAAGGGCATGGCCAAGGTGCCCGGCGTGGGCAAAAAGACCGCCCAGCGCCTCATCTTGGAGCTCAAGAGCACCTTTGCCAAGGACAAGGGCTTTGTGCCGGTCGATGCGATCCCCGGTCAGGTTGCGATGCCCGTGCCCGCCGCCGCTCCTTCGGCGATCGATGACGCCCGTGCGGCACTCCTTTCCATGGGCTTTAGCCCGCAGGAGACCGATGTCGCTCTGAGCGGGTATGATGGGCAGGATATGCGTGTCGAGGATTTGCTCGGCGCGGCGCTTAAGCGACTCGGAATGGATGCGTGATGTGGGAAGCCGATGACTCTCAGGACCTGTGGGCGACGCCCGGCAACTCGCCGGCGGCATCCATGGCGCACGGCGAGCGCATGGTGGGCTCGGAGCTGACGGCCGAGGACCTCGATGTCGATCGCACTTTGCGCCCCCAGCGCCTGGACGATTACTGCGGCCAGGAGCATATCAAGCAGAGCCTGCGCGTGTTGATCGAAGCGGCGCAGAGCCGTGGCGAGACGCTCGACCACGTGATCTTCTCGGGCCCTCCGGGTCTGGGCAAGACCACGCTGGCTACGGTTATCGCCAACGAGCTGGGCGCTCAGATCAAGACCACGAGTGGCCCTGCCATCGCGCGCACCGGCGACCTGGCAGCCATCCTTACTAACTTGCAGCCGGGTGATGTGCTGTTTATCGACGAGATCCACCGCCTCAACCGTTCGGTCGAGGAGGTCCTGTACCCCGCGATGGAGGACTTTGCCCTCGATATCGTGATTGGCAAGGGTCCGGCGGCGCGCTCGATTCGCCTGGATATTCCCAAGTTTACGCTGGTGGCGGCAACGACCCGCTCAGGCATGTTGACCGGCCCGTTGCGCGACCGCTTTGGCATCTCATATCGCCTGGATTACTACACGGTCGAGGAACTCGCGCAGATTGTTACGCGCTCGGCGACTATCCTGGGCGTGACGATCGACCATCCCAGTGCACTCGAGATCGGCTCGCGTTCGCGCGGCACGCCACGTCTTGCCAACCGCCTGCTCAAGCGCGTGCGCGATTACGCACAGGTGCGCGGCAACGGCCCCATCGAGCTCGATATCTGTCGCCAGGCGCTCGAGTTCTTCGAGATCGATGAGCTCGGTCTGGACTGGATGGATATTCGCATTTTGGAGACGCTCGCTAAGACGTTCTCCGGTCGTGCCGTGGGACTTACGACCCTTGCCAGCGCGGTGGGCGAGGACCCGGGCACGCTCGAGGATGTCTATGAGCCGTATCTGCTGCAGTGCGGGTTGATGATTCGTACGCCGCAGGGCCGTCAGGCAACCCTTCGCACCTTTGAGCACCTGGGGATTGAACCTACCGTTTAGGGCGCTTTGTTTTGGCGGGCTGTTGGGCTATCGCCGGGCATCGGGTAAACATATCGCCGTTCATCGGTTATGGGTGTTTTACTATTGCGCGCCCGTGCTATGCTGAATTGGTCTTTTTCTCATTCGGTAACGAAAGGACCGCCCATGCCTACTGACATCGAAATCGCACGTTCTGTCACGCCGCTGCCTATTACCGAGGTGGCCAAGAACGCCGGCGTCGACGTTAAGCACCTTATTCCGTACGGCTTCGACAAGGCTAAGGTCGACTATTCGCTGCTCAACGAGCCGACCGATCACCAGGCCAAGCTCGTCCTCGTGACCGCTATCAACCCAACGCCTGCGGGCGAGGGCAAGACCACCACGACCATCGGTCTGGCCGATGGCCTGCGTCGTCGCGGCGTCAAGAGTGCCGTGGCCCTGCGCGAGCCTTCGCTCGGCCCCGTCTTTGGTGTTAAGGGCGGTGCTGCCGGCGGCGGCTGGGCTCAGGTGATCCCCATGGAGGATATCAACCTGCACTTTACCGGCGACTTCCATGCCATCGGTGCTGCCAACAACCTGCTGGCCGCCATGCTTGATAACCACATCCAGCAGGGCAACCAGCTTGGCATCGACGTTAAACGCATCACTTGGAAGCGCGTCGTCGACATGAACGACCGTCAGCTGCGCCATGTCATCGACGGTATTGGCGGCAAGGCCCAGGGCGTGCCGCGCGAGGACGGCTTCGATATCACCGTTGCCTCCGAGGTCATGGCAATCCTGTGCCTGTCCACGAGCATCAATGACCTCAAGGAGCGCCTGGGCGAGATTGTTGTCGGCTACAGCTATGCCGGCGAGCCCGTCCGTGCCCGCGACCTTAAGGCCCAGGGTGCCATGGCCGCGTTGCTTAAGGACGCGCTCAAGCCCAACCTGGTGCAAACGCTCGAGGGCACGCCCGCGTTTGTCCACGGCGGTCCCTTCGCCAACATTGCCCACGGCTGCAACTCTATCATGGCCACGCGTATGGCGATGCGCTTTGGCGATGTCGCCATTACCGAGGCCGGCTTCGGTGCCGATCTGGGTGCCGAGAAGTTCCTCGACATCAAGTGCCGTATGACGGGCGTTCGCCCCAGCGCCGTCGTGGTCGTCGCGACCGCTCGTGCGCTGAAGTACAACGGTGGCGTCGCCAAGGCCGACCTCAACGAGGAGAACCTCGAGGCACTCAAGGCCGGCATGCCCAACCTGCTGCGTCACGTCGACAACATCCAGAACGTTTATGGTCTGCCCTGCGTAGTCGCCATCAACCGCTTCCCGACGGACACCGAGGCCGAGCTTGCGCTCATCGAGTCCGAGTGCCAGAAGCTCGGCGTCAATGTTAAGCTTTCCGAGGTCTGGGCCAAGGGCGGCGAGGGCGCGCTCGAGCTTGCCGATGAGGTCATGCGTCTGATTGAGCAGCCGAGCGAGCTCAAGTTTGCCTATGAGGACGGCGCCGATGTCGCCGACGCTCTTGAGGCCATTGCCACCAAGGTCTACCGCGCCGATGGCGTTGACTTTACGCCGGCCGCCAAGCGCCAGCTCGCCGAGCTGCGCGAGAACGGCTTTGGCAGCCTGCCGGTGTGCGTGGCCAAGACGCAGTACAGCTTTAGCGACAACGCCAAGGCCCTGGGCGCTCCCGAGAACTTCCGCATCACGGTGCGTGAGCTCAAGGTTTCCGCCGGTGCCCACTTTGTGGTCGCACTGACTGGCAGTGTTCTGACCATGCCGGGCCTGCCCAAGGTCCCCGCGGCTGAGAACATCGACGTCGACAACGACGGCAACATCACCGGCCTGTTCTAAGCTTGTTGCCCATAGCTGCTTGCCCGCCCCGTCGCGCCTACCAAGGCCCGGCGGGGCTTTTGTTTTCTAGCCGCGCTTGTCTTGTAGATATGGACGGGCTCTGCCCATCATAGGCTTTTGCGCGGGTAGAATGCATGGATAACTTGAGGCTCACGCGCGACGGAAAGGAATCGTTGCATGGATCAGGACAAGACAACCGTGATGGGCGGCTACGGTTCCGCGCAGGCTGGCGATAGCGCCGATGCGACCCGCGTTGTTCCCAACCCCGGTTATACCGACCCCGCCGCGACGCAGCCTTCTGCCGAGCCCACCCGGGTTATGGGCTATGGCGACACGGCGCAGGATTCTTACGCTGCATCTTCGCAAGGCCCCTATGGCAACGCAGCTCCGGACCCGTTTGATTACGTGCCGCAGAATTCTTATGCCGCCTCGACGCCGAATCCCTATGATGACCTGCCGCAGAATCCCATTCCGCAGCCTCAGCAGACGACGTATATGCCTCGCACGGCGCAGTCTCGCTACGAGTCGCGCGAGCCGTATCGCGAGTACCCCAAATCGATCCCGCAGTATGGTGAGGACGAGGAAGAGACGCCGTCGCGTTCGTCGAGCGTGATCAAGAAGATCCTCATCGTACTGGCGATCTTCTTTGCGCTGTCGGTTGTGTTTGCCATCGTGTCGGGCATGCTTAACAAGCGAGGGAGTTCAACGGCCGATGCCACTGCCGAGCAAACCGAGTCCGCCTCGTCTAGCACCGTCGATCTGAGCGATATCCCGGGACAGTACTGGTCCAACGCCAAGAAGATCCTCAAGTCGCGCGGCGCCGATCTTTCGAATGCCGTGGTCCTGACTGATGATGGCTCAACGCCCGTCGTCGATGCCAACTGGGTCGTTACTTCTGCCTACTATAACGACAACGGCAACCTCGAAATTCAACTCACGCACAAGAACAGCTCGGGCAACTCGTCCGACGGCCAAAGCGGTACCGACAGCTCGAGCTCCAATACGCTGGAGGACTTGAGCAACAAGGCACAGGAGTTGGGAGACAAGGCGCAAGAGCTGGGCGATACGGCACAAAACCTGGGCGACACCGCGCAGAACTTGGGCGACATGGCGACGGATGCCTGGAACGCACTGCAAAACGGCATCTCGGGCGCGCAGGGAAACTAGCTGTTAAGCGGGCTACAGCTGTTCAGCCGGACGGTCGGGCGAGCTAAAGCCCGAGTCAAACGTAACGACGCATGAGGCATTGGGTCGGCGCTCGTGCACGATGCGCGTGACGAGCTCCAGCAGCTCCTCGTCGGATATGTCAAAGCCGTCGGGGCGCACCAGGTCAAACGAAACGAACCCGTCGTGCTCGTGCAGGTCGTGGATGGAGAGCGCGGGGTCGATCTGCATAACGCCGCGCTTGACCCAGCCGCGCAAATCATCGCCGGTTGTCGCGATGGGGTCGCAGTGCAGCGTGATGGCAATGCCCATCTGGCGCTTGATGTCGTGCTCGATGGTGTCCAGGATCTCGTGGTGCTCAAATGCGTCGCCCTCGCCGGGCATCTCCACGTGAGCGCTGGCAAACTGACGACCGGGGCCGTAGTCGTGCACCATCAGGTCGTGTGTGCCCAAGACCTGCGGATAGGACATGATCTTGTCGCGGATTGCCTGGACGAGCTTGGGGTCGGGCGCTTGCCCCAGCAACGGGCTGATGGCGTCGCGCACTAGGCCCATGCCGCTGATGCAGATGAAGATGCCCACACCCAGGCCTGCCCAGCCATCGAGGTCAAAGCCGGTCGTCTGCGAAATAAGCGCCGCCACCAAGACCGAGCCCGAGGTGATGACGTCGTTTTTGGAGTCCTGTGCTGTGGCAATGAGTGTTTCGGAATCGATACGGTTGCCCAGCGCGCGGTTGAATGCGGCCATCCAGAGCTTAACGAGCATGGATGTAGCCAGTGCCGCAAGGGAAACGAGCGTGTAAGCGGTGGGGGAAGGCTTGATGATCTTGGTGACCGACTCGAGGATCAGGTTGATGCCGACGGCGCAAACCAGGACGGCGACAAACAAGCCGGCGAGGTACTCGTAGCGGCCGTGGCCATAGGGGTGGCCTTCGTCTGCCGGGCGGCTGGCGAGGCGGAACCCGAGCAGGCTCACGATGTTGCTCGAGGCATCGGAGAGGTTGTTGAAAGCGTCGGCGATGAGGGAGACGGAGCCAGCGAGCAGGCCCGCGATGCCCTTGGCCAGGCACAAGGTGATGTTGAGGCCAATGCAGATGAGGCTTGCGGCGAAGCCCGCGTTGGTGCGGCGGGAGGTATCGACCGGCTCGCCCTCGCTGCCGGGAACAAGCGTATGTACCAGCCGATTTACAAATAGCATAGCGGTCGTCCTCACAATCATGTTTAAGGGGATAGTGTAGCTCGCGCGGGGGCGCCGTGCACCGATGCTCAGAAAATGCAGCAATAGTCTGCCGGTGCTAACGAGCGAGCCTTCTCGTCTGCCTGGGTGCTCGATTTTGGGCCACATGGGTATGGGCACGTGCTTACCTGCCCGACATACTTAATGTCGACAGCCCCAGTGCAAAGGAGGACGTATTCATGGACGAGATGTTTGCCATTAAATGCCAAAACTGCGGCGGCCCTATGTACTCACACCAGGCTAAACGCAGCTTTGAGTGCGCCTATTGCGGCACGGTCGTTCCGTGGCAGGCCGATGCGGGGGAGCCCAAGAGCGCCCTGGGCATTCGCCATACGCCACTGACGGTTGTCGATGGGCTGCTTAAGCTCACGCATGTGTCGCAGCTCGAGCGCCCGGTGGACCCCGACTGGTATTTCTTTAATGAGCACTGGCGCAATCAGTCGGTTCTGGAGCATCTGCTGTGGGAAGACCGCGGCACGGCCCAGGAGTTCCAAGAGGCCACGCACGTGAGCATCCCCTGTCCCTTCTGCGGAGCGTCCTTTGAGGGCGAGTCGACCCAGCGCGTGTTTGAGTGCCCGTCCTGCGGCAATAAGATCGGTGTCGCCGACCTGCTCAAGCCGGGGACGTTTAGCAAGCGCCTGACCATGGGCGTTGGTGCGGAATATGTGCCCGAGCAGGGTATTCCCTGCGAGATAACGCCGCAGCAGGCGCGCGCCAATGCGCTTGAGCTGGTGCGCCGATATCCAGACGCCTTTGCCGGTCACGATGTGGAAGACGCGATTCAAAACGACATGATGCTCTTCTACTTCCCCATGGCGCTCGCGGACCTGCGCATGATGGCGTCCTTCCCGGGCAAGGGCCTGAGCAAGGAGACCCTGGTGTACTACGAGGTGCTCGACTGGGCATATCCCAGGGCAAACTACCTGGACGTTCGCCTTATGGGCATTCTGGAGCCATGGGACTTTGCCAAGGTTGGGTCGTTCGACCCGGCCATGCAGGAAGGCGACTTCCGCGTTGTCTCCGTCGATGCGTCCACCAAGGACCAGGTGGTCATTGACAAGCTGGCGCTCGACATTGTTGGCAACGATGCCGAGGCGGTGCTGGGGCTCAATAAAAAGAGCATACGCACCTGGGCGCGCAAGGCCCGCAAGCACAAGGACGGCCTGGTTATGGTGCCGGTCTACTTTGTCGATCGTCCCGCGTCGGATGGACGTAATGGCGAGCAGGTGCGCATTGCCGTGAACGGCCAGACGGGCCGTGCGGCGGCGGTGGTGTTTAGCGACAAGCGCGAGACGCATATTGTGGCGCCGCTCAATCCGAGCCTGCATCTGTCCGGCGAAAGCACCGTTCACGCCACGCCCGTCGAGGTCAAATACATCAAATCGCCATTCCTGTACCAAATTGTGCGCCGTGGAGGCGACGAGCAGCCACGTCAGGTGGCAGCGGCTGCCGAGGGTTCCTACCGAGAAGAAAAACCCAAGCGCAAGGGATTGTTCGCTGCGATCTTTGGGAAGTAGGGGAGTGGTGCCGGTTGGCTCGCGAGAGTGCGCAACATCCCGCCCGTGATGGCAGATGTAAATAAACGGTGGAACGGCTGTAAAAGAGCCTTGCCACTGGGTAAAATCAGGATGTGCCGCGGAACCCGCTCCTCAGTCGGTCAACTTTGGAAGCGCGGGCAACGCAGGTACTATCGTCTAAAGGGCCGGGTGCGACCGGCCCTTTGCATGACTCCCTTCGCTATCCGTTACTGCTTATATTCCCGCCAGATCGAGTAGAGGTTCCGGACGATGCCGGTTACATACATCGAGAGGCGCAGGATTTCAAGAAACAAGTTCATAGGCTTCACCCCAATCGGAGATCGGAGCGTTGCCCGCAGGCGGATTCCGCGGCAGTCGTAATTCTACCTCACAGGCCGCGGCGGGAGACATCCTACCCGCCCCATGGCTTGGAGCAGTGTCGATCTAACGGGCAATCAAGCCTCTAGTTCTCTTTGAATTGAG
Organism: Coriobacteriaceae bacterium AM113-163; assembly: GCA_027673765.1. Classification (GTDB taxonomy): domain Bacteria; phylum Actinomycetota; class Coriobacteriia; order Coriobacteriales; family Coriobacteriaceae; genus Collinsella. The sequence goes on from JAQDWB010000009.1 coordinate 31,022, forward strand.
CAAGCATCTGCCCGAAGAAGCTTAGTTCGGATGGCTCATAAATGATCGAACCGCCGTCCGCGGTCCTGTAGACCCCGCAGGGGAGGTAACGCCCGTCGGGGAGGACATAGAGGCTGGCTTCCTCCTTCAGTCCTACTGGAAATAGCGGAATCCCGTTTTCGTCCACTTGGAACTCGTCTATATTTGCGATCTTCCTCTCCATGATGCCTCCTGCCTTATTTCTTGAATGGCGCCTTAAAACAGGCAGCTCTCAATCAGCTCTTTGCCGCGCAGAGTGTCGATCCACTCCTGTGGGATGGCTTTGAGACCGTATGCCGTGCCGGCGAGGGCGCCGGCGACGGCTGCGGTGGTGTCGGTGTCGTCGCCTAGGTTGACGGCGGCAAGCACGCAATCTTCGTAGCTGTTAGTGTTGACGAAACACCAGGTGGCTGCCTTAAGCGTGTCGCGCACGAAGCCACCCGACCTGATCTCCTGCTCAGGCACGCCTTTCAGATGGAGCGCCCACGAGGGGAGCACGTCGTTCATCACATCCCTCATCAGCTCGACAAATATGATGCATGCGTCGGTCGACGTTCTGTGGGCGTGCGTAATCGCGGAGACCTTGCTGACCTCTTCGTCTGTCGCATCGGTGAACGCCAGGGGAGCGATGCGCATGAGCGATCCGTTGCCGTTGTCGCGCTCGCCGGAGCCTCCTTTGCCGGTGCGCAGGGCGCGGGCGGTCGTACCGCCGTAATCGAAAACGCCGTCGATCGTATACTCGCCACGGGCAATCCAGCTTACGAACTTGTCGCGCATGTCCGCGGTGTCGATGTGCCCGAGCTCCCTAATCGAGTCGCAGGTAGCAAGCGTCATAGATGTGTCGTCGCTCCAGGTGCCGGCGGGTTGCCCATGCGTGCCGTAGCCGATCATGTCCGTGCATTCGAACGTACCGCGGGGCCTGAACTCGTAGGGAACGCCCAGCGCGTCACCGACGGCAAGCCCATAGATGCAGTCGCGCAGTGTTGTTTTCGGTCTGTCTGTCATGGAAAGCTCCTCTTATCCCGGGTGATGTGGAGCGCCGTCGGGGGTATCGGTCGCAACGTGCCGCTACCCTTGCGCTTCGCCATTAGTCGCTTCGTTGATGGCGCGGTACTCGGCACTCAGCTCGCGCGCCAGCTCTTCCTTGCTTGGAAGATACGGCAGGTATTTGGCGGCAAACACCTGGTCGTTGTCTTCGGGCAGCGTGTACTCGACGATCGAATCGCTTTTGTCCGCGCAGAGCACGATGCCTATGGGCGGATTGTCGCCTTCGTTCATGAGCTCGCGCGTGTAGTAGTTCACATACATTTGCATCTGGCCCAGGTCCTGGTGCGTAAGATCGTCCGTCTTAAGGTCGATGAGCACGAAGCAGCGCATCAGATAGTTGTAAAACACAAGGTCAATATAGAAATGGCGCCCATCAAAGGTGATGCGCCTTTGGCGCGCCTCGAAAGCGAAACCACGGCCAAGCTCCAGCAGGAACTTCTGAAGATGCGTGATGAGCGCCTGCTCTAGATCGCTCTCGCGAAACGCAGTATCGTCCGAGAAACCTAAAAACTCCAGTACATATGGGTCGCGGATGATATCCTCGGGGCGACGAGCCGGGGCGCTCTTTTGGATTTCCTGGGTGACGGCCTCCTTGTCCTTGCTGGCAAGCAGGCGCTCGCGGAACATGGTGTTGATCTGGCGCTCGAGCTGACGCGTGCTCCAGCGAGAATCGGCACATTCGTTCATGTACCATGTTCGAGCATCAGGGTCGGTTATACGCGATAACCTGCGGTAATGTGTCCAATTCAATTCGGAACGCAGCGCGTTCCGAATTGGGAACGCAAGATAAAACTGACGCATGTATCTTAAGCTTCTGGCGTTGAAGCCTCTGCCAAAATCCTTAGTCAATCTAACGGCAAGTTCGTCGATCAGTGCATCGCCATACTTGGCGCGCTCCTCTCCGCCCTGTTCATCAACAATACTCTTGCCGATCTCCCAATATGCCTCAACCATCGCAAAGTTAACGGCGGTATAGGCCTTGTCGCGAGCGGCGTTGAGAATCGAGGAAACCTGCTTGTAAAAAACTTCTGGCACGATTGCCGATTCCCCGCGGTTTGCCAGTTCACTCATCAATATCGCCCGACTTTCCTCTTGAGGACGCATCTTTATTGCATTTAGTTTAAAGACTCGTACGGACACGAATCGCTGCGCTGTCTGGCAACTTCGCATGGGGGCCTTGCGGTGACTAAAATTTGGCAATAGAGACAGTTTTCACGAACCCCATGGGAGTGACATACATGGACAACAACACCTTGCTGTTTCAGGACAAGGGCTCGGGTAGGTTTAAAGACGTCAAGATCTACCCCAACCGTATCGAGGTGCTCAGGAAGGGCACTTTCGGCGGCAAGCACACCGAGATTGTCTATCTTAAGGACATCACGGGCGTCAATAGAATCAAAGGCCGTGATGTTTTTCTGCGCAATCGACTGTTGACCGCTTGCGTCTTTAGCCTGAGTAGCCGTGCGAAGGCCCAGGAATTTGTGAACGCGCTGAACATGGTGATGTAGCCGATAACGGCGTTCGGTTCAAGGTAAAAATCGGGGCGCAGAACGGTGTTCTGCGCCCCTCATCGAGTTGATGCGCCCAAAAGGCCGGCTGGCCTATTCGCTAGCGCCTTCGTCACTTTCATGGTCGTTGGCAAGCATTGCCGCGCCGGCGACCGTTGTCGCCACGGCGGCGGCAGCGAGCCCGGCGGCAATGCCAGAGTTGTCGCCTGTGCCGGCAAGCTTTTCGCCTGAGCCCTTGCGCTTGTTGCCCTTGTCGTTCTTGTCGGCGCCGCCTGCGTTGGTGCCGTTGCCGTTGCCGTCGCCGGTGTCCGTAGCGCCTGCGTTGCCCGAAGCCGTCACAGTAAAGCTTGCGGCTCCGTCACTGGCAAGCTTGTAGTTTTGCGCCGCGTCGCCCAAAAGGCCGTTCACGTGCACCCAGTACGTTCCCGCGGCAAATGTCTCGCCCTCTGCCATTGCCGTGCCCGGCGCGCCGTTTGCATCGTGCATAAACTCGAGCTGGGCTGTGCAGGCATCGCCTTCGAGCTTGCCCTCGAGCGCCGCTGCAACCTTTGCACGCACATCCTCACCGACCTTAAGGCCTTCGAGCCCCTCAAAGTGGGGCGTCAGCGCGCGCGGGTCGACATGGATGGGCACGGAGCCCTGCAGTCCCGTAGCGGTTTCGTTGCCCAGGGCGTCGACATCCACGTATTCGATGGCAAAAACCCTGTCCGGAGTTGCTACGTTGAGTACGTTGCTGCTGTCGACGAGGCGGAAGTAGCCCTCGCCAACGGTCTTGCCATCCTGGAGCGAGGCATCGCTCAACGAATCGCCGTACGTCATGCGCATGCGGATCGGGAGGTAGTACGAAGCCGACTGCTTGTGCTTCGTATTGTAATTGCGCTGGTAGATGCTTCGTGCCAGTGCCGCATCAACAAAGTCGGATGCGATGATGCCAATGTGCTTAAGGTAATCTGACTTTGTTTCCTCGTTGCCGCTGGGGTTGATGTATGGGCTCTTATACAGATGCTCGTTGACTACTCGTGCCGAGGTAAAAGGATTGCCTCCGTGCGACAAGCCCGTGCAGCTGGTGTAGTTGATAGACCAGCAACGCTCCTGCGCTTGCACCTTGGCCCCGTCATCGTCCACGACGTCCACCTTGTTGCGCGTGCGCCCGGTCGTTTCCTTCAGCGCATTATCGACCCAGCTGAGCTTGTCGGTTCCCGTGAGTTTGTACTTGTCCTGGGCGTATACCTTGGTGCAATAGGGTTCTTTGTCGCCTGTTTCCCCCGCGGCTTCAAAGCCCCGCGCGTCTTGGACGAGACACATAGTGGTGCTGTCGGAGTGAGCCTTGATCTTGTCATCCCATTCGGTAAGGTCGAGGCCCCACGTATGGCCGCTTACACTGTTGCCGGCGAGCCTAAATCGACGCAGCAGAGCGATCTTTCCGCGCACCTCGCCCAACGTGGGGACGTGGCTCGACGTGTAGAACAGGTTGGGGTTATCGGCCATAACCTTGGCGAAGGCCGTCGTTATGCTTTCGTCGGTAGCCTCATCGTTGCCGCGCGATGCGAGCATGATGAGCACTTCTGACGGGTTTTCGTTCAAAAACGTTTTGAAGTACCCGATGACATCGGAGAGATGCAGATAGTTCCCGTCTTTTTTGAGTAGGTAGAAAATCCCGTGGTCGATGCCGGGGTCGTCGCCCTTTCCGAGTCGGATATCAAAATAGCGAATGCCTTCGAGCAACTGCGTGGGAATGTAATCCTGCTGGCATTTTACTTGCGAGGATTGGGGCTCAGTGTCGTTGTCCACGCTGCAGGTGCCCGAATCGTGCGTACCCGGGATGCTCAGCTCGTCGAGGAACTTGTTGTCGTCGACGTATTTCATCCAACATGGCCCATCGACGTAGCTGCTGTACGTGATCCAGTCGAGGCTGCTAACCGTGGCATCGTTCTTTTTCATGTCGTAACCGATAAGTTCGAGCTCCCACGGAATGCTCTTACTCTTATGGCAGATCTTATTGTTGTCCTGGTCTTTGCCGTTCGATTCTATTGCCAAGTACTTAATGTCTTTTTTCTCGGTTTCTTTCTCGACCGTGCGGTCTCGGATGATATAGGTTCCGTTTGATTGGCGCTCGAACGCAAAAGCGCGGCTGGGCTTGTTGTCATACTCGCCGCCCCATACGTGGATGACCTTTCCATCTTTGTCCGAGTCGTCGTCGACCGACCAAATGCTGTAGCCCGTCTTTTTATGCTCTTCGAAATTGAGCAAGGTGCGGATAGCATACCAGTTTGTATCGTCATTCTTGGTCGTTACGTTCTCAAGGATGAGCTTGTTGGACGTACCGTCATTAAACAGGTGGCAGACGTTGCCGCGAACGTTGCCGTCTTGGTTGACGCTTGCAGTACGAAAATAGTCCGCGGGGCGAAGGCGAATGACGAAATTACCGAGGTGCTCCGCCGGTTTGGGCGTGTCGTCTGCAAATGCCGCTCGCAGGGGAATGCCCGGTGCCGCGGTTTCTGGCAGGCTTGCAAGTGGCGACAGCGCCGCAAGACCTAAGCCCAGCGTAAATGCTCGGCGGCTGATGGCATGGTGTTCGGTCATAACTCCTCCATTCGCAGCGTGCGGCTGTACGCTCGTTTTGGACACTATACTGCCCAGATGTTTAAAGGCGTCGGCTTAATTGCCTGCGCGGCGCTATAAATCGGCGGGCGGACGTGTTGGGATGCTTGCCCATTTTGTGTCGCCACCGCGCTTGGGGGAGTGGTTTTGGTGCCCGGCGCCTTTGCGCTCGTTAGCTACCGGCACAAGAAAGGGAGGGCCGGTGATGCGGTCCTCCCTTGGTGCGAGGCGCTGGGCCACCGTCGCTTGCTTGCGCTGCGCCCATGTTTCCCGTTGCGCTCGCCAGTCGCTTAGCGCTTGATCTCGATATCGTCGAGCTTGACGTCCATGGCCTCAGTCTTGGCCTTGGCGATGTCATCGGCAAATTCCAGGGACTTCATCATGGCTTCGACGGCGTCCTTGTGCTCCTCGACGTTGTCGATGCGCACGTACACGCTGCCGCCCTCAACGTCGGTGAAGTACTCAGTCGTTACGCCGCCCGAGTGCGTGAAGTAAGCACTGCGCCAGGTCTTGCCGTTGTATTTAACGGGGTCGCTTTCGGTCCATCCGGAGTTGGCCTTCCACTTTGCCTCGTAGTCGAACAGCTCGTCGGCGTTCTTGTCGGGGTCGAAGACAGGAATGAAGCGGTCGCTCGCGTGTTCGCTTTCGGTGAACTTAAACTGGGCCCTGTCGGCCGTGTCGCCGGCAACGTCGGTAATCTCGACGCCCTCGGGGACCTCGACCTTAAACCAAATGAAGTCGGTCCTCATATCCACGGCTGACTTTTCTGCTCCGCCGCCACCGCTGCTGCCGGTAGCGCCACCGCTTCCGCCACAGCCCACCAGGGCAACCGCGGCAAAGAGGCTGATGCAGAGGGCGAGAATCGCTAAGGCCTTCTTTTTCATGGTCGTGTCCTCCTTGATCTGTAACCGCCCATGGATTACCTGCCTTTACTGTACGCGTGGACGGCTCGCTAGGGTGGGCCATGTGTCCCATTCTGAGGGCCGGATTTGCGCCGACAAGTGGCAATATGCGCGGGTCCAAAAGAGGGGAGGGCCGATGCCTGTCGGCCCTTCCCGGGGTTGGGTGCCCGTTGCTTTAATGGGGCGCATGTGCGCAGGTGCGCGTAGGCGCGTGCGGGTGTCCCGTTACTTGAGCTCGATGCTCGAAATCTCGACTTCGCGCGCCTCGGAAACTGCCTCTGCCATGTCATCGGGGAATTCGATGGAGTTGAGGAGCGCCTCGGCTTCTTTCTTGTGCTGGTCGAAGTTCGAGATGAGGACGTAGACGCTTCCTGGTTCAACGTCGGTAAAAAGGATGGTTGAGATGCCGCTGTTGTCTTCGTACGTTCCGACGAGCCACGTCCTGCCGTTATACTCGACGGACCCGCCGTCCTTCCACTGGAACGTATCACCTTTCTTTTCTGCCTGGTCGGCGTGGGATTCCTCGGCAGTCAGCGCTTTTTTCCAAACGGGGATAAAACGATCGGCCGAGGCGTTCTCGTCTTCGGGGAAGGTGAGCTGGACCCTGTCGGCATTCTTGCCGGCGGAGTCGCTTACGCCGACGCCCGCGGGCATCTCGACCTTAAACCAGATAAAGTCGGTCTTCTTGGCGACGGGGGCCTTTTCCTTGCTCTCGCTCTTGGTGCTGCCGCCTCCGCCCGATGCGCTCCCGCCGCAGCCGACAAGGGCAAACGCGGCAAAGAGGGCGATGCAAAGGGAAAGGATCGATAGGGTCTTTTTCTTCATGGTGGCGTCCTCCTTGTCTGCCAGGGACATCGTGTGCCGCGGATCGCTGGGGCAGCGGTTACGCGTGCACATGATGCCTTTGTTTACCGTGCGGTTATTCCTCCATTCGTCGTCCGGTGCCGTGATGAGCTTGCCCCAACATAGGGCTCCTTACCTATATGTATGCCCCAGTTGCCGCTGCCCGGAAGTCTCGAAAGGTGGGCCATGTGTCCCATGTTTGCGGTGCCGACGTCTATCGTTCGTCATAGTAATTCGCGATGGCCAGGTGCGCTGACGCTCGAGTACTTATGGGCTAGACTTAGCACCATTACGTGTTCGATGCGGTTGGTCGGCGGTTGCCGCCCGACCGATGGATATGACTTGAAGGTGCGTGCGTATGAGTCAAGAGATGATGGATAAGACCTGCCGCGGATTTGCCGAGGCGCTGGCCGCGCGCGAGCCGGTGCCCGGCGGCGGTAGCGCGAGCGCCTTTGTGGGCGCGCTGGGCGCCTCGCTTTGCGGGATGGTCGCCCGCTATGGGGCGACCAATCCCGCGCTTGCTGATCGTGCGGATGACCTGACGCGTGCGTTTGCCCAGGCTGATGAGTTGGCCCAGGAGCTCGTCGAGTTGGTTGCCGAGGACGTTCGTGCCTATGGGCAGGTGTCCGCGGCGTACGGTATTCCGCGTGACGATCCGGCTCGAGCGACCGCGATTCAGGATGCGCTGCATGTGGCCGCTATGCCGCCGTATCGCATTATGGATGCCTGCGGGCGTGCGCTGGCGCTGCTCGAGGACATGGCCGACAAGGGTTCGCGTCAGCTGCTGTCCGATGTGGCGTGCGGCGCCGTGTTCTGCCGTTCTGCTATGCAGGGCGCGAGCTTGACGCTCTTTGCGAACACCACGTCTATGAAGGATCGTGCACGCGCCGAGGAGCTCGAGGCAGCGTGCGATGAGCTGCTGGATACGTGGTTGCCGCGCGCCGATGCGCTGGCGCGCCGCGCCGCCGACGCTGCAAGGAAGAGAGGATAGCCATGGCTGAACTGCTGAAGGGTGCTTCCGTTGCTCGCGCTTTGACTGAGGAACTTGCTGCTCGCTGCGCAGTCCTGCGCGAGCGGGGCGTTGTTCCGACGTTGGCTATCGTGCGTGTGGGTGAGCGCGAGGACGACCTATCCTACGAGCGCGGTGCGCTCAAGCGCTGCGAAAAAGTGGGAATTGAGGCTCGTCGCGTTTTGCTTTCTGCCGATGTTTCGCAGGACGAGCTGTTGACGGCCATCGAGGACATTAACGCCGACCCAGCTGTTCATGGCTGCCTGATGTTTCGCCCGCTGCCTGTTGGGCTTGATGAGGATGCGGTTGCCTCGGCACTCGATCCCGCCAAGGACGTTGACTCCATGACGCCGGCTTCGCTGCTCACCACGCTTTCGGGGCGCGGTGAGGGTTTTGCCCCCTGCACAGCCGAAGCCGTGCTTGCTTTGCTGGATCATTATGGCGTTGAGCTGGATGGAGCTAAGGTTGCTGTGGTCGGGCGCTCGCTGGTGATCGGGCGTCCTGTTGCTGCCATGCTTACGGCGCGCAATGCGACCGTGACGACGTGCCATACACATACGCGCGACCTTGCTGCCGAGTGCCGTGCGGCTGATATTGTGGTTGCCGCCGTTGGACGCGCGCGCACGATTGGCGTGGATGCCGTTCGCGAGGACCAGACGATCATTGATGTGGGCATTAACTGGGATGAGGACGCTGGCAAGCTGGTGGGTGACGTCGATTTTGTTGCCGCGGAGCCGGTTGTTGGTGCCATCACCCCCGTGCCGGGCGGCGTGGGCGCCGTGACAACGGCGATTCTCGCCAAACACGTGATCGAAGCGGCCGAGCGTGCATCGAAATAGGTTTTTGACCACAAGGGCTGCCGAGGCCGCGGTTTCGCCCTTTCTGCGCCGAAGCGATACACTGTTATCGTTTGATTTCTTCACTCAAGGAGGATGCGCATGCCGTGCACAACGATTCTGGTTGGTAAGAACGCGAGCTACGACGGGTCGACGTTGGTTGCTCGCAACGAGGACTCGTCCAACGGGGTGTTTGAGCCCAAGCGCATGCGCGTGGTGCATCCCGACGAGCAGCCGCGCGTCTACACGAGCGTCCTGAGTCACCTGACCGTTGAGCTGCCCGATAACCCCATGCGCTACACGAGCGTCCCCGATGTTGTCCCGGGCCACGGCATCTGGGCCGAGGCCGGTTTCAACGAGCTCAATGTGGGCATGTCCGCAACCGAGACGCTCACCACCAACGAGCGCGTTCGCGGCGCCGACCCGCTCGTCGACTACGTGCCCGCCAAGGGCAACGAGGGCGAGGACGGCTATGTTCCGGCGCAGCCCGGCGGTCTGGGCGAGGAGGACATGGTGACCCTGGTGCTGCCATATGCCAAATCCGCCCGCGACGGCGTACGCATTCTGGGTGACCTGCTCGAGCGTTATGGCACCTACGAGAACAACGGCATCGCCTTTAGCGACGTGGACGAGATCTGGTGGCTCGAGACCATCGGCGGTCACCACTGGATCGCCAAGCGCGTGCCCGATGACGCTTATGTGACCATGCCCAACCAGCTGGGTATCGATAGCTTTGACCTGGATGACGCCGAGGGCGCCCAGGCCGACCACATGTGCTCCGCCGACCTGCGCTCCTGGATGGCCGAGTGGCATCTGGACCTGACGCTGGGCGTCGAGGGCGACGGTCCGGCCGCGGTCTTCAACCCGCGCGAGGCCTTTGGCTCGCACAGCGACAGCGACCACGTCTACAACACGCCGCGCGCCTGGTATATGCAGCGCTGCCTTAACCCCAGCGATGTGTGGGACGGTCCCGAGGCCGACTACACGCCCGAGAGCGATGACATCCCCTGGAGCCGCGTGCCTGAGCGCAAGGTGACCATCGAGGACATCAAGTACGTGCTTTCGAGCCACTACCAGGGCACGGAGTACGACTGCTACGGCAGCAAGGGTACGCCCGCCACACGCGGCGCCTATCGTCCCATCGGCATCAACCGTAACAGCCAGCTCGCCGTGCTGCAGCTGCGCCCCTATGCGCAGCCGGCCTACCGCGCCGTGCAGTGGATGGCCTTTGGCTCCAACTCGTTTAACGCGCTGGTTCCGCTGTACGCCAACGTCGAGACCATGCCCGAGTATTATGCCGACACGCAGGCTCGCGTGACGTCCGAAAACTTCTACTGGGCCAACCGCCTGATCGGCGCGCTGGCCGACGTCCGCTTCCATGAGTGCGGCCGCGCTGTGGAGGACTACCAGGAGAAGGTCGGTGGCATGGGCCACAAGCAGATCCATGACGTCGATGCTGCCGTAGCCGCTCTGCCCGAGGCCGAGGTGCCTGCCGAGCTTGCACGCGCCAACGAGGCCTTTGCCGAGCGTGTTCGTGTAGAGACCGATGCTCTACTGGGCAAGGTGCTCTACACCACGAGCTGCGCCATGAAGAACTCTTTCGCGATGAACGACAACGTGAGGTAGGGATTTCCCGTCGATCGAATAGCGCTTAAACGCTTTGTCGCTTTCACTCAATCTTGGGTACAAGAAGGCCAATGCAGTTGTTCATGATTGGAGCCAACCATGGTTATGAAACTCGATCAGCTTGTTAACGGTGCCATCAACGTGGGCTTCGGCGCCGCCGCCGTTGCCGTCGAGGGCAGCAAGAAAGTTCTCGACGACCTCAGTACCAAGGGCGAGCAGGTCCGCAAGGATGCCGGCACCCCCGATATCGCCCGCAGTGTGTCCGACATGTTCGAGCAGGCCGGTGGCACCATCTCCGACCTGACCGAGCGCCTGGGCATGCAGGGTGAGACTGCGGCACAGCGAGTGCTCGACGAGCTCATCCTGGCCCGCGTCCGCGTTATGACCGCCCCCGAGCGCACGGCCTTCCTGGCCCATGTGCGCGATATCGTCGATTCGGTCGAGGACAACGTGACCTCGGTGCCCGTCGAGTCTGTTGAGCCCGACGACGCAGGGGACGCCGAAGAGGCCGAGTAGTAGCGCAGATGGCAGATTCCACCACCGATTACAACAATCAAGATCCCTTGTGTGACGAGGCGGCGGTTGTCGACGAGGTCGATGCCGCCGTCTCGGGCGCTCGCAAGAAGCCGCGCGCTGTCGATATGGTCCCCGAGGAGCCCGACGCGATGGCGCCGGATGAGGAATACCAGCTCACGCCGGCAGGTCGTCGTGAGCGCATTGGGCAGATCGTTCGCCTGATCAAAAAGTATCGCGTGTGGGACAACCTCACGCCGGTGCGCCTGCGTCGTCTGCTTGAAGAGCTCGGCCCTATGTTCGTCAAGATGGGGCAGATTCTGGCTAACCGCTCCGAGATTTTGCCGCAGCGGTTTTGCGACGAGCTGCGTCGTCTGCGCTCCGATGTAGAGCCGGTGCCGTATGAGGTAGTGCTCCGGTGTCTGGAAGAGGAGTACGGCCAGCGCCTGGGGCAGATGTTCGACGCGATCGATCCCAACCCGCTCGGAAGCGCTTCTCTTGCACAGGTGCACCGCGCCCGCCTGGTGACCGGCGAGGACGTGGCCGTTAAGGTGCAGCGCCCCGGTGCGCAGCAGGTGATGGCTCAGGACATCGACATCATTCGCTCGGTGGTGCGCATCGTCTCAAAGTTTGTCAATACCGATCAGTTTGTGGACTTGCATGGCGTGGTCGAGGAGCTGTGGACCTCGTTTCGCGAGGAGACCAACTTTTTGGCCGAGGCCAAAAACCTCAACGATTTCTATGAGTTCCATAAGAGCGTGCGCGGCGTGTCGTGCCCCAAATCTTACCTGGACCTTTGCACCGAGCATGTCGTGGTCATGGACTACATTGACGGCATCTCGATTGCCGATCCCGAGCGCCTGGTGGCCGAGGGCTATGACCTGGAAAAGATCGGCTCGGCGATTGTCGAGGACTATTCGACGCAGGTGCTCGACGACGGCTTTTTCCATGCCGACCCGCATGCGGGAAACATCATTCTCAAGGACGGCATCGTCTACTTTATTGACCTGGGCATGGTTGGGCGCATGTCGAGCCACGACCGCGGTATCGTTAAGGACATGATTTTCGCCGTGGCCGAGGGCGACGTGCCCAAGCTCAAGGATTCGCTTATGCGCTTTGCCGTGACGCGCGGCGACTCGGCCGAGCTCGACCATTCGGCCTTTCTGTCCGATTTGGACTTTATCGTTGCCGACTTTGCGGGCCTCGACCTTAAGGACCTGGATATCGGCGAGTTTTTGACCTCGCTGCTAAACCTGGCGCGCAAAAACGACGTTGAGCTGCCGAGTGTGGTGACGATGTTTGCCCGCGGCATGGTGACACTCGAGGGTCTGCTGACCGAGTACATGCCCAACGTCAACATGATCCAGATTATCCAGACGCACATCAAAAACGAGAAGAGCACCTATGCGCGCATGCGCGATATGGGGCGCGATCTTGCCGCGAGCAGCTATCGCGCGGCAAAAGGCTCGCTCGAGGCGGCCGAGTATCTGGGCTTGGCGTCGCGCATGCTCACGCGTGGCCAGCTTAAGGTGAACACGCAGATTATGAGCAGCGATAAGGCGCTGCGACAGCTGGGCGGAATTATCGATCGCATGTCGATGGCAATTGTAATCGCCGGCCTGTTTATCGGTTCGTCGGTGGTGTACTACGCGCGCATCGAGCCGGTCGTGTTTGGTATCCCGGTCATTGGCTTTATGGGCTACGTGAGCGCGCTGGTGCTGGCGCTGATGCTGGGCCGCGAGATCTGGCGCAACAGTCACGGCGGCAAGCATTAACGATTTCCCGGGGTCGGGGAAACGGGTTATTTTGCCTTGCGTCGCGCCGGCGTGGGCTGGTCCGAACAAAACTATGCCGGTTTACGGGGCTGGAGTGCCGAACCTCGACCATGCCGAAATTCGCGCTTTTAAAACCGCAGGTAGATGAGTCGTTGGTTTTCGAAAATGGCAGATATGGTTGCGAGGTGCTGAATCATCCCCGTAATCCGGCATAGTTTTGAAACGGGCTATTCTTGCAAGGTCCGCCGACAGCCCTTCCTATCGCAAACCATAGCTTTTACCTTGGGCTTCGCCTGCGTGCGGGGCCCTTTTGCGTGCTACCATACTGACAGTAATAATCGATGGCCTAGATGGTGGTGCGGAGACGCACGAATGCGCGGTTTTCCTGCGCGTTTGGGAGAATCGGGGTGCAAGTCCTCGGCTGTACCAGTAACCGTAATTCCTCTTGGCCCGGGATGTTCGCGTCGCAGATCGGACGGCGCGCCCGGGTCGGTAAGGTTAAGTCGGATCGCCTCCCATCTTGTGCGCGACCGCGGCGCATGCCGCCGGTACGCGTTGGGCTCTGGAGGGAAGGGGGACCCCGATGGGGGAACTCGAGCGCAACATGCGCGATGACGTGGGGCAGCCGCTGGGCAATGTCCCAAGTTCAGACAATAGGAGACAAATGGATATGTTTGAGGATGAGTGCCAACGCGCCTCGTGGCGTCGTCATGGAGCGATTGCCCGCGGCGTAGCCAAGCGCGGTCTGGTGGCGTTCCTGGCTTTTGCCATGGCTTTTGGCACCACGCCGGCGCAACTTTGGGCCGAGGGCGCCGAGGGCATTGCCGAGGCCGTGGCGCAGGCTGCGGCGGGCGGCGAGGGCGCGGCGGCCGACGATGGCACCGCTGCCGACACCGGCGCGAACAGTGCGGCGGCGAGCGCCGCTGCCGATGACGCCGGCGCAGATCAGGGCGCAACTGCGAGTGCCGCGAATGGTGCCGACACCGCCGCAGGCAACGCGACTGAGTCCGAGAACTCTGCTGCGACGCCTGCTGCTTCGGAGCAGAAGAACGCCGTTGCCGCCGCGTCTGCCACAACGCTTTCGAGCGAGGCCAAGGTCTTCATCCAGGATACCAAGGATAAGGACAGCTCCTATTCCACGAAGTCGGGCGCGCTCAAGGCCGGTGAGACGCTTTGGGCAAATATGTACGATGAGGTCGAGGACGACTGGTACGGCACTTCGACTGAGTCCGTTGCCAATCCCGGCACTTGGACTTACACCTGGCTCGCCGGTACGACTAGGGCCAGCAGCAATGTCGCCGACTACACCGAGGTCGTAGGCCACGAGCAGTCGCTCGCCGTCACCGCCGCGATGGAAGGCAAATACTTCATCTGCAAGGTAACGGTTGATGGCAAGGACTACTATGGTCCGTCCGTTTCTTCCGGCTCGGGCATCAATGCCAACTACATTCCTGGCCCCGTGCTGGGCGCCGGTCAGATGGAGCTTAACAGCGTCAAGCTGAATAGCGACACGCCGAGCATAGGTGATACCCTGACGGCGACTCCGTACATAAGCTATTATCAGCAAGCCCCCGCCGACGCCAAGGTTACCTACACGTGGTCCGCATCCACCTCGCAGTACTCGGGCTTTACCAAGATCGAGGGCGAGACGGGTGCTTCGCTCGTGGTGGGCGACGACCTTGAGGGCAAGTACATCAGGGTCGAGGCCAACGCTGGCGTCAACACGGTGAACAAGACCACTTCCAGCAAGGTCAAACAGGCCGGTGCGGTCGAGATTTCGGCCGTGTCCATCATCAATACCAAGGACGATACGAGCGTCTTTGCGGTGGGGGATACCGCTAAGGCCCGCGCTAAGGAGAAGGGCGGCGCGTACGGCGCGTTCGTCGACGCGAGCAAGCTCAACTATCAGTGGCAGAGCTCTGACACCAAGAGTGGCACGTATACCGACATTGCGGGTGCCACGGGTGAGACCCTCGAGCTTACCGACGCTTTAGGTGGCAAGTACCTCAAGTGCAAGGTGTCCTCGAAGATCGGCTCTTCGAGCATGGCCAACAACACGGGCGCTCTCGTTGCGGCTACCGGTTCAATTAATGTTACGAGCGTGACTATGAGCCCGACTTCGGGCAAAGTCGAGGTTGGTTCTACGATTACGGCGACCGCCAAGGCGGGTTCCACCGACGTTACCGCCGATTCGCATGTCACGTGGCAGTGGTATAAGGGCACCTCGAACACCGCAAGCAAGTGCGACACGCCTATCAAGGGTGAGACCGGTAACACCCTGACGGTGACCGCCGCCCTTAAGGGCTACTACGTCGTGGCCAAGGCCAACGGCGGCTATGGCGAGCAGAAGCCGTACTATGCGGTGGGTCCCGTTTCCGTCGCTGGCCAAGTTGAGCTTTACGACGTGCAGTTCGAGGGTTCTCCCGCTACCAATGGCGTGCGCGTAGGCGATACGCTCAAGACTAAGGTGCGCAAAAAGGACGGCTCCAACTATCACTATATCGACCGCACCGATAACGTGACCTACCAGTGGCAGTATGCAAACAGCAGCTCGAGCTACGACTCCGCCTATACCGATATCCCCGGTGCTACCGAGACCGCCTATACCGTTGACGCCGCCTATGCCGGCAAGTACCTGCGCGTGAAGGTGACGAGCGAAAATACTGTCTCCAGCACGCAGAAGAAGAGCTCCTACGGCGGCACGCAGTCCGTTGCCCCGCTCGGCCCCGTGACGCTTAAGGGCCAGTACAAGCTGGCGGGCATTGAGCTTGCCGATAAGAACGTTACGCTCAGCGTGGGCTCAAAGATCACACCGAGCGTGCAGGTTCCGGGTAGCTGGTCGGGCTCGACCAAGGACGTGCCCGACGATGCCGAGCTCACCATGGCGTGGTATGCCAAGGGCGAGGGCGATGCCGAATGGACCGAGCTCTCCGACGGCATCGATACGACCGATGGCAGCCTGACCATTTCGGACGCGCTTGTTGGCAAGCGCATCAAAGTTACGGCGAGCGCTCTCGACAACACGGTTGAATGGGTTTCGTCCGATAGCATTACCGCGGCGGGGGAGTATAACCTGTTGCGCGTGACCACTACGCCGCAGATCAATAGCGAATCGACCCATCTCGTCTCGGGCGATAGCGTTAAGGCGACGGCGCAGGCCAAGCGCGCCGACGGTTCGGCCACCAATGGCATCGATGTCACCGACCAGGCGACTGTTGCCTGGTATGCGGCAGACGATGCGAAGGCTCCGGCGGCTGACTGGACGCTGCTGCCCGATATGTCGGGCGCCGAGGCGACGGTTTCGGCTTCAGCCACGGGCAAGTATCTGAAGGCTGTCGCCACGAGCGGAGGCTCGACGGTCGAGCTCGTCTCCACCAACAAGGTTATCGCCGCGGGCTCGCTTGAGGCTGCAGTCCAAAAGCTCAACGATGCCAATAAGCAGATCGCTGTTGATTACAGCGCCAAGGGCGGCAACGTCAATGATGCGCTGAAGGCGCAGCTTGCCGATTTGGGCTTCACCGATATTGACGTCAAGGTCTCCGAGGACGGCGTTGCCTTTAAGGCAGAGGACGCCAAGGCCACGGTCGGCATCTCCGACGCCCAGGATAAGACCAACGGCGATGTGACGTTCTTCTTCATTGACCCCAACGACTACACCGGTTACAACATCGACGGTCTGCGTAGCGCCGATGTGGCGTTTGAACTGTCACGTGATGGCAAGACCGAGTATTACCTGCCCAACAAGTCGGTGCAGGTTGCTTGGGACGAGGCTAAACTGCAAGACCTTCTTGACAGTGCTGCCGAATCCCTGCAGATTGGCTACGCGGCGGGCGAGTCCGCCGATGGCGTGACCCAAAATGTCACGCTTCCGTACAAGGCGGGTTCCGCAAAGAAATTCTCTGTTGAATGGACAAGCTCCGACACCGAGCGCCTGTTTGTTTCTGGGTATAGCTGGGAAGATAAGACGGGTAAGGTTTCGCGCGCATCGAGCGATCGCGACGTGACGCTGACCGCCAAGGTTACGGTTACGAGCGGCGACATCAAGCTTGCCGGCTCGCACGACTTCACCGTGACCGTCAAGGGCGATCCCGAGAAGGTCGCTGCCGACAAGAAGGCGCTGCAGGAGAAGGTCGATGCGGCCTTTACCTACGGCAACATCAAGTACTCCGGCACCGACGCGCCCGCCAACAAGGACGGCTTGACCGCCGACCTGCAGATGCCGCGCACGAGCACGCTCAAAATCGACGGCAAGTATTACGAGGTCAAGTACTCCGCCAGCACCGATGACATCACGTTCAACGGTTACAAGGGCACGGTCTATCAGCCGCTGCCTGGCACCGAGGCAGCGAAGACCAAGATCACCCTCACGGTGACCGATAAGTCTAACGCCGAGGTCACGGCTAGTAAGACCCTCGATTTTGCGATTGCCCCGCAGGACCAGAACGAGCTCGATGCCGAGCTGTTCCACCTGAGCCTTGCAAAGTCAACATTCTCTCAGGGTATTCTTGACGGGCAGGATGCGTCCAATGTAACGGGGAACTTGCATGCGCCGTTGAAGGTGTACGGTCAGGGATATGCAGTTAACTGGTGCTATTCCTCCGAAGAGGCTGCAGGCCACTACGGCTTCGTGTTCAGTGAGCTCCCCGGCGGCACGGAGAACACCTATCGTTTGCTCAAGTCGAGCAAACCGAGGGTTATCGCGCATGAGAACCTTATCTTCACTCAGCCCGAATACAACACGAAAGTCACAATTAGCGGCCGTCTGAAGAGTGAGCGTTTTGCCCGTTATGCCGAGCGCTATCCCGACAATTCGGACTACGCGGTGCTTGCCGGCTTGGATGTTTCTGCGACGGTAAACGTCAAGGGAACGACGGGGCTCGACAACCCGAACGAGGGCAAGACCATTACGGTGACGGCCAAGGTCACGGGCGTTTCCGCAAGTGATGCTGACGGCAATTATACCGAGCAATCGGTGGCGCCCTTGACCGAGCTCACGCTTCCTGCCGACGAAGACACGACGGCCGAGTCGGTGCTCGAGCAGCTTATGACGGCTGCCGGTTGCACGAACCTCGAAGCAAATGCATGGGGTCTTACGAGTGCGACGATGCCCGATGGCCGCGTGCTGAGCACAACGAGCGCCGCGCCGTACAGCTACTGGTCGTTCTTTGTAAACAATGGGTATGCGAGCGTCGGTGCTCCGAGCTACTACCTCAAGAACGGCGATTGCGTCGAGTTCCGTTATGTTAAGGGTGACGGCACGCAGAAGCCCTCGACGGCTCCTGCTACCAATCCCGGAACGGAGCATCCCGATGTCGATGCGGCATGGAATGGTTTTGCGAACGGCGGCTCGGGATCCTCGACGGACGCCCTTACGCCTACAACAAAGACCGATACGCCTTCTTGGGCACTTAATCTTCTGACCGAAGAGCAGCAGAAGGCAGGTGCAAGCGCCTCTGCGTCTGACCCCATTGTCGCGAACGGAAAGGTATACCTTGTCACGGGCGCTTCGGTATGGGGTGGAAAGACGTGGAATGCTGTCCTGAATGAGATTGATCCCGAGACGGGTTCCGTTCTGCGATCTCTTGAGCTTGGCTCTTCCATGGATACCACCTGCCGTCCTGTTATTGCGCAAGGCATTATTTTGATTCCGCTTTCCGGCGGCTATCTGCAGGCTGTTTCGGCGAAAACGTTTGAGACGCTTTGGTATTCCGATGCATTTACGAAGCAGAACCTGTCTTCGTTGACCGTTGACGGCGACTACGTCTATATCAACACCCTTGATTATTGGTCTGGCAATGGCAATGACGTGCAAAACGGTACGGTCAGGCGCATCAATATTCACACGGGCGCCATCGCCGGTAGCGCCTCCGTCGCTGACGGAGGTTACTACTGGTCTGGCGGCCTGATGGTAAATGGCTACTATGTCGTTGGCGGCGACTATGGCCAGGTGCGCGTGTATTCTGCCGATCTGTCAAAGCTTGTTGGTTCGATTAAGCTGTCTGGTGGCAACATCCGTTCGGCGCTTACCGTTCATGACGGTTATATATATGCTGTTACGCGCGACGATGGTACGTTGCACAAGCTGACCATTGGTTCCGATGGTTCCATTACTGAGGCCGCGAAAGTTCAGTTTGCCGCTTATTCGACTTCGACGCCCGTTTTCAGTGGTAAGTATGCTTTTATTGGCGGGACAACCGTGAACAATTGGAAGGCTAAGGCCAAGGCTAAGGCTAAGGCTAAGGGCCTGCTTTCGATCATTGACCTCTCCGATATGAGTGTGAAGCAGATTACGAAGGCCGATGGCGAAGAGCTTGGCTTTGAGTCCAAGGGCACGCCGCTCGTCTCAACGCATGATGGCGAGACGTACGTATATTTCACCTTGAACGGCGCCAAGGGCAATTGGCCTAACTACACTACCGGCGGTGGCGTGTACATGTACAAGCTGGGCGATGCCGAGGCAACCGAGGTGTTCGTTCCCGGTTCTGGATATGCCAACTATTGCATGGCCTCGGTTGTCTGCGATCAGTTCGGCAATCTGTATTACACCAACGATTCGGGCCATCTCTTCTGTGTGAAATCTCAGGTCCATCGCGTCAAGTTTGATGCTCAGGGCGGCTCGTCGGTCAATGGTCAGACCCCCGCTTCGGGCTCGACTGTCAGCAAGCCGACCGATCCGACGCGCGAGGGCTATACCTTCGCTGGTTGGTACACCGATGAAGCTTGTACAAAGGCGTATGACTTTAGCGTTGCGGTGACGGCTGATATGACGCTGTATGCCAAGTGGATCAAGAAGGCCGCTGACAACAACGGCGGTTCTGGCGGCAATGGCGGCTCCGGTTCTGGCAACGGTACGAACGGGCAGCAGTCCGGCGGTGCTGTCTCGCCGGGTCAGAAGCCGGTCTCCACGACCACCACGACCGAGACCAAGGACGATAAGGATTCCAAGAAGGATTCCGATAAGTCCGGCAAGAAGGATGGCAAGTCCGATACGGGCTCGTCTGCTACGACCGCTGCTAAGAAGTCCGCTGCTGCTCCGGCACAGGAGTCTGGCTTCAACCCGCTCGCCATTGTTGGCGTGGCGGCCGGCGTGATCGGTCTCGCAGTCATCGGTGTGTTCGTGTTTACCAAGCGTCGGTAGGTGAGGGCTGTGTCCAATAAGCCTCAGGACGCCGAGTCCAAGCAGCCCGACTCGTCGTTCATCCAGCTTGACGATGCAAAGAAAAAGGACGCCGCTTCGGCGGCGTCCGCCCCTCGGCGCAAGGCGCTTTTTGGCGCCCTGACGGCCGTCTGCATCGTCTTGATCGTTGTGTCGCTGGGTTTTGTCCAACCTTCTTCCAGCGGTGCTTGGTCCATCGATTGGATCGCTCGGGCCGTGGCGGGGAAAAGCGTTGCCGGCTCTGGCTCTACCGCCTCTCGCAAGACGGAGGCAGCGGGCTCCTCGTCTTCTGACGCTGTGGACTCCGAGTCCAAGGACTCGGATGAATCTGATTCCAAGGACAAGTCTGAATCTTCGGACAAGAAGTCTGACAAGGATTCGAAGGAGAAGAAGTCCGAAGGCAAAGGCGGCAAGAAGTCCGGGGATAAATCGGGTTCGCAGAATTCTGGGTCCACTGGCGGATCAAGCGCTTCTGACGGCTCATCTTCGAGCGCTGGCTCGACGACCGGCGGTGGTTCTGCATCCAACGGCGGCGGCGCCTCTACGGGCGATCAGGGCGGCTCGCAGCAGCCTAGCCACGTCGTCACGGTGACGGTCTCGGTCACATCGAGCGCCGTGGGTAACCCTGTCTCTTCTGGCGGCACGTTCACCTTCAATGAGGGCGCAACTCCTTACGACGCGCTGTGTGCGTTGGGACTTTCTATCAATGCGCGCCCTTCGTCGTATGGTACCTATGTTGCCGCGATTGGCGGTTTGGCCGAGAAGGAACACGGCGGCACGAGCGGCTGGATGTACTCCGTTAACGGCAAAACGCCCAATACCGCCTGCAGCAATTACATTCTCAAGAATGGCGACACCGTCGTGTGGTATTACGTAACGGGCTAGAGGCCTCGACATGGCGCGCCAAACGGGCGGTTCGGACCAACATCCGAGCCGCCCGTTTTTCATGCGTAGAGGACTGGGTCGCCGGGTCTCTCGGCAAACAAAAAGCCGGTTGGAACGTGAATTCCAACCGGCTGCGAAGCGAGATTATGTTGGGCCGTCTACGACTGCGCGCCCTCGAGGAATAAGCGACGGCTAAAGTAGTTGTACCAGGTGACCAAGAACGTTGCGATTGCCTTCATGGCCTGGTAGCCGATGCTCAAAAACGTGACGCCCACAAACATGTACAGGTCGTTGAGACCCAGGCCAATCACCGACAGGATGGTGAAGATCGTGAACTCGCGCTTGCGGCTCATGCCCTCACGGTGGTCGAACACGTACTTCATGCTGAGCCAGTAGTTGACCACGACGGACGTGATAAACGAGACTGTGGTACTCATCAAAAAGTCGAGGTGGAACAGCTCGACGAGCGCAATGAGCATACCCCAGTCGATGCCAAAGGAGATAAGACCCACGACAGCGAACTTGAGAAACTGCTTGGTATGAGGTTGTGCCAGTGCCTTGCGCACGTAATCACATCCAATGCGTTGATGAATCGAGCAAGGAGATACTTTAGGGCTTTTGGAAGGGAAACGTAAGGTTTTTGCCAAGAACTATACGAACTCGTCAAATTTTCAAGAGCTAATCCGCAAACGATGAAAATTTGCCCGTAAACGAGCGGCACCCACGGACGATACTGCGCTGAGTGCGCGTCGTCCGTGGGTGCCGTAATGCTTCAGAGGTGTCGAACTATTTTGTCTCCTCGCCCTCCAGGAAGATCTTTCGGGTCACAAAGTTGTAGACCATAACAAGCGCGGTGGCGCAAATCTTGGCGATATTGGCCTCGAGGCCCAGGCCGGCGTTGAGGGCCAGTACGATGCCGTCGTTGAGAGCCAAACCGATCACGGACAGCACGACAAAGATAATGAACTCGCGGCGGCGGCTCATGCCCTCCTTGTGCGCAAACACGTACTTCATGCTCGCGACGTAGTTAAAGATGAGCGAAACGATAAAGCCGCTGGTATTGGCGATCAGGATGTTAAGACCCAGGCCGTAGTGGAGCAGATTCATGATGCCAAAGTCGATGACGGTGGCAATGACGCCGACGACGCCAAACTTCATGATCTGCGCAAGGAGCTTTTGCATGGTACCTGCCTTAGGGTGGCGCCGCAGCGCCGTGGGGATGACAAACTCAGCAAGTTTAGCCAATCCCCACGGGTGGAGCTAGGCGCGCTCCTCGATAGCACCGTTTCTATATGCATCGAGCAGTTGGCGTAGGTCCTGGATTTGGCTGCGGATCTTGGCACCCGTATCGGTGTCGCTTACCATGCGGCGGCGGTCGGCCTCGTCAAAGCGGTTGGTCTCGCTCTCGATATCGATATTGCGGGTGAGCGCCTCGGCAACGGTGGTAAAGGCCTGGTGCGACTTGAGGCGGCATCCGCGCGAGCTCGAGATGAGCGTGTAGCCGGCGATGCCTGTTTTGGGATGGTAGGCGCGGCAGAAACCGCCATCGATGACCAGCAGCTTGCCGTTGGCGCGGATGGGCTGCTCGCCCTTGGTAGTCTTGACGGGCGTATGGCCATTGATGATGTGACCGGTCGGCGAACATGCCATGGGGGCAACGCCGAACTCGCGCATGATGTCGTCGCAGACCGAGGGCGACTTGGTTAGCGTAAAGTACGGGTCCATCGGCTCGACCCAGGTGCTCTTATCGGCGATATAGGCGCGCTCAAAGGTACGCACCAGGCGTCCGCTGGCGGGTGAGTTAAAGCCGATCCACAGGTACCACATCCAGTCGAGGGCATCGCGGTCGCCGACGCGCCAGGCTCGGCGGGCGATATGGTCGCAAAAATCGAGATAATCGCGGCCTGCGTGCCAGGTGCCCAGGCAGTTCATGCTGCTAAAGGTACCATCCTCGTTGAGCGGCACGCAGCCATGGAACAGCAGATTGCCGTTGGCGACCTTATACATCGAGCCGTGGGTGTAGAGGAAATCGATATGGCGATGCAGGTGGTCGGCGGTGACAAACTCGGACACGAGCTTGTCGATGATGTGCTGCTCCTCGGGTGTGAGCGTGTAGGGGTCCGCCGGATCGACGGTGGGGAAGTCGTTGGTCGTGAGCGGCCATACGCTGCCGTCGGCGAGGGTGACCGTGCCGGCGTCGTGATCGACCTTGTCGAGCAGCAGGCGGTCGGCCATGTCGAACTCCGGATGACGCTGGATAATCTGGCCCTCGAGCTTAAAGAGCAGGACGTTGATGGCTTTGATCAGCGGGCTGATGGGCTCGCCGGCGATATAGGTGGCGTCGGCGAAGGCGACAAGCTCGCGCAGCGAGATGCCATAGTCGTTTTCGAGAATCTCGTAGTTGTCGTAGCGCAGGTTGTTGCGCAGCACCGTGGCGATGCAGGCGGGCTCGCCGGCAGCGGCGCCCATCCACAGCAGGTCGTGATTGCCCCACTGGATGTCGAGCGAATGGTAGGTGAGCAGGCGGTCCATAATCTTGGCCGCGCCGCCGCCGCGGTCGAAGATGTCGCCCACCAGGTGCAGGTGGTCGACGGCCAGGCGCTTGATGAGCGAGGCGAGCGACTCGATAAAGTCGTCGGCGCTTGCGGTCTCTAGGATGGACTCCACGATGCGCTCGTGATAGCGCACGCGATAGTTGTTCTCGTCCGGATGCGTGTGCAGCAGCTCGTCGATGATGTAGGCGTAATCGCGCGGGATGGCCTTACGCACCTTGGAGCGCGTATAGCGGCTCGAAAGCGAGCGGGCAACCACAATGAGTTGGTCGAGCATGGTCTTGTACCAGGTGGGCGAGTCCTCGCGCTTGCTGCGGACCAGCTCGATCTTCTCGCGCGGGTAGTAGATGAGCGTGCACAGCTCGCCCTTTTCGTCAAACGTGAGCGTGTCGCCAAAAATCTCGTCGACATGTTCGCGCACGACGCCCGAACAGTTGTTGAGGATGTGCATAAAGGCTTCGTACTCGCCATGCACGTCGCTCATAAAATGCTCGGTGCCTTTGGGCAGGTTGAGAATGGCCGAGAGATTGATAATTTCGGTAAACGCGGATTGCTCGGTGGGAAATTGTCTCGACAACAGACGCAGATATTTAAAGTCTTGCGGATTGCGATCGAATGCGACCATGAAACACCTTCCGATATGGATGGTAAAACTGATAAAACAGCGTCAAGCGTTTACCAGTATGCGCCGGCTTTGTTTCGATTTTGCGCCGGCGGCTGAATTGTCGGCTGAACGGTTTGGTAAATCGATTTAGTTGAGGTAGATATGGCGGTTGAGTGGAGACGAAGCGGGTGATTTTGCCCACGTTGGCCCATGGCGGGGATGAGGATGTTCATGATAAAGATAATCAATACAAATGGTTCGCATTGGTAAATAGTGGACATTTGTATCGTATTTAGGCTTGCTGTGCGATAATTTGCACAGCAATACTTAAGGAGCCTCATATGAGTGATTTTGTCCTGACCTGTGAATCCGCCGCCGATCGAACTCGGGAGTTCTTTGAATCGCGCAATATCCCTGTCGTGTGTTTTCATTACGAGATCGACGATGTTGTCTATGCGGACGATCTGTATCAGTCGATTACGCCGGACGAGTTTTTTGCCCAGATATCCGCGGGCGCCATGCCCAAGACGTCTCAGGTGAGCGTGGGTGAGTACGAGGAGTTTTGGGAGCCGCTTGTTGCCGAGGGCAAAGACGTGCTGCACCTGACGTTGTCGTCGGGTATTTCGGGCACGTATGGATCGGCCTGCGTTGCGGCGCAGATGCTCGCGGATCGCTATCCCCAGGGCGGCAAGGTGCGCGTCATCGATTCGCTGGCAGCGTCTTCGGGCTTTGGCCTGCTGGCGGAATGTGCCGCCGACGTGCGCGATAGCGGGGCTTCACTCGACGAGACGGCCGCTTGGATCGAGGAGCATAAGCTCAACCTGCACCACTGGTTCTTCTCGACCGATCTGTCGAGCTACCTGCGCGGCGGTCGCATTTCGGCTGCGAGCGCGATCATCGGCACGGCGCTTAAGATTTGCCCGCTTATGACGGTCGATTGCGAAGGTGGGCTGTCGCCACGTGAGAAGATTCGCACTAAGAAGCGCGCGATTTCCGAGATGGCTAAGACCATGATGGCACACGTGCAGGACGGTGCGGATTATTCGGGTAAGTGCATCATGTCGCACTCGGCGTGCCGCGAGGATGCCGAGGCAGTTGCGGCGCTGATTGAGGAACAGGTTCCGCAGCTTAAAGGCAAGATTGAGATCAATAACATCGGTACTCTGATTGGCTCGCATACCGGACCTGGTACGGTGGCGCTCTTCTTTATGGGCGACAAGCGCGTGGATTAGTTTGCCCCATCACATCGCTGCATGATTGCTCAAACGAAAACGGCCCGCCTCACGTTGTGGGGCGGGCCTTGCTGTTGGGGGTTAGCGTTTCTTTCCGCGGAAGAAGAAGCCGTGCAGTGACGGCTTGAGGCCGCGGTTGGCGCGATGCTCCTCGACGCGCTCGTGGATCGAAGCGACGCGCTCGATGACTTCGTCGGGAATCGGCACGTCGGGATTCATGTTCTCGACCTGGCTGACTTCGGCGGCGGCGACCTGGTCGATAATGGGCACATCGTCGCGCGAGATGACAGGTGTGGCGTCTTCCTTCATCTTGCGATAACGCTGCATCATGTCGGTCTGTAGCTGCTGTGCCGAAGGCGGCGTCCAGATGATGGCGTTGGCGCCGGCGGCGATGGTCTCGCGGATGCTCTCGGGCGTCTTGCCGCCCGGCGCGATGAGCGGCAGGTTGGGATAGTGCTCGCGCAGTTCACGCAGGACCTGCGGCGTGTTTTTGCCAGCGGCGATGTTAAGAATCTTGGCGCCGGCGCGCACCTTTGCGTGAGCATCGTCGTCGCAACGTACGACCGTGGCGATGACGGGGATGTCGGCGATGTTGGTGATGTGCTCGACCATCTCGGCGGTGGCGGGGGAGTTGACCACACAGCCCGCCGCGCCCTGCATCTCGGAGACGGCTGCCATCTGAACGGAGCGCTTGCCGGTGGTGGTGCCACCGCCCACGCCTACGAAGACCGGGCACTCGGCGACGGTCAGCAACGCCTGCGTAATGGCGGGCTGCGGCGTGAAGGGGTAAACGGCAAAGACGGCATCGGCGTTGGAGTTGCGGATGACCGCGACGTCGGTGGTGTAGATGAGCGATTTGATACGACGGCCGAAGAGCGTGAAGCCGCTGGCCTCCTCAATCTCGTCAGGCATGCGAAGGGCCGCCTTGCGCAGGCGCCCGTCGATGGGCAGCGGCTCCATGGGAAGCAGTCCGTTGGGGGTCACAGCTACCTGGGGTTCGGTGAACTCGTCTGCGAGCTCGACCTCGGAGAAATCGACCGAGGCGACAATGTCCTCGTGAACCTCGGCGGGCACATCGATGGGGGCTTGGTCGTTTGCCGCGGCAGGCGTGTCGAAAGAGCTGGTGCCAACGAAGGCGTCGACGCGCTCATTTAGATCGTTGAGGGTATCCATGGAAGCTCGATTCTATGTGATGACGGCCGGCGCGATGCAGCCGGAATTGCGAATGCTAAATCGTTTGACGAGTTGATTTTTCCCCGCCGCGTCCTCCGTTAGACCGAAGGGCGGCGAACGTGAAGGAGCTGTGGTGGCGGTGATCGAGGTGCTATCTTGAAAGTCCCGTTTAAAAGAGAGGTGACGCGGTATGGAATTTTCGGCAATGTTGGGCTCGATTGGCCTATGCGTGGGCGCAATCGTAGCCGCCGCGGTCATCTACTTTGTGGTCACGGCCATTAAGGGCAAAAGGGCCGAACGCAAGGAGCGCACGATGCTTAAACAGCATCGCGACCAGCAGGGCAAACGCGCACGGAGATAGCTTGTTGAGTTTTGGATCCGTGCGCTAGCTGCGTTTTCGGATCAGGGCAATGTAGAAGCCCTCAAATTCGCGGCTGGGCGGAATGGTGAGCGTGCCGGGCAGGCCGTTGGCGATGGCCGATACCTGACCCGCGGCAATGGCCTCGGTCAGGGCGTTGGACTCGATGCGCGGCTCCTCACCAGCTTCCTGGGCACGGCGTGCCTCACTTTCGCTCGGCGTGCCGTCGAGGGGGATGAGCTCGCAGTCCATATGCTTGTCGAGGGCTTCTTGCAGGGCGTCCTCGTTTTCCTGCGGCAAGATCGAACAAGTCGAATAGACGAGCGTGCCGCCCGGTTTGAGGGCTCCCATGGCGCGGTCCAGAAGCGCACGCTGCGAGCGGGCGCATTTGACGAGCAGCTGCTCGGTCAGGCCGCGCAGGCTTTTCTCGTTGCCGCTGATGACGGTGCCCGTGCCGGTGCAGGGAGCGTCGAGCAGGATGCGGTCAAAGCGGAAGAACTCGTCGAGCTCGCGTGCGTCGATGCGCATGACGGGCACGTTTTTTGCGCCTTGGCGGTGGAGGTTGGCTTCGAGCTTCTCGGCGCGGGGAATGCTCATCTCGCAGGCGGTGAGGTGTGCCTGGCCCTGGGTGAGGGCGGCGATCTGCGTCGTCTTGCCGCCGGGGGCCGCGCACATGTCCAGGATGTCCTCGCCGGCCTGGGCGCCCAAGACCAACGGCGGCATCATGGACGACAGACTTTGCAAGTAGATCTTGCCGTCGCGGTAGATGTCGAGGTCCCACAGGTCGGAAACCTGGGCCTCGGGCAGGATGGAAGCGTCCGGGTACCATGCGACGGGGCGGTGGGCGATGCCGGCGGCATCGAGCGCCGCGGCGATGTCCTCGGCGGTTGCCTTGAGCGTGTTGGCGCGCAGCGTGACCGGGCGTGTGGCCGCGGCACCGAAGCCCTCGATCATGAGCTGAGCATCGGCGGGTGCATAGGCGCCGGCGACCGTGTCGACCATAAAGCGCGGCAGGTCGGCGGCGGAGTGTTGGGCGGCAAGCTGGTCGGAAAGCTCGGTAGCGGCAAACTGCCTAAGCTTGAGCTCGGCCTTGACCTGCTTTTTCTGCTTACGACGACGCGGCTTGGACATCCGTCTTTCCTTCCCATTCCATTACATGTCGAGTGTTTAGTACTGGCTCTCGTGCTTGCTAAAGAAGTCGAAGCGCGGGGGCAGCGGCTTCACGCGGTGCTCGCCGGGCTTCTCGCCCAGGATCTCCACGAACTCGTCCGTGGAGGCAAAGATGTTATCCCAGCTAAAGAAAGCGACCGGGTCGACGTCGAAGTACTCGCAGATGAGCTCGCAGCCGGCCGGCACAATACCGTGCATCAGGACGGTCGCCACGCGCAGCTCGGTAAAGGCGTCGACAAGGGCCTGCGTCATCGCGGCGTTTGCCTCGTTACCCTCGAGCTTGTTGGCGGCCTTGGAAGCGTCGCTCCAGCGCTTGTTGGCGGCGCGCAGGTAGTCGTCGCACACGGCAAGCGCGCGGTGCGTCTCGAACTTGTACATGGCCTGCTCAAAGGCGAGGGCTGCCTGCTGGGCGGCTTCGACCACGGTGTCAGAAGCGGCACCGGCGGGGATGCAGCCGTTGCGGTAGGGGCTCTCGTCGCCTTCCTTGACGGCGACGCCGTAGAAGCAGCTGCGGGCCAGACGGTTGAACACGCCGGTCAGCAGCGCGCTCTCCTTAAGGGCCGGGTCGATAACGCGCTTGTCGTCGCAGGCGCGTACCTCGTTGCCGTCCTTGTCCTTGCCGGTCACACGCGTGTCGTATGCCTTGGGGCTAAAGCTCACCGGCTTTTCGGATAGGCCGAGCGACAGCCAGTGCGCGCGCATCTGCTCGCAGGTGTAGTGGTTGAGCAGGTCGTCTGCCGGCGGGGGAGGCGTCTGCGAGGACGAGCTGGCCTTTTTGCCCATGTAGAGCAGGTGGTAGCAGGCGCTGACGGTGCTCTGCGTGAGGTCCCAGCCCAGGGCCTCCCACATGGCGGTCTGCGCGATGCAGTAGAAATAGATGTTGTCCTGACCGATGAACTGGTAAATCTGAGCGTCGTCAGAGCACCACCAGTCGCGCCAGTCGAGCGAGCTGTGCTGGTAGGTGGGTGCGGGCACCTGCGTGGAGTCGGCGGCGGGCTCGCCCATGAGGGCGGCATCCTGGGCGGCGACGCCCTCGGTCACGCCGGCGGCCTTGGCATCGCGCGCGAGCACGGTACGCGTATAGCTGATGGGCGCCCACAGGCTCTCGGGCCAGCACCAGCAGGTGACGTCGGAGACGCCATCGACCTCGGGCACCGGAACGCCCCAGTCGATGTTGCCGGTGATGCGGAAGGGCACGAGTGCCTTGCCGCTGCGGAAGCGCACGCCACCGTTGGCGAGCACCGCGTGGGCGTCGTCGCGCTCCTTCCAGCTGGGGAAGGTGACGGTAAAGCTGCTCTTGTTGCCCTCGGGCTCCAGCACGGTGTGCTCGGGGAGCTGGTCCTCGACGGCATCGAAGGCCTCGCGGAACTTGTTCTGGATGTAGAGCTGAGCCGGCAGCAGCCACTCCTCCATGGTCTTGGAGACCACGGAGCGAACCTGCGGGTTCTGGGCGAGCTTGGCGGTGTAGGTCTTCATAAAGTCGAGGTAGGCCGGCAGGTCAAAGTAGAGATTGTCGACCGGGCGCAGCTCGGGCACCTCGCCGGTGAGCTGGCTCTTGGGCGCGATGAGCTCCTCGGGCTCAAACTGGTGGCCCAGATCGCACTCGTCGGCATAAGCCTTCTCGGACTTGCAGCCCTGGATGGGGCAGCGGCCGATGACCTGGCGGCCGTTGAGGAACGTGCCGGCCTTGGCATCGTAGAACTGCAGCGTGGAGCGCTTGGAGATGGTGCCCTGCTCGTGCAGGCGCTCGATAATCTCGGCAGTCACCTCGTTGTGGATCTGGGCCGCCGGCTCAAGGCCCGAGCCGCCGTAGATGTCGCAGCTGATGTTGTAGTTGTTGAGGGTCGCGGCCTGGCGGGAGTGATTGGACTCGACATACTCGCCGATGGACTTGTCGTAGCCCTCGTTCTCCTTGAGCTTGCGGTAGCTCTCCATGATGGGCGAACCGTAGCAGTCGGTGCCCGAGGTGAAGATGACGTTTTCGCGGCCCAGGCGGTCGCGCAGGAAGCGGGCGAAGAAGTCGGCCGGGACAAAGACGCCGCCGACGTGGCCAAAGTGCAGACCCTTGTTGCCGTAGGGCTCGCCGGCGGTAACGATGGCGCGGCGCGGCCAGCTGGGACGGTCGTTCATGGAGTATTTGGATGCCATGGGACTCCTTCGCATATAGGTAAGAGCGCGGCCGGGCACGGGGTTCGGCGGCGCGGTGGTCAATTCGTGCATATCGTTCGACATTATCGCACATGCGGGCGGGTGCGTGGCAGGGGCGCTATCCTAAGATGCTATGAATGAGATTTCCAACATACATGCGTTTGAGGACGAGGTTTTTCTGCACGCTTGCTTCGTGTGGGGGATGGCCGTGATCGCGGTGTTTGCCGTGTGCCTGGTGCCGGTGTTTATGCTGTTGGGCGGGCCTGCGGACTTGGACGCGGCTGAGGCGGGCGGCTGGACCACCGTCGTGGGCTGGATGGTCGGTGTGGCTGCGGTTTCTGCAGCGTCGTTTGCCGTGCACGAGCTGGTGCATGCGGTGTTTTTTAAGCTGCTGGCGCCTGCGGGCGCGCATGTGACCTTTGGCGCGAATCGTGAGACGGCGATGATCTATGCCTGCGCCGAGGGCGTCGTGTATTCGCGTCGGCGGTACATGGCCATTTGCCTGGCGCCGACGGTTGTTGTGACGACAGCGTTTGCCCTGGGGTTTGCGTTTTCGGGCTATCCGCTGCTGTGCTATCTGGCGGCCGGCTTGCATTTGTCGGGCTGTGTAGGCGACTGGTATTACGTGTGGACCATTTTGCGCGACCGCCGCATTGTCGCTTGCGAGGATACGTCCTTTGGCGTGCGCTTTTTTGGGTGAGGAGATGTCGATGAAGTCGTTGTTGCTGCATGCGTGCTGTGCACCATGCTCGCTTGAGCCGGTTCGCCTGCTGCGCGAGGAGGGGTTTGAGCCCACGATTTGCTGGACCAATCCCAATATTCAACCGCGCGATGAATGGCAGCGTCGTTTGGACGAGCTGCGCCGGTGGTGTGCCGACGGCGACATCGAGCTCATCGAGGCCGGGGAGGACCGCGAACGCTGGGAGACCGGCGTGGCCCCGTTGGGTGCCGATCGTCCCCGTCGCTGTCGCGTGTGCTATGCCTTGCGCTTGGCCGAGGCATGCCGCGTTGCCCAGGAGCGCGGGTTTGAATATGTGGGTACGACGCTCGCCGTCTCGCCGTACCAGCTGTTCGACACCTGCAATGACGTACTCGAGCGCTTGGCTGCCGCCCGCGGTCTCACTCCGGTCATTCGCGATTTTCGCCCGTACTACCCCGAGGCTACGCGCCGATCGCGCGAGCTGGGCATGTATCGGCAGAACTACTGTGGTTGCCGCTTTTCTGCTGTCGAGGCGGCCATGGACCGCGCCCGCATCCGCGACGAGCGCAAAGCCGCCAAAAAGTAGTTCGTTTGGGCTGGGACTTTGAGCTGTCTGCGCGGTACGGTCGTTTTTGGGAAAGTCGATTTAATTAAGCGTGTGATCGTGGCTCGCTTGATACCAAACGACGACTCCTATGATTCTAATCCTCCGTTTGTTAAACATCAGATCCGGACTTGCTGTTGCATATGAATGGGACGACAGCACAATCATGTCGTTTCCTTCGGCAAATCGCCTAATTACCGGTGTTTTACCGTCTGCGAGCGCCAATACAGCACAGCCGTTCCAGGGCTTTGCGGTGGTATCGACAAGTAGTAAGCTGCCGGGAGGGTAAATGCGGGACATTTCGTCGCCTTTGATTTTAACGAAAACACTATGTGGGTGACGTTTGGCTACGTCTACAGGCGCGCAAGCATTTTGTTGGCCGTGCGTGATGCGGCGCTTTTGCGATTCGATATCGATGACGGGAAATGCGCCCTCCATTTCGTGGATAGCAGGGTCTTCGTCGGTGACGATTCTTTTATTTGCGAGCTTTACGGCTAAACCGTTTTCCTCGCCAACAAGTTCATCGCGGGTGCAACCGAAGAGCGCTTGTAACTTTTCAATATAGCGCTCACGGGGGGCATACCGACTTTTTTCCCAACGACAAACGGTCTCTTTAGATACCCCCAACATCTCTGCAAGTTGCGCCTGACCAAGATGCTCCATGGTGCGGAGTTTACGAATATTTGCCCCGAAGCCCATGGCTATAGATCCTCTCGCCACAGAGGGAGGCATAGACAGTTTGTGCCACCATAGCCTTTGGTGAGCTCGTCAATGGATAGCGGGAATAATTCCATTCCTGCTTTCTCAAGCGCTTCGTTGGTCCAAACGTTTTCTTCATATACGCATAGTTTTCCTGGCGAGAGCGCAAGGATAGACGTTGCGTTGTTCCGGCGTTCTCTTTCGTAGGCGGTTTGATTCCCGCCTCCGCAGTCAATTACTTTTATTGGTTCGCAACAGGCTGCAGAGAGTATTTCCGGAATCGTGCGATCGATAGGAGTGATCGTAAGGCCCCTTCCGGATCGTTTTAGTTGAATGCTGTATGCATCAACGGCATTGCATATCTCACGATCGATGAGGAACGCGTCGTGATCAATTCTACTTATGAACGTATCGAGGTGGATACGCAGCCCGTCAGAGGGGACTCGAATCGCAATTAGCTCGGTGGTCTGGAATTTATTTGAGGTCAGGAGCTCTTTGGCAAGTGACTCGACGGCGGCGGGTTCAGTTCGGTCAGAGATTCCAACTAATATTGTCTTAGCACTGATAACAATAATGTCTCCGCCTTCGATATGGTAACTACTCCTGTTCAAATCACATACTGGAGTTTCTCCCATGATCTTGTGGTGGGTGAATATCTGCCGGTATAAGGCGACCTCACGATCACGCTCAGGCCAGTACATATGATTTAGGATGATGCCGTCTCCGACTACCACAGCAGGATCACGAGTGAAAAAAAGCGTGTTGAGGGGATTGACCAAGAGCGAGGCGGGATCAAATTGCTCGTGCACGAGCGCCCGTAGTGTTTCCGACTGGTTTGAACATAGCTCAGTGTCTCCAAAGCGAATGCCGTTAAGTACTATATTCACCAATTCCTGGGTGTTCTTAGCGTTCTCAAACAACTGGGTTATTGTCTCGAGGAACTCTCTACCTGTTGCCCCGCTGCAACGGAGGTAGTCATCAATAAAATATTTAAGTGATTGGGGCTCAGTTTCAAGTGAGTCTTCGAGAAGGTCCCTAATTTCAATGGTTTCTACGCCATGCTTCTCAAGCAATTGAACCATGGAATCGTGCTCATACATTGCTTTGTCGAGGTCAAAACGACCGCTCCATTTTCGCAGGGAGAAAACTTGGCTGAAGTCGGCATCAGGGTAGTTTTGTGTTTCAGCTCCTGGTCGATGGACAAGTACAGCTCTTAAATGACCGATTTCATTTGTTACGTGTATGCCTTGCATGTCTGTCTCCTGTCCTGCTGGTTTTTATATAAGGCTAAGGCAGGTTCCTTGTTGTGTTGCGGAAAAGTTAAAAGACGTATGTAATTGACAAATAACATCAATTTTAATAATCAGATTGATTAATAACGTCACTTTAGCTGCCGTTCATAGGTGAAAAGCGACACGATGGCGATGGTTGGCCGACCACCGCTGAGCAACCTCATACATTTATGGTGCCAGCTGGATAGATGGGAAAAGGAATGAAGGAGGAGATATGGCAGCGGAAAGTTCGAAAGGCATCAAGCAGTTCAAGGTCCCGCACGTATATGCGATCATCTTTGCACTTATGGTCATCTTCGCTGTTCTCACGTGGATTGTTCCCTCTGGGTCCTATCAGCGTCAGGAGGTGAACGGTCGTGAAGTCACTGTCGCAGGTACGTATGAGCAGAGTGAAAAGACATATATTGACGAGGAAACCGGGGATGAAGTAGATCTCAGACAAGGCGTCTTCGATGTTCTTCAGGCTCCAACGCGCGGTATACAAGAGGCAATTGAGGTCGTTGCATTCATCTTGATTGTGGGCGGTTCGTTTCAGGTTATTACTAAAACGGGCGCTATCACGAGCGGAATGGGTCGTGTCGTTCGCCGCTTTAAGAACAAAGACATTCTAATTATTCCTATTGCGATGGTTCTCTTTGCATTGGGCGGAACGAGCTTTGGCATGGCGGAAGAAACTCTCCCGTTCTTTGCGATCTTCATGCCAATTATGATGGCTATGGGCTTCGACTCGATGACGGCGTTCATGGTCGTGTTCGTTGGAGCGCGCACGGGTTACATCGCCTCAACGATTAATCCGTTTAATGTTCTCATTGCGCAAGGTATTCTTGGTATTCAGGGCAACCCCCAGCTGTGGCTGCGTATGATTGCCTGGGTTGTTTTGACCGCCGTTGCAATTACTTGGGTTGTCCTCTATGCACGAAGGGTAAAGAAGAACCCTGAGTCATCGATCACATTTGAGGATGATATCGCCAAGAAAGTCGAGTTCGCTGCCGATGAATCTGCCCTTGATGCGGAATTTACGGGTCGTCAAAAAGGCGTGCTTGCGGTATTTATCGCTGGAATGTGCCTTATCATCTGGGGACTTGTGACCCAGGGCTGGTATATGAACGAGATTTCTGCGGTCTTTTTGGCCATGGGCCTGTTGGCTGGTGTTATTGCGGGCTTTAGTCAGGACGTCATCGCTCAGGAATTTGTTGCGGGTATCGCTGACTTTGCTTTCTCGGCAATTGTCGTTGGACTTGCGCGTGGCATCCTTGTCATTGCCTCTGACGGCATGATCATCGATACCATCCTCAATGCGCTCGCCACTGGTCTGGGCGGCATCCCGGCGGTTCTCTTTACTACGCTTCTTTATGCGGTTGAGAACCTCCTGGCGATTCTGGTTCCCAGCTCATCTGGCCTTGCAGCACTGACCGCTCCCATTTTTGGACCTTTGACCGAACTCATGGGCCTTAATCCCGAGGCTGCCGTGTGGGCTCTCTCCATGGGTAGCGCGACGATGTCTTTGATCTGTCCTACTAGTGCCATTCTTGTAGCGGGTTTGGGCGTGTGCAAGATCAAGCTTGGCCAGTGGTGGAAGACCGTTTGGAAATTCTTCTTGGTCGTGTCGCTCATCAATATCGTATTCGTAGCAATCTCGGGACTTATTGCCCTGTAGGTTTCATAGCTGAAATGGAGTAACAGGAATGTCTAAAGGACTGAATGTACACAGCGAGATTGGTAAGCTCAAGAAAGTTGTGCTTCACCGCCCCGGTCGTGACCTTGTGAACGTAAAGGCAGAAGAGTTCGAGGATGTCTGGATTCACGACTGTTTCTATCTTGATGTGGCTCAAAAGGAGCATGATGCCTTTGCGGATCTGCTGAGGAGCGAAGGTGTTGAGGTTCTCTATATGGAGAAACTCGTTGCTGAAGCGCTGGATGCATGCCCCTCGGCTCGCGCTGAGTTTACCGATACATTTATGGCTGAGAGCGGGATTGTCAATCCTATGCTTGAGCAGGCTGTTCGTGAAAAGCTCGACGCTATTTCAGATTCGTATCAGTTTGTACTTGAGGCTATGGGGGGGTATCGTTATCGTGACCTTGAGCTGCCTCGCGTTTCGACTACGCTTAGTATGATGGATAATGAGGATGCGAAGCCCGATGATTTGGTGTTGAAGCCTCTTCCGAGTTCATATTTCTCTCGCGATCCTCTTGCTTCCGTGGGCAAAGGCGTTCTGCTTCACCATATGTATTGGAAACAGCGAGATCGTGAAGTGCCCTTCTATGAAGCGATTTTCAAATACCATCCCGATTATGCAGGGACTCCGATTTGGTACGACCATAAGAATCCCTGGCATATCGAGGGCGGTGATGTGCTTAACATTAACGCTCATACCTTGGCTATTGGAATTAGCCAGCGAACTGAGGCGGCTGCGATTGAGGAGCTTGCAAAGAATTTGTTCTGGGGATCTGGGAGTTCTGAGATCGATACCGTTTACGCTATTAAAATCCCCAACGGCTATGCTTACATGCATCTTGACACCGTTTGCACCATGGTGGATTTCGATAAGTTCACAGTTTATCCCGGTATTTTTGAGACCCTTCGTGTTTATCGTCTGACTCGTGGTGACTCTGAGGGAATGGTCGCTGTTCAAGAGATTGATGACACGCTTGAACATATTCTTGAAATGGCTACTGGCGTGGAGAAGGTGCAGCTTATTGAGTGCGGTGCCGGCGATATGGTTGAGGCATCTCGCGAGCAGTGGAACGACGGGTCGAACACTCTTGCCGTTGCTCCTGGTAAAGTCTGTGTTTACGAGCGCAATGTTGTCACAAATGATGAGCTCTACAAGAACGGTTTGGAACTTTTGGTCGTTCCCTCCGAGGAACTGTCCCGCGGTCGTGGCGGCCCGCGCTGCATGAGCATGCCCTTCTGGCGCGAAGATATTTAGTTGCAAATCCACTGTGATAGGAGATGGCGAATATGGGTGTTAATATCGCTGGGCGCAGTTTTCTGAAGCTGCTTGATTACACGACGGAAGAGATTGAGTATCTGCTTGAGCTTTCTGCTAACTTCAAAAGCATGAAGCGTGCCGGTGTTCCGCATAAATACCTTGAAGGCAAGAATATTGTTTTGCTATTTGAGAAGACTTCCACGCGTACTCGCTGCGCCTTCGAAGTTGGTGCACTTGACCTTGGTATGGGCGTAACTTATTTGGATCCGGGCTCGTCCCAGATGGGCAAAAAGGAGTCGATTGAGGACACGGCTCGCGTCCTTGGCCGCATGTATGACGGAATTGAATACCGCGGCTTTGAACAGGCGAAGGTTGAGGAGCTTGCTGCAAAAGCTGGGGTTCCCGTTTGGAATGGGCTGACTACTGAATTTCACCCGACTCAAGTGCTTGCCGATATTCTGACCATGCGTGAAGAGTTTGGAGAGATTAAGGGCAGGAAACTTACATTTTTTGGTAAGGCGGCCGGAAACGTCGCCGATTCGCTCATGGTCATTTGCGCTAAGCTCGGCATTAACTACTGTTCTTGCGGCCCAATCGGGGGAAATTCGGAGGGGGCTACATCCTATGATCCTGAACTCCTTGCAGAATGTAGTCGTATTGCGGCCGAGCATGGATCGACGATTACCATTACAGAAGATATTGAGGAAGGCGCTCGTGATGCCGATGTAATTTACACGGATGTTTGGGTTGGCATGGGTCAGCCTGCAGAGCTGTGGGAAAGCCGCATTAAGCTCATGTCGCCGTATCGTGTGACCGCTGAGGTGATGTCTATGGCAAAGCCCGAGGCGATTTTCCTCCACTGCCTTCCGAGCTTCCACGATACTAATACTACTGTTGGTGCCGAAATTGCTGAGAAGTTTGGAGTTGCCGAAATGGAAGTCACGGACGAGGTTTTTGAGTCCGATAAGTCTCGTGTTTTCCAAGAAGCGGAGAATCGCATGCATACGATTAAGGCGGTGATGTACGCAACGCTTAAGTAGCGGGGCGTTGAGAAATCAGTCGCAAATCTGTTTGCCATACTATATTTCTCTCAACAAGCTGATAGGATACAGGGGAGAATGATGCGCGCGTCAGTCGATTTTTTCGACTGACGCGCTTTGTGAAAGAGGCAAAGATGCGTACCGATGATTTTGACTATAACCTGCCCGAAGAGCTCATCGCCCAGGCGCCTGCCGAGCCGCGCGACTCCTGCCGCCTGCTGGTGGTTGATCGCAAAGGCTCCGAGACAGGAACGCCGCTAGAGCATGGCGGCACCGTCGAGCACCGCATCTTCCGCGACATCATCGACTATATCGAGCCGGGCGACGTGCTCGTCATCAACCAGACGCGCGTGATGCCGGCCCGTCTGATCGGTCGCAAGACGGGCTCGGGCGGCGTGGTCGAGACGCTGCTGCTCAAGCGCCGCGAGGATGTTGACCCGCTGGGTCACGTTTGGGAGTGCCTGGTCAAGCCAGGCAAGCGCCTGAAGCCCGGTGCTCAGATTGAGTATCGTGCGGGCGGCGCCCATGCGCCCGAGGGGGCTTCCGTGGTGCTGACGGCCGAGGTCGTCGACTTTGTCACCGATAGCCGCGGTGGCCGTCTGGTGCGCTTTGAGCCGGCCGGTTGCAATGCCGCCGGCGACCCGCGCACGCTCGACGAGGCCATCCATGCTGCCGGCCACGTGCCGCTGCCGCCTTACATTACCGATTACGAGGGCGATCCCGAGAAGTACCAGACCGTCTACGCCATGAAGGAGGAGCACTC
Organism: Coriobacteriaceae bacterium AM113-163; assembly: GCA_027673765.1. Taxonomy (GTDB): domain Bacteria; phylum Actinomycetota; class Coriobacteriia; order Coriobacteriales; family Coriobacteriaceae; genus Collinsella. Next base: position 69,009 of record JAQDWB010000009.1, read on the forward strand.
GGCTGCCGCTCCTACGGCGGGTCTGCATTTTACTCCTGAGCTCATGGCCGCTATTGAGGCCAAGGGTGCCAAGTTTGCCGCCGTCGAGCTCGAGGTGGGCATCGATACCTTCCGCTTGGTGGAGGAGGACGACCCTACGCAGCACGTCATGCACACCGAGCGCTACCACGTGTCGCAGGAGGTTGTCGACGCCGTGCATAAGGCCAAGGCCGAGGGCCATCGTGTGATCGCCGTCGGCACTACCGCGGTGCGCTCGCTCGAGAGCGCGTTTGACACGGACGCGCCGGTGTCCGATCCGGCCGTGACGGCGCGCTATTTTGAAGGCCGCGAGGACGGGGCCGATACGCTTGGCCGCGGTGACATCGTGGTGCGCGAGAACGCCACGACGCAGCTTTACCTCATGCCCGGCTCGACCTATCACGTGGTCGACGCGCTGATCACGAACTTCCATGTGCCGCGCTCCACGCTCATGATGCTCGTGAGCGCACTTGCCACCCGCGACCAGATCATGGATGCCTATGCTGCCGCCATCGAGGAGCGCTACCGCTTCTTCAGCTTTGGCGATGCGATGCTCATCCTTTAGTTACGCGGTTCTACGAACCGCGTAACTGCTCGACGCTGCGCGGGCCGCATTTGGACAATCTGACGTTCAACTTCAAGGGCGCGACCAGAAGGTCAGCGCCCCTTTGTTTCACGTCACCTTGTCTCAAATGCGACCCGCTCGCTGTCGTTGCCAAAACACCGGCATTTCTTTGGTTGTCAAGAGGATGCCGCTCTAGCGGGTTTTCGCTGTCCGCGCCAAAACATCGGCGTCGCCTTTGTTGGCACTTGGGGACGTTCCTTATGTGCCGGCACCTGGGGACAGTCCTTGTAATCGTTGGGGAGTGGTTACTTGCTCGCGAACAGCCAGATCAAGATGATCACGAGAACTACGGCAACGATGCAGACGATGGCGCCGGTGAATTTGATGCGTGAGTCGCGGGTACGTTCGCGCACCGCGTCCTCGGTGGCCTCGAGCTGGGCGACTTCTCGCTCGGTCTCGGTGTGTTCGGCTTTGTCTCGGGCCAAGGATCCTGCAAGCGACTCAGTGATCTCTGGGTGGTCGTGCACTTCGGTCGCCTGTTCGATGATCGACTGCGCATGTGCGGCATCTGCTTGGGCGTTGGCGATGCTCTGCTCCTGGTCGCGGCGTGCCTTGTCCTCGGCAGTGATCTTCTCGCGCAGTTCGCGCTGACGAGTCGCGGCGGCTGTCTTCGCCGTCTGCAGCTCGTCGCGCGCGGCATCGGCTTCGGTCGTCACGGCTTGGTGCGCGCGTTTTGCGTCGGCGATAGGGGCTTGAGCCTGCTCGACGGCCTGCTCGGCTGCGGCAAGCGAGTGCTCAAGGTCGGCGGTGATGCGCGGGACATCTTCTTCGGCTTTACGCAGGGCATCTGCCGTGTCGGAAATCTGCATCGAGAGCTCGCTGGTGCGCACCGTATAGTTGGCGGGATTTGCCGAGGGATTGCGTTGCAGCTCGGCATACTCATGACGCAGCGTCTCGAGCTGGGCGCGCGTGGCGTCGACGGTTTGTTGTGCGGCGGCAATGCCGGCGTCTCGCTCTGCCTTCACCTTGTCGCGGATGCGCTTGGAATCCTCAAGACGTCGAACGAGGCGGTTGCCGGTCTCGCGCGAGCTCGCCTCGCGGGCCTCCACGGCATCGAGCGCGGCCTTCAGACGGAGCTCAGTCGCGTCATCCTCTGTCTTCATTTGTTCGAGCTGACCCTTGAGCTCTGTCGCTTTGGAGGCGTGGGCATCACGGTCAATCTCGGCGGCCGCTGCAGTCTTTTGGGCCGTGGCAATCGCCTGGCGCTGGTCGGCGACGATCTGGTCGTAGCGGCCTGCGATATCCTGGCGCGTCTCGAGTTCCTCGGCCTGATCGGCAATGCGCTGCTCAAGTTCGGCCAGGTGGGCGCGGGCATCGGCAAGTGCCTTTTTCGCGGCGTTCATCTCGCGCATGGCCGAGGCACCCTGGGCGATAAAGGTGCCCACGGCGTTCGCAGTGTTCGAGACAGCGGTCCCCAGATCGCGGCTCGCGGCGGAGGAGTGCGGGGCGGTCGGGCGAGCGGTGTCGGCAGCGTCCGCATCGGCAGCCTGCGGCACGGCGATATTGCCGGTACCGCCCTCGATTACAGAAAAGCCTGCTGCGTGCGGGTCGACCGCATCGGCGCCAATCGTGGGATGCTCGAGCTGCAGAAACGAGGGCATGGTGCTGCCCTGGTCGGCAACCGGAGTCTCGCCGGGTACGAAGGTCGAGGCTGCCTCGGCGGCCTCCTCTTCCTCGGCGTCAACGTCAGCGTCGGCCACGGCGTCTTTCATCGCTTTGACGGCATCCATCATGGAGTCCATGACGGCGTCGAGCTCTTCTTCCGAAGACACCTCGATGGGGCCTGCTGCTTGCGGAGCGTTCTCAGCCTTGGGCTCAGTATCGCTCGGGTCCGGCTGCTCTAGCTGCTCTTCTTTGTCTTGCTCTGCGGCGACATTTGCGTCTGCGGCCTCGTCTGCGGCGGCAGGAGCCTCCTCGACAGCGGTATCAATGCCGCCATCGCTTCTGGTGGAAGTATCGCAGTCGTCAATGGTGTCTGCGGAGTTATCAATATGCTGTTGAGTCTGGGGGTCCAGCTCGTCTGTCATAGGCATGTGCTCCTCATCGTTGTTTGTCACCCTATGATAAAGTCTCGCGCCGACATCCCGCGCGCTGCAGCAAAGTTTCAAAACGTGTTCGATGGCTCGTGTCGATAGCAAAAACTCGGCCACTTTATCCAGTTTGTACTTGACAATCCCTTCGCCGAAAGACGTTATGCCGTTCGCCTACCGAGGCCTTTTCTATTCACTTGAACACGCTAAAGTTGCATGTCAGCTTTTGGCGCGTGAAGTTGGATGCGCGCAGTCGACGGGCGGGCCCGTCGCGATTTGAAAGGACTTTGTATGGGACTTTTCACTGGTAAGACCGTGATCGTCACCGGCGGCGGCAAGGCCACGCTCAAGGACGGCTCCGCTGGCTCCATCGGTTACGGCATCGATATCGCTTTTGCCAAGGAGGGCGCGAACCTCGTCATCACCGGCCGCAACGTTGCCAAGCTCGAGGCCGCCAAGGAGTCTCTCGAGGCTGAGTACGGCGTTAAGGTTCTTCCTGTTCAGGCCGATGTCTCCGCCGGTCAGGACAACGAGGCCGTCGTGCAGAACGTTATCGACAAGGCGATTGAGGAGTTCGGTCGCATCGACGCCGTCGTTAACAACGCTCAGGCCAGCGCCTCGGGCGTGACCATCGCCGACCACACCATGGATCAGTTTAACCTGGCCATTTACTCCGGTCTGTATGCCACCTATCTGTACATGCAGAAGGCCTATCCGCACCTGAAGGAGACCAAGGGCTCCGTGGTCAACTTTGCTTCGGGCGCCGGCCTGTTTGGCAACTACGGCCAGTGCAGCTATGCTGCCGCCAAGGAGGGCATCCGCGGCCTGACTCGCGTCGCCGCCAACGAGTGGGGCAAGGACGGCATCAACGTCAACATCGTTTGCCCGCTTGCTTGGACCGCCGCGCTCGAGAACTTCCAAGATGCCTATCCCGAGGCGTTCAAGGCCAACGTCCACATGCCGCCGGCAGGCCACTACGGCGACGTCGAGAAGGAAATCGGCCGCGTTGTCGTTCAGCTCTGCGGTCCCGACTTTAAGTATATGAACGGCGAGACCGTCACCCTCGAGGGTGGCATGGGCCAGCGCCCGTAGGAGTTACGCCTCAGGTTCCGCCGTTCTAACGAACGGCGGACCAGCCGACGCTGCGCGGGCCGCATTTGGACAATCTGCCGTTCAATTTCAAGGGCGCGACCAGAAGGTCAGCGCCCTTTCATTTCACGGCACCTTGTCTCAAATGCGACCCGCTCGCTGTCTTTGCCAAAATATCGGCGTTGCCGTGGCTGGTAAATAGCTCCACTCATCGGGAACGTACTTAAATGAGTGCCCGCAGAATGAAAGTGGATAATCTCCCGTTTTTGGGCTGTGCTTTGGGCAAAAGTGGGAGATTATCCACGCTCATCCGGTAAGCGTCCAAAAATCCACGCTCATTTGCCGTGTCCCTGCCGTATCCTCCTCGCGCCAGTTTCTGTCGAGTCGGTGCTTCTTGCGGGTTGCCCGTATAATGGTTTGCGTATGAACCGCAACCAAGGAGTTCCAGTTTATGGACCAGAACCTTTTTAAATTCGACCTGATTGCCGAGGATCCGACGACGCACGCGCGTGCCGGCGTACTGCACACCCCGCACGGCGACATCGAGACGCCGATTTTTATGCCCGTGGGCACCAAGGCAAACGTCAAGGGCATTCCTACCGAGACTGTCAAGAAGCTCGGCGCCCAGATCGTGCTCGCCAATACCTATCATCTGTCCATGCGTCCCGGCGAGGATACCATCGCCGAGCTGGGCGGCCTGCACAAGTTCATGAACTGGCACGGCCCCATCCTCACCGACTCGGGCGGTTTCCAGGTCTTCAGCCACAACGATGCCGTCAAGCTCACCGATGAGGGCGTGCGCTTTATTGTCAACGATTACGACGGCCGCCACGTGTTTTGGACGCCCGAGGACAACATGGAAATCGCCATGAAACTCGGCTCCGATATCTGCATGCAGCTCGACCAGTGCCCGGGCTATCCCGCCACGCGCGCCTACGTTGAGCGCGCCGTTGAGCTGTCGAGCATGTGGGCCGAGCGCTGCTATAAGGCGCATACCCGCGATGACCAGGCGCTCTTTGGCATCGTTCAGGGCGGCATGCACCTGGATCTGCGCCTGCGTTCGCTGCGCCATCTGGAGGAGTGCGGCGACTTCCCGGGCTATGGTATCGGTGGCTATTCGGTGGGCGAGGATCACGAGACCATGTTCGAGACCCTGGCGCCGCTCGTGAGCGAGTACATGCCCAAGCATAAGCCGCGCTACCTGATGGGTGTCGGCAACCCCACCACGCTCGTACGCGGCGTGGGCGTGGGCATCGACATGTTCGACTGTGTGCTGCCGACGCGCACCGGTCGCATGGGTACGGCGTTCTCCAGTGAAGGTCGCCTTAACTTCCGTAACGCGCGCTTTGCGCACGACGACGGCCCCATCGACCCCACCTGCACCTGCCCGGTGTGCACGGGCGGCTACAGCCGCGCGCTCATTCGCCACATGGTCACGCAGAAGGAGATGCTCGGCGGCATTTTGCTTTCGATGCACAATATCTACTACCTGCTCAACCTTATGCAGCGTGCCCGCCAGGCCATTATCGAGGGCCGCTACGGCGCATTCGTGAGCGATTGGATGAATAGTCCTGCCGCGGTGGATTACTAAGAGCCGCGACCGCTGACCGATGCCTTGCAAGCGCATGATGCATCATGGGTACCATACCGAATAGTTGATGTTCGGGCGGGTGTTTGACGCATGGCGTCGACCCCGCCCGTTTCTTTTTTCGATAGGAGTATCCCATGATTAAGAATGAGAACGTCGAGGGCGAGCCGGCCTACGACGAGACGTACCGACGCGGCCCCGTGGTTATGCGCGGCCCCATGATTCCTAAGGACAACACCTACGCCAACCTGCTGGCGCCCGAGGGCTCGACCGACTGGCTGCACGCCGACCCCTGGCGCGTGCTGCGCATCCAGGCAGAGTTTGTCGATGGCTTTGGCGCGCTTGCCGAGCTTGGTCCTGCAGTGACCATCTTCGGCAGTGCCCGTACGCCCAAGACCGATCCGCTCTACAAGGCGGCGCGTACCGTCGGGCGCAAGATTGCCCAGCGCGGCGTGGCGGTCATCACCGGTGGCGGCCCCGGCATCATGGAAGCGGCCAACAGGGGAGCGGCGAGTGTCAACGGCAAGTCGGTTGGTTTGGGCATTGAGCTGCCGCACGAGCAGGGGCTCAACAAATACGTGAACCTTGGCATGGACTTCCGTTACTTCTTTGTGCGCAAGACCATGTTCGTCAAATACAGCTCGGGCGCCATCGTGTTTCCCGGTGGTTTTGGTACGCTCGACGAGATGTTCGAGGTGCTTACGCTGGTGCAGACGCACAAGGTTAAGCGCATGCCCCTCGTTTTGGTGGGCACCGAGTACTGGCAGGGCCTGTTCGACTGGCTCAACGGTCCGGTGATGGATGCCGGCATGATCAGCCCACTCGATCCAGACCTCGTCCACATCACCGACGACCTCAACGAGGCCGTCGACATCGCCCTGAGCGGACTGATGTAGAGCATTCGTGTCCACGCGACATGAATATGCATGGCAATCTGATGCTATCTAACATCACATTGCCATGCATATTGGGTATACTGATGCAAAAGACGAGAGCGAGGAGGTCGCAAATGCCTGCAGCAACAGTTAAGCCTACGACGGTTCGCATCGAAGAGGGGCTCAAGGAACAGGCGACTGAGTTCTTGGATTCGGTTGGCCTGAGTCTCAATTCGTTTCTCAACCTTGCTGTTCGTCAGCTTGTAAATCAGCGAAAGATTCCTTTTGAGATTGTTGGTCGATCCGAAGTTCCCAATGAGGCAACGAGGCGTTCCATGGTGATTGCCGAGGCTCATGAGTTGGGGATTTTGCTGGACGATAGTCCGTCATTCAACAACGCTGATGAGCTTATGTTATTCCTCGATGAGGACTAGCGATGTTCGAGATTAAAGTCGAGGCTCAATTTAAGGCGGACTACAAACGAACGATGCGCATGCATCCGCAGTTAAAAACCGAGTTTAGGGCGGCGGTCGCAGAGCTTGCAGCTCGCGGCTCGCTTCCCGCGGAATATGGCGCCCATGAGCTTTCAAACCCGGGCGGAAACTACAACGGCCACATCGATTTCCATCTATCCGATGGCTTGGTCGATGTGGTCGTGCTCTACTTGCCGTATAAGACTAATCCTGTGATCCGACTGGTCAGAATGGGCTCGCATGAGGAGCTGTTTCAGGGCCCGCAGGGCTGATTGCTCGCTTATGATTCGCAGGGGATAGGGATTGATTCGCGGCCGATTGGCCAAAAACGGCCCCTATTCCACCGTAACTGTTGGAGACGTCCCGTTCGTGGCTGCGACCTCCGGTTCTCCTCTTCGCTGGATTTCGCTTAAAAGCTCGGCTGCAACTTCGCTGCTTTTGAAACGGATGCTGCAGTCCTCTTTCTTAGGAAAGGCCAGTAATGGAATGGTTCCGTACCAGACGGTTTCCTCGTCAATTACTGACGCGCACAGGCGCCCTTCGTCTTTGATGGAATAGTCGACGTTTATCTCGGTAAAAATCGCTTTCACGTCATTGTGCGGAGTCGAGGCAATTAAAATCTCAAGGGCAATCCCACGGGCGGCGGCGCCTGTGAGTACGGCAGCGAGCTTTGCGAGGCATGCAGCGGATGCGTAGGGCGCGGCAATAAAAATGCTTTTCGTTGCGCGCGCGATGTCATCCGCTAAGGCCTCCACGGCCCTTGCCGGCCTAACGAGGATGTTTTGATCGGCCCGTTTGTTGTCATTTGCTGCAAAGACTTCATACCCTAGCTTTGCGTAGGTCTTGAGTCTCTTCTGGTACATACGCGCGAGCATGGGTATCGACAAATCAACATAGTCGAATATCTCAACCCGCTGCTTGCCCTCGTGACTTCTATGTAGTCTGCCTGCCTGCTGCGTTATGCTGCCGTCCCAAGATATCGGTGTGGCAATGAGCAGAGTGTCAAGGTAAGACAGGTCGAAACCCTCGCTCAGAAGGCTTTCGGTTGCGATGATAATTCGATGCTCATGCTCGAAGCCGGGAAGGCTGTTCAGTATTGCCTTTCTTTCTTTGGCGTCGATTTCTCCGGTTAAGAGTATAGGTTCGTGTCCGCGGCTTTGAAGCAGCCTACATAGCTCTTCGGCATGTTTTTTCCTTTTGGATAGCACAAGCGGATGTCGACCGTTTGACGCGGTCTCGAGGGCATCGTCGACAATCGCTTCGTTTCTCGCTGTGTGCGCACACAGGAGATCGAGAACTTGATTAAAGGACGCCCCTGGTTCGTAGGCGGGTAGTCGAACTCCGGTAAAACGCGGCCTAACAACGCGCTGAATTCCCTGTTGGATTGCTTGCGTTTTTGGATCAATGACATGGCGAAGCGGGCCGCAGAGCATTGAGAGTGCTCGCGTGAGTCCGTCCGAGCGTTCGGGCGTCGCGGAAAGGCCGTATACATATTTGGCTGGAGCGGACTTGAGGACGAGCTCAAGCTGTGGTGCGGCTGCATGGTGACATTCATCACAGATGATGAGGCCGTAATCACGAACGAACTCCTTGGCTATTGGTTCTCCGGTCTGGGGGTCCTTGCTGGACAAAGACTGGAATGAAGCAATGTCGATGAGATGGCTTATGGCGGTTTTGCCTCCTCCGATTTGGCCAATGAGCGGAGGCTGCCTTTTACTGATTCGTCCTTTTGGGGTTCGAACTGGCTTTCTGTTATCCGTAATGTCGATAAACCGTTCGAGCTGGGATTTCCATTGGGCAATGAGCGCAGTCTTGGGAACGATGACAAGCGTTGGAAGACCGATGGCAGCAATAAGATAGGCTCCAATGACGGTTTTCCCGAAACCCGTCGGCGCGGACATGATCCCGTCTTCACAGTTGAGCATCTGTTCGGCGGCAATTTGCTGTTCAGGGCGAAGAGCCCCTTTAAATGTCATCACAATTGGATTGCCCGACATGCGCTTGTCTGAATAGTGAGCAGAAGCGCCGGCTTCTTGAAGCAGCCGCTCGAGTTGTGCTTTACAGCCTCTGGGAATCGCAACGCAGCCATCTCTAAGTTCGCTGAGGTCTATGTACCGCGGTTTGCCGAATACCGATTGGTGCATTGATTGGGCACGGAAGAATTCCGGGTTGGCAAATGTTGCAAGCCTGCGAACCTCCATCTGGGCGGCCGGGCTCAGAGATTTTTCGGTTATGTAGAGCATATCGGCTTGCGTGACGGGTAGCGATGACGGGAAGTCCTGCGGCGCGAGCGGAAGCCGCTTTCGCGGCCTCTGAGAATGTGGCGCGGCGGTGTTTCCCGCCACTGCAGCTGATATTCCATGCGGTTTATTGTCGATGCTTTCGATCAGATTTTGCACCGTTGCATGTGGAATCAGCTGAATTTGCGAAAGGTAAAGCCATTGATCGGGAAAGGGCTCAAATTGCTCGTCAACAAATACACTGTTCCCTTTTCGCTGCGCTTTTCCTTGAAAAGGCAGTGCTATGAGATTTCCGAAGCCGCCCTCAGGAATGGTGGACTGCGCGGGCAGCATCCGGTCAAAAGCTTCAAAGGTGATTGTCTTGTTGAGCGCCGCCGCTTCGGTGATAAGGCTGCTTCCAAATTCTCGTGCGATCTTTGCGCTGGTGAGCTCTAGGAAGAAAAACCAGACATGTGCGCCGTTACCTGATCTCGATCGCTCGACTGCAGCATCGATTCCATGGTTTTTTGCGACAAGCCGAATGGCGTTTGTCGCTTCTTTCCAATCGGATCCGTCAAAGTCGATGACCAGGACTTTTGTGTTGCTGTCACTATCGAGAACGTATTGACCTATGACGTCTCGGAGCCTGTCGTCGTTGCCTTTGATATGGGCGATGATCGTGGCATCGCTCAGCTCGGGGAAGACGCGGTTGCCGCATTCCGCGCATTTGGTTTTCTGACGATTTAGTTTGGGGCAAATGCCTGCCTTCCACTCATTTGCGCAGGCTGGTGTATAGCCGATTCCCCCGTCTTTTCTGCGGTACCCATGAGCGTAAACATCTTTGCGGCCAGTAAAGAGATTGCGAAAGAGTTCCAATTTGTCGCGCGCTGTGCTCGCACTGGTGACGATTCCCTCGACCTGTGCCCGTCTATCGAAAGATTCGCCAGCTTTCTCCCATTCTTCCAGTGTTGCGTAACGGATGTCTGGACCGTTGCCGCAGATGACGATTTGGCTGTGCGGCTCCGATACATGGGCGACGGTTTTCTTGAATTGGAATAGCGTGCCCCCGATGAGGGCGTATTGATGCGTGACGGTGCTCATGTAAATGCCGTTCTTGTCGGAGTTCATTGAAATGAGGGTACGTTATTTTGATTTTTAAGGGACTCGACTCTGATTTTGGTTCGGCGATAGCGGAGTACACCTCCGTGAGTGGTGTTTGGCTGGTGTCAAAATGTGCGGTAGCTGTTGCTGAATGGGTTTTGGCGGCCATGAGGTGGGCTGGAGGCGCAGGAAACTATCCTCGAATAGACCCTGTGGGCAAAAAATGGTAAATATGAGTACTGTGGTTTGAGCAGTAACATATCATCTGGAAAGTATTTAAGACCAATCGATTCGGATTGGATAGAATCAACCCTCTAAATATGACGATTCGGGACTTTATGACGGTGGCGCGCGCAGACGTGGTGTAAGAGCGTCCCGAG